>CAMWXD010000045.1 GCA_947178105.1 uncultured Eubacterium sp. | reverse complement strand
GTTTACGTTTTGTAAGTAATCATACATAGCAAAAGCCACCCTTGTACTTTGGTCGGTTCAGGGTGACATTGCTATCTTTTCAACTGGTCAACCCCTTGTACCCTGTTGGGCATACTATGGGCGATTGCTCTTTGTTTTGTGTCTATACTATAGCATATCTTAGATTTGATTGCAAGAGTCTTTTTATCTTTCAAAAACCCAGGATGGCGGCTGTAAGTTTTCGTCCATTTTTTGCAGCAGTTGATAAGCGGGATAAGCCATGTCAGCGTTCTGCTCAACGGCAATCCGTACCAGTGCCGAGCCTGCGAGTCCCATGGCGCATGGAGATACAGTGTCTAACAGAAGATCGACAGCCATTTGAAAACTGTCAATCTGATAGTAACAGAAAAGTCCTCGTATTGTTTACTGTAAGAGAGGGTTGCATTAAAATATACGCTGATTTTTGCGTTGCTGGTGCCGACAGAAGCATTCTGATATTGCGGACGTACATAAACGCGCTTTATGATACATTGTCGGAAGGATTTTTTATATTTCTGTGAGCAAAAAATTTGTGAAAATTGTCTAATTTTCTGCTTGTAAATACAAACTATTTATGATATAGTCAAATACATGTATACATAAAATTCCAAACCCGGAAAAGTATACTTTTTCGGATCTCTCTACATAGCGCCCTTCTTTGCTTCCATTCCGTGTGTGAATAAAATATAAAGATTCTCAATTTTTTCTGAAAACCATGGTTATCTCTTGACAGAAAAATGTTTCGCATATACCATATAAAGTAGAGGAATGAGAGTAAGACCGAACATCGTAATGTATAAAAGCGGGATAGGAGAGTGGATTTATGAATGGGTTTCGGGAACGTATGGCGAGGTTTATGTATGGCAGGTATGGCAACGACCAGTTGTCAAGGCTGTATCTTGGGCTGGCGCTTGTATGCCTGGTTTTGAATTTATTGACGAGGCTGGAGCTGTTTTATGTGGCGGGGCTTTTGTTTATGGGGTATGGGATTTACCGTTCCTTTTCGAAAAATATTGCAAAGATGTCGGCGCAGAACCAGAAATATTTAAACTGGCGTTACCAGAGGATCGTAAAATATAATAATGAAAAAAAGCATTGGGCACAGCGCAAGGAGTACCGTTTTTACAAATGTCCTGGCTGTAAGCAGAAGGTGCGGGTACCGAGGGGCAGAGGAAAAATCGCAATTACCTGTCCGAAGTGCCGCAATGAATTTATTAAAAAGAGCTGAGCGGTTATGTTTGGATATATTAATGTCAATCGGGAAAAACTGAATCAGGCAGATCGTCAGATCTATCAGTCATATTACTGCGGCCTTTGCCAAAAGCTTAAGGAATATTTTGGCAGAAAAGGACAGATGCTGTTAAATTATGATATGACTTTTTTGATTGTGCTGCTCACAGGGCTTTATGAACTGGAGGACGAAAAGACGGAGTTTATCTGTGCGGTACATCCGTCCAAAAAGCAGACGGCACGTTTTAATGAGGCAACCAAATATGCGGCGGCTATGAACCTTTTGCTTTGTACGAAAAATTTTGAGGATGACTGGAATGACAACCATTCATATACAAAAAAAGCGCTGTCACAGATGTTCAAAAAGGATTATGAGCGGATTGCAGCGCATTATCCGAGACAGGGGCAGGCGATCCAGCAGTATCTGCAAAAGCTTGAACGGGCGGAAAAAGGCAGGGAGCGCAATGTGGATGCGGTAGCCGGGCTGACCGGGGAGATGCTGGGGGAGATTTTTGCCTGGAAGGAAGACGATGTATGGGCAGAAGAGCTGCGCTGCATGGGTTTTTATATGGGCAAGTTTATTTATCTGATGGATGCTTATGAGGATATTGGCAAGGACAGCAAAAATAACTGTTATAATGTGCTGAATTTGATGCAGAAGGAGACGGAGCAGGATTTTGAGACGTTTTCCGGGCTGCTTTTGACCAGCATGATGTCGGAGTGCGCAAAGTCGTTTGAGCGCCTGCCGATTTTGCTTCATGCGGAAATCTGCCGCAATATCCTGTATTCCGGCGTCTGGACAAAATACGAATACCTGCGCCTGAAAAAGCAGACAAAGCTGATAAAAGAGGAAAAAAGAGAGAAAGAGAAAAAAGAAAAAGAGAAAAAAAGAGGCATGGCAGGCAATGGGAAATCCATATGACATACTGGGTGTAAGTCCTGGGGCAACTGATGAAGAGATAAAAAAAGCATATCGTACATTGAGCCGGAAGTACCATCCCGATGCGAATGTCAACAATCCGAACAGAGAGCAGGCGGAGGAGCGTTTTAAGGAGATTCAGCAGGCATATAATCAGATTATGCAGGAAAAGCAGCAGGGCGGAAGCGGGTTTTCGGGATTTGGCTCCGCCAGGTATGGCAGTTACAGCCGTCAGTCACAGGAAGACCCACAGATGCAGGCAGCGGCAAATTATCTGGCAAACCGCTGTTACCAGGAAGCGATGCATGTGCTGAACAATATCGCAAACCACAGTGCGCGGTGGTATTATTACTGTGCGGTTGCAAATGCGGGGCTTGGCAATAATGTGACGGCGCTTGAGTTTGCAGAGCAGGCAGTCCGTATGGAGCCAAGCAATATCGAGTACCGCCAGCTTATGCAGCAGCTTCATTTTGGAGGAACGTGGTACAGCAGTATGGGCGAAAGCTACGGCAGGCCGTATGAAAGCTTTAACCGTTTCTGCATGTCGATGGTGTTGATGAATATGTGCTGTACCTGCTGCTGCATATAGTTTTTGTATGCCGGCTTTACAGGTCTTTGGAACGGTTCAGCAGATATACGGCGCACAGGGAGGTTGCGATTTGGCTTGCAAGCATACCGTACAGGTAAGCCCGTATGCCGTATACAGGCACAAAGATCCAGATTACCGCAATTCGCAGCAGGCAGCCGCCCAGGTTCAGCACCAGGGTAGCGGTCGGATGGCCCAGGCCATGCAGGATGCTGTTTAAAGTGGTTGATAAAAACATAAACGGGCAGATAAAGCTGAGTGTGCGGATGTAAATGCCGGCAAGCGTATTTGCAAATAAATATTGCCCGATCAAAGAATACGTCAGCAGGAAAAACAGTGTGCTGGCAAATCCAAGAACCAGACAGGATTCTATCGTACGCCGGATCGTACGGTGGATGAGCGCCTGGTTTTTTTGCGCCTTTGCCTGTGAGATCGACGGCAGCAGCATGACCGATACGGAATTGGTCAGTACGGACGGGAAGAGGATCATCGGCATTGCCATACCGGTCAGGATGCCGAAAATGCTCAGGGCGTCTTCGTTGGAGTATCCGTAAGATTTTAAGCAGATCGGGATCAGGATTGCTTCGGTGCTGTTGATAAAGTTGATCAGTACGCGGTTTGCCGTAAGGGGCACGGAAAAGGCAAAAATGCGGCGCAGGCAGGGAAACAGCCGTTCCCTGCATTTTTTGAGCGGTACGACGGTCAGGGAAAAGAGCACGCCTGCGAATTCACCACATACGATGCCCCAGACAGCCATGGCTGCGGTAACCGTACGTCCCTGGCTTTCGCAGATGCGGTAGATCAGGTAGACGCACAGTACACGGCATACCTGCTCCAATAGCTGTGAGACGGATGGGACAAAAGTTTTTTGCAGTCCGTAATAATAGCCGTTGATACAGGAGTGGACGGCGGCAAGCGGCAGGGAAAGCGAAATGATCCGCAGCAGCTCGCCGCAGCGCGGTTCATCCAGGATCGTAACGGCAACCAAGTCAGCGCCGGTATAAATTGCAAACATACAAAATAAGGACAGGCTTACCGACAGGATAAGCCCGGCATACAGGCAAGCCTGTGGGGAATGCCCGGCGCCTACCGCCTGCGCTGTGTATTTGGAAATTGCGGTCTGTATGCCTGCTCCGCAGAAAGCGACGCCAAGTGCGAACACGGGGAAGATCAACTGATAAATTCCAACTCCCTGTGCACCAATTGTATGGGAGAGGAATATTCTATAGAAGAAGCCGATTACCCGGCTGGCAAGCCCGGTAGCAGTAAGCAGCGCTGTACCAAGCAGTACAGGGTGGCTGGCGTATTTTTTGATGTTGGATAAGTTCGGCATAGGCGGAATCCTTACAGATGTATTTGTCTTATTCCTATGTATATGTGCCTGGTACAGGATTATGACGTGTTTATTCTGGATACAGAGCCGAAACCGATGTCAGAAACATTCCGTGCAAAGCCTGAATACAGGTAAATTTTGCATGGCATGGCTGCTGCCAGGAGTTTTGGAAAGACAGGAGGAGATGTTATGATTTATCTGGACCATGCAGCGACTACGCCGATGGCGGAGCAGGTAGCCGCAAGTATGCAGCCTTATTATGCGAAAGACTATGCGAATGCATCTACGATATATGAGTTTGGAGAGCGCAGCAGGCACGCGGTAGAACATGCCAGGCGTGTGATCGCTTATTCCCTTCATGCCCATGCGGATGAGATTTATTTTACGGCAGGAGGCAGCGAATCTGATAACTGGGCGCTGAAAGGGACAGCGGAAGCGTATAAAGGACGGGGAAGGCATATTATTACGACGCAGATCGAGCATCATGCGGTGCTCCATACGTGCAGGTATCTGGAGGAGCAGGGCTATGAGGTGACGTACCTGCCAGTCGATGCACAGGGGTTTGTAAGCTTGCAGCAGTTGGAACAGGCGATCCGGCCGGATACGATCCTGATTTCTGTGATGTTTGCGAATAACGAGATCGGTACGATTGAGCCGATTGCGCAGATTGGCAGGATCGCCAGGCGGCACCAGGTATTGTTTCATACCGATGCGGTGCAGGCATATGCGCAGGTGCCGATTAATGTGGATTTTTACAATATCGACCTGCTAAGCGCGAGCGGGCATAAATTTTACGGACCGAAAGGAACCGGGTTTTTGTATATCCGCGATGGGGTAAAGACGGCATCCTTTATCCATGGGGGAGGCCAGGAGCGGGGAAAACGTGCCGGTACAGAAAATGTGCCTGGCATCGTGGGGATTGGAACAGCAGCGCAGATTGCGATGCAGGCAATGTCGGAGCGTATGCACCGTGAGACAAGGATGCGCGACTGGATGATCCATGAGATCCAAAGCCGCATCCCAGGGGCGTGGTTAAACGGCGACCGTTATGCCAGGCTGCCGAACAATGTAAATTTCAGCTTTGAAGAAGTTGAGGGCGAGACGCTTTTGCTGCTGCTGGATGCAAAAGATATCTGCGCTTCGGCAGCTTCGGCATGTTCGACCGGCTCTGCGGAGCCTTCCCATGTGCTGACAGCGATCGGGCGGGAGCCAGAGCTTTCGTCCGGCACGCTGCGGATGACTTTGGGAGAGGCTACGACATGGGAAGACGTGCAGGTGACGGTGGGGGCGGTAGAGGAATATGTAAAGCTGCTGCGGGAAGTGGCACGGATGGAATAAAAAAACAGGAAATAAAAAACAGGGCGCCCTGCTTGCTTTTTATGCCATTGAGGGATACAATGGGGATAGAAAAAGAGAGCGGGGTGCCGTATTGTATGGGAAGAACCATAGCGATTGGAGAACAGAATTTTGCCAGGATGATCGAACATCGTTATTTTTATGTAGACAAGACAGCTTTTATCAAAGAATGGTGGGAAAATGGGGACACTGTGACTCTGATCGCCCGTCCGCGCAGATTTGGTAAAACGCTTGCGATGCATATGCTGTATGCTTTTTTTTCTGTGGATTATGCAGGTAGGAGTGATTTATTTCAAAACCTGGATATCTGGAAAGAGGAAACGTACAGGCAATTACAGGGGACGTATCCGGTATTGTTTTTGAGCTTTGCAGGGGTAAAGGGAAAAGATTATAGTACTGTCCGAAAAAAGATATGCCAGTTGATTGTGAATATGTATATGGATCATGACTTTCTTATGGACAGCGGTATTTTGCGGGAGGAGGACGTAGCCTGTTTTAAAAGGATGCTGACGGAAATGGATGATGCGGATGCGGCTGTGTCGATTGGACAGTTATCCAGGTATTTATATAAATATTATGGGAAAAAGGTTCTTATTTTGCTGGACGAGTATGACACGCCGATGCAGGAAGCGTATGTAAATGGTTATTGGCGTGAACTGACGGAGTTTTTAAGAGGGATCTTTCATGCGGCATTGAAAGCAAATCCGTATTTGGAACGCGCCGTTATGACAGGGATTACCAGGATCAGCAAAGAATCGGTTTTTTCAGAGCTGAACAATCTTGCAGTTGTGACAGCGACATCCAGAAAATATGCGACAGCTTTTGGATTTACAGAAGAGGAAGTTTTTCAGGCGTTGGAAGAATTTGGGCTGTCAAAGGAACGGGAGGAAGTAAAGCGCTGGTATGACGGATTTCGTTTTGGCGACTGCTGCAGTATTTATAACCCCTGGTCAATTACCCAGTATTTGGACGAAAAAGTGTTTGCGGCATATTGGGCAAACACAAGCTCTAATAAGCTGGTCGGAACTTTGATCCAGCAGGGTAGTAAAGAAATGAAAATGGCTGTCGAGGATTTGCTGCGCGGAAATTCTTTTTGTACGAAAGTGGACGAGCAAATTGTATTTGACGAACTGGATGGAAATTCGGATGCGGTTTGGAGCCTGCTGCTTGCCAGCGGGTATTTAAAAATAACAGGCTATGAGACGGAAGAACCAGGTTTGGGGAGGGAAGGGCTGCTGTACCGGCTTGCGCTTACAAACCTGGAGATCGTGCTTATTTTCCGTAAGCTGATTCGCGGATGGTTTGAAAAATGCAGTTCTGCCTACAATGACTTTATCAAAGCGCTGCTGTTACATGATGTAAGACGGATGAATGCCTATATGAACGAGGTGGCATTGTCTACCATCAGTTTTTTTGATTCTGGCAGTGCGCCGTCAAAAAAAACAGAGCCGGAACGCTTTTATCATGGGTTTGTCCTGGGGCTGATGGTCGATTTGGATAGCAGATACAGGATTACTTCTAACAGGGAAAGCGGCTTTGGCAGGTATGATATGCTTCTGATGCCGCGAAGGGATACAGATGACGGGATTATTTTTGAGTTTAAGGTCTTTGATGCACAGGATGGGGAAAAGACTCTGGAGGATACTGCCGCAGCCGCGATTGGCCAGATTTTGGAGAAAGGGTATGCAGATGTTTTACAGAAGGTGTGCGCAAAGGATAAAATCAGGATCTATGGGTTTGCGTTCCGGGGAAAAGAGGTGCGGATCGATGGGGGTTTTTATCAGGATTATGCAAAGATCGGAGAAGGATAGCGTTGTGCGAAGCGGTACAGGCTGCGTTTGTACGTAAGGAGGTATGGAGATGGGATATTATTTAAACAGTGTAAATCCGTACGAGAATTTTCGTGAATTGACACAGGAGCGTTATTTTGTCGATAAATCTATGCTCATTGGAGAATTAATCCCTGCTTTGGGTACAAAAAACCGATATTTTTGCATTACAAGGCCGCG
This sequence comes from uncultured Eubacterium sp., assembly GCA_947178105.1. GTDB lineage: Bacteria > Bacillota > Clostridia > Lachnospirales > Lachnospiraceae > Eubacterium_J. Next base: position 26,771 of record CAMWXD010000045.1, on the reverse strand, counting down.
CCGTTTTGGAAAAACAGTAATGGCAAATATGGTAGGGGCGTTTTTGGGGAATGCAAAGGACAGCAGCAGCCTGTTTGACAGCCTTGCGATTGCAGGGCGTCCAGATGATTACAGGCATTTGAACCAGCATCAGGTTATTTTTATTGATTTCAGTGAGGTGCCAAGGGATTGCAGCGGGTATCGGCAGTATATCGACAGGATTCAGGATGGGATTAACCAGGATCTTGCCAAGGCATATCCTGCTTTGGATATACGGATTGACGGCGCTGTATGGGATAACTTGTCCGCTGTGTTTCAAATGACAGGCAGCAGGTTTGTGTTTATTATGGATGAATGGGATGCCGTGTTCCATATGCCTTTTATGACGGACAAAGACCATGCTGCTTTCCTGCTTTTTTTAAAGGCGCTGCTCAAAGATAAGGTATATGCAGAGCTTGCCTATATGACGGGGATTCTTCCGGTTGCAAAATATTCGGACGGTTCTGAACTGAATATGTTTTTGGAATATCATATGGCGACTTCAGCGCGCTTTGGTGAATATTTTGGCTTTTTGGATCAGGAAGTGGATATGCTGTATGCGACTTATAAGACAGCCGTAAAGGAAATTAAGATTTTGCGGGAAGACCTGGCAGAATGGTATGATGGGTATGATACGGCTGACGGCAGAAAGATCTATAACCCGCGGTCTGTCGTCTGTGCGCTGACGGATAACCAGCTTCGCAATTACTGGACAAGCTCGGGCGCATACGATTCTGTCTTTGGGTATATAAAACATAATGTGGATGATGTGCAGGATGATCTGGCGCTTTTGTTTGCGGGAGAGTCCGTTGCGGCTGATATCCAGGAATATGCGGCGGTGTCTATGCAGCTTGCTACAAAGGATGAGATTTATTCAGCGATGGTTGTGTATGGGCTGCTGACTTATAAAAACGGGCGTGTAGCGATTCCAAATAAAGAGCTGATGGACAGCTATGCAGCGATGATGAAAAAAGAAAAATCTTTAGGGTACATTTACAATCTGGCAAATGCGTCGCATCACATGCTTGCCGCAACACTGGCAGGCGATACGGAAACGATGGCGGAGATTTTAAAATTTGCACATGATACAGAATCGCCGATTTTTTCTTATAACAGTGAGGCGGAATTGTCGGCAGTCGTGAACCTTGCCTATCTGGCTGCAAGGGATCTGTACCGTGTAGAGCGGGAGGATAAAGCGGGAGAGGGATATGTGGATTTTATTTTTTATCCGGTGCAAAGGGATGCGGACGCTTTGATCCTTGAACTGAAGGTGGACAGTACGCCGCAAGCGGCACTCAGGCAGATTCGGGACAGGCATTATGCGCTGCGTTTTCAGGGAAAGCTGGGAGAAAAGCCCAAATATACTGGAAGGATTTTAGGGGTCGGGATCAGTTATCACAGGAAAACGAAAGAACATGCCTGTATCGTTGAAGAGCTTTTGTAAATTTGCATTGTATTGCAGGAGATGGGTGAAATGGAAAAGAAAAGCAGTAAAAATTCTGTACGCAGCAGGAAACAGCGGCTTACAAAAAAGATATTGCTGACGCTGCTTGTGCTGACATGTATCACGGCGGCAGTATTGGCAGCCGCAGTGACGGCAGGAAAAAAAGGGGGATCCGGCGTGGAGAAGCTTGCGTGGAACAGCCAGAATCAAAGGAAAAATCAGGCAAAGAACGATAAAATGGGCAAAAGCGATACACAAATACGAAAAGCAATCAAAAAAATGACTGTGGAAGAAAAAATAGCCCAGCTATTTATCCTGACGCCGGAAGCGCTGACAGGTGTGAAAAAAGTAACGGCTGCGTCGGAAAAGACACGCAGGGCGCTGAATCAGTATCCGGTTGGCGGGCTCGTTTATTTTTCGCAGAATATTGATTCGCAGCAGCAGTTTTCCAAAATGGCGGAAGCTGTGCAGCGCTACAGTATGCAGCGCAGCGGGATGCCGCTGTTTCTTTGTGTAGATGAAGAAGGCGGAAGCGTTGCGAGGATTTCCGGCCGTGGGATGGCGGATGTGCCAAAGATTACAGATATGAGCAGGATCGGGGCATCCAAAGACCCAAAAGCTGCGTACCGGGTCGGAAAGCAGATCGGCGGCTATCTGCGCAGGTTTGGGGTGAACGTGGATTTTGCGCCGGTGGCGGACGTGTATACAAACAAAAGAAATACGGTTGTGAAAAAGCGGTCGTTTGGCAGTGACCCTGAGTTGGTGGCGTCTATGGTGGCAAATGAGGTCAGGGGATTGCAGTCCAAAAACATTGCGGCAGTGTTAAAGCATTTTCCGGGACATGGCGATACGGCACAGGACAGCCATCAGACAGCAGCTTATTGCAATAAAACGCTCGATGAGCTGCGTGCATGTGAGCTTGTTCCGTTTGCGGAAGGGATTGCTGCCGGGGCGGATTTTGTCATGGCGGGGCATATCCTGCTGCCGCAAGTATCGGACGAGGGTGTGCCGGCTTCCCTGTCGCATACGATGATTACCGATGTGCTGCGCGGTGAGCTTGGCTTTTCAGGGATTGTCGTTACGGATTCCCTTAGTATGGGCGCTATTACGAACGATTACCGCTCTGCGGATGCGGCAGTGCGTGCGATACAGGCTGGGGCAGACATGCTTTTGATGCCGCAGGATTTTCAGGATGCTTATCGGGGGCTTATAGAAGCAGTAAACAAAGGGAAAATACGTGAAGGCAGGATTGACAAGTCTTTGCTGCGGATTTTCCGGGTAAAGGAAAAGCATAGGGAGCAATGGGAACAGGAGCAGAAGCAGATACAGAAACAAGAAAAAAGCGGCAGCACAAAGCTGATTGCGATTGATGCAGGGCACCAGGCAAAAGGAAATCCGGCGCAGGAGCCGATTGGCCCAGGCGCGCGTGAGACAAAGGCGAAGGTAAGCTCCGGGACAAGAGGAAAGGCGAGCGGTTTGGCAGAGTATGAGCTGACGCTTCAGCTTGCGCAGAAGCTGCAAAGCGAACTGGAAAACAGGGGCTATGAGGTGCTAATGATACGGACAGAACATGATGTGGATATCAGCAATGCCAAACGTGCTAAGATGGCAAATAAGGCAAAGGCGGATGCATTTATCCGCATACATGCCAACGCTTCGGAAAATGCATCCGTAAGCGGGGCAATGACGATCTGCCAGACTGCGGACAATCCATATAATGCCAGCTTTTACCAGGCAAGCAAAAACTTGTCCGAAAGCATATTGAACGGGCTGACAGCCGCTGCGGGGTGCAGAAAACAATCTGTCTGGGAGACGGATACGATGAGCGGCATCAACTGGTGCCAGGTTCCGGTGACGATTGTAGAGGTAGGATATATGACAAATCCTGCGGAAGATGCCCTGCTGGCAACAGAGGATTATCAGCTTAAAGTGGTATCGGGGATTGCGGATGGGGTGGATGGTTTTTTTGAACTTTCCTGAACATCTTGCCGGGGCACGGCAACTGTGGTAGTATAATAGCAGCAAAAAAGAAAAGGCAGGAGAGAAAACCATGACAAAACAGGAATTTCGTAATCTTTTCGATCAGGGCGTTGTCCTTTTGGACGGTGCGACTGGCACGAATTTGCAGCAGGCAGGGATGCCGGGGAATGTCTGCCCGGAGCAGTGGATCCTGGAGCATCCAGATGTGATGCGTTCGCTCCAGCGCAGCTATGTGGAGGCGGGCACGCAGATTTTGTATGCGCCGACGTTTACCGCAAACAGGATCAAGCTGGCGGAGTATGGGCTGGCGGGCCAGCTTGTTTCTATGAATACGAGCCTGGTGCGGCTGGCAAAGGAAGCTGCGCAGGGAAGGGCGTTTGTGGCGGGTGACCTGACGATGACCGGACAGCAGCTCTATCCGTTGGGAGAATTGCAGTTTGAAGATCTGGTGGAGGTCTATAAGGAGCAGGCAAAGGTGTTGTATGATGCCGGGGTTGACCTGTTTGTTGTGGAGACGATGATGAGCCTGCAGGAGACGAGGGCGGCGGTAATTGCCATTCAGGAGACGTGTTCGCTTCCGGTTATGGCAAGCCTGACGTTTGAGGATGACGGCAGGACGCTGTTTGGGACAAACCCGGAGACGGCAGTTGTAGTCCTGCAAAGCCTGGGGGCGGACGCGGTTGGGCTGAATTGTTCGACAGGCCCGATGGAGATGGTAGAGATCGTAGAGCAGATGTATGCTTATGCAAATATCCCGATCCTTGCAAAGCCAAATGCCGGGCTGCCGGAACTGGAAAACGGGCGTACGGTCTATAAGACAACCCCGCAGGAATTTGCGCAGGCAGGAAAGAAGCTGATCGAAGCCGGAGCGGCTGCTTTGGGCGGCTGCTGCGGGACGACGCCGGCACATATCAGGGCGCTTGCGGATGCGGCAAAGGGCTGCGGGCGCCTGCCAATCCGGACGGAGGCAAGGCGTGTGCTGGCTTCTGAGAGAAAGGTTGTGGAGATTGCGCTGGACGGAGGGTTTCAGGTTGTCGGGGAGCGGATAAACCCTACCGGAAAGAAAAAATTACAGGAGCAGCTTCGGGCGGGCAGCCTGGAACTGGTACGCGCTATGGCGAGAGAGCAGGAGGAAAACGGCGCTTGCGTATTGGATATCAATATGGGGATGAACGGGATCGATGAAAAGCAGATGATGCTGGAGGCTGTTTATGAGGTAACGACAACAGTAGACTGCCCGCTGTGCATCGATTCGAGCTATATTGAAGTGATCGAAGCCGCGCTCAGGGTGTATCCGGGACGCGCGCTGATCAATTCCATTTCTCTGGAAAAGGAAAAATTTGAGCGGCTTTTGCCGATTGCAAAAAAATATGGAGCAATGTTTATCCTGCTGCCGCTGTCGGATGCGGGCCTGCCGGAAACGTTGGAGGACAAGCACGCGATCGTGCATACGATCTTAGACGAAGCGCTCCGCCAGGGATTTGCAAAGGAAGATATCATCGTAGACGGGCTGGTGGCGACCGTGGGGGCGAATCCAAAGGCAGCGCTGGAGTGCCTGGATACGATCAGCTATTGCAGCAAAAAGCTTGGGCTTGCGACGATCTGCGGGCTGTCCAACATTTCCTTTGGGCTGCCGGAGCGTTCGTTTGTCAATACTGCGTTTTTGACGATGGCGATTGCGCGTGGGCTTACGATGGCGATTGCGAACCCGTCGCAGGATCTTTTGATGAATACGGCTGCGGCTGCGGATATGCTGCTGCATAAAGATGGCAGCGACCTTTTTTATATTAACCGGATGCAGGCATATAAGCAAAAGCAGGAAAAACTGGAGCAGGAAAAACAAAGACAGCTTGCGAATGAGAAAACCGCAAGTACAAGCTGGGCAGGCACGCTTGCGGCGGGTGCCGGGGCGGAAGGTACCGGAAAATCCGGCGCCTTGCCAGCGTCCGCAGCCGGCCAGGATTTGTCCGTACAGTCCGCTCCGGTTTACCGCGCAGTATTGCAGGGCGAGAAAAAGAGCATTGTAGCATATGCGCAAGAGGAATTAGCGCGGGGGACAAAGCCGGAGCAGGTGATTGACCAGTATTTGATTCCAGCGATTAATGAAGTGGGCGAGCTGTTTAACGCGCAGAAATATTTCCTGCCCCAGTTGATTGCCAGTGCAAATGCGATGAAAGCGGCGATCGAATATTTGGAGCCGAAGATTGAACGAAACGGCAGGGAAGAAGAGTCTGCCACACTCGTAGTCGCTACGGTGGAGGGCGATATCCATGATATCGGCAAAAACCTTGTTGTACTGATGCTGCGCAATTATGGCTATCATGTGATTGACCTTGGCAAGGATGTCGCAGCGGAGACGATCGTAACGGCTGCGATTGAGGAAGATGCGGCAATCATTGGACTGTCCGCGCTTATGACGACGACGATGATGCGGATGCAGGAGGTTGTGCAGCTCGCAAAAGAAAGAAATTTTGCAGGAAAGGTCATTATTGGCGGCGCAGCCATTACGCCAGGCTTTGCGGAGGAGATCGGCGCGGACGGTTATTCGAAAGATGCGGCGGACTGCGTGAAGTTAGTCGAAAGGCTCTTACGCTGAAGCAGGCGGTTAAATAAGCGCCTTGCTTGTAACCAGATAAATCTGCACAGGAAAGATGGGGGCAAGAATCGTAGTTGTAAGTAAGTGGCTGCATTGACTAGCTGCAACGACGCATGTGAAAATTCAGAGGGTTACGAAAGGCGCTTATTTAACCGCTGTATACTTATCATAGCAAAACCGCTGCTGTTTTAAAAGAGCTTTGGAATATACCGTATTTTTTTCGGTATCTTTTGTCTATGTTGCAGGAAAAACTGAGCAAAACACAAAAATGGCGGAAGCATCCTCTTCCGCCATTTTAAAATAGGCTGCTGGCACAGTTATTTTTTCAGCTTCGTTTCCCACATTTTAATAATATCTTCACTGGCATCTGTGTCGATCTCTGCGACAGCGCCGCATAGCTGCTCAAACAGTTCTTTTTCGCTGTCGGCATAAGAATATTGTTTCATCGTCTCGATTGCTTCTTCCATCTGGTCCATGTCCAGGTTTTCAAAGGCAAAGCGCAGCATTGCGAAAAACTGCTGCAAATCTTCCGGTGCAGCGAGCGGCTTTAACGTGCCGGTGTCTCCTTCGTCTGCTTCTTTGTGGAAATATTCCTGCAAGATCGTCTCAAAGGAGCGGTATTGCTCTAACAGCCGCGGGGTTGTATAGTGGATCAGGGCGGCGTTGCCTTCGTTTCCTGCCTGCTCCATGCGGGCGGCAAGGTCGGCAAGCTCGATAGCGCCGATTTGCCTGGAAGCGCTTTTTAAGGCGTGGACTTCGATCGTGTAATTTTTCCAGTCTTCCTTTTGCTCTAATTCTTCGATCAGGGCAGCTTTTTTTGAAATGACAAGGAAATAGTCTTTTAAGACATCCCAAAACAGCTTTTCGCTGCCCAAAAGTTTTAATGCTGCTTTTGTATCCAGTTCATCGATCTGGACGGAAAGTGTCTTGTCCTTACTGCCGGAGCTGTTTGGCGCGGCAGGCTGTATTTTTTGCTGCGGCAGCCAGCGGCGCAGCGCGGAAAGGATGACTTTTAGCTCGATCGGTTTTGGCACGAAATCATTCATGCCCTCTTTTAAAAACAGTTTCTCGGCGCCGTCTACGGCATTGGCGGACAGCGCGATGATCGGCACGTTGTTATAGTTTGTGTAGAAACGGCGGATAATATGAGTCGCTTCTACGCCGTCCACTTCCGGCATCATATGATCCATAAAGATCAGGTCATATGCGTGCCGTGCAATTTTCTCAATGGCGTCCTGCGCACTGCACGCGGTATCGATCTGCATATGCAGCGGTTCGAGCAGGCCGGCGGCAACCGTCAGGTTGACGGCATTGTCGTCTACGATCAGTATGGTCGCATCCGGGGCGATAAAATCAAACGGATCTTCATCTTCTTCTGGCAGCTCCGTATACAGCTCATGGTTGAAAATGGCTGCGATATTCATGGCATACAGCGGCTTTTTCATAACGATCAGGTGCGGAATGTCGGATTCTAAGATCGTTTGGTAGCTGACGATCAGGACAGCGGTGATCTCGCTGTGGCTGCGCACAAATGCTTCCACTTCATCAGTAAACATTACATGTTCGATAAAAAAATAGTTGATCTTATATTTCAGCAGCAGTGAGAGTGAATGTTCGGACTGGATCGGCAGATAAGATACGCCCAGCCGTTCCACATCCAACTGAAGCTGGCTGGAAGCATAGCGGCTGCTCACCAGCCCGGCTGCACTGATATTTTTCGGGTCTTTAACGACAACGCTCGGATTGCTGCGTATGATTTTTTGCGGCAGCGAAAAGGAAAAGCAGCTCCCAGAGCCGTAACTGCTCTTTACCTGGATATCGCCCTGCATCTGTGTCAAAAGCTGTTTTGTGATCGCAAGCCCCAGCCCGGTTCCCTCGATTTTATGTGTGGTCAGTGTGTCTACGCGCTGGAAAGAATCGAATAATTTGTCAATATCCTTTTCGCGGATACCAGTGCCGGTGTCCTCGACATCAACATGCAGCATCAGCATCTGTTCATCTTCTGACGGGGCATAGGAGATCCTGAGACAGATCCTGCCATGCTTTGTGAATTTGACCGCGTTGTTTGTCAGGTTGAGGATGATCTGGTTGATGCGGATATGGTCGCCTAACAGCACTTCCGGCAGGTCAGGCGTGATATCTACGATAAATTCAATGTCCTTTGTCCCGATGCGGGTCGTGATGGCATTGATAATATCGCCCACTAAGGACATCGGGGAATATTCGGTTGCATGGATATCGATTGTCCCGGACTCGATTTTGGAAAAGTCCAGGATGTCGTTGATGATCGTTAAAAGTGTCTGCCCGGCAGCTTTGATCTGGCTGATGTATTCCTTTGCGGCAAGCGGGATCGGCTCGCGCATCGCCATCTCCGACATGCCGATAATAGCGTTCATCGGCGTGCGGATCTCATGGCTCATATTTGCGAGGAAGTCTGATTTTGACTGGGTCGCATGTTCCAGTTCGATATTGGATTGCAGGATCCTGTATCGGCTGCATCCGATGCTGGAGAGAATGTTGGATAAGGCGTACAAAAACTCAGCCGCGACATTGATCTGTTCCTCGGTAACGATCGGGATTTTGCGCAGCGCCGCCAGGTATTCCTGCGGATCTGCGTTGATCTCATGCGCAAGCAGCAAAGCTCTCCCTTCGTCAGGCGGTTCAATGAGGATCTGCCCGCCCACAAACGTGCCCAGGATCTGGCCCTGGATCGTAATTGGGGCGGCAAAGTCGATCAGCCCTGCATGGCAGCGGTAAAATACAGCGGCGTGGTTTTCCAGCGCCATAACCGCACCCTGCCTGTCGCACCGTTCACAGCGGGCACGGCCGGCTGCGGAGGATTTGACAAGGCGGCAGAATTCGCTCGTATTGCAGTGTGCGGTGACAGGGATGCCCTGCGGGTCTGAGATGCCGGCGGACATATCTGTCATTTCACAAAATGCCTGTTCAATCGTTGTAAGCGTGTCTGCATCAATCAGGTCAATTAAGTTTAAGTCAGTTTGCATTTCCATGGTTTGCCTCTTCATTTTCCCAGGCAGCGAGAATGGATTCGCAGGAATCTACATCGAGTTCCCAGGCAGCGTTTTTGAGCTGCTTAAACAATTCCATCTGCCAGTCCTCATAGTAATATAGCGCCATGTCCTGGATGACTTCTTCCATCCGGTCCATATCCAGCTCGTCGATTGCGCTGCGCAACGCAGCAAAAGACTGGCTGCGCTGTTCGGCTGTCATAACTGTACCGGAATTGGATGCGGCCTCTTCTTCTATAAAATAAGGCGCTAAAATATGGTTATAATGCATATATTGTTCCAGCATGGAGCCGGTATACTGGTGGATTAGCTGCGCATCCTTCGCGTTTCCCGCTTTTTCCATGTCGGCGGCGAGGGCGGACAGCTCAGTGGCGCCGATCTGCCTGGAAGCGCTTTTTAAAGCATGGACTTCGATCGTATAATTTTTCCAGTCTTCTGCCTGCTCCAGTTCATGGATCCTGTCTGCTTTTTTGCGGATCACCTTGTAATAGTCTTTTAAAACAGCCCACAACAGGTCTTCGCTGCCGAGCAGCTTGAGTGCTGCGTCTGTATCCAGCCCTTCGATCGAGATGGAGGAGTTTTGCGGCTCCGGCTGCGGATGTTGGTCCATTTCTTCACTGACCTTTTGGATCTTTTCTCTTGGCAGCCACCGTTTCAGCTTGGAGATCAGCATACGCAGTTCAAAAGGCTTGCCTACGCAGTCATTCAGTCCTTCGTTTAAGAACATCATCTCTATTTCGGTAGAAGAATTTGCCGAAAATGCGATAATCGGCACGTTTGCGTATTCTTCATGGAAACGGCGGATAATATGCGTCGTCTCGATCCCGTTTAGGTCCGGCATCATATGGTCCATAAAGATCAGGTCATAATGCTTGGCGGAGATCATGGTGATCGCTTCTTTCCCGCTTTTTGCCGTATCGATCTGTAGTTGCAGCGGCTTTAACAACCCGTCTGCAACGGTCAGGTTGACGGTATTGTCATCTACGATTAAGATCTGTGCTTCCGGCGCGATAAACTCATAATCTTCATCCATAACATTGTTGTAGTACATATCTACGCTTTCGTGGTTAAAGATAATCGAAAGGTTTAAGGAATAAATCGGCTTTTTTAATACCATCAGGTTTGGCAGTACATTGTCGAAGCCTGCAGTATCGAAAAAGTCCAGGATCAGTACAGCCGTAATCACAGGATGCTCTTTTACAAACTGCCTGACGGTGTCTGTAAAAAGCTCTTTTTCTACAAACAGAAAACTTGCCTTAATCAGGTCAAGGTCAGGAAGGTCCTGTTCGCTGTCCAGCGGATGGTACGTAATATGCAGCCTTTTGATATCTTTTTTTAACTGCGCGTGTACGACGTTGTCCGCGATCAGTCCGGCTACGGCAGAAGGCGGGTCTTTGATCGTGATACAGGACCTGGAACGGGTAATACGCTGCGGCAGTTTGAAAGAAAACCGGGAGCCTTTGCCGTATTCGCTCTCTACCTGGATGGAACCCATCATCAAATGCAAAAGCTGCTGGCTGATGGCAAGCCCGAGGCCGGTGCCTTCCAGGTTACGGTTGCGCTTGCTGTCAAGCTGCTGGAAAGACTGGAACAGCTTTTCCATATCTGTTTTTTTAATCCCAATCCCGGTATCCTGGATCGTCGTCTCAAGTACGATCTCATCCTGATTCATTGCAAATGGTTCGCATTTGATCGTAATATAGCCGTCTTTTGTAAATTTGACCGCGTTATTGGTCAGGTTCACAAGGATCTGTTTGATCCGCAGGCTGTCTCCTAACAGCCCGTACGGGATATCCGGCGATATGTCCAGAATAAGCTGTACGTTTTTTTTGCCGATATGCGACATGACGATATTGGCGATATCGTTAATCATCGACATCGGCTCGTATTCGCCCATTGTGATCTCCATTTTTCCGGATTCTATTTTGGAGAAATCTAATATGTCGTTGATAATCATGAGCAGGCTCTTGCCGGAACTTTTGATTTGATTGACATAATCGTGCGCAGCAAGCGGCAGTTCTTCACGCAGCGCCATTTCAGCCATACCGATAATGGCGTTCATCGGTGTGCGGATTTCGTGGCTCATATTTGCCAGGAAATCGGATTTCAGATGCGTAATGCGTTTGATCTTGTTATTTTCCTGTAAAATCACATAGTTATGGTAGGCGATGCTGGATAGCGCATTTGTGATCGTATGTAAAAACAAAGAGGCGCGCTTTAGGTCTTCCCTTGGAATATACGGAAGCTTGTGGTAAGCTGCCACATATGCCTCCGGGTCGATGCCGAGTTCGTTTGCGATATGCCTGATTTTCTCATCGTCGTGCGGCCCATCCAGAAACTGTCCGCCAAACAGGCATCCGATCAGCTTGTTTTCCATAAAAATCGGCGCTGCAAAATTACGCAGCCCGGCATGGCAGTGGTATGTGATTGCCTGTCCCTTGTTGGATGCATGTTTGGCGCTGTTAATATCGCATGTACGGCAGCGCTGGTATCCGATTTTGGAAGCGCGTGTATACTGGGAACAAAAATCCGTCTGGCAGGACGCTCCTGTGACATAGTTTCCGTCCGGGTCTGTAATATAAGCGGCAATGCCTGTCATTTTTGAAAAGGAATTCTGCATTTCCTGCAAAATGGAAATATCGATTAAGTCGGTTAAATATAAGGCTTCTTCCATAAATCACCTTCCTTCGGAACTGGTCTATCCGATTGTATTTTCGATAGCTTCTACTAATTTGTCATGGTCGATCGGCTTTAAAAGATAGCCCTGCGGCTTGAGCGCAAGCACCTGCTGGATCTTTTTGCGGTCGTTGATGCCGGTCAAAAAAATCACAGGGATTTCGTTTGTAACCGGGTTTGCACGCAGCTTTTCCAAAACTGCCGGGCCGTTTTCTCCAGGCATTTCGTAATCGAGCAGGATCAGGTTCGTCATTTTGGATTCTAAAAATTTTAAAGCAACTTTACCGTTGATCGCAGTCGCAATGTCATACGAATCGTCCAGGTAGCGCTTAATCAGCTTTAACATACGGAAATCATCGTCCACAACGAGGATATGCTTGCGGTCATTGACAGGTTCGACGCTGAACAGAGAATCTATATTATCAAGGATTGTCTGCGTCTGTGTGTCTGCCGGAGTAGAAACCGGGATGTCTGGAGCAGGCATAGGCTCATTTTCCTGGAGTTTGAAATTGCGCTTCATATAAACTGTAATTTTATCGGCTATTTGCAGCGCAGTGATCGGCTTGATCAAATCCACGTCTGAAAAATCTGCGGATATTTTGCGCAGCTCATCGCAGTCTTCCTGTGTCGCGACAACAAAAAACGGGGTTTTCCGCTCTAATTTTGTGTGCTTGATCGTAATAAGCTGTGACATCGTATCGCGTGTTTCATTATTCATACAGTAAACAAGGACATGCGGCTGAAAATATTTCAGGTGGCAGACAATATCGTCAAAACGGCTGGAAGTGCTCTGGCATTCCAGAATATTGTTTGCGTGGAGGAACATATCTTCGATTGTTGCCTTGTTATTGCCTACTAATAATACTTTGTATCTCATTGTAAACCTCCTGTGCATTCATAGCTCTTTTTTCTCTCTATTATAACAGTATATTTGGATTTTGCAAAGCATAGAATTCGGGATTTGCACATTGACAAAACTGGATGCATGGCATATGCTTTTGTAATCAGCATAAAACCATATGAATAGGGAGGTACAACATGCTGGAATGGATCACAAATACAGACGTCGGCATCCTGCTTTTGATACAGGAACAGATACGCGCACCCTGGCTGTCCCCGGCGGTTGTTTTTATTACGAGCCTTGGCAATGCGGGGATTGTCTGGGTGGTTTTGTCGCTGCTTTTACTGATTCCAGAAAAGACAAGAAAGGCCGGCTGCATCAGTATCCTTGCGCTGCTTGGCTCTTTGCTTCTAAACAACCTGCTGTTAAAAAACCTGGTCGGGAGGGTGCGCCCATATGATGCGGTAACAGCGATTGTCCCTCTTGTTGCAAAGCCGGCGGATTCCTCTTTCCCTTCTGGTCATACAGGAAGCTCGTTTGCTTCGGCGTGGGTGCTGCATTGCCATCTGCCCAAGAGAGCGGGTGTACCGCTGCTTTTGCTGGCAGCGCTGATCGGGCTGTCCAGGCTGTATGTGGGCGTACACTATCCAAGCGATGTCCTTGCCGGGGTGTTTACCGGGATATTGTCTGCTCTGTTCGCAGAGCAGGTATTTCCGGCGCTGTACGCGAGGTTTTGGCAGAAACAGTGAAAGCCTCGGCAGAGGCTGCGCCGGCTGCACTGGCTTTCGGCAATTTGCCCAATAGCATTCTTTTTTTGTATGAAATTCCGTAAATATTTTTGTGAAAAATAAAAAATGGGATTGCAACAAAGGGGAAATAGTAGTAAAATACAGATAAGTTAAGGGCATTTTTTGATGCTGCAAGAATAAAAAGTGGAAGGGAGAAAAAAATGACTGAATTTTCAGGAAAGTCAGTGTACAAGGGCATTACAATCGGTAAGGTTTTGGTATTGAAGAATAAGGATTTCCAGATTAAGCGCACCAAAATTGAAGACGCGCAGGCGGAGATCGACCGGGTAAATGCGGCATGTGAGCAGGCAAAAGGCCAGCTTAAGGCATTATACGACAAGGCAGTAAAGGAAGTAGGGGAAGCAAGCGCAGCCATTTTTGAAGTACACCAGATGATGCTGGAGGATGACGATTATCTGGATTCCATATATAATATGATTCGCACAGAGATGGTTAATTCGGAATATGCAGTTGCGGTAACCGGAGACAACTTTGCCGAGATGTTTGCCAATATGGATGATGACTATATGAAAGCAAGGTCTGCGGATGTAAAGGATATTTCTGAGCGTCTTGTACGCAACCTGTCCGGAGAGGGAGATACAGATTTAAGCTCGATGGAGCCTTCGATCATTGTGGCGGATGATTTAAGCCCAAGTGAGACGGTGCAGATGGACAAGGAAAAAATACTTGGCTTTGTGACCGTACACGGTTCTACAAATTCGCATACGGCTATTTTGGCGCGTATGATGAATATTCCGGCGCTGATTGGCGTCCCGATGAACCTGGAAGAAATACATACCGGCATGGAAGCTGTTGTAGACGGTTTTGAGAGTAAGGTGATCTTTGAGCCGGACGCAGAAGTGCGCAGCACAGTGGAAGCGAAGATCCGCGAAGAGCAGGAAAAAGCGCATATGCTGCAAACCTTAAAGGGCAAAGAAAACGTGACGCTTGACGGGCAGAAGGTAAATATTTATGCAAATATCGGAAGCGTCGGGGATGTCGGCTATGTACTGGAAAATGATGCCGGAGGGATCGGCTTGTTCCGCAGTGAGTTTTTGTATCTTGGAAGATCAGATTTTCCGACCGAGGAAGAGCAGTTTTTGGCTTACCGCCAGGTATTGCAGACGATGGCGGGCAAAAAAGTCATTATCCGTACGCTGGATATCGGTGCAGATAAGCAGGTGGATTATTTTAACCTTGGGAACGAGGACAATCCGGCAATGGGGTACCGTGCGATCCGCATTTGCTTAAAACAGCCGGATATCTTTAAGACGCAGGTGCGTGCGCTTCTGCGTGCGGCAGTATTTGGCAACCTGTCGATTATGTACCCGATGATTATTTCGACAGAAGAAGTGGAAAAGATCTATGAGATCGTAGAAGAAGTGCGCCAGGAGCTGGAAGCAAAGGGGATCCCTTATAAAATGCCGGAGCAGGGCATTATGATCGAGACGCCGGCGGCTGTTATGGTCAGCGAAGAACTGGCACAGCTTGTAGACTTTTTCAGTATCGGCACAAACGACCTGACCCAGTATACGCTTGCGATCGACAGGCAGAATGCAAAGCTGGATGATTTTTACAATCCGCACCACAAAGCAATCTTGCGCATGATAAAAATGGTTGTAGACAGTGCGCATAAATATGGAAAATGGGCAGGCATCTGCGGAGAGCTTGGCGCAGACTTGGAGCTGACCGAAGAGTTTATGAAGATGGGGCTGGATGAGCTTTCCGTGGCTCCGTCCATGGTATTAAAAGTACGCAAGGCTGTGCGCGAAATGCGCGTATCGCAGTAAAGCTATTTTGCAAGAGACACTTCAAAAGGAGGTGTCTCTTGTTAATGCGTTTACACCCCCATTTTCCCAAGGATCCCATCTGCGCTGACACCCGGATGCGTCAGATAAAGGCGGCAGACCTGTTCGGCAAGCTCCTGGCTGATGCCGCAGCTTTGGGCGATTGCGCTGACGGGCTTTCCATGGTCTGTTTCTTTCATCACACGAAGGACGATTTGCTTTAGGTCTTTTTGAGGCGGCAGGGAAGAGGGTTCCGCCTGGATGCTTTTGGCTCTTTGTATCTGGTTATTTTCAATCTGGATTTTTTCAAATTGGATTTTTTCAATCTGGAACGTCCCGTTTTCCTCTATCGTCAGCACAGCCATTGTCAAAGGGAGAAGAAAGCGTTTTCTGCCGCAGCTTCCGGGATTGAGCCATGTCTGCCCGTTTGTCTGCACATGCTCATATTTGTGGGAATGGCCGTAAACAATCAAGTCCCGGTCGCGGAGGCATGTCTGTATCATCTGCCGGTTGTGGATCAAAAAGATACGGATGCCGAATACTTCCAGCGACAGTGTCTGTGGAATGCGGTCAAACGCTTTGTCTGTGTCTGTGTTGCCGCGTACGGCGTATACCGGGGCAATGGCGGTTAGCTGCGATAAAATGTGCGGAGCGCTAAAGTCCCCGCCGTGAAGGATGGCATCGCAGGTGCTCAGGATGTCTGTGACGGCTGGACGCAGCAGGTTGTGGGTGTCTGAGAGGATGCCGATTTTATGTGTCATGGGCATACTGCAAATCTCCTTTCACCTTTCAGTTTCACAAATTCCAATCTATCGGCATTATAACATGATTCTATAGATACCGCAATGCAAATGCGCCTTAAGTTCTCCAATATCCCTTTCGGTAAAACCAGATCGAAATTCCGGTGCCGATGCACCATCCCACCGGCCACGCGCACCAGATGCCTGTTGCGGAATGTGAAAGCCCTGAGAATAAAAAGGCAAGCATGACCCGCAGGATCAGGTCTGAAAAGGTAGCAGCCATAAACTGCTTCATTGATCCGGCGCCCCGCAGTACGCCGTCTGCAATCAGCTTCGATGAAATGACAAAATAAAATGGCGACAGGATCTGCAAAAACTGGATGCCTGTACGAAGCGCGTCCGCAGAAGAGGTATCCAGAAACAACAGCAGCAGGTATTTTCCGAACAAAAGGTACAGGCTGCATAACGGGATGCATAAGATCCAGACAAGCCTGACGGCAGCGCGGAAGCCTTCCCCGATCCGCGGGTATTTTTTTGCGCCGATATTTTGTGCCGTAAAGTTGGACATTCCGTTTCCGATGGTTGTAAAGGAGGTAATGGCAAGGTTGTTCAGCTTGACGGCAGCGGAGTACCCGGCGGCGGTGCTGATGCCAAAGCTGTTGATGCAGCCTTGTACCATTATATTTCCGACCGATATGAAGGACTGCTGCAAAATGCTGGGCACCGCAATGACAGTTAGCTTTTTTAGCAGGCTCCAGGAAAAAAAGCGGACGCCGCAGCCGGCGTTTATCGTGGCAAGCCGTTTTAAGATCAGCAGCACGGAACAGATGCAGCTAACGCCCTGGCATAAAAAGGTCGCCCAGGCAACGCCTGCGATGCCCATTTGAAAGGTTTTTACGAAAACCAGGTCGGCGAGAATATTCGCGGTGGAGGAAAAGGCAAGAAACAAAAACGGGGTCTTGGAATCTCCCAGCGCGGAAAAAATCCCGGTAGCAATATTGTAAAAAAACAAAAACGGCAAACCCATAATATAGATGTTCAAATATAAAGCGGAGTCAGCCATGATTTCTGCCTGGGTGTTCATCAGGCGCAGCAGCGCTTCGTTTGCGGACAGCCCAAATGCCATCAGGACAGCGCAGAGGACAGCGCTTGCTGTCAGAGCTGTATAGACGGCGGATTTCATGTTTGCATAGTCCTTGGCTCCAAAAAACTGGGAGACGATTACCGAACAGCCCATATTGCACCCAAATGCAAACGCAATAAAAATCAGTGTGATATGATAGCTGTTGCCGACGGCTGCCAGCGCGTTTTCCCCGATAAATTTGCCAGCAATCAGAGAATCGGCAATATTATAGAGCTGCTGGAAAAGAATGCTGCCAAACATGGGCAGGCAGAAAGCCCAGAGTACTTTTTGCGGATTTCCGAGGGTAAGGTCTTTGTTCATAAAATAGCGCCTCCTGTTTCATACAGTTTTGAAATCATGCGGTTTTGTAGCATAAGTTTTTTCATTTACTTTTCATACGCCATGTATTATAATACAAGACAAGAGATATTTAAAATACATAGATTGTATGGGAGATATATGAAAAATATATATGAATATCAATTATGAGTATTATAAAATCTTTTATTATGCTGCAAAATATAAAAACATTACCCGCGCCGCGGCTGCCATGGGCAGCAGCCAGCCGAATGTAACCAGGGTGTTAAAGCTGCTGGAGGCGGAGCTTGGCTGCAAGCTGTTTGTGCGCGAGGCAAGGGGGATTGCGCTGACAGAGGAGGGAAAGCGCCTGTATACGCATGTGCAGATTGCTGTGATGCAGCTTGAGAATGCGCAGGAGGAGCTGTCTGCGCAGGCTTCCGATGAGATGGGGATTGTAGAGATCGGGGTGACGGAAACGGCGCTGCATTTATTTTTGCTGGACGTACTGCGCAGCTTCAAGGAAGGGCACCCAAGGGTAAGGATTAAAATACATAACGATACAACGCCCAGGCTGTTAAAAAAGCTTGCCTGCGGCAGCCTGGATTTTGCAGTGCTGACGACGCCGTTTGCGCAGCAGAGGTTTGTGAGCGCCGAATTGGCTTCTTTCCGGGAAATCCTTGTCGGAGGCAGCCAGTATCGGGAGCTTGGGAAAAAGCAATACAAGCTCAGTGAGCTGAAAGGCTATCCATGGGTAGGGCTTTTAGAAGGTACGGCGACCTCTGTGTTTTACAGGGAGTTCTTTTTAAAGCATCATACGGATATGGAGCTGGATATGGAAGCTGCGACGTCAGATCTTTTGATCCCGCTGATTCAAAACAATTTTGGGATCGGATTTGTACCGGAAAAGATGGCGCAGCCGTTTATATCCAAGCAGGAGCTTGTACAGATCCCGTTAAGCTGCAGCCTGCCAAAGCGGGATATCTGCCTTGTATCGGACAAGGAGCGTGGAAAGAGTATTGTGTCTGCCAGGCTGCAAACGTATTTAAAGGAAGCGGCAGGGTAAAGACCCTGGCGCGCCTCCGTTTTTCGCTGTTTATACAGTCCCGGTGACAGTCAGCGTGCTGACGCCTGGGTTTACCGTCCATGCGCCTGTTGTCGGGTCTTTGGTAAAGGTAGCTGCCGGTACGGTGATCTGTCCTGCTACGGTCTCAAATGCGCCTGTCTGATTGTCATACGTGTAGTTGGTATTCTCCGTCCACGCTTTGCCGTTGAAGGAAACAGAAATCGGGTCCAGCACAGGCGTAAAGGTGTCTGTGATCGCTACGTTGTCTGTGGCGGTAGCGGCAGTATTCCCAAGGTTTTGGATGATAAACGTGTAAGTGATCTGTCCGTTTTCCGTGACGGTAGTAGGGGACAGGGATTTACTGATTGTCAGCCTTGCGGAATTGTCAGCCGTGATTGTTTCGCTTACTTCGATATCATTTGTCACGCCAGGGCCGGAGATTACGGCTTTGTTTGTAATCGAGCTGTTTGTATCCAAAGGCGCGAACTGGTTTACGGCGGCCTGGTAGATGATCGTGGCGTTTCCGCCAGCCGGGATATTGATGCCGGTGATCGTCAAAGGAGAGGTTGCCGTTACTGTAGGTGCAGCCATCAGTGTTCCGTTTACATAATAGCGGATGGAATTTACTACAAACGTCAAAGGATATACTGCCTGCGCGCCGGTTGTCTCAGCGCCCAGGTTGTCTGTAATAGTAAGCCCGGTAAAGGCGGTGTTGCCGGAGTTGATGATGCTGATAATATACGTTACTTTTTCATTGGAATCATACGTACTGCGAAGAGCTGTTTTTGCAGCGGACAAAACTTCCAGTATTTCGCCGGTTGTGATATTTGAGGTCGTCGTATTTCCATTGTAGGAAAGCGTTGCCTGATTATAAAAAGATGCCATAAAATCCTCCTTATATGATTTTGGAATAAAAGGTTTTGTTCCTTAATATAATATATGTTGCAAAAAGCTGGCTGACACACGATCTGCGTAATTGCCTCTGCCTGCAATCTGCGTCTTTTCAACCAGATAAAATCATGGTATACTATACAAAACTGGAAATGCCGGATGACAAAGGAGAAAACAATGGTCTACATTTGTAAATATGAATCGCCGTTAGGAAGCCTTACCGCAGCCAGCAACGGCATGGCTTTGACAGGCTTGTGGTTTGATGGGCAGAAATATTTTGGCGCTACTTTAACCGGACAGCAAAAGGAACAGGATTTGCCTGTGTTTGCAAAGACAAGGGACTGGCTGGATTTGTATTTTTATGGGGAAAATCCTGATTTTATGCCGCCGCTTGCACTAAACGGCACGGATTTTAAAAAGGCGGTATGGAACATACTCAGGCAGATCCCCTACGGGCAGACGATGACGTATGGGCAGATTGCGGCAGAGATGGCAAAGCAGATGGGGGTCGAAAAGATGTCCGCCCAGGCAGTTGGCTCTGCGGTTGCACGCAATCCGATATCGATTTTAGTCCCATGCCACAGAGTCGTCGGTTCGAATGGGAGCCTGACTGGTTATGCGGGCGGCGTGGAAAAAAAGGCGGCGCTGCTGGCGCTGGAGCAGGTGGATCTGGGGCAGTTCCAGGAGGAAGGGATTTAAGAACAAACATAGTGATTTATTCGGATATATACGATTTTGAAGGATAGGAGCAGATCAGCATGGCTTTTGCACATTTACACGTCCATACCGAATACAGCTTGCTGGACGGTTCAAATAAAATACAGGAATATGTGGCGCGCGTCAAAGAGCTTGGGATGACTGCCGCGGCGATTACAGACCATGGGGCGATGTATGGAGTGATTGAGTTTTATAAGGCGGCAAAGGCGGCGGGCATCAATCCGCTCCTTGGCTGTGAGGTCTATGTCGCTCCAGGCTCCCGGTTTGACAGAGAGCGGGTCAGCGGGGAAGACCGTTATTATCATCTTGTGCTGCTTGCCGAAGACAATGAAGGGTACGGCAATTTGATGAAAATTGTTTCCAAAGGTTTTGTGGACGGCTTTTATTACCGCCCGCGCGTGGATATGGAAGTACTGGAGCAGTTTCACAAAGGGATCATAGCGACGAGTGCCTGTATCGCCGGGGAAGTGCAGCGTGAGCTGCTGCGCGGCGACTATGCAAAGGCAAAACAGACGGCGCTCAAATATGAGGCGTGTTTTGGGAAAGGCAATTTTTTCCTGGAACTGCAAGACCATGGGCTGCCGCAGCAAAAAATGGTCAACCCGCAGCTCATCCGGCTGAGTGAAGAGACGGGCATTGAGCTGGTTGTGACCAATGATGTGCATTATACATACAAGGAGGATGTAGAAGCACATGATATCCTGCTGTGCATCCAGACCGGGAAAAAGCTGATGGATGAAGACCGTATGCGCTATGAAGGCGGCCAGTATTATGTAAAATCCGAAGAAGAAATGCGCGCGCTGTTTCCGTATGCCGCACAGGCGGTGGAAAATACACAGAAGATCGCCGACCGCTGCCATGTGGAGATTGAATTCGGCAATACGAAGGTGCCTAAATATGATGTGCCGGACGGCTACAGTGCATGGGAATATTTGAACAAGCTTTGCTTTGAAGGGCTTTCGGAGCGTTATCCGGGGCGGGAGGAGGAATTAAAGCCGCGCTTGCAATATGAGCTGGACGTCATACAGACGATGGGGTATGTGGATTATTTTCTGATTGTATGGGATTATATCCACTTTGCGAAAGAGCATGGGATTAGCGTAGGGCCGGGGCGCGGCAGTGCGGCGGGGTCGCTTGTGGCATATACGACCGGGATTACGAATATTGACCCGATCAAATACAACCTGATCTTTGAGCGGTTTTTAAATCCGGAGCGTGTGTCTATGCCCGATATCGATGTGGATTTCTGCTTTGAAAGGCGCCAGGAGGTCATTGACTACGTTGTGGAAAAATACGGCAAGGAATGCGTGACCCAGATCGTGACGTTTGGTACGCTTGCGGCGCGCGGTGTCATCCGCGATGTCGGGCGCGTGATGGACATTCCGTATGCGTTTGTGGACTCCATTGCGAAAAATGTCCCGTCTGAGCTTGGCATTACGATCCAAAAGGCGCTGGACATGAACCCTGACCTGCGCAAGATCTACGAAGAGGATGAGACGGTCAAAAAGATGATCGATATGGCAAGGCGCCTGGAAGGGCTGCCAAGGCATACGTCCACCCATGCGGCTGGCGTTGTGATCAGCCAGCTTCCGATGGATGAGTATGTGCCGCTTTCCAGAGGCACAGACGGTATGATTACAACGCAGTTTACGATGACGACGTTAGAAGAGCTTGGGCTGTTAAAAATGGACTTTCTTGGGCTGCGGACGCTGACGGTGATTGACAGTGCGGCAAGGCTGGCGGAAAAGAGCAGCGGAATCAAAATTGATATGGACCATATTGATTTTGACGACCAAAAGGTGCTGGAATCGCTCGGCACCGGGCGTACAGATGGGGTGTTCCAGCTTGAAAGCGCCGGCATGAAAAATTTCGTCAAGGAGCTAAAGCCGCACAGCCTGGAAGATGTCATTGCCGGGATTGCCCTGTATCGTCCCGGCCCGATGGATTTTATCCCGGCTTATGTGCGCGGGAAAAATATGCACGGCGAGATCAAATACGACTGCCCGCAGCTTGAGCCGATCTTGTCTCCGACCTACGGCTGTATCGTCTATCAGGAGCAAGTGATGCAGATCGTGCGCGACCTTGCCGGCTATACGTGGGGCCGCAGCGATATTGTGCGGCGTGCGATGTCCAAGAAAAAAGGCAAGGTCATGGAAGAAGAGCGCAAAAATTTTGTGTACGGCAACAAGGAGCAGGGGGTTGTGGGCTGTATCGCCAACGGCATCAGCGAGCAGGTGGCGAACAAGATCTATGACGAAATGATTGATTTTGCCAAATATGCGTTTAATAAATCCCATGCGGCGGCTTATGCGGTAATTTCTTATCAGACGGCATATCTGAAATATTACTATCCGGTGGAATTTATGGCGGCGCTGATGACGTCTGTTATGGCAAATATCAACAAGGTGTCCGAATATATCCAGACGTGCCGGAATATGGGGATTGAGATTTTATCGCCGGATGTCAACGAAGGGGAGGGCGGGTTTTCAGTATCGGGCGGAAATATCCGCTATGGACTGTCTGCGATCAAAAGCGTCGGGCATCCGGTCATTACGGCGCTGTTAAAGGAGCGGGGCGAGCACGGCGTGTTTAAAAACCTGGAAGATTTTATTACGCGCCGTTCCGATAAGGAAGTAAACAAACGCGCGGTGGAAAATTTTATCAAGGCGGGCGCGCTGGATGCGCTGGCAGGCAACCGCCGCCAGAAAATGCTGGTGTTTCCGCAGATTATGGACAGTATCGCGCATGAAAAAAAGAACAGCATGAGCGGGCAGCTTACGTTGTTTGACCTCGTTTCCGAAGAGGACAAGAAGGATTATGAGATCCATATGCCAGATGTGGATGAGTTCGAAAAGGAAATGCTGCTCGGATTTGAAAAAGAAGTGCTCGGCGTGTATATCAGCGGCCACCCGCTGGAAGAATATGAGGAGAAGTGGAAAAAGAATATTACTGCAAAGACGACGGATTTTTTGCTGGATGAAGAGACAGGGACAGCCAAGGTGATCGACAACCAGAAGGCAACCGTAGGCGGGATGGTCGTGCAGCGTACGATCAAATATACGAAAAATAATAAGACAATGGCGTTTCTGACACTGGAAGACCTGGTAGGGACGATTGAGATTATTGTATTTCCAAGAGATTACGAGAAATATAAAAAATATTTTGAGGATGAGGCAAGGATTTTTGTGGAAGGCAGGGTGACGATTGAGGAGGAGAAAAACGGCAAGCTGATTTTAGAGCGCGCATTTTCCTTTGACGAGACGAAAAAGGAGCTGTGGCTGCAATTTGCAGACCTGGACAGCTACAAAGAACAGGAAGCGCGCGTATTTGAGGAGCTGAAAAGCTCTGACGGGCAGGATGAGGTCGTCGTCTATATTAAAGACCGCAGGATGATGAAACGGCTGGGCGCGCGTTTTCGAGTCGCGGCAACGCTGCCGCTTACGCAGTCGCTCTCGTCGGTATTCGGGCAAAATAATGTAAAAGTTGTTGAAAAGAAGGTTGCAAACAGCGGCAAAAGATATTAAAATAGGATGAGATGGATAGTGGTGGGTGTTTTTGCAGAGATTTCCATACAGGATGAAGGCAAAAAAATATTTAGGAGGATATCAGGAGGACAGAAACAATGGCGAACGAGATTAATACGATTGGCGTACTGACAAGCGGCGGAGACGCACCTGGCATGAATGCTGCCATCCGGGCGGTTGTGCGGGAAGCGATCGCAAACGGGAAACGGGTAATGGGTATCAAAAGAGGGTACGCAGGGCTGTTGCAGGAAGAGATTTATGAGATGCATACGACGGATGTATCAGATATTATCCAGCGCGGCGGTACGATTTTACAGACAGCGCGCTGCAAAGAGTTTACATCGGCGGAAGGGCAGCAAAAGGGAGCTGAGATTTGCAGGCAGCACGGCATTGACGGGATGATCGTCATTGGCGGAGACGGTTCGTTTCGGGGCGCGCAAAAGCTTGCCTATTATGGGATCAATACGGTCGGTGTTCCTGGGACGATCGACCTGGACATAGCATGTACCGATTATACGATCGGCTTTGATACGGCAGTCAATACAGCGATGGACGCCATCGACAAGGTGCGTGATACTTCGACTTCCCATGAGCGCTGCTCGATCATTGAGGTTATGGGGCGCGGCGCCGGCTTTATTGCACTGTGGTGCGGTATCGCCAACGGGGCGGAAAACGTGCTGCTGCCGGAAAAATACGATTACGATGAGCAGGCTTTGGTAAACAGCATTATTGAAAACCGCAAAAAAGGCAAAAAACATCATATTATTATTAATGCAGAAGGCATTGGGCATTCTGTCAGCATGGCAAAGCGGATTGAAGCAGCTACCGGTGTGGAGACAAGGGCGACGATCTTAGGATATATGCAGCGCGGCGGCCGTCCGACGGCAAGAGACCGTATGATGGCATCGCTGATGGGCGCACACGCAGTCGATTTATTGTGTGCGGGCAAGAGCAACCGCGTCGTTGGCACTAAGGACGGCAAATTGATGGACATGGATATTGATGAAGCGCTTCAGATGGGAAAATCCGTAGATGAATTTGAATATCTGGTTAGTTGTAATTTATCCAAATAAAAACGAATGGCAAAAACAGGCTGATGTGGGCGCGTCGGCCTGTTTTGCGTATCATGCCGGATTTTAGCAATGATTGCGCGTTTTCAGGAATAAGGATAAGCACAGGACAATAAATATAAGGGGTACGATGATTACCAGTACAGCAAATAAACAGGTGAAAAATATCATACAGTTAGCAAAAAAGGCAAGGCAGCGGCAGGAGCAGGACGTATTTTTGGCGGAAGGGCTGCGCATTTTTGAAGAAATGCCCAGGGAACGGCTGGAGCATGTGTATATATCCGAGTCATTCCTGCAAAAAAGGGAATGTATGGAGCGGCTGGCGGATACCGCTTATGAGGTGGTATCCGACCAGGTGTTTGGGCACATGTCAGATACGCAGACGCCGCAGGGGATTCTTTGCATCGTACGCCAGCCCCAATACGCCTTCCACGAGCTGCTTGGAAATAAGAAGGAGCCGCCGCATCTGCTGATTTTAGAAGGCATCCGGGATCCGGGTAATCTGGGCACGATGTTCCGTACGGCTGAGGGCGCCGGTGCTACCGGGATCCTGTTAAGCGGATGTGCGGATTTGTTTGCGCCTAAGACAGTACGCTCTACGATGGGAAGCATCTGCCGGATGCCGTTTTATGTGGCAAAAAATCTGCCGGAAACGCTGCTTGCGGTAAAGAAACAGGGAATCAGGATCTATGCGGCGCATCTGAAGGGGGAGGCATATTACGACGCCTTTGACTACCGGGGCGCGTGCGCATTTTTGATCGGCAATGAGGGAAGCGGGCTGACGCAGGAGGCTTCTGCGCAGGCTGACGTTTATTTAAAGATACCGATGGGCGGCAGGCTGGAATCGCTCAATGCCGCGATTGCGGCGGGCGTCTTGATGTACGAGGTGAACCGGCAGAGGAGAATATAAGGAGACAGACGATTGCGAATATGGTTTAAAGAGTGGAAAGAAAATCATATGCTGCGGGACTATGTAGTATGTGACGACGGGGAGGATACGAGGACGCATAAAATATTTCGGGCGCTGGAGCAGGCGTGCTATGAATTGGATTTGAGCAGACCGATTTGGCTGGATGCCAATATATCTGAATTTCAGCGCCATGCAAAGACGCGGTTTGGAAGTGATAATTTTGTAGATGCTATCGCATTTGACTACCTTGAGATGCATGTGATTGAGGAATAGAGGCAAATGGAAATAATTGTTAAATTGTTATAAAATTTTCAATAAAATGTTAACCTTTTTGATAAAATATGATATAATATCAATATATGCAAAAATGAGATCCGTGAAAATACAACGGCCGAAAAAGGAAAGGAATAAAAGCAAGTAGTGTTTCCTGCATACGAGGAGGTTTTTATATGGATACACCACAAAGGCTGAGCGAGGATGTCGAGAGCTGGGAGACGATGATGTTTCTGTATCACTCGGCAATCAAGGAAGTAGGGACGAAGCTTGAGATTTTGAACGATGAATTTCAGCATGTTCATCAGTACAATCCGATTGAGTACATCAAATCAAGAGTGAAGACCCCGGAAAGTATCTGCAAGAAACTAAAGCGTTATGGCAAAGAAGTGTCGATTGAAAATATGGTCAGTTATGTAAATGATATCGCGGGAATCCGTATTGTATGTTCGTTTACATCCGATATTTACCGGGTGGCGGATATGATTGGCAGGCAGAATGACCTGACGGTCGTTTCCGTCAAGGATTATATCAGGCATCCGAAGGAAAGCGGTTATAAGAGCTACCATATGCTCGTTACCGTACCTGTATTTTTGTCAGACCGCGTCGTAAACACACGTACAGAGATTCAGATCCGAACTATGGCGATGGATTTTTGGGCAAGCCTGGAGCATAAGATTTATTACAAATTCGAAGGGAATGCACCGGAATACATCAGCAGGGATTTGCGGGAGTGTTCGGATATTGTATCGCAGTTGGATGCAAAGATGCTTTCCTTGAATAATGCGATTTTAGTAGCGAAAGAAAAACAGGCGAAAATTCACAGTGCATAAGAAATTTGGGAAAGGGGCTGTCCGAATAGCAGCTCCTTTTTTGCGGAAAAACAAACAGAAAAAAGAAAAGCCGCAAATCCTTGCTGCTGCAAAGACCTGCGACAATTCATAAAAGCGATAGACGGGGCTCGAACCCGCGGTCTCGACCTTGGCAAGGTCGCGCGTTAC
>CAMWXD010000044.1 GCA_947178105.1 uncultured Eubacterium sp. | reverse complement strand
GTGAAATAGGCAGTGTGAATGATTCGGCAGATCTTTTGGATCTTGGATTCACTGATATTAAGAAGGTCAGGGGGCTGACAGGCTGTACGCAGCTTGGGGACGGCAGTATTGCCCTGATTTTGGATCCAGGCGGATTAATCGTATAAAATAAGCAGAAAGGAATGCAGACCATATGAGTGAAATAGGCAGTGTGAATGATTCGGCAGATCTTTTGGATCTTGGATTCACTGAGGTCGAAGAGCATAAGAGCAAATATATGACCTTTAAGTCCGGAAACGAATATTTTGGGCTGAAAATTCAATATGTAAATGAAATTATTCAGATCCAGGCAATTACATCCGTACCGGAAACCGAAGATTATATCAAAGGGCTGATTAACCTGCGCGGCAAAATCATCCCGGTGATCGACGTACGCCTGCGGTTTGGCCAGGAGGCGTTTACATACAATGATCGTACCTGTATCATTGTGATTCAGTACCAGGAGATGATGGTCGGGCTGATTGTGGAAAAGATTGCGGATGTGGTAGAGATCAAAGACAGCGATATCCTGCCCCCGCCGACCATTTCGCGTTCTGACCAGGGGAACCGCAAATATATTTACGGAATCGGCAAGATCGGGGAATCGGTAAAATTACTGTTAGACCCAGATAAGCTGCTGCGGGACGTGGATCTTTCATCGGTAGAGCAGTCGAATAAGTTAATTGAAGAAGAATGAGAGGTAGTGGAACAATGAAAAACTGGACGATAAGGGCAAAATTAATGCTGGGCTTTTTTATCAGTATTGTAATGACAGCATTAAACATTGTATTCAGCGAGCTTACCACCAGAATGGCGGCAAATTATGAAGGCGAGGCATTGAAAAGATACAACCGGAATGCATCTATTTTTACGTATACCGTCGGCATCGTATCGATTATTATTATTTTATGGGTAGCGACCATGCTGATCCGCCAGATCCGCATGTCGGTAGAAGAGCTGTCCAATGCAGCAAAGCAAATCGCTATGGGGCGTGTGGATATCCAGATCAAAAAGTACAGCAATGATGAGCTGGGGCAGTTGGTGGACGAATATGAAAAAGTCATTCAAAATATTAAAAACCAGGCGCATATCGCTGAGGAAGTGTCAAACGGCAATCTGACGATTACAGTTACGCCGGCGTCATCAGACGACCTCCTTGGAAATTCCCTGAAAAAACTGGTAGAGGATAATTACCATGCACTGTCCAATATCAGCGATTCGGGTACCCAGGTAACGATCAGCTCTTCCCAGGTGGCAAGCGCAAGCCAGGCACTGGCGCAGGGCTCTACACAGCAGGCAAGCGCGATCCAGCAGATTACGGCTTCGATTGATGAGATTGCGGAAAAGACAAAGGAAAATGCGGAACAGGCAAATTCTGCGGCTTCCTTGATCGAACAGGCGATTGAAGACGTAAAACATGGGAATATGCGGATGAAAGATATGACAGACGCAATGCAGGCAATCAACCAGTCTTCGGAAAGCATTTCCAAGATTATTAAAACGATTGACGATATTGCGTTCCAGACAAATATCCTTGCATTGAATGCCGCAGTAGAAGCAGCACGTGCCGGTGAAGCAGGCAAAGGCTTTGCAGTCGTAGCAGAAGAAGTAAGGAGCCTGGCGGCAAAAAGTGCAGCCGCAGCAGCAGAAACAGCCGAGCTGATTGAGGATTCTATTACAAAGGTAAGCTCCGGCTCACAGATTGCAGAGGAAACGGCAAGCGCATTAGAAACTATCACAAATGTTGTACAAAAGAGCGAAGGCATTATCAACGGCATTGCGGACTCATCCAATTACCAGGCAACCGCAGTTGCACAGATCGAGCAGGCAATTACGCAGGTTTCACAGGTAGTACAGACCAATTCGGCAACGAGCCAGCAGTGTGCGGCAGCCAGCGAAGAGCTTTCCAACCAGGCGGCAAAAATGAGAGATATGCTTTCCATTTACAATCTGGGGGCAGGCAGACAAAGTACGAGTCAGGGATATGATTATCGAAGTGCTGAAACAGACAGCAGTGAGGACAGAAATGAACCGGTAATTTCTCTGGAAGACGATTTTGGGAAATACTAGGAGGTAAAATATGAAAAATCTGAAAATAGGAACGAAGCTGCTGCTGACATTTATGATTATTATTATCCTGTTCTGCGGCACAGTCTATGTAGCTACATCAGGGCTGCGCCAGTGTTCGGATAAATATTCTGAGTTTTACAACGAGGAATACCAGATCACGCAGCGGGTCATGAGTATGCGCCGCGGGCTGCAGATTATCGTCAAAGACCTTACGTTTATGACGATTGATGATGACGTAGCAAGATGCGAATCTTACCAGAGTGATATGACTAAAGAAATGGAGCTGCTCGAAGAGAACGCCAAGTGGGTAGTGGAAAACCTGCAAAGCAGTTCTGATGCATTTACTGTATTTGCAGAGGATATTCAAAAAGCAGTGGATATGCAGGAAAATGTTGTAACATTATCCAGGACAAACAAAGACCAGGCACAGCAGATCTTAATCGAAGAATACCAGCCGCTCGTTGTAAGCGCTGTCAGCGCACTGACACAGATCAGCGCCGAAGTGGAAACAGGCGTAGACAAAAACTTTAAAGATTCGCTTTCCACACAGAAGTCCATTACGTATTCCCTGCTTGGGCTGGCTGCGGCAGCGTTGTTTATTACAATCGTGCTCTGCCTGTATCTGACCAGGATGATTACAAAGCCGATCCATGAGCTGGTTGCATCAGCAGGCAGGATTGTGGCTGGCAATTTTGATTTTCAGATTGAGCACCATTCCAAGGATGAATTGGGCGGGCTTGCCGATGCATTCCGTGATATGGCTTCGATCCTGGGCGACATTATTGCAGACGCGTCCAGGCTGTTGAGCGAGATGGCAAACGGCAACTTTGATGTCCGCACAAAGGCAGAGGAACGTTATGTCGGAGATTTCCAGGGGCTGCTGGCTTCGATCAGAAAGCTGAACCGTGACTTAAGCGCTACGCTGTCACAGATTAATTCCAGCGCAGACCAGGTATCTTCTGGTGCGAACCAGGTATCCTACGGCGCACAGGCGCTTTCACAGGGCGCGACAGAACAGGCTGCTTCGGTAGAAGAGCTTGCGGCGACGATTGCAGGCATTTCCCAGCAGGTAAAAGAGACAGCAGAAAATGCTGCCACTGCAAGGAGCCAGTCAAATTCTGCCGGCAACCGTGTAGAAGAATGCAACCGCCAGATGAAAGATATGACAAGGGCAATGGAAGAGATTACGCGTACTTCCAACGAAATCGGAAAAATTATCAAGACGATTGAAGATATCGCGTTCCAGACGAATATCCTGGCTTTGAATGCCGCAGTAGAGGCATCCCGCGCAGGTACGGCAGGCAAAGGCTTTGCAGTTGTTGCAGACGAAGTGCGCAACCTTGCCAGCAAGAGCGCGGAAGCCTCCAAGGATACGTCAGACTTAATCGAGAGCGTGATCGGGGCGGTATCCCAGGGTACGCAGATTACAAATGCAACAGCAAAATCACTGGTGCAGGTTGTGGATGAAGTACGCGAAGCTACTACGACGGTAGAAAAGATTGCAAATGCGGCAGAAGGCCAGGCAGGCGCGGTAGAACAGGTATCCGTAGGCGTAGACCAGATTTCCAGCGTCGTGCAGACGAATTCCTCTACGGCAGTCCAAAGCGCGGCGGCAAGCGAGGAGCTTTCCAGCCAGGCGGAAGTGCTGAAAAACCTTGTGGCAAAATTCTCCCTGCGGGAGGATTTCCAGATGAATACCATTCAGTTAGATAATGATTTTTAGGAAAATGAGGTGATTACGATGGGGTTATTTGAGGATTTGAAAGCGTTGGGCGTAGATGTAGACGGCGGGCTGAAACGGCTTGGCGGGAATGAAACGCTTTATAAAAGGCTGCTCAATACATTTGTAAAATCTATCCGGGGGCAGGAAATTCCGCTGGATTTTGATACAACGGACTATGAAGATATCAAGGAAAAGGCACATGCGATCAAGGGGACGTCCGGGAACCTTTCCATTACGCCTGTTTTTGAGGCATATTCACAGATCATGGACCTGCTGCGTGCAGGAAACCCGCAGGAAGCAAAGGCGCTTCTTGAAAAGGTCGTTCCAGTGCAGGAGGAGATCATCCGCTGCATAGAAAAGTATGCGTAACAGCCTTTGGCTTTACTACCGGAAACATCAGATAAAAGGATAGGAAAAAGATCAGGACGTGTTTGGAAACTGCGCCGGCAGTTTCCAAACACGTTTTCGTATGTGCAGTTATCTGTTGACATCCAAAGCGGTAAGCTGTAAACTGTAACAAAGCTTGTTTCATAAAATTGCCAGTTGGAGAGGAATTATGGATAAAAAGACAAAAAGATTTTTCATGCAGAGCGTTATCAGTATTTTCCTTTTATGCATCGCGGTATTTATCTGGCTGACGATCTATATGGGCCGTAAGACGGAGCGTGCGATTCGAAATACGACCAGTATATATATGTCAGAAATGAGCCAGCAGGTTCAGGAAAAATTTACGGCTGTCATTGACCTGCGTTTGCAGCAGGTGGAGGAGATTATCCAGTTTAATCCGCCGCAGAATGCGGCCTATGGGGAAGATATGCGCAAAGAACTGGCTGAGAATGCAAAAATGCGCAATTTTGCCTATGCAGGGCTGTATGCGCCGGGGAAAAAGATGGAAGACCTGTATGGCAGCAACGTATGCCTGTTAAACAAAAGCGGGACAGCGTATATGATGCATCCAGATGCTTATGCGATTGCAGAAGGGCAGGATGAAGCAGGCAACAAGCTGCTCCTGCTTGGAAAGAATGCCGCGTATCCGATGAAAGGCGGCGGGCGAAGTGAAGCGCTGTTTGTAGGGCTTCCAATGGAGTATTTGAGCGAGGTGCTGTTTTTGGACAATAACGCGTCGCTGTTGTATTACCATATTATCAATCAGGACGGCAACTTTGTGATCCGCAGCGGCGACGCATACCGGGAAAATTATTTTGAAAGAATCCGGGAACGGTTTGACAAATATAACGGGAAAACTCCGGATATTTATGCGGAGGAACTGGCTGCGGCGATGGCGGCACAGGAAGTGTATTCGGCTTCCATATCGATGGATGGGCAGGAGATGTATCTGTTTTGCAAGCCGCTGATGGAAAACAGCAGTTGGTATCTGGTTGCCGGTATGCCGAACAATATACTGATGGAGTCAGTCAGAAAGCTGGACCGTACGCGGAATGTTGTGATGGTCGCATCTGCCGGCATGATCCTGCTTGCCATGTCTGTAATTTTTGTATTGTATTACCGTCTGTCCCAGCAGCAGATGAAGGAGCTTGTAAAGGCACGTAATGAAGCAGACCATTCCAACGCGGCAAAGAGCAATTTCCTGTCCAGTATGAGCC
The DNA here is from genome assembly GCA_947178105.1 of uncultured Eubacterium sp. Classification (GTDB taxonomy): domain Bacteria; phylum Bacillota; class Clostridia; order Lachnospirales; family Lachnospiraceae; genus Eubacterium_J. The sequence goes on along the minus strand of CAMWXD010000044.1, from coordinate 29,493 downwards.
ATGAGATCCGCACGCCGATGAACGCGATTATCGGAATGACAGAAATTGCACAGCGCAACCTGCATGACCCGCAGCGAGTGGACAACTGCCTGAATAAAGTGCGCCTTTCCAGCAAGCATCTGCTTGGGCTGATTAACGACGTGCTGGATATGTCGAAAATTGAGAGCAGGAAAATGTCGCTGAATATGGCGCCGATTTCCCTGCGCGATACGATGGATGATATTGTCAATATTATACAGCCGCAGGTGAAGGCGAAAAAACAGCATTTTGATATTTTTATTCAAAATATCATGTCCGAAGGGGTATACTGCGATGATGTCCGCCTGAACCAGGCTCTGCTTAATATCTTGTCCAATGCGGTAAAATATACGCCGGAGGATGGGAATGTATATATTTATCTGAACCAGGAGCCGTCCCCGCTTGGGGATACTTATGTGCGCACGCATTTTTCCGTAGCAGATACAGGGATGGGAATGGCGCCGGAGTTTTTGGATAAGATCTGGGATACGTTTTCTAGGGAAGAGACAGACCAGGTACGGCATATCCTCGGTACGGGGCTTGGCATGTCGATCACAAAAAGCTTGGTAGACTTGATGGGCGGCAAGATCGATGTGCAAAGTGAGATCGGCAAAGGCAGCACGTTCCACATTACGCTCGACCTTATGATGGCAGAATCTGTAGATCGTGAGCAGATGAAGCTGCCAAAATGGCAGATTCTTGTCGTAGACGATGACGAGCAGCTTTGCTCCAGCGCAGTGTCCAATCTTGAACTGCTCGGGGCAGAATGTGAATGGGCATTAAACGGCAGGCAGGCTTTTTCGATGGTGAAAGAACGCCATGAGCAGGGACGCGATTATGATTTTATACTGATGGACTGGCAGATGCAGGAGCTTGACGGCATCCAGACGATCCGCATGATCCAGGAGCAGGTCAGCAAAGCGCTTAAGATCTTTTTGATTTCGGCGGACGACTGGAGCGAAGTAGAGGAAGAGACAGAGACGGAACAGGTTGCGATCGAAGGGTTTATTACAAAGCCGCTGTTTGCATCCCGGCTGTATGAGCGCCTGCGCAAATATGCAGACGGAAATGAGGTACAGCAGCCAGAGGAGCACAAAAATAAAAAGGACGAGGCTTCGTTTGACGGAAAACGGGTACTGCTTGCAGAAGATATGGAGATTAACTGGGAGGTGGCAAATGAAATCCTTTCCAGCATGGGGTTAAAGCTGGAACATGCGGCAGACGGAAAGGAATGCGTTCAGATGTTTGCAGATGCAAAGGAAGGGTATTATGATGCGATACTGATGGATATACGTATGCCGGAGATGGACGGGTATGAGGCTACACGGGCAATCCGTGCGTTAAAGCGGGAGGACAGCGCTCTTCCGATTATTGCGATGACAGCGGATGCATTTGAAGGCGATGTGCAGAAATGCCTGGATAACGGGATGAATGACCATATCGCAAAGCCGCTTGATATCGGACAGTGTGTACATGTGCTGAACAATTATCTGTAACTCACTTTTTTTCGGATCTGACATATGATAATAAAAAATGCAGGATTGCGTGTTTATGGACAGGGTTCGAAATTTAATAAACTGCGACCAGGTGCACAGGCTTGGATACACAGGGCGGGGCGTTGGCGTCGCGATTCTGGATACTGGGATTTCCATGCATCCGGATTATGTGGAGCGTATCCGGGTATTTCAGGATTTCTGCAATCACAAAAACCAGCCGTATGACGACAATGGGCATGGGTCACATATTGCGGGGATTATTGCAGGAAACGGCAGGATGAGCAGAGGGCGCTTTCGAGGGATCGCGCCTTTGGCGTCGCTTATCGTGTTAAAGGTATTAGACCGTACCGGAAACGGCAGTACAAAAGATGTCATAGAAGCGATGAAGTGGATTATTGAAAACCGGGAGAGGTACCGCATCCGTATCGCCAATATTTCTGTCGGGATGCTGCCGCAGTCAAAGTTTAAAGAGCGCGGCGAGATGCTGGAATGGGTAGACCGTATGTGGGACAGCGGGGTATTTACTGTGGCGGCGGCTGGAAACGGCGGGCCGGCAGACAGCAGCGTAACGATTCCTGGGGCGAGCAGCACAGTCCTTACAGTAGGAAGCAGTGACGACAGGGAGCAGTTTGTACGCAGAAGAGGGCTGTTTCCAGGCTACAGCGGCATGGGCCCGACGGACTGCTGTGTATGCAAGCCGGAAATCCTGGCGCCTGGCACTGAAATCAGAAGCTGTCATTTTTCGAATTATGGGTATACTGTAAAAAGCGGGACTTCTATGGCTACAGCAGTTGTATCCGGGGCATGTGCGCTTGCCTTTGACAGGTATCCGATGCTGTCTCCGGCGGGGCTAAAGCTGCGGTTTTATGAAAAACTGGCTTCTGACCCGGACGCATCCTGCTGGGGGACGCTGGATGTAAGGAAGCTGCTGGAACGCTGACGTTTCCTTAGCAGACATGCACAAGGAAGAGGCATGTGTACAGTAAAGGAGTAAAAAAGTTTGGTTTGGATATTAAAGGCACTTCGTATTATCAGAAAAACGGTTCAAAAGCTGTTCAGCAGGCTGTTTGTCGTGGCGCTGGGCATTCTTTTGCAGCTTGCATGGCTGTTTATCGTATTGTATCAGTTCAGCGCCCAGCACACGTTTGCAAATATTATCGTAGTAGTGCTAGGGATACTGACCGCATTTTACGTGATCAGCAGGCCTTTTAACCCTGCGGCAAAGCTTGCCTGGACGGTTGTGCTGCTGACAGTGCCGCTGCTCGGTATCCTGATTTATTTTGTGTTCGGCAGGCCGGAGCTGACGAAACGTACGCGGGAGGGCATGGAAGCGGTCAATCTCAGGATAGAGACGCAGCTTAAGCAGGATGTGCAGGTGCAAAAGCATATCAAAGAGGCAGACACAGCGATCCTGCGCCAGTCGGAGTATATTTTGCGGCAGGCAAAATTTCCGGTATATGAGCATACGGAGACGAAATATTATCCATGCGGCGAGGAGATGTTCGAAGATATGCTCTCTGCAATCCAAAAAGCAGAGCGTTTTATTTTTCTGGAATATTTTATTATCAGCCCGGGCGTGATGTTTGACCGGCTGCTGGAGGCGTTGGAGCAAAAGGTGCGCCAGGGTGTGGACGTGCGCCTCATTTACGATGATATCGGCTGTGTGGCGACGCTTCCGGTAGATTTTGTCCATCATATGGAAAACATCGGCATCCGCTGTGCAGTATTTAACCGCTTCTGGCCGGTATTAAGCATTGTGATGAACAACCGTGACCACAGAAAAATCCTTGTTGTGGACGGGATCTGGGGATTTACAGGTGGAATCAATATTGCGGATGAATATATCAACCAGAAGGTGCGGTTTGGCTATTGGAAGGATACCGGCATCCGCATCCAGGGAGAAGCGGTATGGAATTTTACCGCAATGTTTCTGGAAATGTGGGATTATATCCGCCATGAAAAAGACGACTGCAAGAACTTCCGTCCAAAGCTGCCGCAGTACGAAACACAGGAGCACGGCTTTGTGCAGCCATACGGCGATACGCCGCTGGACCGGGAAAATGTCGGAGAAAACGTATACCTGAACATGATAAACAAGGCGAAGGAATATCTGTATATTTACACGCCGTACCTGATTATCGACCAGGAAATGCAGACAGCGCTGTGCAACGCGGCAAAAAGCGGCGTGGACGTCAGGCTTGTAACGCCAGGGATCCCTGATAAGAAGGTGATCTTTTTAATGACACGATCCAATTACAAAGTGCTGCTGGACAGCGGCATCAAGATTTATGAATATACGCCTGGATTTATTCATGCCAAATGCTTCCTCTGCGATGACGAGACGGCTGCCGTAGGCAGCATCAACCTGGATTACCGAAGCCTGTACCTACATTTTGAATGCGGCGTATGGATGTACCGAAGCGAGGCAGTCATGCAGCTCAAGGAGGATATGGAACAGACCTTTGCCTGCTCGCATCAGATTAAAAAAGACGAATGGAAGGAACCAGGATTTTTCTTATGGGTAGTGCAGACGGTACTAAAGCTGTTTGCGCCGCTTTTATAGCCTTTGGGTTCCAGCCTGGAAGAGCCTTCTTTTCCAGGCTGGGAAACGCTATGCCAGCAGGAATAATTTTTGCAGCAGGCTGAGGAAATAATCAGCAAATGCCGCGTGCTTGATACTTTCTGCGTACAGGATATTGATATGGCCGAGTTCCTTTTTGTCCAAGTAGTAAGTTACCGTTCCGGCGGTATCCCCCTGTTTTACAGGTGCGGTTACCGATTTTGGGAGCCGGACTTTTTTCGTGACGTTGCTTAAGTCCTCTCCGCTTGTGCTCACATAGCTCAGGTCGGATTCATAGAAAAGCGCGACGGAGTCTTTTTCCCCTTTTTTTACTGTGATCTCAGGCAGCGGGGCAGGGTTTTCATCTTTATAGACGCGGCAGACGGAAAAGCCATAGTTCAGCAGCGTCTGGGCGTCTGCGGTACGTGATTTGATATCCGGGGCAGCCATCAGGACAGCAATCAGCTTTACGCCGTCCTTTTCGGCAGTTGCAGCAAGGCAGTATTTTGCGGCGGCGGTATAGCCGGTTTTCAGGCCGGTCGCATAAGGGTACTGCTTGAGCAGCTTGTTTGTATTGGCAAGCCCGAATTCGCTGTCGCCCCGTTTGGTGCGGTGTATGATCGTATCCATCCAGATTGTACAGTAATCATGGATCTTGGGATGCCTGATGCTTAGCTCCCTTGCCATCAGCGCAATATCGTAGGCGCTCGTCACATGCCCGTTCGCAGACAGCCCGCAGCAGTTTACAAAATGCGTATCCTCCATGCCAAGACTGGCAGCCTTCTCGTTCATCTGCGCAACGAATTCTTCCTCGTTGCCGCTGATAAACTCTGCCATGGCGACACAGGCGTCGTTGGCGCTTGCGATGCTGATGCATTTAATCAGCGTCTCTACGGTCTGGACTTCTCCTGGCTCTAAAAATACTTGTGAGCCGCCCATACTGGCAGCGTGCTCTGAGACAGTGACCTCATCCGTCAGGGCGATCTGCTTTTTTTCAATCGCGTCAAAGATCAGGCACAGCGTCATGACTTTCGTAACACTGGCAGGCGGGCGTGCCGTGTGTTCTTTTTTCTGATAAAGGATCGTTCCGGTTTCGGCTTCCATTAAAAGGACGCTGGGTGAAGAAAGGTCGAGGGAAGGCTGGGAGGCTTCGGCTTTCTTTTTGGCGTGCGCAGGGCAGGGTATGGCTGCAAACAGGACAAGTGCCAGGAAGGCTGAGATAAAACGCTTCATAATTGCGGTTCCTGAAAATACTTTTTTATAATTTAGTCGGTTGGCGTGGAAAATATGACTGGTTTGTCGCAGGGCGGCAAATAATTTTTTAGAAAAGGTTTGAATATGGATGTATTAATTGGTATAATAAGCGTTATCGTAATTATTTACCTGCTTTGGCAGAGGCAGGAATTAACAAAATTTCAGGTCACACAATACGAAATGGAATCGATCCAGGCAAGCGGAGAAATCAAGATCGCTGTCGTTTCAGACTTGCATTGCTTTACTTATGGGAAAGGCAACGAGCGCTTGTTACAGGCAGTAAAAAATGCTGCGCCCGACCTGATTCTGATTCCAGGCGACCTCATTGTTACGGCAAAGACACAAAAGTACGGCATTGCGCTGGACTTTGCGCGCGCGCTTTGCACACTTTCAGTTCCGGTCTTTTTCAGCAACGGCAACCATGAAAGCAAAGCCGGGCTGGCGGATTCTGACAGCTATCTTGCATATCAGCAGTACGAGAGGAAGCTGCGGCAGTATGGCGTGAAAGTCCTGAACAACGAAAGCTGTGAGCTGTCTGTCAGGGGGACTGCCATCCGGGTCAGCGGGGTAGAGCTGCCGTTGTCGTGTTATAAGAAAGGCAGAAAGCCTGTCCTGGAGGAAGGGGGATTAAGCTGCCTGCTTGGCACAGCGTCAAAGAGGCATTTGCAGATTCTGCTTGCACACCATCCGGCATTTGCCGAGCAGTATGCAGCCTGGGGCGCCGACCTTGCCGTATGCGGGCATAACCACGGCGGGCTGGTAAGCATTCCTGGGCTGGGAAGTATCGTATCCCCGCAGTTTGTGCCGTTTCCAAAATACGATGCGGGTGAATTTACAGTGGACGGCAGGAAAATATATATCAGCCGCGGGCTTGGCACACATACGTTTCATATCCGGGTGTTTAACCGCGCAGAGCTGCTTTTTATTACGGTAAAGCCAAAAAATAAGAGCATGGGGGAATGTTATGGAACTGACAGTAAAACTGGAGTCCTTTGAAGGGCCGTTGGATTTGCTGCTGCACTTACTGGAAAAAAATAAAGTAAACATCTACGATATCCCGATTGTGGAAATTACCAATCAATATATGGAATATATTCATGAAATGGAACGCCAGGACCTGGACATTATGAGCGAATTTATGGTAATGGCAGCGACTTTAATAGACATCAAGGCAAAAATGCTGCTTCCGAAAAAAGCAGCAGAGGAAGAAGAGGAGGCAGACCCGCGTGCGGAGCTGGTGCAGCAGCTACTGGAATACAAGCTGTATAAAAGTATTTCCTATGAGTTAAAAGACCGCCAGATCGACGCTGACCGTGTGATGTACAAAGAGCCGACGATTCCAAAAGAAGTATCCGCGTATGTCCCGCCGCTGAATATGGACGAGCTGTTAGAAGGATTGACGCTGAAAAAACTGAATGCCGTTTTTGAAACGGTCATGAAGCGCCAGATCGATAAATTGGACCCGGTGCGCTCCAGGTTTGGGCGCATTGAAAAAGAAGAGGTATCCTTGGACGAAAAAATCGTGGTTTTAGAGCAGTATGCGGCATTACATAAGCAGTTCAGCTTCCGCGGGCTGTTAGAGCGCCAGTCCAGCCGGGTACAGGTCATCGTGACGTTTTTGGCTGTCCTGGAGCTGATGAAGGCAGGGAAAATAGAGATTTTCCAGGAGCAGGCGTTTGACGATATCCATATTACATCCCGTATTGCGGCAGCTTAGTGTACGGCTTCGCACTTGCCGCAGGCAGGTGAAACAGCATTTCAACGGCATAAAAATGGTTCAGGAAAAAGGAATGGTGAGAAGAATGGAGCAGAAAGGCACTGCTGAAAATAAGGCTGCTGAAAATAGGGCTGCTATGAATGGAGCTGCTATAAATGGAGCTGCTATAAATGGAGCTGCTATTAATGGACCTGCTATTATAGAAGCGATATTATTTACAATGGGAGAATCCGTGCCTCTTCAAAAGCTGGCTGACGTACTTGGGCTTAGCGCCGAAGAGACAAAAGCGATGATACAGCAGATGATGTCAGACTATGAACAGGATAACCGCGGCATACAGATTATAGAATTGGACGGCGCATACCAGATGTGCACAAAAAAGCAGATGTACGAATATCTGATTCAGATTGCCCGCCAGCCCAAAAAGCAGGCGCTTACAGATGTGCTTTTGGAAACGCTGTCGATTATCGCCTATAAACAGCCGGTCACCAGGGTGGAGATTGAAAAAATACGCGGCGTTTCCAGCGGGCACGCCGTCAATAAACTGGTGGAATATAACCTTGTCTGCGAAGTCGGGCGGCTGGACGTGCCTGGAAGGCCGCTGCTGTTTGGGACGACAGAGGAATTTCTGCGCAGCTTCGGCGTAAACTCCATTGAAGAGCTGCCGCAGCCGCAGCCAGAGCAGGTGGAGGAATTCCGGCATGAAGCGGAGGCGGAGATGGAGATTCGGATGAAAGTGTAGGCATATAAAAACCACATCCAGCATAAAATGAAAGCAAATACAGCAACGGAGCATTTCAGCAATATGAAGCGAGCACTCTGTTATCTGATTGCGATAATATTTTCCATTCTAAGCCTCCACCCGCTGTCCGTTCAGGTGCAGGCAAAGCAAAAAAACACGGCGGAATTTGATGAAAGCCAGCTTTATGCCCGTTCGGCAGTACTGATGGACGCTGATTCGGGACGTATCCTGGTCGGAAAAGATGCCGCCAATCCAATGCCTATGGCAAGCACTACGAAGATCATGACTTGTATCCTGACGCTGGAGAACGCGCAGATGGATGATCTCGTTTCGGTATCGGCATATGCTGCAAAGATGCCGGAGGTAAAGCTTCATATTATAGAGGGTGAGCAGTATAAGCTGAACGACCTTCTTCATTCTTTGATGCTGGAATCCCACAACGATGCCGCTGTTGCGATTGCAGAGCATGTTGCAGGCACAGTCGAAGGGTTTGCCGCGATGATGAATGAAAAGGCAAAGCAGCTAGGCTGTATGGATACGTTTTTTATAACGCCAAACGGGCTGGACGCATCGGCTCAGGTGACGAATACGGATGGCACAGGCAGCACGAAAGTCCATTCCACAACTGCCGCAGACCTTGCCAGGATTATGAGCTACTGTATCACGCAGTCTCCCCAAAAAGAAGCGTTTTTGAAAATCACGCGTGCACAGAGCCATACGTTTCAAAATTATGTGCAGGAATCCGATGGGACGGTAAAGCCGGGTTCGCGAAGCTTTACCTGTGTAAACCATAATGCGTTTTTACATATGATGGACGGGGCGCTGACCGGAAAGACCGGTTTTACTGGAAATGCCGGCTACTGTTATGTCGGAGCGCTCAAAAGCCGCGGGCGTACGTTTGTCATCGCGCTTTTGGCGTGTGGCTGGCCAAATAATAAGACGTATAAATGGAAGGATGCCAGAAAGCTGTTCCAATACGGCATCGACTATTATGAACAGAAGGATATTACAAACTATGAATACCAGCCGAATCCGGTTCCGGTTGTAAACGGGGCGGGAAAAGACCGCCTGCTGAAAACAAAGATGCAGCTTCGCCTTACCGTAAAGCAGCAGGAGCAAAAAGTCCTCCTGTCAGAGTCAGATTCCGTCCAGGTTAGGGCGGAGCTGCCAAAGCTGCTTGCCGCACCGATTAAAGAAGGGACGAAGGTTGGCTCGCTGAATTATTACATCAATGGGGAGCTTACGGCGCAGATGCCGGTGCTTGCGGCACAGGATATCGAAAAGCGTTCCCTGCGCTGGTATTTTATGCTCGTGCTGTCCCGGTATTTTTATCCGTATTTTTAAAAGGGGATGCCCGCACTGTATGACAGGCTTGACAGTGCGGGTGCTTTTTTTCCGTTCGTTTTCTTTGGCAAAATTTTAACAAAATTCTATTGAATATTCCTTTGAAAAGCGTTACTATTATAATGACGAAATTTTTGAAAAGTTTCAAAATAGATGGAGGGCGAAAGAATGAGTAATAGTAATGATAACTCTGCAATGCAGCGTATTGCAAGGTTAGTCGACGAAAACAGCTTTATGGAAATTGGGTCGCTTGTTACTGCAAGAAGCACTGATTTCAATTTGGCGCAGACAGATACTCCTTCCGACGGTGTCATCACAGGCCATGGCCTGATTGACGGGAATCTGGTGTTTGTCTACAGCCAGGATGCGTCTGTGCTCGGCGGTACAGTTGGTGAGATGCACGCGAAAAAAATTGCTGCCACGTATGATATGGCAGTCAAAATGGGCGCGCCGGTGATTGGGCTTATAGACTGTGCAGGCATCCGTTTGCAGGAGTCTGTCGATGCGCTGGAAGCATTTGGCACAATTTACAGCAAACAGGCAGCCGCATCCGGCATGATTCCGCAAATCAGCGCAATCTTTGGCACATGCGGCGGCGGGCTTGCGGTTGTGCCGGCGCTCAGTGATTTTACGTATGCACAGGCGGACAAGGCGAAAATGTTTATCAATTCCCCGAATGCCATTGACGGCAACCGTGTGGACAAATGTGATACCGCTTCGGCCGCGTTCCAGAGTGAGCAGACAGGGACGATTGACGGTGTTGGCACAGAAGACGAGATTCTGGCACAGATTCGCCAGTTGATCTGCATTCTGCCTTCCAATAACGCTGAAGGCGGATGCGTGGTGGAATGTACGGACGATTTAAACCGTGCCTGCCAGAGCCTGGATACGATGAAGGGGGATCCGAGATACGTACTCAGCGAAATATCGGACAACCATATTTTTGTAGAGGCAAAAGCAGACTATGCAAAGGAAATGACGGCTGGATTTATCAAGTTAAACGGCATGACCGTCGGTGCGGTTGCAAACTGTACAGAAATCTATGACGCCCAAGGCAAAAAAACGGAAGAATTCGACGCGGCATTAACGGCAAGAGGGTGCAATAAGGCGGCAGAGTTCCTTGCATTCTGCGATGCATTTGATATTCCGGTGATCACGCTGACAAATGCAGCGGGGTTCCGTGCAACGATGTGCTCTGAAAAAAATCTTGCCAAAGCGCTCGGACGTCTGGTAAGTGCATTTGCAAATGCGACTGTCCCGAAGGTAAACCTGATTATGGACAAAGCCTATGGCAGCGCGTACACAGTCATGAACTCCAAATCGCTTGGCGCAGACCTTGTCTATGCCTGGCCGGATGCAAAGACAGGCATGATGGATGCAAAGCTTGCCGCCAAGATCATGTATGCAAACGAGCCTGCTACGGTGATAGAAGAAAAGGCAGCAGAATATGAAGCGCTCCAGGGCAGCGTAGAAGCAGCGGCAGCCCGCGGCTATGTAGACCGCATCATCGATTATCCGAGTACAAGGAAGTATTTGATCGCGGCAGTTGAGATGCTGTATACCAAACGGGTGGAACAGCCGAATAAGAAACATGGTACAAAGTAGAAAGGTGACGGATATCATATGAAGAAAAAATTATGTCTGATCGTCAGCCTGTGTTTGCTTTTGCTTGGCGTGGCTGCCTGCGGGGAAGATCCAAAGAAAATGGATTACAACGGCAAGTCTTATGACGATCTTAAGTCTACGAGCGAAAACCTTGCTTCCAGCCTGCCGGAATTTACAGACGAGCAGATTGACGAAGGAATTGCGTACTACGAGCAGTATGGCGATACGGTCATCGTCGGGCTGATGAAGCAGTGGAAAGAAATAAAAGCAGATGTCGGTGAGTTTGTCAGCCTTGGCGAGATGTCCGTGGAAAAATCAGGCAAGACGCTGACGACGGCGCAGCTTATGGATTTTACAGGGCGTGACCTGACGCTGACCTGTGTATACAATTATCTGGATATGCAGATCACGAGCGTGACGCTGGATGAAAATTATTCTCTCGGCGAGAAAATGCAAAAGGCAGCAATGAATACGCTGATGGGCCTTGGAACCGTATTTATGATCCTGATTTTGATTAGCCTGGTCATTTACGGCTTTAAAGTCATTCCGTATTTACAGGAAAAGGCAAAAGCAAAAAATGCCCCGGTACAGGAAGCAGCCCCGGTACAGCCGCAGGCGCCTGTCCCTGTGGTACAGGAGGAAGCGCCGAAACAGGACGACGGGGAACTGATTGCAGTGATTGCAGCGGCAATCGCGGCATCCGAAGGGGCGCTTGCAGCGGACGGCTTTGTCGTACGGTCGATTAAGAGGAGAAAATAGGAAAATTCTATCATATAAATTAGGAGGAAATAAAATGAAAAGCTATACAATTACCGTAAATGGAAATGTTTATGATGTTACCGTAGAAGAGACAGGCGCAGCGCCGACAGCCCAGGCTCCAGTGGCGGCGGCACCGGCTCCAAGGGCAGCAGCGCCGGCTGCGGCAGCGCCAAAAGCATCCGGAGCAGCAGGCAGCATCAAAATCGAAGCAGGTGCGGCAGGAAAAGTATTCAAGCTTGAATCCGCAGTCGGCAAGCAGGTGAAAAAGGGCGACCCGATCCTTGTGCTGGAAATTATGAAGATGGAAACACCGGTTGTTGCACCGCAGGACGGTACCGTAGCAAGCATAGAAGTAGCTGTTGGCGACACGGTAGAATCAGGCGCTTTACTGGCTACGATGAATTAGTGTGGAAATAATATTAGGAGGACAAATATGCTTAGTTACGTTGGAGAGACAATGAGTAACCTCCTGCACCAGACAGCATTTTTCAACCTGACATGGGGAAATTACCTGATGATCGTGGTTGCCTGCATTTTCTTATACCTTGCGATTGCAAAAGGCTATGAGCCGCTGCTGCTTGTGCCGATTGCGTTTGGTATGCTGCTTGTCAACATTTACCCGGACATTATGGCAAGCCCGGAAGAGACAAGCAATGGTGTTGGCGGATTACTGTATTATTTTTATACGTTAGATGAATGGTCGATCCTTCCGTCCCTGATCTTCTTAGGCGTCGGAGCGATGACCGACTTTGGGCCGCTGATTGCCAATCCAATCAGCTTCTTGATGGGTGCGGCGGCACAATTTGGTATTTATATGGCTTACTTTATGGCGATTTTTATGGGCTTTAACGATAAGGCGGCAGCAGCGATCTCCATTATTGGCGGCGCCGACGGCCCGACTTCGATTTTCCTTGCCGGAAAACTCGGACAGACTGCGCTGATGGGGCCGATTGCGGTAGCTGCGTATTCTTACATGTCCCTTGTGCCGGTGATCCAGCCGCCGATTATGAAGGCTTTGACGACGAAAAAAGAACGCCAGATCAAAATGCAGAACCTGCGCCCGGTATCCAAGCTGGAAAAGATTTTATTCCCAATCGTCGTTACGATTATTGTCTGCCTGCTGCTGCCGACAACAGCGCCGCTGGTAGGTATGCTGATGCTCGGCAACCTGTTTAGGGAGTCCGGTGTCGTAAGGCAGCTTACCGATACGGCTTCCAATGCGCTGATGTATATTGTAGTTATTTTGCTCGGCACATCGGTAGGCGCGTCGACAAGCGCAGAAGCATTTTTAAATTTGAGCACATTAAAGATCGTGGCACTTGGGCTGATTGCATTTGCATTTGGTACGGCAGCCGGCGTATTGCTCGGTAAGCTGCTTTGTGTGCTGACACATGGCAAGATCAACCCGTTGATTGGCTCTGCCGGAGTATCCGCAGTTCCTATGGCAGCGCGTGTATCCCAGAAGGTCGGCGCAGAAGAAGACCCGACGAACTTCTTGCTGATGCACGCAATGGGGCCAAACGTTGCTGGCGTGATCGGTACTGCCGTAGCAGCCGGAACCTTTATGGCAATCTTTGGTATATAACAGGGAGGAATGAAAAAAGATGGCAGAAGTTGCAAAAAAACCGTTGAAGATTACGGAAACAGTATTACGTGACGCACACCAGTCTCTGATTGCGACAAGAATGACGACAGAGCAGATGCTTCCGATCGTAGATAAAATGGATAAGGTAGGCTTCCACGCGGTAGAATGCTGGGGCGGAGCTACGTTTGACGCATCCCTTCGTTTCTTAAAGGAAGATCCATGGGATAGGCTGCGTAAATTAAAAGCAGGATTTAAAAATACAAAATTACAGATGCTGTTTCGCGGACAGAATATTTTAGGCTACCGTCCGTATGCAGATGACGTAGTGGAATATTTTGTACAGAAATCAATCGCAAACGGCATCGATATCATCCGTATTTTTGACTGTCTGAACGACCTTCGCAATCTTCAGACAGCCGTAACGGCATGTAATAAAGAAAAAGGGCACGCGCAGGTCGCGCTGTCTTATACGCTCGGCGATGCTTATACGCTCGAATACTGGACAGATATGGCAAAGAAGATTGAGGAAATGGGTGCTGATTCGATCTGCATTAAAGATATGGCAGGGCTTTTGGTGCCGCAGGAAGCGGATACGCTTGTGCGTGCGCTGAAATCGAGCACAAGCCTTCCGATTGAGCTGCATACACACTACACGTCCGGCGTAGCTTCGATGACGTATATGAAAGCGGTGGAAGCAGGCTGTGATATTGTAGATACGGCTATGTCTCCATTTGCGCTTGGCACGTCACAGCCAGCGACAGAAGTGATGGTAGAGGCGTTTAGGGGCTCTGCGTACGATACAGGGCTTGACCAGAATTTACTGGCTGAAATCGCTGATTATTTCCGTCCGATGCGTGAAGAGGCGCTGGAAAGCGGGCTGATGAACCCGAAGGTGCTTGGCGTCAATATCAAAACGCTGTTATACCAGGTGCCGGGCGGTATGCTGTCCAACCTGATCTCCCAGTTAAAGGAGCAGGGCAAGGAGGACAAATACGAGGAAGTGCTTGCAGAAGTGCCGCGCGTGCGCAAAGACCTGGGCGAGCCGCCGCTTGTAACGCCGTCGTCCCAGATCGTAGGTACACAGGCAGTCTTTAACGTACTGATGGGAGAACGTTACAAGGTTGCTACAAAAGAGACAAAAGACGTGCTGCTTGGAAAATACGGGCAGACAGTCAAGCCGTTCAACCCGGAAGTGGTAGATAAGGTACTTGGCGAGGACAAGAAAAATGCCATTACCTGCCGTCCGGCAGACTTGCTGGAGCCGGAGCTTTCCAAGATTGAGGCGGAGATGAAGCAGTGGAAGCAGCAGGATGAGGATGTCCTGTCTTATGCACTGTTCCCGCAGGTGGCTACCGAATTTTTCAAATACCGAGAGGCACAGCAAAAGAAAGTGGATGCTTCTGTAGCGGATACGAAAAACGGGGCTTATCCGGTTTAAAGAATGAACATAAAAGGTGTTGTGAACAGCGTTTACAGCACCTTTTATAAAATTGTTACACGCAATCAAGGAGGTATTTATGAAAAAGAAGGCTCTGCTGCGCAGCACGGTGTTTCTGTTTTTATGCTGCATGATGATTTTGGGTTTTCGGACGAATGTAAAAGCAGAAACGGGGAATTACTATATTAAGGTAAACAAAGCGACGAATGTCATTACAGTTTATACGCATGACGACAAGCCATACACGGCATTTGTATGTTCGGCAGGATACGCGACGCCGATCGGCACCTTTTATACGATGAACAAATATACCTGGTGGATTTTAGACGGGCCAAGCTATGGGCAGTACTGCACAAGGATTACAGGCTCGATCCTGTTCCATTCTGTATGGTATTATGAACAGAATAAGACGACGCAGTCGTATGTGCAGTATAACAAACTCGGCTCACTGGCATCCCATGGCTGTGTGCGTGTGACGACTTCTGCGGCAAAGTGGATCTACGATAACTGCCCGTTACAGACAAAGGTCATTATTTTTAACGGCACATCCAGTGACGACCCGCTTGGCAAGCCGGCTGCAATCAAAGTCAATTCTTCCGTACGGATGGGTTGGGATCCGACAGACCCGGATCCAAACAATACATATGCAACCAAAAATACCAAGCCAAGAATCTCTGTAAAGAGCACAAAGGCGACAGCGCAGTATAACGGCAAATTCACCCCGGTGGAAATGACGGCATACGATTCCGCAGGCAACCAGCTTAGCAGTGCCTGGATCCGTTCTTCCGGCACCGTCAATACAAAAAAGATGGGGAGCTATCCGGTGACTTATTCGGTGACTGATTCCTTTGGGCGCGATGCATCCGTGACAGTGACCTATACCGTCGGAGACGCAACCAAAGCGACGATCTCAGGCGTCCGTAAGGAGATTACAAAGGAATACAAATCTACGGTCAACCTGCGTTCCGGCATTACAGCGAAAAATTCCATGGGCACCGTACTGACGGATAAAATCGTCACGAAGATCCGAAAGCCTGGGACAACGGAATATAAGGGGGTAAAGGCTGAGAACTTAAAGCTGAACCATACCGGAACCTATCGGATTATGTATTACCTGAAAAACCCGACGAATAAGCTCGTGACAGAAGAATATATGAGCATCGTAGTCAAAGACACGAAAAAGCCGGTGATCCAGAGCAAGGATAATTTTGCTGCAATCGAGCTTGCGGCTGGAACCAGCTCCATAAAGTATAAAAAGCTGATTTCTGGTGTAACGGCAAAGCTTGTCTCCGGCAAAAGCATGACTTCCAAGATCAGTATAAAAGTAACAGATCCGAACGGAAAAGTACAAACCGTTTCTCAAAACGGTTCGTATAAGTTTGCAGGGGCAGGTACCTATACTGTGAGATATTACTGCTCAAATCCGGAAAAGAGCCTAAAGACAGGCAAATACCTCGTTGCAGAAAAGAAAAGAAAACTTGTTGTGGCGAAAAAGGAAACAAAGCCGCAGGAGCCGACCGAGCCAACGGATCCAGAAGAGCCGACCGATCCAACCAATCCTGCGGAGCCAACCAATCCGACAGAGCCGACGAATCCTGCGGAGCCGACAAGTCCTACGAACCCGGTAAATCCGTCTGCAACAGAACCGACTGCGGTATCAGCCGTTTATACGCTGCTTGTCCCGACGGACGAGAACAAGACGGCAGGCTCCATCGTCAATCTCCAGCAGAATGTTGTGTTGCAGACAACGACGACGATGTCGGATGGCACGCAGCGGGTGACGACAACGACAGAAGGCATCCATTATACGGTTACTTACCAGCTCAACGCTAATACCCTGGAGACAGACCTTATGCTTGCCGAAGGGGTCGACCTTGTGATCGCAGATTCCGGTGTTTATAAAATTACGTACCGCTATACAGACGCGCAGGGTAAGACGACGCAGCAGGTGCGCACGATCACAGCGGTTCCGGTGCAGAATGTGCCGGGGCTATAACAGGCGGCAATGAGGAATACGAATGACCTGACAAACCGCATCAACGAGCGGTACAGTGCGATGAGCAAAGGCCAGAAGCTATTGGCGGCTTATATTACGGATAATTATGACCAGGCGGTGTTTCTGACGGCGGCAGCATTAGGGGAAGCGGTCGGCGTCAGCGAGTCGACGGTTGTACGCTTTGCCGCGCAGCTCGGGTACAAAGGATACCCGCAGTTTCAAAAGGCTTTGGAGGAAATGGTGCGCAGCAAGCTGGATTCTGTCCAGCGCATCGAAGTCACATACGGCAGGATCAGCCGTTCCAGGGTATTGGAATCGGTCTTAAAGGCGGATATGGAAAAGCTGAAAGGGACACTGGAAAAAATTGACCAAAATGCATTTGAGCTTGCCGCCGATACGATTCTTGCCGCAAGGCGCATTTATGTAATCGGCATTCGAAGTTGCGCGCCGCTTGCTGAGTTTCTGGCATTTTATTTAAATTATATTTTCGACAATGTCATACTGCTCCATACGAACAGCTCCAGTGAGCTGTTCGAGCAGATGGTGCGCATCAGCAGGGAGGATGTCATTATCGGCATCAGCTTTCCCAGGTATTCGCTGCGTACGCTAAAGGCGCTGGAGTTTGCCAACCACCGGAGCGCAAAGGTCATTACGCTGACAGACAGCGTCCATTCGCCGATGAACCTGTACTCCTCCTGCAACCTGATCGCAGAAAGCGATATGGCTTCGATTGTGGATTCGCTGGTAGCGCCGCTCAGCGTTATCAATGCGCTGATTGTCGCGTTATGTATGCGCCGGCAGGACGAAGTGGCTGATACGCTCGAAACGCTCGAACAGGTGTGGGATGAATACCAGGTGTATGAAAACGACGAGATCGATTTTATTGACGACAAGTTAAAAATGCATTATGCAAAGAAGCCAGGCACGGATGAACATGAATAAGGATGGAGGGGCTGTATGTCAGTAATTGTAGTGGGCGGCGGTGCTGCCGGAATGATGGCGGCAGCCGCAGCGGCACAGCTAGGAGCAAAGGTGCTGCTTTTAGAGCGCAACGAAAAGCTTGGGAAAAAGCTGTATATTACAGGAAAAGGGCGCTGCAATGTCACAAATGCCTGTGAGACGCAGGAGATTTTCGGGCGGATTTTAAGAAATGCAAAATTTATGTACAGCGCGATTTACACGTTTGATAATTTCCGCGTAATGGATTTTTTTGAACAGCACCAGACGCCGTTAAAAACAGAACGGGGCGGGCGCGTGTTTCCGGTATCCGGCCATGCGTCGGATATTATCCGTGCGCTTGCGCAGGCTATGCAGCATTCCAATGTGGATGTCCGCCTGCATACAAGGGTTGCATCGGTGGCAAAAGAAAACGGCTGTTTTCTGGTAACAGATACAGACGGCAAAGCTTATGCGGCGGACAAGGTCATTGTGGCAACAGGCGGCGTGTCTTATCCGGCAACCGGTTCTACTGGAGACGGATACGTGATTGCAAAACATTTCGGGCATACGGTGGAAAAGCTGAAGCCGAGCCTGACAGCGATGTATACAAGGGAGGACTATATTCCAAGGCTGCAGGGGCTGGCTTTAAAAAATGTCCGCGCCCGTATTTATGACAGAAGTAAAGTATTATATGATGATTTTGGAGAACTGCTGTTTACGCACTTTGGCGTCAGCGGTCCTTTGATGCTGAGCGCAAGCGCCGTCATAAATGACCGCCTTTCGGACGCGCCTTTGCAGCTTGCGGTTGATTTAAAGCCTGCGCTTTCGCCGGAGCAGCTCGACCAGAGGCTCCTGCGTGATTTTGAAAAGCTGCATAATAAACAGTTTAAAAATGCGCTTGGCGGGCTTTTGCCTTCCACAATGATTCCGGTTGTCATTGAGCTTTGCGGGATTGATCCAGAGCAAAAGGTGCATGATATTACAAAAGAAGAACGCAGACGCCTTCTGCATGTATTGAAACATTTTCCGGCCACACTGACAGGCTTTCGGGATTTTACAGAAGCCATTATTACCAGAGGAGGGGTAAACGTAAAGGAGGTTGACCCTTCTACAATGGAATCCAGGCTGGAAAAGGGATTGTATTTTGCCGGAGAGACGCTCGATGTAGATGCGTTGACCGGAGGATACAACCTGCAAATCGCATGGTCGAGCGGATATCTTGCCGGCGTGAGCGCAGGCGGGCCATGCAGCGAGGCTAATAATTGACAAAGAGGAACAGAAAGGAAATTGGATATGAGCTTTAATATCGCAATAGACGGCCCTTCCGGAGCGGGAAAAAGTACCATTGCAAAACGGCTTGCAAATGAGTTATCATTTGTATACGTGGACACTGGCGCAATGTACCGCGCCATGGCACTTTATTTTCTGCGTAAAAAGATAAGCCCGAAGGATGAAGCAGCCATTGCTACAGCGTGTGCGCAGATTGATATTACACTTGCCTATGAGGACGGGGTGCAGTGCGTCCTGTTAAACGGTGAAAATGTCAATGCCTATATCCGTGCAGAAGAAGTCGGAAATATGGCGTCCAGCACAAGCATTTATCCGGCGGTGCGCGCAAAGCTGACAGCGCTCCAAAAAAAGCTGGCAAGTACTTGCGACGTCATTATGGACGGCAGGGATATCGGCACCTGTGTGCTGCCGGATGCACAGGTCAAGATTTATCTTACTGCAAGCGTATCCGCACGCGCCGGCAGGAGATATGGGGAGCTTATCAAAAAAGGCGTGGCGGCTGATTACGCCCAAATCGAGGCGGACTTAAAAGAACGCGATGAACGCGATATGAATCGGGAAATCGCGCCGTTAAAGCAGGCTTGGGACGCTGTCCTTGTGGATTCTTCGGATCTTTCGATTGACGAAGTGCTTGCCGTATTACGGGATATTTATGAAAAAGCAGTTGAGAAAGGTGTGGCAGATGCAGATGTTGCAGCCACAAAAGGAAACGAATGAACATTACAGTAGCAAAAAGCGCCGGTTTTTGTTTTGGCGTCAAACGGGCGGTTAACAAAGTGTATGAACAAGCCGATATAAAAAGAGGGCCTGTATATACGTATGGGCCGATCATCCACAACGAAGAGGTTGTGCGTGACCTGGAACAAAAAGGCGTAAAGGTGCTGCCATCGATCGAAGCGCTTACAGACGGACAAATCAGGCAGGGAGGGACTGTCATAATCCGTTCACACGGCGTTTCCAGGGAAGTTTATGAAAAGCTGGAACAGGCTGGATTTGAAGTAGAGGACGCTACCTGCCCGTTTGTCCTAAAGATCCATCAGATCGTAGAAGAATTTTCAAACGACGGTTATGAGATCGTGATTATCGGCAGCAGCGAACATCCCGAAGTTGAAGGCATCCGGGGCTGGTGTGACCCGGAATATACGACAGTCATTGCGGATGTGCAGGAAGCAGAAAATTTTCAGCCAAAATCTGGCAAAAAAGTGTGTATCGTGGCACAAACGACTTTTAATTACAAGAAATTTCAAGAATTAGTTGAAATTATTCAAAAAAAAGGTTATATTAGAGATATACGTGTATTGAATACAATTTGTAACGCTACAGAAGAACGGCAAAATGAAGCAGCAAGTCTGGCAGAAACTTCCGACCTTATGATTGTCATTGGAGGAAGGAGCAGTTCGAATACGCAGAAACTGTATGAGATATGCAAAGAAGAATGTGCAAATACTTACTATATACAGACTACGGCAGATTTACATCTGGCCCAGACAGGTCACATTGATAATGTAGGTATTACCGCAGGGGCTTCCACCCCAAAGAAAATTATTGAGGAGGTTCAAAAGTATGTCAGAACAAAGCTTTGAACAAATGTTGGAAGAATCTTTTAAAACAATAAGAAACGGGGAGGTTGTTGAAGGTACTGTTATCGATGTAAAACCAGACGAAATCGTGCTTAATATCGGTTACAAGTCCGATGGTATCATTACTCGCAGTGAATACACCAATGAACCAAACGTTGATCTTACTACCTTGATTGAGGTAGGCAGCACTATGGAAGCAAAAGTTTTAAAAGTAAACGACGGCGACGGGCAGGTGCTTTTAACTTACAAGCGCCTTGCCGCAGAAAAAGGCAGCAAGAGGCTGGAAGAAGCATTTGAAAATCAGGAAGTGCTGACCGCAAAGGTGGCGCAGGTATTAAACGGCGGCTTGAGCGTGATCGTAGATGAAGCAAGGGTTTTCATCCCATCCAGCCTTGTGTCCGACGTATATGAAAAAGACCTGACAAAATATGACGGGCAGGACATTGAATTTATTATTACAGAGTTTAACCCAAGAAGAAGGCGCATTATCGGCGACCGCAAGCAGCTCCTTGTAGCGAAGAAGGAAGAGCAGCGCAAAGCACTGTTTGAAAGAATCAACGTCGGCGATGTGATTGAAGGGACTGTGAAAAATGTAACAGACTTCGGTGCCTTTATTGACCTGGGCGGCGCAGACGGGCTGCTTCATATTTCTGAGATGTCCTGGGGACGTGTGGAAAGCCCGAAGAAAGCGTTTAAGGTTGGCGATGTCGTAAAAGTATTTATCAAAGATATCAACGATACAAAAATTGCGCTCAGTATGAAGTTCCCGGAGGATAATCCATGGAATAACGCAACGGAAAAATTTGCAGTTGGTACAGTGATTACAGGCAAAGTTGCAAGAATGACCGATTTTGGCGCGTTTGTAGAGCTGGCACCGGGGATCGATGCACTGCTGCATGTATCCCAGATTTCCAAAGAGCATATCGACAAGCCGTCCGACGTATTAAAGGCAGGACAGGTCATTGAAGCGAAAATCGTTGATTTCAACGAAGCAGAACGCAAGATCAGCCTGAGTATGAAAGCATTGATACAGGAAGAAACTGCTGTGCAGGAAGAGGAAGAGTAATACCAAAAGCAAAGAAAGCTTCTCAAGCGGATTTATAAAGAGTTACGTATGTAACGGGTAAACATACAGCATATAAGCAGCGCAGTTGTTTATATGCTGTTTTTAAAAATCATATAAAACGGCGTATAGTAACGTGCGCTGGCATACAGTAGTTCAGAAAATATAAAATTTTTAGTATGGGAGTCGCCAGAATGTTCGAAAATTACGAAAAATTTAAAAAAGATGTATTGACCTTAACAAAAATAGACTTAAACAGTTATAAAGAAAAGCAGATGAAGCGCCGGATCGATACGCTGATCGGCAAGACGAAGGCAACGACCTATGACCAGTATGTGTCGTTGTTAAAGACTGATAAAAATGTGTTGGAACAGTTTGTAAATTTTCTGACGATCAATGTTTCTGAATTTTACCGGAATCCTGACCAGTGGCAGATTTTGGATAAAAAAGTATTCCCGGAACTCATCAAAAAATTCGGCAAAAACTTAAAGATCTGGAGTGCGGCATGTTCTACAGGAGACGAACCGTATTCCCTTGTCATGGCACTGTCAAAGCATATCCCGCTCAGCCAGATACATATTCTCGCGACAGATATTGACAAACAGGTGCTGGAAAAGGCGCGTGTCGGCTTATACAATCAAAAGAGCATTGCGAACGTGCCAGATGATTTCAAGAGAAAGTATTTCAATAAAATCGGCACATCCTATCAGATTTCCGACGATATTAAAAAGCGGGTAGAATTTAAAGAACACAACTTACTGCGCGACCCGTATCCGACGGGATGCGATATGATCGTATGCAGAAATGTGGTCATTTATTTTACGGATGATGCGAAACAGGAGATCTATCAAAAATTTAACCAGGCGCTGAAAAAAGACGGGATTTTATTTATCGGCAGCACGGAACAGATTATGAACTATAAGGACTTGAATTATGAGAGATCGTCCTCCTTTTTCTTTATCAAAGGTGCGAAATAATGGGCAGGAGAAAACAGCCAACAGACAGCTACCCGGAACACAAGAAAAAGTTTACCGCCGGCAGGCTGCTGGCTTTGGTTGTCGCTGCCGTTGCGGCGGTATATCTGTTTGTTTCCGTGCATACATTTTATAATTTTGTCCGAGTCATGCTGGCTGACCCGGATGCGGCGAAGCAGCAGGAGAAAACAGTGGAAGCACTGGATGAGATTTATGCAGAGGAGGAGTAAGCGCATCAGTCACATGAAAAGCCTGCAAGGGATGCCTTTTATTCCTTGCCTGCTTTTAGTATATGCAGGATATGCATACAATAACGTGTGAGCGCCTCCTGGCACAAAGAGGCATCCTTCCATTCAAAATAGGAAACAGGTGCTCGGTATTCTGTATAAAATGCAGGCGTTATCACTTCTTCATACTGGGGAAGAAACAGGCCTGCTTTTTTACTGTAGCAGGTGGCAGCTTTTGCTTTTTCCCGATGCTTTGGGTCTGCATAGCAGGCGACGCTTTTGTGGATCGCGGCATCCTCTTTTGGGAAATAGTAATAGTCTTTGTAGTTTGGATAAAAATATTTAAGGGTGCCGGTAAACAGAGGAATGCAGAGCCTGGCGCAATGATTTTCAGCATGAAGGTAATAGCGGCTGTTTTTGCACGAGACAGCAGCCGGAAGAGGAATATTCAGCCTTAAAGAAACGATAAGCTCTTCTCCTTTGGTGCCGTCCAGCTTCCGGTAAGAGGAAACGGCTGTTTCGCATACGTCAAAGCTGCCCTGAAAAAAACGTTCATAAGCATAGATGGATAAAAGCTGCGCCATACCGGCAAGGTCGTCTTCATTATGCTGCAGCATAAGCGCAAGCAGATGCTCCTGTGGCTGTTTTACATACGCCTGGTAGGTTTGGATCATTTCTTTGCCGTCCAAAGCATCCTTCCTGTGGATGCCAAAATACGATTCCAGCGTTTTTAGCCTGTAGTTTTCAAGCCCGAACAGATGCCGGTAGGAATGGGCAATGTTATATAGGTCTACATAATGTTTGTTATTGGAAACCGGGCTGTCCATGCCAAGCCGTTTCCTGCATTTGCCTAAAAATGGAAGGTCAAAGTGGTTTCCATGAAAGGTAATGATGGTGTCAAACGGTTCGATCAGCTTGTCAAATGCAGCCACAAGCGCAGGCTCCTCTTTAGGAGATTCAGCAAAATATTGTTCTATCGTTAGCCTGCCGTTTTGTACAGAAGCAGTACCGATTAAATAAAGCCTGTTTCTGGAGCCAGACAGGCCGGTAGTCTCGATATCAAGAAACAGGGCGCTGCCTGGAAAGCGTGCGGCATCAGGAAATAACGGAGAGCTTGGAAGCAGTACATTAGGCAAAATATTACTTTTTTTACTATTTTTCATTTTTTTTATCTCCATATTGCACAATTTTTCGGAATATATTATAATAAGAAAGATTGTATGATAAATAAACTGCTGGCAATCCAACAGCCAGATTTATCATATCACGGATGCATACATTTGGAAAGCCGGATTTTCTGTTCTTTCGCTGCTGTGTATGTTATAATTAACAGGTAAAATCGCAGCAGATGTATGCAAGATTTCAATACTATATTAGAAAGAAGGGGACGTAAAATATGGGATTACGTACATTTAAAAATGGCGTCCATCCTTTCGAAGGAAAGGAATTGTCCAAGGAAAAGCCAGTGCAGGAACTTCTCCCTAAAGGAGAACTGGTATTTCCGGTATCACAGCATATTGGCGCACCTGCAAAGCCGATCGTAAAAGTGGGTGATACGGTATTAAGAGGCCAGGTGATTGCCGAAGCGGGAGGCTTTGTATCTGCGCCGATCCATTCTTCCGTATCCGGTACGGTAAAGAAGATCGAGCCGCGCCGCGTGCCGGTCGGCGACCTGGTAAACTCGATTGTCATTGAGAGCGACGGGGAGATGAAAGAGGTCGAGTATAAGGAATCTCCAAATATTTCCTTGCTGTCTAAGGAGGAAATTATTGAGAAGGTGAAAAATGCAGGCGTTGTCGGCATGGGCGGCGCAGGCTTTCCGACACATGTCAAGCTTTCTCCAAAGGAACCGGACAAAATTGAATATATTATTGCAAACTGTGCAGAATGTGAGCCATACCTGACGTCGGACTATAGGCGTATGATGGAAAATCCGGAGCAGCTTGTAGAAGGCATGAAAATCGTATTGCAGCTTTTTCCAAAGGCAAAAGGTATTTTCGGTGTGGAGAACAACAAGAAAGACTGTATTGAAAAGCTGGAAGAGATCGTTAGGGATGACCCGCGCCTGGAAGTAGCGGAGCTTATGACAAAGTATCCGCAGGGCGGCGAGCGCCAGTTGATCTATGCGGTAACTGGCAGGTCTATCAATTCTGCGATGCTTCCGGCTGACGCAGGCTGTATCGTTGACAACGTAGAGACTTTGGTCGCTGTGTACAATGCAGTTAAGCTCGGCAAGCCGGTTATGAACCGTATTTTTACAGTAACAGGCGATGCGGTCAGCGACCCGCGCAATTTTTATGTATGCACCGGGACGAATTACCAGGAGATTTTAGACGCCGCGGGCGGATGCAAGCTGCCGCCGCAGAAAATGATTGCCGGCGGGCCGATGATGGGCTTTGCGCTGTTTGGGCTGGATATCCCTGCAACCAAAACAAGCTCAGCGCTGCTTTGTATGACAAAGGACGAAGTAGCGGCATGTGCGCCTACAGCATGTATTAACTGCGGACGCTGTGTGGATGCCTGTCCGGAGCTTTTGATCCCATCCAGGCTTGCAAAGTTTTCCGACCATGGAGACAAAGAGACGTTTGAGAAGTGGAACGGTATGGAATGCGTGGAATGCGGAAGCTGCAGCTTTATCTGTCCGGCAAGAAGGCAGTTGGCACAGTCCATAAAGACGATGAAGAAAAATATTCTTGCGGACCGCAGAAAGAAATAGTGAGGGAAAGCAAAACGATGAAGAAAAATATTCTTGCGGGCCGCAGGACAATCATTTTGAATAAAAGGAATACGAAGAAAGAGGTGAACTATTGTGAGTGATATGTTAAAAGTTTCATCTTCACCACATGTCCGTGCCAAGGATACGACGGACAAAATCATGCTGTATGTGGTTCTGGCATTGCTGCCTACCAGCCTTTTCGGCGTTTACAATTTTGGGCTAAAGGCACTGCTTTTGATTGTCATTACCATTGCAAGCTGTATGGTGTCAGAATGGGCGTTTGAAAAGATCACAAAGCGGCAGAATACGTTAAAAGATATGAGCGCGGTTGTAACAGGCCTGCTTTTGGCTTTAAACCTTCCGGTGTCGCTGCCGTGGTGGCAGGCAGTTTTAGGCGGTGTTTTTGCGATTGTCGTTGTAAAGATGCTGTTTGGCGGGTTAGGACAGAACTTTATGAACCCGGCGCTGGGCGCGCGCTGCTTTTTGCTGATTTCGTTTACCGGGAGCATGACGGCGTTTACATATGACGGCGTAAGTACAGCAACGCCGCTTGCATTGTTAAAAAGTGGGGAAGAGTTGAATGTGACGGTGATGGATATGCTGATCGGAAAGACCGCGGGCACCATCGGCGAGACTTCCGCCATTGCTATTTTAATTGGCGCAATTTTCCTAATTTTAATGGGAGTGATCGACCTTAGGATCCCAGCTTCTTATATTATTACCTTTACGGTGTTTATCCTGCTGTTTGGCGGGCATGGCTTTGACTGGACGTATGTTACCGCACAGCTTTGCGGCGGCGGCCTGATGCTTGGTGCATTTTTTATGGCGACCGATTATGTCACGTCCCCGATCACGCCGCTTGGGCAGATTGTGTTCGGGATTATTTTAGGGCTTTTGACCGGAATTTTCCGTATTTTTGGCGCCAATGCAGAAGGTGTTTCTTATGCAATTATCTTCAGCAACCTGTTAGTACCGCTGATTGAACGCTTTACCGTTCCGACAGCATTTGGCAAAGGAGGTAAGCAGGCATGAACAACAAAATTATACATGACACAATCATCCTTACCATAATTACAATCGTAGCCGGCTTTTTGCTCGGGCTTGTGCATGATATTACTTTAAAGCCGATTGCGGATGCGGAATATAAAAAGCAGCAGGCAGCATACCAGAAGGTATTTGCGGATGCGTCTACGTTCGAGGCATACGCAGATTTTGACGCAGATGCAGCGACAAAGGCTGCTGCCGACGCCGGATTTGCAAACGACCTGGTAGAAGGGGCGCAGGTAGCGCTGGATGCGTCCGGCAATCCGCTTGGCTATGTGATTACAGTGACTTCTACAGAAGGCAGCCAGGCAAATATTACACTGTCTATGGGAGTGACTTTGGACGGCGTATTAAACGGCTATGAGACGACAAAGATCAGCGAGACGCCGGGCCTTGGCTCGAAGGTAGCAGACGCCGATTTTAAATCTCAGTTTGCAGGCAAGAGTGTGGAAACCTTTACCGTTACAAAAACAGGCGCGTCTTCGGACAGTGAAATTGACGCGTTAAGCGGGGCTACGATTTCCTCAAGAGCCGTTACCAATGCAGTCAATGCAGGGCTTGCTTATTTCAGAAGTATAGGAGGCGGAAATTAATGGGAGCAGAAAACAATGGAAATACCAGCCTGGGACAAATCTGTGCAGAACGTCTACAGAATGGTATTATAAAAGAAAATCCTACTTTTATCCTGATGCTCGGTATGTGCCCGACGCTTGCGGTTACGACATCAGCGATGAACGGGGTCGGCATGGGGCTGTCTACGACGGTTGTACTGATTATGTCTAACCTGATGATCTCCCTGCTGCGCAAAATTATCCCGGACGGCGTGCGTATGCCGGCATTTATTGTAGTCGTAGCATCCTTCGTAACGATTATCCAGTTTTTAATGCAAGGTTATTTTGATGATTTGTACGCCTCTCTTGGCCTGTACATTCCACTCATCGTTGTAAACTGTATTATTCTGGGGCGTGCGGAAAGCTATGCATCCAAAAACCCGGTGATCCCATCTATTTTTGACGGGATCGGCATGGGGCTTGGGTTTACCTGCGGCCTGACACTGATCGGCATTTTCCGCGAGATTTTAGGTGCCGGCCAGATTTTT
Source organism: uncultured Eubacterium sp. (assembly GCA_947178105.1). Lineage (GTDB taxonomy): Bacteria > Bacillota > Clostridia > Lachnospirales > Lachnospiraceae > Eubacterium_J. The sequence goes on along the minus strand of CAMWXD010000044.1, from coordinate 2,047 downwards.
GGCGTGCAGGTGCTGCCGCTTGCAGATGCCGCAGCCGGAAAAGCAGGCTTTACGCCGATTACAATTTTTGTACTTGCGCCTGGGGCATTTTTCGTATTATCAATGCTCGTTGCAGTGATGAATATATTAAGAAAGCGTGCGGAAGCGAAAGGAAAGCCTCTGGCTCCGGCACAGGGCTGTCTCGCTGGTGATTGTTCATCCTGCGGCAATGCATTGTGCAGCGGCCATTTGCATTCCAGTGAAAAGAAGAATGAAGAATAGGAGGGCCTGGAGATGACAGAACTAATCTTAACCGCGATCGGCGCGGCAATTGTAAATAACGTAGTATTAAGCCAGTTCCTCGGAATCTGCCCGTTCCTTGGCGTATCCAAAAAGGTAGACACGGCAGCCGGCATGGGCGCGGCAGTTATTTTCGTAACCTCGCTTGCAGCATTTGTTACCGGCTTGATCTACAAGTTTATCCTGGCGCCGCAGGATATCGCATATTTGCAGACTATTGTATTTATCGTTGTCATTGCGGCGCTTGTACAGTTTGTAGAAATGTTTTTAAAGAAATTTATGCACGCTTTGTATGAGTCTCTCGGCGTTTATCTGCCGCTCATTACAACAAACTGTGCAGTGCTTGGTGTTGCGTTAAACAGCGTGACATATGGATACGGCATCTTAAAGACAGTCGTATATGGTTTTTCCACCGCTTTCGGCTTCTTTATCGCCATCGTCATTATGGCAGGCCTGCGTGAAAAAATCGAATACAACGACGTGCCAGAGACATTCAAAGGCTCTGCCATCGTACTCGTTACGGCAGGATTGATGTCTATCGCATTTTTCGGATTTTCCGGAGTTATATAGGAGGACAGTCAGATGAATATAACAGCGATTATCATAGCCGCCGCAGCGGTCGGCGGAACGGGGATCCTGGTCGGCCTGATCTTAGGCATCGCAGGCGACCGTTTAAAGGTAGAAGTAGACGAAAGAGAAGAAAAGATCATGGGCGTCCTTCCTGGCAACAACTGCGGCGGCTGCGGCTATCCAGGCTGTTCCGGCCTTGCCGCCGCGATTGTCAAAGGCGAAGCGCCAGTCGGCCAGTGCCCGGTCGGCGGCCCTTCTGTAGCAGCAGCGATTGGTGACATCATGGGTGTCGCCGCAGAAGAAGGCGGGCGTAAAGTCGCATTTGTAAAATGCGGCGGCAACTGTGAAAAAGCAAAACAGGACTACGAATACAGCGGCGTGGAAGACTGCCAGGCAGTTGTATACGTGCCAAATAAAGGGCCAAAGGCATGTAATTATGGCTGTATGGGATTTGGCTCCTGCGTCAAAGCGTGTCCATTTGATGCAATCCATATCGTAGACGGCATCGCAGCCGTAGACCCGGAAGCCTGCAAAGCGTGCAGCAAATGTATCGCCGCATGTCCAAACAATCTGATCGAGCTTGTGCCATACGACGCGCCTGTAAAAGTACTTTGCAATTCCAAAGGAAAAGGCAAGGAAGTCATGGCAGCCTGCTCCGCAGGATGTATCGGGTGCCACTTATGCGAGAAAAACTGTGAGCATGACGCGATTCATGTTACAGACAACATCGCGCATATTGATTATGCAAAATGTACCGGATGCGGCGCCTGCGTAGCAAAATGCCCGAAAAAAGTCATTCATATGGTAGAAAAATAAAAAGACCCGAAAAAATGGAACACATACAAATGTATACCCAGACAGATGTCGAAAAGACGGATGCAGAAAAAGAAGCCTTTGGAAAAAATGCCAGAGGCTTCTTTCTGGCTTGCACTCCAATGATGCAGACAAGCGATTGTATTCTGTATACAGCAATACAATTTTAATACAATTTTTTTGTCGAAAATACTTGAAAAAAGCAGAAAATATGTTACAATAAGGAAACAACGGAAAGGAGTGATATCGTGCTAGACCAACAGGACATAAGTATGCTTAAATCGATGATGGAATCTGTGCTGGATGTGCGCTTAACGCAGACAGAGACATCCATCCTGCGGCAGGTAGACGAAAAACTGGATGTACGCTTGGCGCAGACAGAAGC
>CAMWXD010000043.1 GCA_947178105.1 uncultured Eubacterium sp. | reverse complement strand
CAGGCGACTCCCTCTGGCTGATTGCGCAAAAATATAATACAACCGTAGATGCCATCAAGCAGCTCAACGGCCTTACCAGTAATATGCTAAACGTCGGACAGGTGCTGAGAATCCCTGCTTCGCAGGCATCCTCTTATTTTGAATATACCGTAAAGGCAGGGGACAGCTTATGGCTGATTGCGCAGAAATACAATACGACTGTTAGTGCAATCAAAAGCTTAAATGGGCTGACAAACGACCTGCTGAACATCGGGCAGGTGTTGAGAATTCCGAACTGACAGATTTCAGAACCAAACGATTTCAGAACCAAACAATTTTAGAATCAAACAATTTTAAAATCAAACAATTTTAGAACCAAACAATTTCAGATAAAAAACAGGCTGTTGAAAGCAAATTTTTCAGCAGCCCGCTTATTCATCTCTTAAATCAGCCCAAGCGCCTCCATCGCATAAGCCAAGCCATCCTCATCAATGCCCTTTGTCACAAAATCCGCCCTGCTTTTAAGCGTTTCCTGGGCGTTTCCCATTACAACGCCTGTCGCTGCGTATTCGATCATGTCAAAATCATTCGGCCCGTCTCCAAATGCAACGGTATCCTCTCTGTCAATTCCTGCGTATTCAATATACTTCTGTATCCCATATGCTTTATTAATGCCACTGCATGTAATTTCGCCGGAATCGCTTATATCCGCCTCGAAGCTGGACTCTGTCACGTCACACATGCCAGACAGTCTTTCCCGTATTTCCTGCACAGGCATTTTGGACTCGTAATAGACAATCTTTTCAATATCTTCAAACTGTACCAGATCGTCTGCGATCTCAACATGGCTCCAGATATAGTCAATCATCTCTTCATCGCCCAGATTCTTAAACCTTGCCATTTGCCGTTCACGGTGCTTCGCCGATGTAATCATACGGTTTCCAGCCTGAGCCGAATAGCAGGCGTCAGCTTCATCCAGCAATGCAGTCACTGTACGCAGCTCTTCCTTCGTCATAAAATGCCTGTAAAGCACTTTGCCGCCGCACTCCACATACGCTCCGGTCGCTGCGACAATCCCGTCAAAGCCAAGCTCCAGCAGCCATGAATAGATCTGTATTTTCGACCGCCCGCTGCAAAGCACGATCTGGTGCCCGTTTTGCTGTGCCTTGATCAGCGCAGCCCTGGCGGATTCCGGCATCTTCCCCTGAAAGTTTACCAATGTTCCGTCTACATCAAAAAATAACGCCTTACCCATATCTTCCCTCATTTCATTATAAAATATCATTTATCCTATAAAAATGATTCACATATAAATCTGCCGCATCTGGGATCGCTGAATGCTTGTTCCCAAATGCGGCAGACTAAATCCTAATCTAAATCCTATTTGAATCCTACTTTAACCCTTCTTCGTTTTTTCGAAGCGCTCGTTAACCGAGAATAAACCTTTTCTGAGCACCGAAACCTGGCTGCTTACAGGTTTTCCTGGAAAAATTTCTCCATCTCTGCTGCTGCGGCTTCTTCGTCATCACCTTCTACAGTAACGGAAATCTCTGTTCCTTTTTTGATGCCCATGCTCATAATCGCCATAAGCTTGGTAGCTTCAGCATTTTTCCCGCCTGCGCTGATTGTAATTTTAGAAGCATACTTTTTTGCTTCTTTTACAAGTATTCCTGCCGGCCTTGCATGTACACCCTGCTCATCTGTGATCACGTAGTTAAATGATTTCATAAATTTTTTCCTCCTTTAATTTTGCATGTAACTCTGCTTACTGCAAGCACAAAATCTTCGCCAGGCAAAAGCTGCAAACTGATTCATATCTCCTGTTAATTCCCCGTCCTTACACATAAAAAAACTGCATCATACTCATAAAAAAACAACCAAACCTGATCATCTACTGCATTCCTGTGAGTACAATCCAGTTTTGCCTACTGAAAGTTACAACCTGGCATGTGCTTTCCTTTTTCTATAGCTCAATTTTACTATATTCCTTTTTTACTGTCTATCCCCAAAATACAAATTTGTCGCATGTATCTAATTTTGTACAAGATTTTTTGTGAAGTATTCACAAGATGAACCCCTGCCAGCAGAGCATCTGGCAAGGGTTCTTATTCTATACGCTTAAGCGAGGAGGTAACTGCTCTGCGAATTCATCTTTTCATCTATATAAAAATGTCTATACTTATTTTACGGCTTTTGTCTTTGTAATGCGGCCGGATGCATTGCAGTAATACATCTTGTTGCCGACCGTCACCCATGTCTTTTTCGCAATCGCTCCGCTCTTTTTCGCAAAATATTTCTTGCCGTTTACCTTAAACAGCTTGTTTGTAACAATCACGCCGTTTGCCTTGGAATAAACGGTGCTTCATTTTGCCGTAGTGCTGAACGCTTTTTTCGCAATCGCTCCGCTCTTTTTCGCAAAATACTTCTTGCTGCTTACCGTAATCACTTTGTCGGTTGCTAGCGTACCGTCCGCCTCTGCATATACCGTGCTGCCTGCTGGCGTCGTACAAAATTCTCCTTTGGCAATGGCGCCGCTTTTCTTAGCGAAATACTTGCTGCCGTCTACCTTGATCGTCGTATTGACCGCAAGCGTACCGTCTGCTTTTGCGTATACGGTATTGCCATACTTTGTCTCGCAGAATTCATCGCGCGCTACGACGCCGTCTGCTTTTGCAAAATATTTCTTGCCGCCCAGTGTTACTGTCTGGCTGCGTGCCACGGCTCCGTCTGCTTTCGTACAGTACATCGTACCGTCCGTAGTCGTTACAACGCTGTTTTTCATCTTTTGTCCCGTTTGGTCAGTAATGTATTTCGTACCGTCTGCTGTCTGTACAATGGCATTCGTCACCGTTTCGCCGGCGCCATTGATAAATGTGCCGTCTGGCTGCTCTTTTACATTTGCAATGACTTTATTTTCCGGAGCAGGCTTTTGTGCCGTACCAGGGGTCGTTGTGCCCGGCGTTGTCGTACCTGGCGTCGTTGTGCCCGGCGTCGTTGTGCCTGGGGTTGTCGTGCCTGGTTTTGTGCCTGTATTGCCCGACCCTGTACTGCCGGAACCGCCACCGTAGCTTCCGCCCCAGCTTCCGCCGCTGGAACTGCCGCCGCTGGAGCTGCCGCCGGAACTGCTGCCGCTGGAACTGCCTGTCGTTACAGTCACGCTGCACGTTTTTGTTATTTCACTATTGGCTTCGGAAGTTGCTGTAATAACTGCTGAGCCTGCCGCAACTGCTGTTACAGTCCCCTGTGCATCTACAGTCACGATTTTTTCATCACTGCTGCTCCAGATAATCGTTTTATTTGACGCATTTTCTGGTTCGACTGCTGCATTCAGCTTCGCTGTGCCGCCCACTTTTAACTGTAAGCTCTCCTGATCAAGTGTAATGCCTGTAACGGCAACCGTATCCTGGCCCTGGCCGCCTGCGTCTTTGACTGTTACCGTACATACTGCACTCCTGCCGCCGCACGACGCCGTGATTTGTGCCGTACCTGCCACAACTGCTGTGACCTTGCCGTCTGCTACTGTCGCTACGCTTTCATCACTGCTGCTCCAGGTAACCGACCGGTTTGTTGCATTTTCCGGTTCAACCGTTGCCGTAAGCTGTGCTTGGCTTCCTGATGTAAGCTCCAGTGCTGTCTTGTCCAGCGTGATGCCTGTCACAGCCACTTCTTCATTCGTGACTTCCACCGTACACCAGTCTGTAGCTGTGCCTTTTCCGTCTGCACCTTGTGCCGTAACCGTAATCTTTGCTGTGCCTGCCGCAACCGCTGTGACCTTGCCTGCCTGATCTACTTCCGCAATGGAGGCGTCCTCGCTCTCCCATGTATAAGCCACGCCTTCTAAGCCTTCCGGCGTAACCGCTGTCTCAAGCTGCGCTTCGCCGCCGACCGGCAGTGACAGCTTTTTGTCCGTCAGCCCTGTGATTTCTACCTTTGTAAGCGTATCCGCTCCAACGACTTCGACGTTGCATACGGCAGTCTTTTCCTCACCGTTCGCCCCTCTTTCCTTTACGGTAACCGTAATCTTTGCCGTGCCTTCTGCAACGGCTGTGACTGTTCCATCCGTAACAGTTGCAATATTCGTCTTATCACTTACCCAGGATGTGACTGTAAATTCTGCTTCGGCAGGCTCTGCAACAGGCGTCAACGTCAGTTCCCCGCCAACGTTCAACTGTACAGACGCTTCCCCGTTTGCGTCCAATTCCAGATCCTGGAAAGAAAGCCTGTCAATCGCTACCGGTTCCTTTACCTGCACCTTATCCTCGCTCTCAATGCCGTTTGACACATCGACGCCGTCTGCCCATGCATAATTGGTGCTGTCAGACAGCGTAAGGTTTGTCGCCTTAATCGTCGTCTCTCCGGCTGCGCTTGTATCCGAAAAAGCAAAGGACGGCGTACCTGCGGTAACCTCTTCTTCACTGACAGCCGTACCATTTTTATCATACAGCTCGATTTTCAGCCCTGCCGCTTCCGCTTCTTCTGTTGAGATTGCCGCATCCTCGCCTACATATTTTACCGGGGCTTTTTCTGCATTGAATACAACCTTCGGCGTCAGCTTTCTTGCCGAAGCAGTGACTGTAATTTCTCTCTCTGCTTTTGCATATTCCGCATCCGCCGCAATGGTAAAGGCAATCTTTGCCGTGCCTGTTCCTTTGATTTTGATATTTCCATCTGCGGTTACTTTGAGGACGCTGTCGCTGCCGGCTGCCGGTTCGAAAGACAGGATGCCTGTGCTTTCTATGCTGTTAGCGGTATTCCTTGTAATATGCGATTCAATATCCGCCGGGGCAAGCTCGTCGCCGTACTCTGCATCGTCAATCTCTGTCACTGTAACGGTCAGCTCTGTACCTTTTGTTTTCTTTAAGCTTCCCGTAACGTTGGTATTATCTAATGTGGTTGCAGACAGGCTGTAATTGTCCTTGTCCGCCCCGCTTTTCAGCTCGATGGCAGTTGCTTTAATCGGATTGTTTTCGCTTTCTTTCTCCTCTGCAAATTCATAAGACGCAGACGCGGTTACTTCATCTTGACCGCAGATCCCTTCTAATTCAATATGCAGCCCGGCTGCTTTTGCTTCTTCCGGCGAAATTGTCTTTTTATCATTATCACTGTCTGAAAAATATTTGGTTAACGTCCCGTCCATCACCAGCTTTGGCGTCAGCTCTTTTTGTGTAATCTTTCCGACTGCATCACCGGCAATCTCGCCTTCCGCCAGCTTATAATTTGCCGCACTTTCGCCGCCTAGAGCTTCCGCGGGCACCTGTGCCGTTACTTTTTTATTTTCGCCTGCTGCCTTATCCGCAAAGCTGTACTGTACTTTTGTATTGTCAACTGTTACTGTTTCACCGTCTACCACGCCAGCCAATGTGATCCCCAGTGAATTGCCGTTCTCGCTCGGAACTGCTGTTGTGCCGTCGTATTCTTTCTCTGCCGTGCCTGTTACAGTAGCTGTAAGAGCCTTTGCTGTAATCTCGCCGGTTCCTTCCGCTTTTGTCAGCCCGGCTGCCAATTTATAATTATTGTTATCAAGCGTACCTATGGTAGCTTCCAGCTTTTTGCCTGTACCGACAGCTTTATCTGCAAAATTACAATCTGTAACTGCCGCACTGACAGTGTCCCCTGCTACAATGTCTGCCGCGTCAAAACTGATCTGTAAATTTTGCAGGCCATCGGCTGCTACTTCTGTTTTCCCGTCATATTCTTTTGTGATGGCTGCGCCGTTTTTTCCTGCGACAGTTGCGGTTGTCAGTTCTTTTGCTGTAATCGCTCCTGAATTTGAAATTTCTATTTTTCCGTCCGCTGCCAGTGTATAATTGCTTGCCACCGGATCACTGCTGTCTTTATCCGCTAATTGGACAGTTGCTACGATTTTCTTATTTTCTGCGGCATTTTTGTCTTCAAACGCATAGGTAATGCTGACGTCTAATTTTTCCTTATCCGCTTCTACGAGATCATCCCACTTAAAATTGTTCACCCATGCATCCGTCGTTGCCTTGCTGTCCGCAGGCAGATCTGTACTGCCGTCATATGTTTTTTCGATATTTACATCTGTCGGATTCGTTGAAAATGCTGCGGTTATTTCTTTTGGAGAGATTGTCACATTACAGGTGCCCTCTGCGACGATTGTCCCCTCTCCTTCTTTTGCCTGTGTATTTTCGGCTGCCGCTGCCGTATCTGTAACCTTAATTTCCGCAGTACCAGCCTTAAGAATATTAAACTTGCCTTCTGCGCCTTCCCCGGTTGCCGCTTCAATGACGTCTGCACCTTTTATAATTTCGTATGACCGTGTTACGCCTTCTGAAACGGTTGAGCCTTCTCCGGACACTGTAACTGTAAAATTTTCTGTCCCGTATGTTTCATCTACAGCTGTAACCGTAAGCGCTTTTACTTCCCCTTCTCTCGCTGATGGCACGTCTGTGTCTGCTGCTGTGTCTGAAACCGGCGTATCTGCGTCTGTCTCTGCTCCAGGAGCCTGCGTTGTCTCAGCAGCCTGCGCCGCCTGTACTGGCAGCAGCGGCGCGCTGACACCTGTACCAAGAACCGCGCTGATCATTGTGACTGACAGCATCCTCATCACTGTCAAGTTTCTTTTTTTCATACTGTCCTCTCCTTTTCTTTCTGGTGATCCGTTACTTGAAGTGTGTTAAAAATCCACATGCAATTTTCAGCCACACTCCTGGCGCCCTATTCTGAAAAACAAGCGCAATTCACGCATTTGCGTCTTTTCAGCCTGTCGTTTTCCAGTTGCTGTTTTCGCCTGTAGTCAATTGCAACAATACTTTAGTATTTTGTAAAGATACTTTTTTCATCGATTTAAAAAGAACATATGTTTGTTTTATGTTGGATACTCGTTGCTTTTCCTATGTTTTTCAGAGATTACAAGAATCGTTTACCGATTTTTGCTGATGCGTTTACTTTACTATAGTATTTTGGCACTATTTTTTTCACATTCTAAAGTAAAGGCAGAAAGGGGTAATATCATGTTCGGCGAACGTATCAAAGAATTACGAATGGCAAACAACCTGAATCAAGTCCAGTTGGCACGCGCACTCAGCGTTACCAAGCAAAGCGTCAGTAACTGGGAAAATGACAATATCCTTCCTTCTGTGGATCTACTGAAGCGGATTGCTGTCTATTTCTCCTGTACGACCGACTACCTGCTTGAACTTGAAGAAGATGGGGATCGTTTATTTATCGAAGTCGAAGATCTGACCATTCAGCAGGCTGCGCACATCCAGCGTCTGATCCGCGATTTCCAGATCGTGAATCGAGAGCTCAAGGATAAGAAGCAGTCATGAGCACCAGACAGAAAAGCCCGCAGATGTTACACTGTGGGCTTTTCTGTGTATAAAGCAACTGGCTAACAACCATTTTCAAGATGATCTGCGTATTTTATTCTATAAATGGATATTTCTGCTCTGTTGCTGTTACGGTGCTCCTGTGTCTGATCACGTATTGCGCACTGCGTGAAATGGCGTTATAATAACAGCAGTTTCAAACACAATAAGAGGGAGGATTCCACACATGCTTTTAAAAGACATCGATACCGGCAAAAGCTGCATCGTAGAAAAAATAGGCCTTCCGTTCCAGATGGAGCGCCGTCTGGAAGCGCTTGGCATGACAAAGGAATCGGTAATATCGGTTTTAAACCGCAAGGGAAAAGGCATCATGATTATCAAGCTGCGCGGTACCCGTTTTGCACTCGGCTATCATATGACAAAAAATATTACGGTACGGGAAATGGAGGAAACATCTTGAAAGAAAATCTGACGATCGGGTTTATCGGCAACCCAAACTGTGGAAAAACGACTTTATTTAATGCTTATACCGGAGCAAATTTAAAGGTTGCCAACTGGCCCGGTGTTACAGTGGAAAAGGTGGAAAGCGCCATCCGCGACCACGACCTGAATATCCGCCTTGTCGACCTTCCGGGCACCTACAGCCTAACCTCGTATACGATGGAAGAGACGGTATCCCGGCAGTTTATTTTAAGCGACGAAGTGGACGTCGTGATCAATGTGGCGGACGCTTCCTCTCTGGAGCGAAACCTCTATCTGACCCTGCAAATCTTAGAGCTTGGCAAGCCTGTCGTACTGGCGCTGAACATGATGGATATTGTCGAAAAGCGCGGCATGGAGATCGACCTGCACCGCCTGCCGGAAATGCTTGGCATCCCGGTGATCCCGGTATCCGCCAGAAAGCGTACCGGGCTGGATTCGCTGCTGCACGCGGCTGCCCACCATAAGGGGCAGGCAGACCCGGACAGCCTGATCCACCACCATAAAGGCAGCGGGCGCCATGTACACAACCACCATACGGAATTTGCCATGGTTTATTCAGATGCAATCGAAGATAAGATCGACCAGATAAGCGCCGTACTGCGGGAAAAATACCCGGATATTTCCAACTGCCGCTGGCACGCGATCAAGCTGCTGGAGCATGATCAGGAAGTCCGTAAAACCTATCCGGTAGATTTGCCGGATGTACTGGATCAAAACTATGAATCGCAGATCATCAACGAAAAATATGATTTTATCGAAGAGATTATCGATGAAGTGCTGCTGCATAAAAAACGCCAGGATGCCTTTACGGAACGAATCGACCATGCCCTGACGCACCGGATCTTTGGAATCCCGATTTTTCTTGGGATTATGGCAGTTGTGTTTTTCCTGACCTTCACCGTCGGAGACTGGATCAAAGGCTATTTTGAAACCGCGATCGACTGGATTTCCGGCATCACGGTACAGGGGCTTTCCGCCATACATACCCATGCGGTGCTGCAATCGCTCGTGATCGAAGGGATCATAGGCGGCGTCGGTACGATCGTTACGTTCCTGCCGAATATCTTTATCCTGTTTTTAGCACTGGCTTTTTTGGAGGACAGCGGCTATATGGCGCGTGTTGCTTATATTATGGAAGGACTGATGAGCCGCCTGGGGCTTTCGGGTAAAGCATTTATCCCAATGCTGCTCGGTTTTGGCTGTACCGTCCCTGCAATTATGGCATCGCGCGCGCTGGAGAGCAAACGCGACCGTTATAAGGTCATGCTTGTTACCCCTTTTATGAGCTGTAATGCCCGCCTGACCATCTATATCCTGTTTGCAGAGATGTTTTTTGGAAACTATGCGATGCTTGCCGCTTATTCCATGTACCTGATCGGTATTTTGGTCGCTATTTTTGTATCGCTCATCCTGCACCTGCTGGACCATGAAAAAAGCGACAACTACCTGCTGATCGAGCTGCCGGAATATAAAATGCCGGATGCAAGAACCGTCGGCATCTATGTATGGGATAAAGTAAAGGACTATCTTGGCAAGGCAGGCACGACGATCTTTCTTGCCACACTGCTGATCTGGCTTTTACTGAATTTTGGCCCGCACGGATATGCCGCCGACCTGTCTGACGGCTTCGGCGCAATGATCGGCAGGCTGCTCGTTCCAGTCTTTGCACCAATCGGGCTTGGCTTTTGGCAGATCGCGGTAGCGCTGATTGCAGGGATTTCCGCAAAAGAGGTCGTGGTATCAAGCTGCGCGGTTTTATTCGGCATTGTAAACGCAAACTCCGCATCCGGCATGTCTGCCTTTGCCAAGGTACTGCATGAGATCGGATTCGGGCCACTGAACGCTTTTTGCCTGATGGTGTTCTGCCTGCTGTATGTACCATGTGCGGCAACGCTTGCTACGATACATAAGGAATCTGACAGTTGGGCATGGACAGGGTTTGTGACACTGTTCCAGCTTTTGGTGGCATGGGCTGTTACGTTTCTGGTGTATCGGATAGGGGTTCTGATTTTATAATCTTGATTTAAAAAATCTAAAAAAGCAAGAAAGAGTGGCAGTATAGCGCCAACTCTTTCTTGTTTTAAGCTTATACGGTCAAAACTGCTTTCCCTTCATAACCGCCACCGAGATCCCATAAGAGATCCCAAGCATCGCCACCGACAGCGCACATATACATGCAGCTACTTGCGCTTCCGTTGCCTGAGACAACTGCTGTACCACCTCCATAAAGTCTATGGAAACTATTTTTACCGTCTTTTGTATCGAACGAACACCATAAACAACCACACTCATAAAGGCAATTCCAATCACCATCGCCATACGGCTTCTTTCTGACCCAAACTTTAACTGAAGGGGCAGCATCACAGACATGACGAGGGATACCATAATGATTGGAATCATCAATGCCATAAAGAATTCTTCCATCGGGTTAGAAGAAGCCTGTCGCAGCGCTGTCTGGGCAAATACCAGGACGACACCGACAATACAGGCCGCTGCCATCAGCAACATGCCAAATACATATTTCTCCAGTACATAGAGCTTGCGGCTGATTGGCATGGTAAACAAAAACCCCATTCCGTTATCATGTTCATCATAACCGACCGTCGTCACTACAAACAGGGAAACCATCGCAGATACATAAGCAAGTACAAAAGAGGTTTTGCGCCCTGCGATTGCAAACCAGACACATAAGAAGGCTATCACAATTAAAAATGACTTCTGTGCTTTCATTAATTTTAAATCTTTCATTAACAATCCTTTCATATCCTCTCACCTCGCGCCATCATCATGATTAATTCATCTATATTTCCTTTTTCTACAGTAATCTGGGGATAATTTTCCATATAAAACCGCTTTTGGTTGGTCAGGCAGCTTATCCCAAATGATTCGTTTCTTTTACGAAGCAGGTACTTTTTATCCAGCTTTTCATACTGCTCCTTTGTCATTTTCAGCAGCGCATAATCGCCAATCAGTACATCGGTATCTTCATGCATCACGATCCTGCCGTCATCAATCATGTAGAGATCATCGCAGAAATTTTCCAGGTCGCCCGATATATGGGAGCTGATCAAAATGGAACGCTCTTCCTGCTCCATGTATTCCCGCAGCATTCCCAGCAGTTCATCCCTTGCCACTACATCCATCCCGGCGGTCGGTTCATCCAGGATCAAAAGCTTTGCCTTATGTGAAATCGCCGCAATCACCTGGAGCTTGCGCTTCATTCCTGTAGAAAATTCCTTTATGTTTTTATGAAGCGGCAAATCAAACTCCCTGCATTTTTTCATAAAGCCTTCCCTGTCAAAATGACGATACATCGCCGCCAGTATCGACGCCTGGTCTTGTACCGTCAGGTAACCGCTAAATCCGGAATCCGCCAGTACTACGCCGATATTTTCTTTATCCTGCGTAACAAGCTTTTCCAGAGGCTTTCCAAACATGCGGATCTGTCCGCTATCCGCACGGACAAGCCCAAGGATCAGTTTAAAAGTCGTACTTTTTCCTGCTCCGTTTTTCCCAATCAGCCCTGTCACACATCCTTTTTGAACTTCAATGGAACAGTCCAAATCAAATTCCCTGTAGTGTTTTTTTACGTTATCCAGCCTTAACATCTTTTAATCCTCCAGCACAATATGAAATAACTCTGTCAGCTCCCCGTCGCTCATTCCGCAGCTCCTGCCTTTGCGTATCGCCATTTCAAAACCAGCTTCTACTTCCTTTTTCTTCTCCTCCAGCATCAGCGCCTGGTTTGCCAGTGTCACAAAGCTTCCTTTTCCATGGACAGTAACGACAAACCCTTCTGCTTCCAGTGCATCGTATGCCTTTTTTACAGTCAGTGCGCTGACTTTCAATTCTTTCGCTAATGTGCGGACTGACGGGAGCATTGCTTCTTCTTTTAATTCTCCGTTCATAATCTCAGCCTTGACTTGTGAAACAATCTGTTCATAAATCGGCTGCATGGAAGAATTATGAATAATGATATGCATTTGTTCCCTCCTTTGTTATAAACAGTATATAACAGTATTGAACTGTTGTCAACTGTTTTATGCTGTTTATTTTAAACAAACGAAAAAATGTAGAGCGTGTATCAAATTTTCTTTCAGCGATTTTGCTTCATACCTTATAGCGGAAGCCTTTCTGAAAGAATTTCTCTTACACGCTCCAGTTTTTCAATTATATCTGACTAAACAGCTTATCAAACAAAATTTTATTTCTTTTCTGTGAATCCTGGATCAATTTATGGTATGGTATAATTTCCAGATAAGCTTTATAAGAATCTACATACTTATAATACCCCATATGATCCGGTGTTTCACGCAAATCTTCAAGCTTTGCCAGTTTTTTAATACTAGCGTCTATATCACACAATATATAACAGAAAAAACGGATATTTTCTGTGCTGCTTAAAAATTCACCATCCTTTGTCTTTATTTTTCCTTCTACAATATCGTCCATATATTCTTTCACCTGGCGAATCGGATTTTCCTGCTTTGAATAATGCTCTCTGCCGGGACGCTTAAATTCAATAATAGTGATATTTCTGTATGGCTGCTCTTCTTCATCTGTAAAAGCAAACGGCGAATCAAAAATAATCAAATCTGGTTCTCTGCCGCTGCTGCTGTCCAGTTCAGACATACTTTTCAGCTTTGTATCCGAGGCGAGATAATGATGGTATGCCAGCTTTTCATCAATGATCCACAAATTATGCTGTAAATAATCGATATCATCTGAGGTTTTGACCATCGGAAATATCAACTGATGGATATTCTTTTCATATGCATATTTTTGCTGTTCCTGATCCTTATATTTGATATTCTGCGCCAAAATATCCAATACCGTTTTTCGGTGCATCACATATTCCGCAAGGTTGCTTTTTCCCATATCAGACATTTTTTCTGCATATAACGCGCGCTTTTCCAAATAACCTTCGTAATCCACAATACCATTTTTCAGCTCAAGCTCCAGCCTTTTCCCCTCCTGTTTCAGTTCAAGCTTAAACTTTTGTTCCTGCTTGAATAATTCCAGTTCCATTTTTTCTTCATCGATCACCCATGGCATTTCTTCCAACAGCTTGGGGCGGTTTTTCAACAGCATCCTGTACTTCGGATTTTTATGGTAAATATATTCCCTGATACTTTCCATTTTCTTTTTATTGCTTGCAGCAATATCAGCCCCTAAATAATTCCGTACTTCCTTCTCCACATGTTCTGCAAGTTCACACAAGCCGATCTCTTCTGTAAGATCAGCGGATTCCGGCAGTTCGATCTTTGTTCGTTCCCGATTCACATGATGATCCAATAATTCTGACATAATATACCCATTATATACAAATTCACCCCGTTCGTCCTCCAGCTTCGCATTGGATTGCGCCAAAACCTGTGGAAAAGGAATTGGCTGTACCACCCAATGGTTTGCACAAAGATTGATTGTATGCTTATCTTTCGTCTGCATATAATTTTTCGAGTGAATTATTTTAAACGGCACACCATATATATCCAGGTCTGCAATTTCTATATTCTCCCCAATATTTTCTCTGTAAATCTTGTCAATTTCGACAGAATTAAAATCGTCACTCACCGTAATCTTCGGCGCTTTTCCCAATACATAATAAGTAAAACAATGATTTAATATATTTTTGGCGATTGTCTCCAGTTTCTTCGGACAGCTTGCCCTGTATTGTTCCCGCAGGCTGTTCAGGCGAATCGTTGTCTCACAAGGGGATGCACTGTCCGCTTCTGTCAATTCCATGTCGTACACTGCATGAGCTTCATCAAACAAAAATCTCCTACATTTTTTCTGATCCCCTTCCCAAAACACACTTGAAACACTGACATTGCAAAATGCTTTCAGCCAGAGCATTCTCCCGACGCCTTTACAGCCTTTCATCAGCTTATACTCACTTGCATAAGTATCAAAGGAATTGAAATTATCTTCATGAAACCCAATTCCATTATCCGTAATCACAATATTTTCAAGATCTGTTTCCCATTGGTCAAATAAATTCAGTTGTTTTTCCCGTTCTATTTTAATCTGAATTTTTCCATCCTTCCGATTGGAGTCCTCAATACTTTGTATAGAATTAATAACCGCCTCATATAACGGAAGCAGCGGCGTTGTTTTTGGCAGATTATGCAGTTGAACCAAGCCTTTAAAATTCATTTTCACGATTGTTTCCTCCTGCTTTTTTTCTTAGTATACCATATGCGCTCCTAAATGTCCATGAATACAAACATTTGTTCTTACATAAATCACCGCTTTCTGGCGAAATTTCCCTATTTGACAAAGCCATTCCCGTCCTTTACAATAAGATGCAAAGAACGATCATCGGTACAGCACACTACATACAGGAGGAATGGTATGCAGCAGGAAAACCATACAGAAGAACCAGGAACGAACAAAAGCTTTCATCTCAGGGATCTGCCCGCACTCATAAAATCCATTTTTCTGATCGTGATACTGCTTCTTTTGATCTGGATGCTGTGGCGCCATTTTGAAAACGGCAGCCATAAGAATCAGGAGCTTACGCTGACGGAAACCTCTTCCAAGCTGGAAAAGGTATTAAAAATCAGCGAATTGTCTACCTACCAGGTCACCTTTAACGGTGTCGCTAATGTCACGGATGCCGACGAACAGCTCCTATACCATGTAGCTTATAAAGCCAAGGTGCGGATTGGCATTGATATGGAAGATATCACCGTCTCGGCGGAGGATATCAAAAATCCCGACAGCCCGGCGGAAGGAAAAAAGAAAATCATCGTTGCGCTGCCGCCGGTCGAGATTGCGGATGTGGATGTAGACCCTGGCTCGCTTGACTATATTTTTATAGATTCCAGCGCGGATACCCCGGATGTTTCGATCACAGCACTGCCGGCATGTAAGAAAGACGCCGAAGCGGACTGCCAGTCCAATGCGCTGTTGTTCGAGCTGGCAAGGGATAACGCAGTCAATACAGTCGAAGCACTGATGCGGCCTTTTTTAGTACAAAACAAAGACTATGAATTGGAGATATCGCTATGAAAAAAGCTTGGGACATAACGCAGAAAATAACGAAAAGAATAAACAAAAACAGACCAGGACTGCTCTTTGCCGCAGTGCTCTTTCTGTCTGTCTCTTTCCCTGCGGCTGGGTGCGGCATAAAAAATAACGCTGCATCTAAACAGCAGGCATCGGAGGGATTGGAGCTTGGCCAGATGCAGTCCGTCTGTGAGCTTGCCACATTGGAATGCTATTACCACAATACTGCAAAATCCACTTCGACCAAACCATTTTTATTCTGGAATACGAGCAAAAAGCTGTGGATCGAATATTCTGGAATTGTTAAAATTGGAATTGATATTAGCAAACTTGATTTGAAAGTCAATGGAAATGTCGTTACGATTGTTCTGCCAGACGCAAAGATCCTAAGCTGCAAGGTTGACGACGCTTCCTTATCCAAGGATACCTTTTATTCTGAGACCAAAGGCCTTGGCGCAGGCAAAGTAACCGCAGAAGATCAGAGCAGGGCATTTGCTGAGGCTCAGGAAAATATGCTGGAAGAAGCACAAAAAGATGATACGCTGCTGCTTCAGGCAAAAGAACGTGCAAAGGCCCTGCTGCTGAATTATGTAAAAAACATCTCAGATGCGGTCGGCATCGCATATGAAGTACAGTGGGAAACAGCCGCTCCATAAGGATGTAAAATATAATAATGAAAACTACATTTTTCGTAAAACTACCACTTTGTCTTTTTTAGTCCCAAAACTTAAATCTGGTTTATAATTCCATTCGCCCTGTACAGGCTGAATGCCACCTTCGATATAGGTACGCTCCCCGGTCTCCGGATCCATAAAAAATACTTCGTACTTTTCCGCCGTCAGCCCACGCAGCACAAACTCACGCATCGAGCTTTCTGACATATAGCCGACGACGGTACTCATATCCGCATTGCCGGTAAAAAAGATCTTTGAACGGTTTTCCACATGCATAAAAAAGGATTTTGTCTCAGCTTTTTCTTCCGGCAGCGGCTTTAATGTACTCCAGTTTACCTCTTCATAAAGATCACGCAGGATGGTAAGCTGGCCTGCGCCCGGCAGCTCCAGCCCGTCGTACCATGCCAGGTCGCCCCAGCCAATTCCCCCGACGCCTGCTTCCTCCTGCCACTCCCATACGCCTAATGCGCCGTAAGTATATCCGCAGCCGCCGCTTTGCATGATTAAATATGCCAGGCGGCGCATCATCGCAGGTGTAATGCTGCGGCTGCTCAGTTCGCCGGATGTAGCCATTTCATACATGCCCTCGCTCTCTATGATCGGATGCCCCTGATACATCTCGCGGAACTGTTCATACATCGTCTGCTCCATCGAATAGTCCCCATGGCCTGCCTGGCTCATTACAAAATCCAGCCACGGCTCCTTTTCATAAATCTTAGGGAACGGCCTTCTGCACGCCAGGTGCACCGATTGCAGGTTGTCATACGCATTCCATTTGTCACATTCTTTTGCTACCTCACCCCAGAGACGGGTATTTTCCTCTAAGTCTCCCATATACCCCGGCAGTTCTCCGGCAAGCGTCCAGCACACCGGATAGGCGCCGTATCTTGCCATCGTGTATTTTGCCATTGCTTTGTAGCGCTCCACGCTGTGGCGCTCCATATCAAATCCCCATGCGTAGCCTACCGCAACGTACAGCCCGGCATCGGCAAGGTATTTCATTTTTTTATCCACATTTTCCTGGAAAATCTGCAAATCGGGCAGAAACGTGCCGTCCTCCCTTTGATGCATCATGTCCAGATTTCTGCCGAAAAAGCCGTCTGTATTCCCATCCCGGAAATTGCACTGGTATACCGTAAACTTCTGCGCTACCCGTTTATCTACGCAAGCCCGAAACTGGCTGTCATATTTCGGGCAGTTGGAGGAGTCAAATTTTTCTTCTGTAACAAATGTCCAATGCGTGTCGCCCAGCCAGAAAAACGGCGTGCCGTCTGCGTGCTCCAGATAAGTTTTATCCGCGGATACCTTTAAAAATCCATGGCGGTACATATCCAGGCTGCCGCTGTACTCCGTACAAACAACGGTTCCCGATCCTGTAAAATCTAAATTTTCACTGTCCGTACTTTCGATCGTATAGCTCCAGGCTCCAACCGCCGTCGGAGCAAAGCGAACCACCCAGCAGCCGTCGCCGTCCCAAAATGCCAGCAGTTTTTTCTTTTCCCCCTGCGGGCCTTCAAATATGCCGAATACATCTACGTCCTGAAACGGATTTCCATATGTTTTCTCTGTATGTATTCTGATATCAACCGCACGCCACTGTTCAGCTTCATAGTTTTCCATATTGGCTTCTCTCCTTTCTCTTCAATCAGGCATATTCCAGGATGCTTTTCACAGCAGCCTTCCACGCACCGCGTTTTGCCTGCTTTTTTTCCTCGTCCATGCCAGGCTGGAAGCTTCGGTACGTCAGATTGTCAAACACCTTTATTTTATCATACAAGCCTGCTGTAATGCCAGCTAAATAAGCGGTTCCGATGGCTGATAATTCCTCGGTATCCGAAGCAAGCACACAAGTGCCTGACAGGTCGCTTTGGAGCTGCATCAGATAAGTATTTTTCGTAGGGCCTCCGTCGGCTCTTGCTTCTTCGATGGATGTCCCGAAGTCCAGCTCCATCGCCTCAAACACGTCTGTAATCTGCTGGGCAATGCTGTCCACCGCCGCTTTTACGATCTCCGCTTTTTTTGTCATCCGGCTCATGCCGAGCATCCCGGCACGTACACAGCTCTCCCAGTACGGCGCTGAAAGCCCTGTAAATGCAGGTACGATTACCGTCTCGTCGTCTGGATTCGCTGCGGCGCACAGTGCATTCACTTCGCTGGCTGATGCAATCAATCCAAGGTCATTTTTCAGCCAGCTAATGACGGCTCCTGTATAATTAATATTTCCTTCCAGCACATAGCTTGCTTCGCCATCGATACTCCATGCCAGCGAGGTCGCAAGCCCATGCCTGCTTGCCGCCTTTGTGCTGCCTGTATTCAGCATAATCGAAGACCCAGTGCCATAGGTTATCTTCATCCTGCCCGCCTGGTGGCAGCGCTGCCCATACAGGGCGCTGTGGGAATCTCCCATAACTGCGCAAATTGGGATTTTCCGACCGAGCACGCCATCAAAATCCGTCTCTCCAAAGCTGCCGTTGCTGTCTAAGATCTCCGGCAGCACCGACTGCGGGATCTGAAAAATCTCACATACCTGCGCGCTCCAGCATCGGTTTTCCAGATCCATCAACTGTGTCCTGGATGCATTGGATGCGTCGGTAGCAAACACCTCGCCTTTTGTCAGCCTGTATACAAGATAACTGTCTACTGTGCCAAGGTGCAGCTTTCTCACATCGGCAGCCCGGCAGTCATGCTCCAGCAGCCAGCGCATTTTGGACGCCGGAAAAAACGGAGACAGCGGCAGCCCGGTCACATTTTGTATCAGCCCCGCTGCTGCCGGATCTTTGCCGATGCGCTGCGCGACCTGCGCTGCCCTGCCGCACTGCCATACGATCGCCGGGCAGTACGGCACTCCATTGTCATCCCATGCCGCTGTAGTCTCCCGCTGGTTGCTGATCCCTACGGCACAGATCTCCTCTCCGCGGATATGCAGTGTCTGCACAAGCTCCTTTACTTCTGATATTATATTTTCATAGATCTCATTCATATCATGGGAAACCCAGCCTTCTTCGTTTACAAGCTGCCTGTGCGGGCGGTCGATCCGTGTCACAATCTTGCCCTGTCCGTCGAACAGCAGCATTTTCGTCCCCTGTGTGCTCTGGTCGATTCCCAGTATATATTTTTTTCTGTCCATCGTCTGTGTCTCCTTCTCACAACCCAAAGGCAAACCGCCAGCTTCAGACTGAAGCGGAATCAGAATCGGAAGCCCGCAAATGTTCCGTGATCTTTTTTGCAATCCCTTCCGCGTTCAGTCCATAATAATCAAATACAGCCTGTGACTTTCCGGTAATCACCGGGGCATCCGGCAGAGCCAGATGAATCACCTTTTTCGGGCAATGCTCCGAGACTGCCTGGCTGACCATGGAACCCAGCCCTCCGAACGGCGCGTGCTCTTCTACAGCCACGATCAGGGACGATTTTCCTGCTGCTGCAAGAATAGCCTTTTGATCCAGCGGTTTTACACAGTACATATCCAGGACTGCTGTATGCACACCATCTTTTGCCAGCATCTCGCCAGCCAGTATGGCAGGGCGTACCATCTCGCCACAGGCAGCAATCGTTACTATGCCTTCTTCCAGGCTGTTCCAGTCTACCTCAGACGACGGTGCTGCCGAGGACACATCCCCATCGATGATAACCGTAGCTTCATCCATCACAAACGGACAGTTTTCTTCATAAATATCCTCGACCGGATTGCGGCCTACGCGGACATATGCCGGCTTTTGATCGGACAGCAGCGCTTTGACCAGCTCCGCCGTCTGAAAACGGTCGCTCGGCAGATAGACACGCATATTTGGAATCGCGGACATCGCTGCGATATCCTGTGCCGAATGATGGCTCATTCCAAGCTCCCCGTAACTGATGCCGCCGCTGATGCCTACCAGCGTCACGTTTGTATTGGAGTATGCCACGTCTACTTTTGCCTGTTCATAGCTTCTTGTAGACAGAAAGCTTGCCGGAGAAAAACAGAATGCCTTTTTCCCGCATTTTGCCATGCCTGCGGAAATGCTGACGAGATTCTGCTCCGCAATGCCCGTCTCTACCGCCTGCTCCGGGAACGCGTCAAAAAACGGCGTCATCGATGCGGAACCTCTGGAATCGCTGCATAATACAACAATCTCCTTGTCTGCTTTTGCCTGTTCTAATAAAACATCGCAGATTGCCTTGCGATTTGGAATGTTATTCATGAAGCGCTTCCTCCTTTTTCTTTAAAAGCTCTGCCGTAATCTGGCGGTATTCTTCTTCTGACGGGACATGATGGTGCCATGCCGCCTTGTTTTCCATCACTTCTCCGCCGCCATAGCCTTTGACCGTATTGGCGATGATGCAGGTCGGACAGCCGGTTACTGTTTTTGCCTCCTCAAAAGCCTGATTTAATGCATCCAGGTCATTGCCGTTGACCGAGATCACATGCCAGCGAAAGCTCCTGACACGCTCGGCAAGATCTTCATGACCCATGACCTGCTCGGTCGGCCCCGAAATCTGCAAGCCGTTGCGGTCAATCACCGCGCACAGATTTGCAAGCTTATAATGCCCGCCAGCCATAAAGCCTTCCCATACAGAGCCTTCCGCCAGCTCTCCGTCGCCCATTACTGTATATACGCGGTTGTTCCTTCCGCTCATACGGTTTGCCAGCGCAATGCCGACACATACCGGCAGCCCGTGCCCAAGCGAACCGGAATTCATTTCAATCCCCGGAAGCTTGTTATTCGGATGTCCGATAAACTTTGACCCGAATGTGGAAAATTCACGGATCACCTGCTCCATCGGAAAGAACCCTTTATCCGCCAGTACCGCATAATAGCTTTCTACGGAATGCCCTTTGCTCATTACAAAATAATCCCGGTTTGGATCATCCATATTTTCCGGGCTGATATTCATTTGGCAGTGATACAGCGCCACAAGTATCTCCATAACACTGAAATCTCCTCCGATATGCCCGCCGCCGGACTGGCGGATCATATCTAATACTGCCTGGCGCAGCTCAAACGATTTTGCTTTTAATGCCTGCATTCTTTTTCCCTCTTTCTTCTTTTTCTTACCTTCTTCGTATGGAAACCGCCTTTATTCCCCGCGGATATATGCCCGCACTTCTTCTTCGTTATTGTCGTACAAATCCGGAGCGATGCCGATATACTTACACGCTTCATACAATACCGGCACTACGTCTTTGTGGATACCGACACAATGATGAATATACGGCCCCTCCACAAG
Source organism: uncultured Eubacterium sp. (assembly GCA_947178105.1). GTDB lineage: Bacteria > Bacillota > Clostridia > Lachnospirales > Lachnospiraceae > Eubacterium_J. The sequence continues at coordinate 14,774 of CAMWXD010000043.1, read as the reverse complement.
CTTTGCTTCCAGGCGTTTCAGGTTTTCCACCTCTACCCACACATAAGTGCCCTTTGTATATGGCCCGTCCACGCCTTTTGCTTTCCCAAGCAGCAGGGAATAGGCTCCGTTGTCCCCATCAAACCGGCAGAGCGTCATCTCTCCATGCTTTGCCTCTGCTTCCACAGCTCCCGGATGGTCGAACGCCAGCGGATAGCCAATCGTCGGCTTGCAGCCTGCACAGCTAATCGGCCACGGCCCGCAGTGCTGCAGCAGCTCCCCATTTTCATTGTCTGGATGCCTGACTGTCCAGTCCGCGAAAAAGGTTCTTGCCTCGTCCATGCCTGCCGCTTCACACATGACTGCCGTAACTGCGCCATGGATATCTGTCTCGCACACAACCGGAAAGCCTTCTTCATTTAACAGCGAATTGGCTGCGCAAGGCATAATCCCGATTTCTCCCTGCAAAGCATTCCAGCACTGGATCGCAGCCGCATTGCACCCATACTTGTCCGCCAGGGAGCGGATCGCTACCTTTAAAGCTGCTACATTGAAAAGCTCCTGCTCTTTGATTGCAATATGGAAATTCGCTTTGCAGTACTCGATCACTTTGGCAACCTCTGTGCCTTCTTCCTCTGCTTTTTTCATCTCTGCTGTCAGCTCCGGCATTGGAATCGGCGCAAGCTGAATATTGAATTTCTCCAAAAGCTCGCCCTCATTGCACATCGTAGACCAGAAATCAAACGGGCGCGGCCCGATCTGCAGGATCCTCGTGCTGCGGAACGCTTTTACGACATTACAGACTGCGAGAAAATTGCGGATTCCCCGCTCAAACTCCGCATCCTCCAGGCGGCAGTTGCACAGATACGTAAACGGGATCTGAAAGCGGCGCAGCACCTTTCCGGTTGCAAACAACCCGCATTGGCTGTCGCGCAGCCGGATTCCGTTTTCATCGGGCCTTTCATCCCTTGGCCCCCAGAGCAGCACCGGCACATGCATTTCTTTTGCAAGCCTTGCCACCTCGTATTCGGTCCCGAAATTGCCATGCGGGAAAAACAGCCCGTCAATCCCCTCCTGCTTAAATTTTTGTGCAATCCGAATACGGTCGTTATCATCATGCAGCAGCCCGTCCTTGGAAATATCATTGATATCCACAAACACTACCCCAAGCTCTTCCAGACGCTTCCTCGTTAAATCTGCGTATTTTACAGCGTCCGGCGCTGAAAAAATACTTCTTCTTGTCGGTGCAAAACCGATTTTAATTGTCGGCATCGTATCTCCTCCTCTTTCCATACATTCACAATTATTGATTTTGTTCACTTGCTGGCTTTATTATAAAAGCTTCTGCACTAAATTTCATTAAATTATTGAGTGATTTTTACTAAATTATTTTCTAAATAGTTGCGAAATTTCATATTCAGATTTATAATAAGCAGGAAAGGAGCCACAAAAAATGGGAATTACTGCAAAAGAACTTGCTAAGAAAATGAACCTGTCGGCGTCTGCCGTTTCCCTTGCACTGAACGGAAAGCCAGGCGTCAGCACTAAAACAAGGCAGCTTGTCCTGGAAGCTGCCGAAAAATACGGATATGATTTTACAAAAATTACAAGCAAAGCAGACGCTGGCGGCACGATCACGTTTGCTTTATTCCGCAAGCATGGCGCCGTCGTTGCGGACACTCCTTTTTTTCATGAATTATCCGAAGGCATCCAAAATACATGTAAGGAAAAGGGATATAAACTGAATATTACTTATTTATATGCGGATGAAAGCCTGGACAAGCAGGTCGAGGATATCCAGTATTCCGACTGCGTAGGGCTGATCCTGCTCGGAACAGAAATGTCCAGCGTCGATTTCAAAGCGTTTCAAAAGCTCGCGATTCCGCTTGTATTACTGGATGTGTACCTGAGTGATGTAAAAAGAGACTGTATTTTGATTAATAATTTACAGGGAGCGTTTCTTGCCACAAACTACCTGATCTCACGCTGTAAGGCGCAGCCGGGATACCTGCATTCCTCGTATCCGATCAGCAACTTCGAGGAACGTGCCGATGGTTTTTATAAAGCGGTGCGCGTAAACGGCATGTCCAGTTCCAAATCTGTCGTACATGCGCTTTCCCCGTCTGTAGAAGGCGCATTTGCAGATATGGCAGAGATCATAGAGCACAAAGAAGAGCTTGCTTCCTGTTATTTTGCGGATAACGACCTGATTGCGATTGGGGCGATGAAAGCGCTGCAAAAGGCAGGCTATCAGATCCCGGAAGATATCGCCGTCGTCGGGTTTGACAATATCCCGATGTGCGCTTATGTGGAGCCGAGCCTTACGACCATTCATGTGCCGAAATATTATATGGGAGAAATGGCGGCACGCAGGCTGTTTGACATTTTGCACGCAAAAAACTTTGTACCAGTAAAGCTGGAGGTCAATACGAACCTGGTGAAAAGGCGGTCTGTCTGATGGTATGCAAAAGGCAGGTATCCTGTTTGATACCTGCCTTTACGGATTCCCAACCCAGATCGCCGGGCGCACCGCCAGGTCTTTGGAATCTGCCGCATATCCGTACCGCATCACCGTCCCGTCAGCGGACACAAATGCTGCGCTGTCTGCTGCTTTGCCTGGTGTGCGCAGCCACCATGCCTTTTGGTTTTCCTTTTCCTTTAAGACTTTGCTGTAACGTGCCACTTCTGTTTCATCCAGCAAAAAGACCTTGTCGTTTGTCACAGCCCCGCCTTGCGTCCCATATTCGCTGTTTGCGGGTGTCATAACTGCCGTTTCGAGTACTTTTTCCTGCTCATACGCAGAGAAGCAGTCCTGATAAAAGTTTTGGTTCAGCCATGCCCGCAGGTTGGATGATTCCCATACCGCATCCTTGCCAGGGATCTGGTAAACCGTCTGCGCCTTTGCAGGCTTTTTGCGGATCAGCAGCTTTTTGCCTGTGTCCGCAGTATCCGCCACAAGCCATTTATCCGTCCCATACGTAACGGTATCACCGATTTCAGCATGTGCCAGCACTTCCATTTCATATTGTGCCTTTTTTTCCAGGGCATCTTTATAATCTCCGACTTTATCATGCAATAGCTTTACTGCCTTTTTGTAGTCACCTTCCTTTGCCGCACGCAGCGACCTTTGGTAATTGCACTCACGGATACGCTCCTCGGTGTCCTTATGTCCCCTGCTTTTTGCAAACAGCGTATTCGCCCGCTCATAGTCCTGCAGCTCCATCAAAAAACTGCCTTCCAGATAAAACGCTGCCGGCGAGCAGAGAAATACCACAAGGCATACCACCGCTGCGAACACGCCTACAGCGGCAAGCTTTCCTAGGATTGCTTTTTTGCGCTCCCTTTTACGCGCTTTTTCCATCAACTGCCTGCACGCTTCTATTTGTTCCGGGATATCCTTATATTCCCGCCGGATCCTGCGAAACTGTGCGATCGCCGCTTCATAATCCGCCGCGCTTTTTGCCTCCTCCTTCATCTGCATACCTGTCAGGTATACTTCCTCCCGATGTTCCCTGCGTGCCAGAGGCAGGCGCTTTTTACAGCGCTTTTTACGCACCTCGCTGTCTTCATAATCTCCCAGCTCTTCAAACATCTGGAGCGCTTCTTTATACATATGAACCCGGTCTTGCGGCTGCAACATCTTTTCTGCACCTTCCATGCGCCTGACTGCTTTTTGGTAATCCGCTTCCCGCTGCTGTTCCGGCGTTAAAACAACTTCTTGCTTTTTCTTCCTTTTTGCCATAAACAAATCCTTTCCCCTGGTGCATATTTGAACATATTTATCTTATACGCATTCCGCCGGAAATGCAAGCATTTTATCACAAAAAAGCGTGTCAAAATCCGCCCCTGCGCCCAACAAGCCGCAAAGATATCTTTCAACACGCTCTATAAAAAAGTGCCTGGCAAAGGAACGATCAGGCAACTGTCTGCTTGACTTTTTTTGAAAATGTCCCGTATACCTTTTCTCCCTTACTGTTCCACCGGAATGCCCGGACTCTGACATAATACGCATTGCCGCCGGCAAGCCCGCCGATCACACAGGACGTATCTTCCGTATCCATCAGCTCTGCCGGAAGCATCGCTCCGTTGGACGCATACTGTACGGTATATCCGTCACAGCCTTCCATCGGTTCAAAGGCAACTGAAAGCGTTCCAGCCTCCGCACTACTGAGCACAACCGTATCCGGCATCTTTTCCGGCGCCGTTATATTGGCGGTTTCTGCTGCTTCATGCTCCGCCTGCGGATCAAACGCTGCCGTACACGCAGGAGCCGCTTCCGCCCATTCTTCTGATGGGACATGCTCCTGCAACGGTGTGTCTGCTGCCAGAAGCTGCTCGTCTGTAACATTGAAAAAAGTGTCATCCCCGCGGCTGTCATTCCAGGTACAGTCCACATTGTACCAGACATTTCCGATGCGGACTTTGTTCCATGCATGTCCCGGGCTTGTCACAGTCACACAGGTAATCCCGGCGCGTCCGCACAACAGCGTAAACATCTGGGCATAACCTGCGCATACCGTCTTTTTATCAAACAAAACTGCACTGATGCAGCTCTGGCTCATCTGCTTATCATCCGGGTCATCCGCGGCCATCTGTTCATCGTAATCCACCTCATCACAGACCAGCCTGTGGATCAACTGTTCTTTTTCCAAAGCTGTCCCGGCGGCTGCGACCTGCTCATCCCATATAAGAAGCTGACTGGCAAACTGGCTGGTATAATCCGCCCTTGCCTGCCCATCTGCAAAAATTTCATACAAGCCAACCGTCATCATATTCGAATTTTCCGAATAGATCACAGAATTCCTCATAAAGTAATACTGCGGATTTTCATACAAAAAGCAGTAAAACACTTTTTTCATCTGCGCCGTAGACAGCCCGTCGTATGATACAAGCGGAAGAATACAGACGGTGGCATTTTCTCCATTGCGGTTTACCTCTGTCGTCTGAAACGGCTCCGTCCCTGTCATATAACGGTCAGCCTGTTTTTTCAGATTCAGGTACAGCTTCTTTTCCTCTGTATTCAGCAGGCCAAAATAATAATCGCTCCCGCTGTCCGCCCATATGCTGTCAGACAGCGAATAAGCGTCATCCATCTGTATCCGCTTGATAGAAAGTGTACCTGCGCGGAGAAGAAGCTCCTCTTCCTCGATAAATTCCGTCTGTATCATAGCCGGAAACGCTTCCCTTACTTCCTTTATCGGTGGCTGCTCTGACTCGCCCTGTATCTCCTGCCGCGGCTTAGCCGGTATATGTACCGTATTTCCAAAAACACTGCCAGCCAGCATAAGCAGTGCCATACCGCCGGCAATGCATCGTTTCGTATTCATGCTCCAATCCCTTTCTCTATTTCTTTCCTCAATAACTTAATACGAAACTAACACAGATTTTTTTGGAATAATGTTTTACTTAATTCAATTTCTTCCTCTTTTGCCAGGCTGTTTTCAAAGGTCACGCTGCCGCAGCCTGCGTCTTTTGACAAAAGCCCTGCTTCTTTCAGCCTTCTTCGCATCTCCCTTGCCGTACCGTTTCCGCCGTCAAATATACGAACCTGCGCTCCGGCGATCTCCTGGATCAGCCCCCGTACAAACGGATAATGCGTACACCCCAGCACAATGGAATCGATCTTGCCCGCATAAGGCTCCAGCAGGCGTTCCAGAAATGCTCTCAGATCGTCCCCGTCCGTATTGCCGGATTCGACAAATTCCACCAGCCCCGGACATGGCAGCCCAATAATGTCCGCCTGCGCTTCATAGTTCGCCATCAGGTTGCGGTATTTTTTCCCCTGGATCGTCATTGGCGTCGCCATAACAAGGATCGTCGGGTGCCCGGGCTGTAAAGCCGCAGGCTTAATTGCCGGCTCAATGCCGACTAACGGAACATCCGGGTACATTCCCCGCAAAATACGGACTGCCGCAGACGTAGCCGTGTTGCAGGCTACGACAATCCCTTTTGCTCCCTGCTTTAACAAAAATTCCACATTCGCAATCGTAAGCCTGCGTATTTCTTCCAGCGGCCTTGTCCCATAAGGAGCGTTTTGGGAATCGCCAAAATAAATATAATGCTCCCCAGGCATGATTTTATATAATTCTTTTAATACACTGATCCCGCCTATGCCAGAATCAAACACCCCGATCGGCTGTCCGCACTTTGGATTGTCCATCAGTTTATCCCCTATATCAGAATGTATTGTTTTATTCATATTCTACGTTTACATCTACGGACACCAGCTCGCCTGTATCTTTTGTAATTCCGTCCACCTGCGAATTTGACCCGTTGTACTGCCCGCTGTTATACTGCCAGTATTTGACATTGCCCTTCCCGCTGTATCCGGTTCCAAGCGACACATTCCGGTAACGCGCCACCCATAGGTCGATGCCGTCCAGCTTTGTCTTGTCCAGGTATGTATTTAAAAACGTGACATAGCTGTATAGCACAAACCGATAGCCGGCATCCTCGACCACCTGCTTAAATGCCTGTATCATCTGGTGCAGTGTTTCTTTTTTCATCGTTTTCGCTTTATGCACCGCATCCTCTAGGTCAAATGCAATCGGATAATCCAGCTTTCTGCCGTTTAAGGTTTCCAGCACAATGCGCGCTTCCTCCTGCGCCTCCTCTACCGTCGTCGCGCGGCTGTAGCAATAGACGCCCATCGGCATCCCTACGGAAAACGCGTTCTGATACTTGGTTTCAAACGTATAATCCGCCAGATTATGGTTACTGATACGCAAAAAAGCAAATTCCACGCCGGATTCCTTCACGCGGCTCCAATCCACATCTTCCTGCCACCTGGATACATCGATGCCGTTTTTGCTGCCAGGCGTGACGGATACGGTCGCAGACGCACTCTGTCCGTCTACTGTTGCCGTTACTGCTACCGTTCCGTAAGCAACCCCGGTTACATTGCCCTCCTCATCGACCGTGGCAATATCCGTATTGGCAGACTTCCACTCCGTGTCCCCTTCCAGGTATGTCGACACTTTCAGAGGCTTAGTCACGCCTACGCACAGCTTGAGCGTACGTGTATTGAGGGAAACGCCGCCAACGCGAAAGCTTCGTGCATAGCACATCAGCCCTTCGCCTGCCGCGCCGACCGCTGATACCCGGTAATAGCAAGTCTTCCCTTCTGCAACCCCATCGTCTGTATATTCCGTTTCTGTCAGCCCCTGCGCAATGCATTCGTATTCAGCCGCGGGCGCATTCGCCCGATACAGGTTATAGCTGGCTGCACCGATGGACATATTCCAGCTCACCTTAAGCGTATCCTCTCCAGTCTGCGTGATCGCAAGCCCGATCGGCGCGCTTGGCGCCACATGCCCTTCCAGAGAATTGCTTGCCGCGCTAAGCCCTTTATAAGATCCATTGACATAGATCGTCTTGATCCGGTAATAATAAGTCCCGCCTGGAATTACCGAACGGTCTTCATATCCAACAAACGTCCCGCCGGTAACATCCTTCACCTTTGCAAATCCCCGGTCAGGATACGCGCTGCGGTAAATACGGTATCCAGATGCTTGTTCCGCTTTTTTCCATTCTAATGAAACGCTCCGGTTCGCAAGGTTCGTCTTGGCTGCAACAAGCTCCGGCGCATTCGCCTGCGTCAGCGCCTGCACCGCATCCGAAGGCTCCCCGGATGCCACGGTACCGTCCGCCTTTTTTGTATAAGTACATATTTTATAATAAAATTTCTTGCCCGGCACGAGCTTTGTATCTGTATAAGTAAGCAGCGTATTTTTCGTGATCGTCTTGATCTTGCGGTACGTCCCGTTTTCTTTGACGCTGCGGTAGATATAATAGCCTGTCGCCGCTGTATCCTGATGCCATGTCAGCTTTACAGACTGGTAATTGACTGCCTCGCAGCTTTCAAAGCGCATGGCTGCCGCAGACAACGACACCTTTGCCTCGTCTGAAAATTTTGCCCTGACTGTCGTTCCGTTCTCATCACGAATCGCACGTACCTGATACGAATAGCTCCCGCCTGCCGTAACCGTTTCGTCTGTATAAGACAGCTCCGCCGTAACCGCCAGCAGCTCATAATCTGACTGCTGCGGCGCCTTGCGGTAGAGCTCGTAGTTCATCGCACCCGCCACTTTCTTCCATTCCAGCAGCGCTTTCTGCGCCTGTGTCACGCCCGCATATGTAAAATTGGTTTTCTTTAAAACAGGCTGCACCGTAATTTGTGCATAGTCGCCCAGACTGCCGCTTTCATCCAGCGCACAGACACGGAACTGATAGGACGTCCCTGTAACCAGCCCCTTGCATTGATAAGACAGTGTCTGTGCGTCCGTCGTCCCTGCCACCGTATAGCTGCCTTCGCCTGCTGCATATTCTACCTGGTATCCTGCGGCTCCTTCCACCCCTGTCCAGCCAAGCGTGACTAAATTATACGCCAGCTTTTCCTGCGTAACCTTTTCCGGCGCCGGCAAGCGCGTGTTCTCCTTTGCGCGGACGCCAGCCGTCAGCTCTTGCAGATCCTCTGGCTGGCTGTCTGCATCCTCCGGCAGTTGCAGTACGTCCGCCGTTTCCATGCTGCTGCCGGCTAGGCGCTCCTGTTCCATCGCGGCTGGCACCTGCTGCGTGAATGCTGCCGACATCCAGATCCAAACTACAGATACAACTGCCAGATTTTTTATTTTATTAGACATTTGGACAATACTCCCTCCATTTCTCTCATTTTTGTTATGATTTGTTTTTGTATGCTCTCTGTTCTTTTGGTTTTACTTGTCCAGCGGGCATTGTCTTGCCCTTTTATTATTACAGTCCTGAATGCGCCCTGGGTTGCAGTCGACCAGTCCTTTTAAATAGCAAAAACCTTGTTGTTTTGCCTGTTCTGTCTGGTTTTTTTTAAGGATTTCTTTTTGTGTTTCTCTTTGGGTTGCTTTTTGAGTTTCTTTTTGGGTTTCTCTTTGGGTTTCTTTTTGGGTTTCTTTTTGGGTTTCTTTTTGGGTTTCTTTTTGGGTTTCTTTTTGGGTTTCTTTTGGGCTATGCTTCCTGCTCTCTTTTTGCAGCAGCTTCTCCTGCTCCAGCGGACAGAATGTCGTCCGCTTATTATTACAATCCTGGATTCTTCCTGAATCACACTCTACAAGCCCTTTTAAATAGCAAAATCTATTTTCCATATCATTCCTCTCTGATCTTATATCCTTCTTAAATTTATGACTGCCTCTCCATTTTGCGGATCAATGCCAGCCCATAAGTCCCATACCCCAGATGTGTCGCCAGGCTAAGAGGAATTGCATTCATGCTGCATGATACTCCAAAATAGCTTTCAAAACTTTCCTTTAATTTTCTCGCATCATCCACTGGCATACTTGCTGCGGCGGCAAGGTAAAACTCCTCAATCCCGCCTGCATGAAACCGCTCTGTAATATCCCGCTGTACCGCCTGCATCATCTTTTTGCGGACTGCCTTGTCCCCGCGGGCTTTTTCTGCCGCTTCGACCTTATCCCCCTGCACATACAGCAGCGGCTTAATATTCAATACATTTCCAATCATCGCAGCGCCGGCGGAAATGCGTCCACCCTGTTTTAAATATTTCAGGTTGTCTACGGTCAGATAAATAATGCACTCGCTTTTTACATATTGCAGCCTGCTGCTGATCTCAAGCGCCCCAAGCCCCTGCTGCGCCATCCTGCGCGCTTCCAGCGCCGCATATTTTTGCGTCACCGAAACACGCCCAAGGTCTGCGACGACAACCCTGCCTTCGTACTGCTGCGAGAGCGCCACAGCCGTATCGCAGGAGCCGCTCAGCCCGCTGGACATCGGTATATAGATCAGCTCTTCATATTCCTCCAGCACACGCTCCCATAGCTGCGTGACGTCATAAGGATTCGGCTGCGACGTATAGATCACGCTGCCGCCCTTTTGCTTTTTATAAAATTCCTCATGAGAAATTGTCTTGCCTTCCAGATAGAGCTCATCATCAATATAAAACGGCATCGGCAGTACATAGACGCCGTATTTTTTTGCTTTTTCCTGTGAGATTCCCGAATTACTGTCTGTTACAACTGCTGTTTTTTCCATGCAGATCGTTACTCCTTTTATCCATATTATTATTCCTATTTCTGAACATATTATTATTTCTATTATTGCAAATTTTGTCGTATCCCGCAAGCAATTTTGGTAATTATCACTTAAAATATTTTCATTGTAGAAATATATAGAAAAATGTAGAAAAGCAAAAGAATATATGATATGCTTTAAATGCTGTCGACCCTCCAGCAGAAAGGAGGTGACGTATTATGGCAGAAATACTTGTTACACTGCTTACTTCCGTTATGGCAAATATCATTAGTTATCGTATTTGCAAATGGCTGGACGGAAAGAACAGGCAGCAACAGCCTGAACAGAACAGCTCACTGTAATGAGCAGGAAAACCCCGGAGTGGCAGCTCCGGGGTTTTCATTTTGCATTATGGCACTTGTTACACTGTTGTAGTGCTGAAAGCAACAAAATGCTGCTTCATAGACTTTCCGTCTGCACGCATTATAACATATGTATATTTGAATTGCAATTTCAAAACCGATTTTTTACAATATTTATGTTCCATTTTAAATTATTTCATGGTATACTACTATAGATTCTGCCTGTTTAGCAATGCATCAGGCTAAAGCAGGCTGCTACTTAAGGAATCGAAACTACGGAATAAAACGCCATCCTATGGCAGATTGGAGTTGTGTTTATGAATGTATCCTCTATCTTAATTATGGTAGCAATTATCTGTTATCTTGGGCTTATGCTCGTCATCGGTTTTTATTTTTCCAGGACGAACACCTCTACAGATGATTTTTACCTGGGCGGAAGAAAGCTTGGCCCGTTTGTAACCGCTATGAGCGCAGAAGCCAGTGATATGTCAAGCTGGCTGCTGATGGGGCTGCCTGGGGTCGCATATTTGTCTGGGATCTGTGACGCAGCGTGGACAGCGATCGGGCTTGCGCTAGGCACTTGGCTGAACTGGTTTTTTGTTTCCAGAAAAATCCGGCGTTACAGCCAACAAATCGGAGCGATTACCGTACCGGACTTTTTTTCCAAAAGATACCATGACAAAAATATGCTGAACTGTATTGCAGCCATTGTCATCGTAATCTTTTTTATCCCGTATACAGCAAGCGGATTTGCAGCCTGCGGGAAACTGTTTTCTACTTTGTTCGGGGTTGATTATATGGCGGCTATGATCATCTGCGCCGTTATTATTGTCGCCTATACGACACTGGGCGGCTTTTTGGCTGCTTCTACGACAGACCTGATCCAGAGCATCGTGATGACAGTGGCTCTGGTAACCGTCGTATTTTACAGCGGCCATATGGCGGGCGGCTTTGATGCTGTGATAGAAAACGCAAAAGCACTGCCGGGCTACCTGTCCTTTACCAATACATACGATGCCGCTGCCGGGGCAGCGAAGCCTTACGGCATGATTACGATCTGCTCTATGCTTGCGTGGGGGCTTGGTTACTTTGGTATGCCGCATGTGCTGCTTCGTTTTATGGCAATCGAGGATGAGAACAAGCTGACGACTTCCCGCCGCATTGCTTCTGTATGGGTGGTGATCTCTATGGCAGTCGCTATTTTTATCGGCGTATGCGGCCTTGCCGTCAGCAAAGCCGGTGCGATCGACGCGCTTTCCGGCAGCGATTCTGAGACGATCATTGTAAAAATCGCCGGGCTGTTAAGCTCCCATGGTGCGGCTGCCGCAATCTTAGCCGGCATTATCCTCGCCGGGATCCTGGCTGCGACGATGTCTACTGCAGACAGCCAGCTCTTAGCTGCATCCTCCAGCGTATCGCAAAACCTGCTGCGCGATACGTTCGGCATCCAGATGAGCGAAAAAGCATCCCTTGCCGCTGCGCGGGTTACGGTGTTATTTATCAGCATTATCGCTGTCTTTCTGGCAAGAGATCCGTCCAGCAGCGTATTCGGCATTGTAAGCTTTGCGTGGGCTGGTTTCGGCGCCGCTTTTGGCCCGGTTATGCTCTGCGCGCTTTTCTGGAAACGCAGCAATAAATACGGCGCGTTTGCCAGTATGTTATCCGGCGGAATCATGATCTTTGTGTGGAAATACCTGGTACGCCCGATGGGCGGGGCGCTCGATATCTACGAACTGCTGCCGGCATTTCTTGTTGCACTGGTCATCAATATCGCCGTATCCCTGCTGACGGAAAAGCCAGACGCTTCCATCGAAGCGGAATTTGAACAGGCGCTTGGAGATTAAATCAACGAACTAAAAAAGGAATCCGGCGCGTATGCCATCCATCTGGCATGACTGGATTCCCTTTTTTATGTGTTTTTTATGCTTTTTTTGCCATATACCCCTATAACTGGCAGTACAGCAGGTTATCTTTTAAGTCTTCTGTAATCTCCCCGCCGGCTTTTTGATATTTGTCATACAGAGCCGTCAGCCTCTGCTCCTTCTTTGCCGCATCCCGCTCAAACTTCGGAATAGAGATCTGGTACATTGGGTTGATCTTCAACGCTGTGCGGATCTCCTTCGCAAACGGACAGTATACGATCAGTATTTCGCGAGCCACTTTATTCAGGCGGAAGCTGCCCTTGGATTCATAGCTGATCCATCCCTGGTAGTCTTTGACAAATACTTCCCTGTAATTATTTTTCGCACGCTGGATCGCCGTTTTCAATTTATCCTTTGCGTCCGCAGACAAATCGCGGTTTTTGCGGTAGAACTGCAAATAATCACAGTATTCCGAAGTCAGCGATTTCTCGCGGATATCATTCCAGCGTACGCCCTGGATCTTGCGGCACATCTCCCAGCGATACCGGGCAACCGTCTCAACCATCATATCTTCCAGGCTCGCCGCTGTAAAGATCGGGAACAGGAAGCGCGCTTTTGTATCGCGGCGTTTATCCGCCGTCTCCTGCCACATCATCGCCCTTGTTCCTGCGTTCGGCATCAGGATAATGTCCGGGAGCACTTCTTTCATCAGCATTTCATGGCTTAAAATGTCATTTGCCGCATTTGTAAAGTTGACCTCGCGGTAAAATGCGGAAAAATCGATCTTGCGTATTTTATTCAGCTCTTCTTCCAGACGCTCTACGGTAACCGCCATTTTATCGATCGTATTGATCAAGTCATATTCGCACAGGATCGGGCAAAACGTAGTGATCTTGCCATAGGTGATCCTATTCGCAGAGCTGAACATATTTTGGATCTCAAAACGCACCTTTTCCTTCTGGTCGTTCTGCATCTTTTTTACCTGTTCTTCTGTCAGGTCGCCGTTTTTGCGCTGTTCTAACAAATACCCCAGGTAGTCCAGCTCAAACTCGTTTTTAGACGGTTCGTTGCGCCCGAAATAAATGCTGCGCAGCCAGGTATATATCGTATAGACACGGTCAGACTTAAACTGGCGCAGGCGCCCGGTCAGGTCGTACAATGCTTTGGCATTTTCTTCCCCTGCCATTTTGGTGTCCATAAAGCCAAAGTTTAAAAACATCTCAATAATCGGAGACGCTTCGTCTTCATTTTCAATCATCTGCATAAAGACTTTGAAATAAATCTCATAAAACGGCGGTGCGAGTTGTTTCCTTATTTTATAAGCGGCTGAATCCGTAGACGTCATATCCGGAAGGCTGCGGTATGCCTCCACCTGCTTTTTGAACGCGTCCGCCTCTTCCATTCCAATCTGGCCAAAGTCCATAATGTGCTTTAAGCAGTCTTCCGTAAGCACATCAACTTTTTTCGAAAGCTGCGCCGACGCCGCATTTTCAAAATCATATTCCTCATACTGTTTGATGCGCTCCTTGATCAGGGAAGGCTCATAGATCTGTATTTTGCGGATAAATTCTGACAAAAAGGAAAGCTCCTGCCTGACCGGGGCGATATCCAGATGCCGTTTCCCGCAGCGGACTGCAAGATCAAAATACAGGTGGAAAATATCATTTTCTGATTCTGACAGTAAAATCTCCTTATGGTCTGACAGATACGTAACCATTTCTCCGATTCCAAGCATGACACGGTGCATCTGCGCAGCGGCTTCCATAATGACGCCGACGCACAGGCTGTCATCCTTTACCATCATCTGAATATATTCTTTCAACACATTCTGGATCAGGCTGATACTGTTATTGACTTCCCATGCTTCCGCCTTATGCTTCATCTCCAGCATATTAAAATAGTCGATCTGCGGGAATACCTGCTCATCCAACTGGTAGCTGCTGCAAAACGTCTGGTAATCGTTGTAAACCGTCTGCACAAAGGCATGGAACTGGCTCACCCGCTTTTGAAGCTGCGTATACAGCACAAAGGCGCGGTGCCGCTGCTCAATGGCTGTCTTTAGAAATACGATCCGGTAGCGCTCATTTGCTGCCAGCAGACTTTTCAGGTCATCCGCATTTTTGCACGGGATCGCAACGATCGCCGTATCCTCTTTTGTAATGTAATCACAAATAAACCAATCCCGCTCAATAATGCCGATAATTGCATTTTGCCCAAGCACAATCTCGGCAAACCCAAATTTCTGGATCACAGAGCCTGATTGGATCAAGTACCATTCCTTTACCTTGTCTTTTCTCTTTGCGATTCGTTTCCCTTTTTGTATTTTGATTACTTCCATATAATACCTGCCGCCTTCTCTCCTTGATTCTCCTAGGAACTGTACTGTCCCTGATTACACCAGATCCCTGCTTTCTGGCTGCCATCCGCAGAAAGCAGGATATCTACTTACTATATTAACGGTGTTTTTAAGATATTGCAAGATATTTCGGGCAGGTTTTTCTGATCTCCTGTATTTAGATGTTACTTTTCACACCCCAGCCAAAAAACGGCTGTGCTGTGAAAAGTAACGGCA
>CAMWXD010000042.1 GCA_947178105.1 uncultured Eubacterium sp. | reverse complement strand
TTTTAATTCGCCGCAAACCTGCGGTAATAGAAAAATTTAATTCGCTGGCTGACAGTCCGTGTCCTGATACAGTTCAAAGACTGCGCCTGTCAGCTTGTTTGCCGGGTAGTCTGCGTCAACCTTTGTCAGACGGACGCTGCCGATAATCAGCTTGTCCGTGATTTTGATTTCAATCACTTCCCCATTCACGGTTACAGACACATAGTGGAGTGCTTCGTTCAGCACATATCCCTCCGGTGCCGCAATCTCCCGCACGATATAACTTCCAAACGGCACATCCTCAAAAACAAATGCCCCCTCTGCGCCTGTTACAGAAACAAGCAGTGCGGTTTCTTCGGTAAATTCCTCTGTACCTGCCGAAAACAGACCAATTACTGCATTTTCCAGCGGCTGATCCTCTGTGTCTACTTTGATTCCTTCGATTCTTCCACGGAGCAGCTCATTTTCAACGGCTTCCCCGTCATTCGCATGGATGCTTACAAGTGCCGCATCCTGCCCCTGATAGGAGAACTCTACCGGGTATTTCTCATCGGAAAGGATATAGTGCTGGTCGGTGCATACCTCTTTCACATAATAACTTCCGAAAGGCAGGTCGCTTGTGAAAAATGCCATGCTGTCCGTGTTGCAGAATACAATCTCAATGAGTCCGTCTGCCGGGATGACGTCGCCATTGGAAGCGGTCAAATCCTCTGCCGCATACAGCCCAAACGCAACATTCTGGATTTCCCCTCTATTTCCAATGTTAAAGGTTTCATCCTGCTCCAGTGCCTTTGTCAAATCAACCGTCACTTTCTGACGCTCATTGTAAAAGGCGGTGTCGGTTTCCGTTACGGAAATCTCCTGCCCCGCATAGACAAGCTCGATTTCGTGGGCTTCGATATTCAACACACACCCATAAGGCGCAGCCACTTCCACAACCCTGTATTTTCCCAAATACAGCTCCTTTGTTTCTGCGTTCCCGTCCTCATCGGTGGTAATGGTGTCCACGACTTCCCCTGCGCTTGCCCGCACGGTTCCGTCCTGCGTCACAATATCCTCTGCGGCGATAACCTCATACACTGCGCCCGCTTTTCCAGCCACTTCATAGACCGGGGTATAGATATTCTCGCCCTCTGCCAGATTCCCGGCTTTGTCAACCACGCCGTCGCCGGACGTCTGCACGCCCGCAAATTCCTCGGCGGTCTTGGACACAAGGATTCTGCCTTTCTGCGGCATATTTTTCTGCTCCGCCACAACAACCGTCACGCCGCTTTCCTCGGTGGAGTTTTCCTGCGCTACGGTGAATGGGATTGGCGTGGAATCCAGCACATAGCCATAGGGAGCCTGCACCTCAACCATTGTGTAATTCCCAAAGGGAAGTTCCTCTGGCGTAATCAGATAGCCGTCCGATCCGGTATAGAACGTATCCAGCGTTGTCACTTCCGGGTAGGTGTACTTCATGGTGACAAGCTCCCCGGCTTCGTCATAAATCTGGTAGCCTGCGCCTGCAAGTGGGATGGTCTTTCCTGTTTCTGCGTCCTTCTTCACAATCTTGATATAGGATGCAAACGGTCTGTTGTTGATCAGGTAACGGTAAACCTCCCCGTCCCTGCTGACATACACGTCAAAATCCTTCATAAGCTCGCTGCCTTCCCAGCCTTTGGTCTGGTGGACGGTGTAAACGCCATAAGGCAGGTCTTTTGTTTCCGCATAGCCGTACTGGTCACAAATCAGCGTGTCCCTCTCGCTCTCTTTTGCGTTGTCATAGCTGCCGGAACTCTTTAAATACACCTGGAATTCTGCGCCTTCCTCCGGCGTTTCAATCTGCGTGCTGCCATCGTCGGTATGCTTGATGATGGATATGCGCCCTTTGATGACCTGCTCATTCACGTCATTGGAAGTGGTGTTCAACTCAATCGTATAATTCTCCGGCTTCGCCCCTACATGGTGTACGGTTTCATCCAGCAGGTAGCCTTCGGACGGCGTGATTTCACGGATATTCCAGTCATAGCCGCAGATATAATACTTTGTGGTGAATTTCCCCTCGCTGTCGGTGGTATAGGTGTCGATCAGGGTGTCCCCATCATAAATGCCATATACTGCGCCTGCCAGTGTTGCGTCGCCCTGCGGCTCCCCGGTTTCCTTATCTGTTTTTGTCACATTCACACGGAATTTCTTTAGGATGTTGGTCACGGTTGCGCTGGTGACTTCCTTCCACTTGATTGTGACGCTCTGCTTTGCAGGGATGACATAGCGGACAGCGGTGTCCACTTCCTCAAGGGTGTATGGTGTGGAGCCGGAAATCAGGATGTTGGAAAACATAGCGACTCCGTTCTTGTCAGTCACTGCATACTCATCCACCGTTGCACCAGAAAGGGACGTCCCGTACAAATGGAACCTCACGCCCTCCACGAAATTATCCTCGGAACTCTTGATTACTTTCAAATCGCCACGCTTTAAGATGTTGGAAAACTCAACCTTTGCGGTCTGCCCGCCCGAAACGGTCACCTTCTGTGATTTCTGCGTTTCATAGCGTTCCTCTTTCAATTCCGTCACGGTGTAGGTTCCCGGATTCAGGTTCTCTACCTTAATCTTGCCATTCTTCCCTGTTACCACCGTCTTGTCGATCCCGTTGCCCGTAATCTGGAATTTCAGCCCCTCCACGATTCCGTCCTCGGATGTTTTCACAATCTGCACATGGCCGTAAGGGATTTTCACACTCAGGTAAACCGTGATGTCGGCTGCGCTCTCCACGCCCACCACGACGTCCTGCAGGGACGCATCGCCATAGGCTACCAGTGTGCCGCTGACTGCTGGGCTTCTCTTCGTTGCGGATAAAACCACTTCCTCCGTCACTGCCTTTTTGGAGCTGATTGTCAGGGTATTCCCGGACGCACTCACGGAAACGCTGCTGTCTGAAGATGTGAAGTTATATTTTGATAAAACCCCATTCGTATCCGTCAGGTTCAGGACATATTTTTCCCCATTCCACGAAAGCTCCTTTACGACGGCTCCCCGGCTGGTAGACGCAAAGCTTGGGATCGTCCCGTGTTCCTGCATCCCCGCCACAATCTGGCTGTATGCTGCGGACACGCCGCCATTCGCCCCGTTTGCGCAAAGGCTATCATAAAATTTGCTGTCCGTCCTGTTATACGGTGCGCTTGCACTCCTGCACCTGGTCACGATCTCCCATATGACCATCTGTGTGGCAACCACTTTTTCATCCTCGGAACCCGGAAGGCTCCCCATGCTGCCCTGTGAACCATATAAAAGCGCAAGGTTTACCGCATTCCTCTGGCTTCCGCTCAGGGCATTCCATGTGTCAGACGCATTTGCCCGCAGCGTGTTCCCCGTATGCAGCGACACTCCCGGCTGGATGCAGAAAGCAGGCTCCCCGTCCGCATAGATACGGGTTCTTGCCTCCCCTGCCTCGCCGCAGTTCCTCCCATCATGGGTGACGCTCTGCTGGTAACGGATCGTATTACCCGCCCCGTCATGGCAGTATGCAAACGTAATCTTCGCTGTTTCCGACGCTGCTGACACGGGCATGGACGGAAATACGGAAATCATAGCTGCCGCCACCATCATCATGGCAAGCCCTCTTTTCAATCTTTCTTTCAACTTCTTCAATCTACTTACCTCCATTTTATTTTTTGGCATAAAAAAATCCCTGCGGTATGCAGGGTTGGTAAACTGGCTGTTCTGCTGTGCCAGCCGGAACATGGATAGCCACCGGCTCCATATTGTTTTTTCGGCTGGTATTCGGCTGGTAACTGAAGGGGGTTAGGGTGTGGGAAGGGGGAAACGGGAAAAAGGCTATCCACAAAAGGGCATAAATGCCCCACGGCGGAAAGCCTTACTTTGCTACCGTTCCCTGTCCTTACTTCGCTCCCGTTTCCGGTACAGCTCCAGTGCCTTTACAATCGTATCCTCCATCTGTTTCGCAGGCGTCCCCGGTGAAAAATATTTGCTGATACGCTCTTTCGGCATACGAAACTGCTCCTTCTGGTTCCCTTTTTCCTCTGACAGGATAGAGAGAATGACATCCTCATTCAGTCTCCCTTCCTCTGAAAATTTACGCATTTTAATCGCCTGCGCATGGCTCGGTGTGCAGTCCTCTAACTGCATGGTGTCAAGCAGGGCGGTTTGTTGCTCTTTCGGCAGGTAAGACAACTCTACCGCCGGACGTATGGCAATTTTACCGTCATCAACCATATCCAGAATTGGCGTGATTAACTCGGTCAAACGGATATACTTGCGTATTTGCTCATGGCTCTCACCCACTTGCTCTGCCAAAATCTGCCTTGAGGTCTTTCCATCAAAATTCGGCAACACTGTTGCAGAATTTTTACTCGGTCTGCCTGCCTGTCTTTTCATTGCGTCCAGTTTCATCTTATAGGCAAACGCTTTTTCTGATGGTAGTATCTGCTCTCTTTGCAGGTTTGAATCCACCATAATCAATACCGCTTCATCATCTGTTAAGTTACGGACAATGCAGGGTATCTCTTTTTTCTCTGCAAGTTCGCTTGCCATTTTTCGCCTGTGTCCGGCTATCATTTCATAACCGCCCTCCGGCTTTTCCCTAACAAGCGCAGGGACAAGAACGCCATACTGTTTTACGCTCTTTGCCATATCCGCCATGCTTTCGTCCATTTTTACCTTAAATGGGTGATTGGGGAAATCGCTGATTTCTTCCAGTGGAATGTCCCTGACAGATTCCCGGCTTGCGTTGTCTCGTTCCTCCTGTGTGCTGAACAGGTCAGCGGCTGAGGGAAGCGGCATTTTTATTTCTTTCGCCACTGCGTATCACCTCCCTCGTAAATGCTCCATACGCCTTTGCCGCCGCACCGTTTTTGTCATAGCTGTAAATGCTCTGCCCTGCGGCACTGGTTTCCGCCGCTTTCACCGCAACGGGGATGACCGTCTGGTACACTTTAATAACCCTCCCGTAATTCTGCCTTAGATTGTCGGCTGTGGTACGGGCAAGGTTGGTACGCATATCCGCCAGCGTCAATAGTACCCCATCCACCTTTAGTCCGGGGTTAATCTGCCGCTGCACTTTTCCTATGGTTTTCATAAGCTGTGTCATTCCCTTTAAAGGGAGATAGTGCGCCTGCACCGGGACAATCACGCTGTCTGCTGCCGCAAGTGCATTGATGGTAAGCATACCCAAACTCGGCATACAGTCAATCAGGATATAGTCATAGTCCTTTTTCAGCTCGCTCAGATAGGATTTCATGGTGAACTCCCTGCTCATGGCGTTTACAAGCGTGATTTCCATGCCGGATAACTCAATATTTGCCGGAATCAGGTCTACTCCTTCATCATGGTGTAAAATCCCCTCGCCCGCTTCAAACGGCTCGTCACGGATAATCTTTTCCATCTGCGTTGACAGTGTGACAGGAAGATTGTCCTGATCCGTCCACCCCAAAGAGGTCGTCAAATCCCCCTGCGGATCGGCGTCCACAAGCAGTACCCGCTTTCCCTCGTTTGCAAGCCCTATCCCTAAATTTACGGCAGTCGTGGTCTTGCCCGTCCCGCCTTTCTGGTTTGCAAGAGCGATTACCTTACATTTAGACATCACGTTTTACCTCCTTTCCTGAAAAATTTAATAGCCACTCTGCATAAGGCAGAATGGCTATGTACCGAATTTTGGGCAATAAAAAAACCGACTGATTCTCTTTTGAAAACCAATCGGTCTAACAGATACTTAACTTTTATACATTCAATATTTCCTTTTTCTTTATTGTCGGTAACATTGAATTTAGTACAATTTCCTTATTTTCTTTTAAATACATATTTGCCACATTCACTATATCATTATTAGGAACAATATATTCACTGGTATTCCACATCACTTTACCCGCAGCACTTATATCAAACACAACGAATCTATATTGATTAACCCCACATTTTAACGCCAAATCTACAATAATTTTTCTCTTACTTTCTTCTGGAGGAAAAGAAATTTCTACTAAGGATTTTTTTAATGAAATTTCATAATCTAATATAGTAACCATACCAATGTATGTACTATCTGCCATATGATGCAATATCAATTTTTTCATTGTCTTTCCTCCTTTCCAAATATATAATATGTTTAATAGCATTAAAAGAGTATGTAATATTTATCTACCACTTCTAATCCATCCATTATTATCTCCCTTGCATATGCACAATCTGTGATTACAGCAGTATCCTCGTCACTTGCAGACCAATGTGAATATGGATGACGGACACTATTGTATTGGGTATAAAGCTTGTTTAAATAATCTAACTGATTTACATTTAGCTTTCCCGTTTCTTTATTATTACATTCATACATACCAACACTATTTTTTGAAAAATATGAAAATTTATTAGTTCCTTTATCGGTTTCTGTATCCAATCCCATAACATCTCCTAATATTCTATGCAAGTAAAATTCATATGCTCTAAAAATAGGTGTCACTAAGCATGTATAATCGGGCATATACCCCGTCAGCATTGTATTGTATACCGCTGACAGTAAATTAGCATAATGCTTTTCGCCCTCTTTTCTATAATGTGGTAAAAGTTGATCAAACCTATTTTCTACCTCTGATTTCTCTAGTGTTAAAGCATGATAACTGTTTAATGTTTCAATTACGCTCTGACCTGTTCGTAATAATTCTATGGCGGTTGCAATTACTTTTTGGAAAAGCACTGTCTGCTTTCCCTGCACATATGATTTAGAATTTGAATAACAATTAACCACTACTTTATTATTGGACTGAAGAATTGTTATCTTATTCCTTGAACCCATATTTTCTGTTTTCAAATTGATTTCGGGTATATTTTCTTCAGATAAATTCTTATTTTCTTCATTGATACAGTCAACAATCGCTTTCCAATCATCTAACCCATAACCTACAAAATATACAGAGCCATCATTATAAGTTTTATATCCTTTAGCTAACAACGCACTTTTAGCCAGTGCATCAACTTCTTCATTCAGTTCAATTCCCGAATGTGCTAAAACTTTTATAAATTCTATTTCTATACTTTGTTTCTTCTGCTGAATAAAAGAAACATATTTTTTTGTTATATCTTTCTTGGCTTTCCACTCACCTGTTGCCCATTTTTCTATACCTTCATAGTCGTAAAAAACTGTCAATTTTTTCTTTTTATATGTGATAGACCAATTTACCGCCTCTTTTACACCTTCAAGTTCTGCTGCAACATTCCTTAATGCAATAAAATCCATTCCTAAATTTTTTGTAAATGCTTTATAAAGGATATCTCTGTTTCCACCTGAGCTAATAATAATTGCGCCAAATGCTGATTTTTCTTCCTCTACATTATAACTGCCATCGACAAAAGCAATAACTTCATCTTCTTCCAATGAAGCTATTCTATTATTTACCATTGAATTAAAATCTTCTGTTGATATAGTATTTTCTGTCAAATTTCCATTATCTGAATCAAGCTTTTCAATCCCCTCGTCCAACATAAAATTCTCTGCTTCGCTCAACGTGGCAAAAGACTTATAACTTGCACTTGGAAATCCCTTTACTTGTTCTTCGCATTCGCTCCATGTACTATATATACCCGGCACCTTTCCAACTTTAACCGCATAAAACTTCTTTTTAGCCATAAAAGCAACTCCTTTCTATCAAAAATTGGTTTATAATTATATCAAAAACTGCTATAATATGCAAGATTTTTCAATTTTTTCTCAGGATAAACTTATAAACTTGATTTTATAGAATATTTATATAAAATGACCTGCTGTGTGCGATTTTCAGTCTTAAAATTTCGTTATATACAAAATTTTGTACTGAAATCTTCTTACAGCGAATTTATAAGTTTATCCTGATTTTTTCTTCTTGGCTATTTGCATTATAATTACACGAATCCAGGTCACAAACTCCACCCATCCACCTAGTGTTACTTCGTCCATAATCCCCCATCTTGTCCACAAAATATGGTACAATCAACACCAAATAACACTAAATAATGCGCTTTTCACCCCGTCCCCAAATTAGGAGACGAAATATTCCACGGCATTATTGGGGAAAAATTCTTTAAATTCCCCATATAATTGGGCTGCTAATGTTTTATTATGCGCTATGACAAGGGTTGGTTTATTTAATTGTTGAATAACATTTGCCATCGTAAAGGTTTTACCAGAACCGGTAACGCCGAGAAGTGTCTGGAACTGGTTACCTTCTTTGAACCCCTTTACTAATTCTTCGATTGCCTGGGGCTGGTCGCCTGTGGGGGCGTATTGTGATACTAATTCAAAATGATTCATGATAATATACCTTTCTACAATTATGGTCTCCCTCTCAATACTAAACCTAAACCAATTCTAAACAATTTGGGAATTTCAAATAGATGATCTGCAAATGCCTTCCCATTTTTTGCCTCTAACATTCCTGTTTCATACAGTGCTTGAAGCATATCATCTCCTTGGGGTTCCAATCCATTCATAAGTATAAATATTTCTTCTCTACTGTATCGAGCTGTATCTTTCCCTCTGAACCTTTCAAAATGTTTTCTTAGTTTTGGAAACTCACTTAAATATGTATCACATTTAACTTCAGACACTTTAGAAAAAGCTTTTTTTACTGCCATACCAGAAATCAAACAATTTTCTTCAAAATCCCCTATAGCCTCTTGCACTTCTTTGGAATAATTTGCAAAATTGATAAATTCTCTAGGATATTTTCCACCTAAACCATCTGTTATTCGCTGTAACAACCAATCAATCATATTTGCTTCCTTTTTCCCTTTGTACACTTGTCGAGCAAATATAGTATAAAAAGTCTCTTCCAGATTTGGATGTAATAATAGTTCTTCCTTTTCTACTCCCATTTCGTTTGATGCATATTCTTCCACCATTTCATTATTTAAACATCGACGCATCAACATAAGCAATAAATCTTTTTTATCCCATGACAATTCTACACTTTTATCCGATAAATGACTCTTATTCACGAATTCTAATGTAGACCAAATGTCATTTCTTAAAAATATCTTAAATTTTATTCTAGGAAATCTGTTTACAAAATTCAAATAAGTTCTAAAAAGACTTTCAATGCAATTCTTTCTCTTTCCATAGTCACTAGAAAACAATTCATCAATTTTATCAAATAAAATCCAACAATCTATACTTTCCTGCTCTAAAACATCATTAATATCACTCAACATATCTTGTGTATCAATACTAAATTTTCCACCAATTTTAACTTTTACACCTTTTACGTCAATATCTATTCCTTGTATTGGAGTCCCCATAACCATACTCCACAATTGTTTTAAAATATTTAGTATTCTAAAATCCTCCATAATACCTGCATGTCTATAAAATTCAACTAAATTTTCCCCACAATAATACCCCTCTTTTCCCATTTTAATTGCTATTTTTACTGCAATATATAGTTCCCATATTTTATTAAAATCAGCTTCCTCGTTCTTTAATAGTTTCGTAAAATCATCTGTTTGTAATTCCTTTAAATCATTGAAGCCTGTTCCTGTTACTATCATTATTTTATTATCAAGTTCTGCAAGCTCCCTTGCTTTTTCTTCATACTTAGAAAACATCTGAAATAACGCACTCTTCCCAGAACCTTTTGCTCCTAAAACCAAAGATTTTTGTGGATGAACAAACTCTTCAAAATCTTTTGTCTTTATGAATTTTCTATCTAAATCTAACTCTGACTCTGAATCCACACTTCCAAATTCTAATTTTGATAATAATTCTTTTTTATTCTCATACATAACAAAACCTCCCAATTCTATAACTATTTATCCTTCAAATATCTTTCCACTTCCTTGTCAAACTCTAAAATATACTCTTTATCCTGTCGTACACAATACTTGTCCATTATTTCCGTACTTCTATTCTATATCAGCTTCTTCTATCCACTGCCGCAACTTATCTTGTAGTAGTTTCTTATCTGGCAAATACAATTTGTATTCGGATGCATATATATTAGCATCCTGTGGCAGTGTAATCTCCACCAGTGCGTCATTATTCTCTTTACATAACAGAATACCAATCGTCGGATTTTCATCTCCCAATTTCTCATAACGATCATAATAATTTACATACATCTGCATTTGTCCGATATCCTGATGTGTCAGTTTATCTACCTTCAAATCAATCAGCACATAGCAGCGAAGAAAGCGATTGTATAAAACCAAATCCACATAATAACTATCTTCGTTAAAAGTAAAACGCTTTTGCCTGGATTCAAATAGATATCCTTTTCCCATTTCCAGCAAAAATTTCTGCAATTTATTAATAATTTCTGTTTCCAAATCTGTTTCCGAATACTTCATCTTTTCTTCTATTCCTAAAAATTCTAATACTGTTGGCTGTTTCACAATATCTTCTGGTTTTGTAATAATATTACCTTTCTTTGCTAACTGTAAAACAGCCTCCTTATCTCGGCTAAGCGCTAACCTTTCATAAAGACTGGAATTATATTGCCTCTGCAGAGTTCGGACACTCCATCCGGATCTTGCTGATTCAATTTCATAGAAACTTCTTTCATCTTCATTCTCTATTCGCATTAATTGCAAATAGTGTGACCATGATACTATAAAGGGCGGTTTCTCTTCAAAAAGGCTAAACACTGTTTCGCTTTTTTCAACTGCAAAAAGGTTAAACACTGTTTCGCTAATTCTATCCTTATAGGTCAGATAAAACTTCCGTGCATTTTTCAAACTATCCTCTGAAAATCCTCTTTCTAAATTCTTTTTCATTTCTTCTGATAGCCTTTTAATAATTTGACTGCCATATTTTGCTCTTGATTCGCCTTTTTGTTGCACTTCTATAATCCATTTTCCAATAGCATAATTAGGTAAGTAATTGTATCATATTCACTTGTTGAACAGCAATATTTCTTGCATACTTCACCAAAGCTATTGTCTCAGCACATAACCTCTCGATATCTACATCCTCATTAGTTAATATCTCTGTTTTTGGACTATAGTTCATAGCTGGTTTCCTCCTTATTTGTGCATTATCTGTTTCCCTTATTTCTTCTCAAACACTATTCCCTCTACCATTTTGTACTATGTTATGCTATCCTGTCCATTACACGAATCCAGGTCACAAACTCCACCCATCCGCCTGGTGTTATTTCGTCCATATTCCCCTATTTCATCCACAAAATACAGTACAATCAGCACCAAATAACACGAAATAATGCGGTTTTCATCCTGTCCCCAAATTAGGAGACAAAATATTCGACTGCATTTTCAGGGAAAAACTCCTTGAACTCACCATAGCGCTGTGCAGCGAGCGTTTTATTATGCGCTATTACCAAAGTCGGTTTGTTAAGCTGCTGGATAACATTCACCATTGTAAACGTCTTGCCAGAACCTGTAACACCCAGTAAAGTCTGGAATTGGTTGCCTTCTTTGAAGCCATTTACGAGTGCTTCTATCGCCTGTAGGCTGGTATTCACTGTGTAATTTAAAGATATTTTGCGCATCTTGCACAAATACCACCTCCAAAATCTATAGTCAAAAAGTTCGACTATCCGCCCGTGATTCGTCGTGGGCAGGTATTTAGTTTTGCTCCAAAATGCTCCACGACGAATTTCGTTCACCGCTTTCTGTTTTCTCGGACTGTGCGAATGTACTTAAACTGAATGGACAGTCTGGCAAATCCGGGAAAATCTATGAAAAATTTTTCGTCCTTGTGAAGCAACAATCAAAAATGTGTAATCTAATTTATTGTAACACACGCGCTTTCATTTGTCTATACAAAAGCAAACATCCGTTCGTAATTGTTTTATTTTATATGCTTTAAAAATAATGAACCGCATTCTTTATTTTCTCTATCAAAAAATCCATATTGCTCCATCTATTTTAAATATTCACATTCCTAGTTTTATCTTCCTTTACAGAATTATTCTTGAATATGTAAGCAGCAACTAAATCAACATAAATATAAACTAAAATATTATTTAAAAAAAGAGAATGCTGCCATGATAAATCGAGAAGAATCTGTTTTAACCATTCAGGACGTTTGTGAAACTTTAAAAATCAGACGTAACCGTGTTTTATCTTGCAACTTGCGGCTATACCTATAATTTTGTTTATTTTGCACAAAATATTACCTCTGCATTTTTAAACGGAGAAAATAGGAATACACAAGCCTTATTATCATATGCTATGATACCACATCATGGAGTCCTGAAAGATGCTAAACCAATATAGTGATATAATGAGCGTACCAGATGTAGCAGAAGTTCTTTCCATTTGAAAAAACCGAGTATATGAACTTCCGGAAAATAATTCTATTAAAGTGCAGAGCAATTTATAATCATAATTCTACCTATATTCTGAATTATTCTATTGTTTTCTATGCGCAAAAAATCCCCGAGGTTTTTATTCCTTGGGGATTACCATTAAATTTAATAAGTCATCTTTTTTAAGCCCGACTGATATTCACATCAAACCGGACTCTCAATCTTAAGTCCAATTTTTAACTATTTATTTCATTCAAACCGGCATATTCTAAATCCACTTTACTGCCTACTCATAATCTTTTTAACAAGATAGACTTATCTTTGTCCGATATCTTCATTGCTGACATTGCCTGCTCCGCAGTCCATTTCATGGACTCCATCAAATTTCTTATTATTTCAATCTATATATTAAAGGAATCTTTTGTAAGTTCTGTCGCGCTTACTTCATAAGGCATGGAAAGGATTATCTTAGATACATAAGCCCCCAGCTCTGTGATCGCAGTAATCATTTTATAATGTTCCATATCTTTCTCCTTTTCAGTCAGTACAAAATCCCAACATGTCATCCATTAAGAAAACTGTCAAACAATCCTTTGCTCCAATTGTTCTATGACAATTTCTAATCCTCAATACGGACAGCCAATACTGCCATATCTTCTCTTCCTGGCAGTGTAATTGTAATTCTGCCATTTTTACGCTCATATACCGTTTCCCGCGTCATATTCCAGGTATCGATCACTTCGACACGGTACATGCCGTTTTCAGGCAGTGTGATCGTATCTTCCGCGCAGGTTCTTGTATCGTAATAATATAAATAACAGTCTTCTTTACAATGCCCCTGATAATAGCATTCTGCTGCAAGGAAATCCTGCATCTC
Organism: uncultured Eubacterium sp.; assembly: GCA_947178105.1. GTDB lineage: Bacteria > Bacillota > Clostridia > Lachnospirales > Lachnospiraceae > Eubacterium_J. The sequence continues at coordinate 22,691 of CAMWXD010000042.1, read as the reverse complement.
CTGCTCGCTCATACGGGAGACTGCAGTTACGACATTTCTGAAAATCGGTTCACAATGGCTAAAGATCTCTTCCTGCTGCTCTTTTGGCATAGACGCAACGTTCCGCGCTCCTTCGATCTGTGGCGGAATCGCTTCCAGCGGCCCCGGCAGGCTTTCCAGTATCTGCCTTAAAAACGCGATCCGCGCCGGGCTCTCTCCTTTCAGGCATCCGCCCTTCGCCCACCAGAGAATATCCTGTCCCGGATCCAAAAATGTCTCTCCATGTGTACAGTACGTACCCATGGCAACCGCACGCCAGAACCTTCTCGCCATTTCATGTCCGGAAATACTGCCCCAGTACATCGGCAGATTTCCTTCATAACAGCATTCATCCAATACCACCGGTTTATGGTAAGTTTCTCTCAGCTTTGCGAGATTCCAAAAAGCCTTGGTCTGAATCGAAAGATGTGTAATATTTTTACGAGAAGCATCCCAGATAGGAAAACAGTTATGGCAGGAAAGCAGATGATGCCATGGATCATGCTCTGCGACAAATGCTTCGATCTCTTCCCAGTCTTCCAGTTTTTTGCCGCTGACATCATATTCATTGGCAAGGCTCCACCAGATATTTGGAAATGCCGACAATCTCCGGATGGCATAATCCAAATAGGCCAGATTCTCTTTTTGCGTCAAAGAGTCAAAGCCCCAGCGGTCATATGGATGAAAGAGGATCAAATCTGCCTGGATTCCCATCCGATCCAGCTCCCGGATTCTTTTTTCCAATTCGTCCCAAAATGCAAAGCATGGACGGCCGACATCCCAATTTCCTTCTGCATCTTTTTCAAATGCATATAATGCCGGCTCGTTATAGTTATAATCATAACTCTTTGGAAATACACAAAACCGCAGCTTATTAAACGGCGCTTTGGAGAGAGAGTCCATCGTCTGATCAACCAATTCCTCCGGCTGATGTATCAGGGCATAAACGGTAGTGCCAAATGGATAAAAAGGCGTTCCGTCTTCATAACAAAAATGTTCTCCCTGTGCCTTTACCATGCCATGCCGGCCGGCATCCGCTGGTTCAATCTCAAGCGACCCCTCTTCTTCGATACACCCGGTTAAACGATACGTATAAGTACCTGCTGATTTTGGAAGAAAACGTACCTGATAAATCCCATTTCCTGCATAAAATCCTTTTACATTCTGTTCCTGCCCATTTCCGGAAAAAGCAGCGTTGAAATCAATATCTACGCATCTGCCCTCAAAGATTGGCCCGTGAAAAGTTAACTCTACTGTTTCATACTGTTTCATAAATACATACCTCTTTTCTGTATTTTCAAAACAAATCTCTGCATGTATCCCCGCAAACACTGCTCATTGCCTTGAGCACTGTCCATATATACTCTTAAGAGCTAAATGGATTAAAAAAACTTTTTTACTCACAAATATAACAATCTGTTACAGTTCAGCCTTTGACTTCACTGCTACATACAAATATTTGTTTTTAAAAGCATAACATTTTTTCAACTAAATTTATATATAAAATTTAGTTTATTTTATTTAATTTTATATAAATTTTTAGTTAAAATATAGTTCTATAAATTGCATGTTTTTGCATTGACTAATCATTTTTTATTTCTTAACGAACCAGCTTTCAGATGCTGTCTACCAGTGAGCAATGGAATCCGAGTGACTTATACAAAATTGATATGCCACAGGCCCTTGTTGAAAAACAAAAAGCCAAGGCTATCAAGCTCCCTTACGATGTGTGGGAGCGGCAGGGAAAACTGATGGCCACGGAGGGGAACGTGGTGCATTACGGCTTTATCGAGAAATACATTGAGCGGCTCGGTGAGCGTTTCAACATCCGGGAGATCGCCTTGACCGGAGAGGCGCGGTGCAGATGGTGCAGAACCTTGAGGGGATGGGCTTCAAGGACATGTCCCCACCCACCAAGGAACTGATGAAGCTGGTGCCGGAACAGGTGTTCTGATTTGTGCATCCATACAAAAACCAAGCGGAACGCTTACATACCGCAAGCAAAAGCGGTATACTATATAGTGAAAGGATGTGGTTTAGATGGCAAGGACATCAAATGTATTCGCGCGTGTGGAGCCTGAGATCAAAGAGCAGGCGGAACGGGTGCTTGACCAGCTTGGGATACCGATGTCAAATGCAGTCGGTATGTTTTTAAGGCATGTCGTGCTTCAGCAGGGCATCCCGTTCGAGATGAAGCCAAAGAAAAAATCCCCAAGTCGTTGTATTCCCTGGGGATTTCAAATGTTTTTACTCGCTTACATCCACTTTCAAATAAACCGTTCATCATTTCCATAACTGCAAATGTAATTATTGATTCTTTCTATCCATTTTTCGTAAATAATCATGTGCAAAGACCATTCACTCCTCACTTTTCTTTTTGCTCTCCTACAATGCCGCTTCATCCACTTTATAATTTGAATCTGGCACGAAAATTTCTAACGGTTCAAAATTATAAACTAAATCATTCAATGCCGTATTACTCATAGATTACACATCCTATCTCCCATCTATAAATACAACCCACCTCGCTGCATTTTGCTAAAAAGACCGAAAAAGCCAGATATATTTCAATGATCGATCACACTACGTTACTTACCCATAGCTGCACGGATTGGAGCTATTTGATCCAATGTACAATTTAGTTCCCTTACGATTGTATCATTATCCTTGTCAGCTACAAGGGCACTGACTATTTGAGCCATTATAGTTCTTTCCTCTTTAACTTTTTTATCCGCCTCTTTTTCTGCATATTTGTCAATCTCTGGCCTCATAAGTTCAAAAAGTGAAGATGCCATAGTCCGATCCTCCTTTATTTTTTCAAATAATTTTGAATTTGCATCATGCATCGCTTGCACAACAGCTTCTGCAAGCCGCTTGTTCTCGCCTTGCGGCATAGCATAAGCCGTAGATATAACATCTCTTGCTTTTGATTCTGTCAGCTTGTCAGTAAGGGCCGACAGCCATCTGAAATTATCATTATCAATCTCTTCTGTTATTATAACCTGACATTTGATAAACTGCAAATCAGAAATATCATAAATGCCCTGGTGTCTCCTGCTATATCGGATACCCTGTCTGTCAAACCATTTAAGCAGGTTAAAATGGCTCTTGCTGACCACCATAGATAATGTAACATCCATAGTCCTGTATCTATCGTAATAATAGTACACATATGACATGGCCTGATACACCCCATATTCATTGTACCCATGATCTGTCGGACTTTTGTATTCAAGGATATTGTTTTCCCTGAAAAATTCGCCTATCTGATTATCTATCTTTACATCAGACGGTTTATGAATAATCAGCAAATCCACCCAAAGCGGATCTACATTCAAATTATATTCATCATAGAACTCTAATGCAGGATTGTCTCTAAGCTCCAGACGCATTGCGGCACAAAACGCTGGATGCCATTCTGTCTTTTCCATAGAGCCCCATCTCCCTTCTCTATTGTAATTCAATTTTATCACGTTTAACAATATTGCACAATCTGATTTTTATTCCTATTATTTTAATGCCCTGCCTCTGTCCACTACACCACTTTTAGCATAGACCTTTGGACGAATCCTGTTCACCGTAACTGTCCGTCCGCACGGTTCATATAGTCCTAACTCGTCCGTTTTTACTCTATATATTGTTCTGTCATCTCTGTAAAATACTATATATTGAGTCACCTGTCATTCAATCATAGTAGGAGACAAAATATTCGACAGCATTCGACGGAAAAAATTCCTTAAATTCGCCTGATTCGTTTGTTCCACCCAGTCTTCAGGCTGCAAATTGTCTTTTCTGCAAACCTGCTTCCAAAAGTCGGATTTTTACATACTGGCGTGTTGTTTATCATCCTTCCAGCTCCGAACACAGCACCCCTGCAAATTTCTCTCTTGCATATTTTTCTCTCCAAGGAGTATGTCCGCATTTATCAAGTACATATGATTTTATATACACATTGCACTCTTTTAATGGCTGTATCACGCCCGCCGCGGGGTGTGGGTCAGCCGCTCCCTGAATCAGTACCACCGGGCAGGTTATTTTCGCAAACCTTTCTAACAGTTTTCCTGATTTTCGCAATCCGGCAGCTTCGTTCCAGGCCTTTTCATACAGATCTCCGTTTACGTCCGCCTGTTCGTCCCACAACTCTTCTTCCTGGTATCCGTCCGCGCGGCCGCAGATTTCGCCTAACCGCCGCAAATATGCATCGTTTTCTCCTGACCCGTCTTCCAGCCGCCGCAAAATCTCTTCAAATTCTTCCGCCTCCTGCGGCGACATATTTTCTTTTCTGCGCTCTGCGATCTGAGAAACATAGCTTTCCTCCAAAGGCGCACAGCCAATCAAAATAACTTTTTCCACCTTGTCCGGAAATCTTTCCGCAAACAAGCCCGCCAGCCATGCTCCCCAGGAATGCCCTGCCAATATCACTTTTCCAGAACAGTTCTCTTCTATTTGCTCCATCAGCTCTTCTTCCAGTCCGCCAATCGTATCTTTTGACTGCATTGGTTCCACAACCCCATGCGCCTCTGCGATCAGCCTTGCGAGCCCCAATGCCGATCCCGCTGCGCCTGGCCCGCCATGAATGGCAGCTACCTTATATGGTTCCTTCCCATATGTTCTCACCATAATGTTCTCCTTTCCATTCATTCAAGCACCTCAAATTTTTTCCATATACCAGACCGCTGCCTCCAGCAAAATATGGCTCCGCGTACAATCCAGTCACAAGCCATGGCAAGGGCAAGCCCTATCACTCCAAGATCAAGCACAATCCCCAAAAGGTAAGACAGCACCAGCCTCCCGGCAACTGTCGAAGCCACGGAAACATACATGGTAAATTTGATATCGCCTGCCGCCCGCAGGCCGCTGCTGAGCGCCCCGGAAAAAGGAAACGCAGCGGCATTAAATACGTTGTGGATTACAACCAGCCAAAACACGAGCCTCTTTGTCTGTGGTTCCAAAGCATAGAATCTCATAAATAACGGGGCCAGAACCAGTACCAGCAAGTTCCAGGCAAACGAAATCTGCAAGGTCAGCCTCGTGAGCTTTTGAAAGTAGTAATCGGCAGCCTCCAGGTCACGGCTTCCCATACACTGTCCGATCACCGTAATAAACACCGGCCCCATCGCAACGCCTGCAAGAGCTGCCAGCGACCAGATGCTCTGCGCCACTCCATTTGCAGCAATCTGATAAGTGCCAAAAAGTGCGGCAATGCTGCTCAGCGCTACCTTTACCAGTTGGAAAATCCCATTTTCCACACCGTTTGGGACTGCCACCTTTAGAATGCGCCTTAACATCTTGCTATTCCACTGAAAGATAAACCGCCAACGGTAATACACCTCATTTTTCCTTTGAAAACAGGCGCATGTAATCGCTGCCGCAGAAAAAGTCCGGGCAATCAGCGAAGGCACGGCAACCCCTGCCACACCTGCCCGCAGCACCAGCACGCCAATAATATTCCCAATCACATTTATCATATTGGAAACAACGGATATATACATGGACACACTGGTTTTCCCCAGGCTGCGGTAAACCGCCGCCCCAGAATGATAAACAGCCAGGGCAGGATAGGAATAGGCAGATATCCTAAGATATGTCACACATGCCTGCATAACCGGTGCTTCTACTCTCCCAAACAGCAGGCGCAGCATTCCCTCATTTCCGGCCAGCACCAAAACAGCAGCCAGCACCGAAAATGCCGTAGAAAACATCAAAAGCTGGCTGGATGCTTCGCCTGCATGAACCGGTTCCTTCCTTCCGATATACTGGCTGACTATCACTGCCCCGCCAGAGGACAGAGCTGTAAAAAGATAAATAAATATCGTGTTAAACTGGTTTACCAGCGACACACCGGATACCGACGCCTCACCAGCGTAACTGATTACCAGCGTATCTGCAATTCCTACAAGCATAACCAGCAACTGTTCCAGAAACAGCGGGATAATCATTGCTTTCAGCCTGCTGTTTGAAAACAGCTCTTTGTGCATCTGCATTCCGTTCCTCCATTTTCAACCACAAACCTGCATAAACAAAAATCGTATGCTTACATTATATACCCGCTGGTTCTTTATGTCTAATACCTGTATTTTATAATATAAAATGCTTTTCGGGCATAGCATTCCCATGCCTCTGCCGCCAGTAATCAGCGGTTTTGTACATACTGATGCAGTGATCTCAAACTGCTCCCGGCCCGCGGTACAGCCTATTTTGTTATGGGAACAGAAAAGAAAAATACAACGCCGTCCGCCAAATTTTTCACTCCATATTCCAGCTTCTGCATAGACAAAATCTGCGCAACAATCGCTAGCCCTAATCCTGAACCGCTGTACTTTACATTTTTATCACGATAAAATTTTTCCCAAATTTGCGCCAGCCTGTCCTGCGGTATGGGCATCCCCTGATTAAATACAGAAAAATGAAGTTTTCCGCCCTGCTCAACTAACGATATTTTTAAAATGCCATGCGCCAGCACATTCTTTTGGGCATTGATCATCAGATTACTTAATACCTGTTCCATACGCGCTTTATCTGCATAAACATAAACCTTATGTTCCGGCAGCTCATACTGCAATTCAAATTCTGTTTCTGGCATATCGATCAATAACCGCCCTGCTACCGTTTCAACAAATTCTACAAAGTCAAACCGTTCCGGCGTCAGCGAAACAGCTCCATTTTCCAACGCAGACAAATCCAGCAGCTCTGTAATCAACGTACTCATTCGTTCTGTTTCTGCTATGATAATTCCAACGTATTTTTGCCTTTTCACTTCATCTGCTTCGTCCTGCATCCCCTCAGCATAGGCACGAATAATTCCTAAAGGCGTTTTCATTTCGTGGGACAGGCGGTCTACCAATTCCTTTCGTTCTTCTAACAACCGCCTCTCCTGCTCCACCTCCTTTTCAAGCTGGATCTTTGCATTCTCCAGCTTTTCCAGCGCCTGCTGCAAATTTTCAGACATACGGTTGAGATTGCCTGCAAGGCCGCCAAATTCATCTTTCGACGTTATAGGACAGGGGCAGGAAAAATCCAGTCGCGCTATCCTGGATGCCGAAGCGCAGATTTCAGAAATCGGGTCTGAAATAAAGCGTCCCAAAACATAATCTACAACAAATACAAGCAAAACCATAAACCCCATCCAAGCCAAATGCGCAAGCTCCTGCCGTAAAGGCAACCGCGTAGAAAGCGCATAAGAAGCAATCAATACCATTCCAATGATTTTTGAGCTCATCACTATTTTTTTCCGTACTGTACGAAGGGAAAAGTATTCTTTCATTCTGTCACCTCAAATCTATATCCTGTTTTTTACTAATATTAACACACTGCCCTTCATGGCTCAATACCTGCTTCACAGCACGGATGTGGTTCATGTAGGAAAAAAGATTCTGAATTGCAAAAATATTGGACTTGCAGTGAACGCAACCTTGCTAAATGGTGTATAATAAAATAAAAAAACGGAAGGGTGATGGTATGGTCTATCTATCAGGAGACACCCATGGATACCTGGACATGCAGAAAGTGATTGATTAATTATTTGCATAAAGGGCTTTTAACCGGAAATGTGGCAGTAACTGTAGGAAAAAATATCAGAAAAGATAAGAAGGTCAAAAGTGCCATCCTATTCAGAGGCAGTCCATGCAGACAGGCAGATGAAAGATGCATAGACAAAAGAAAACAAGTAATGTCGGGACAGCAGAAAGGATTCAGGGTATACTCTAAGCACAGCAGGAGGTTGATCGTCATGGAATGGGCAGAGGCTATCAGTAAAGCAATCAAATATATCGAGAGCCACCTCACAGAAGATATTACAATGTATGAGGTGGCACGCCATGTAAATATTTCACCATTTTATTTTCACAAGGGGTTTAGCATATTATGCGGATATTCTATAACGGAGTATATCAGAAACCGTAGAATGTCCCTTGCAGGGGAAGAACTGATTACCAGTGATATTGCGGTAATAGACCTGGCTATGAAATATGGCTATGATTCTCCCGACAGTTTTACCAAGGCTTTTGCTCGTTTTCATGGACATACGCCTCTCACCGTGCGCAAGCATAAAACAATGATTAAAACTTTCGCACCGCTGAAGCTAACAATTTCATTGAAAGGTGGTTACATTATGGATTACAGAATTGTAAAAAAAGAATCCTTTTCTGTTTTGGGCGCATCGAAGGAGTTTGGCTATGAAAATGCAAAACAGGAAATCCCTTTGTATTGGCAGGAACATTATGCTTCGGGAAAGGGGAAATATGTCTGCGGAATGTACGGCATAAATATTGACCCGCAGATGGGAAACGAAAAATTTGAATATCTGATTGCAGACATTTATAATCCGTCCATAGATCTTCCTGACGGTTTTGTAGTAAAGACAATCCCTGCCTATACATGGGCTGTCTTTCCATGCAAAGGCGCTCTTCAGCAAACGCTGCAGGATGCAAATACAAAGATATTCTCCGAATGGCTTCCTGCGCTGCCGGATTATAAATTTGCGGCAGGATATTGCGTTGAAATGTATGACTCGCCAGACAAGTATCCAAATGGCACGAATGACGACAACTATTATGCAGAGATCTGGATTCCTGTTAGCAAGCAGTCATAGAAAATAAGGTAAAATCGAGGGCAGCCAACTCCGCGCACTGTCTGGATATATTCCAGCCGGCTTGGGCCGTCTTCATTTTTTTCCAAATTCGGCGGACATGGGTAGTGACTGTGCAGCTTCTTGCTTTATTGTCTCTTTCCACAGAGTTGTTAAAGTAAATGCTCTATTGCAGAAGTGGGCTATTTAAGGTATAATGAATACGTTTATCAATCAAATAAAGGTAACCATTAATAAATATAAATAGTATGTTTCGAAGGTTATACAATGATGATCAAACAATATACTAAGGCAGTCCAATATTATCAGCATAAAAAGGAGAAAAACACAATGAAAGTATTTTTAAACTCAATTTCAGGAATTGATGATGCTATTGTATCGATGTTTATGAGTTATCGTACTTGGACAAGAGAGTTGGAACTTCATATTTATGACACATGCCATAAGGTTTTGAATTCGAATGGCAGTTTGAAAGAATATGAGGAAAGTATGGCTGACGAATTTGAGGAGTTTCATAACTGGTTCGAAAAGTTACTTAAATGGGGTTGGAAACATACGACGATGTTACGCTTTATTGATTTTTCGATTACAGTTGAAGGTTTGCATAGAGCCGGACAAGATGACTGGGATGCGCATACGAAAAGGTTTGATAATCGTATTATTCGTAATAGTACAAGAACAAAGAAGTCTGACTTTCAATACGAGGTATCCACATATTATCAGGATAAAATCATACCTACTGATGTCGCTGCACAAGCACTGGGTATTCAGCTTCCGGAAACCATGACATATGATGGGAAAAACTATGTAAAAGCAATTAATGGATATATTTTGGAGGAGGATAAAGATAATCCAGATATTAAACGTGGATTATATATGCTGAGTATTCCAAGTAATTTTATTTTTAAGATAAATCTCACAGAGTGGGCACATGTTTATAAATTAAGAAATGCAAAGAGCTCAGCGAATCCGGAGGTGAGCCAATGTTGTGAGATGATTGCTGATTTATTAGGACAATTCCATAAAGAATTCAATAGAGAACTTTTTGAAAAGATTATGAATTAGCGGCGGCGCTGGATGGCAATATTTCTTTCGGTTTTGGAAATGCCCATGAAAAATTGTAATCATGGGCATATACAGACAGGATCATCACCTCGTAAAATTCGTTAAGATTTTTTCATTGTGCGGATATGCCACGCCATGTTCTTTCCCAAGTGCAATACATTTGATCAGCCACGCCATGTTTTTCCCGATATTATACATCGTCATAAGCCCTTCTTGATCTTCTGCCACCTCCTCCGGCTGCGCACCGTAAACATGGTTCCAATAGGTAGAGGAAACTACCGGCATAGAACAAATCGTAAAATATTTATTGATTACATCAAAGGAAGCCGTTGTTCCGGCACGCCTTGCAGACAGGACAGCCGCCGCTGGCTTAAAGCAAAACGCCGCTCCATTGGAATAAAACGCCCTGTCCATAAATGACAGAAGCCTGCCGCTTGGATGTGCAAAATAAACCGGGGAACCAAATACAAACCCATCGGCAGTTTTTGCCTTTTCCACAAATTCGTTTACAATATCATGGAATACACAGCACCCGGTTTCCCTGCACTTATGACAGGCAATGCAATCTGGCAAAGCTTCGTTTCCGATAAACACCATCTCTGTTTCCATTCCTTCTTCCTTTAGCGCGCGTTCCACTTCTCTTAACGCCACATCCGTACATCCTTGTTTTCTAGAACTGCCATTGACAAGCAACACTTTCATCTGTAATAGCCCTCCTTTTCTCGGTACTATAATTAGGATTGTTCCAACTATTTGATACAACTGATTATATATTACGATCGTTGCTACCTGTCAATGCTTTTTCAGAAAAAACTTTATTATTTTTTATGAAAAATTGGTTTTGATCCTTTTATATGCACACAGTAAAAATAAAACCGCTGCCAAAACCGCTGCCAGCTCAGCAATCGGAAACGCCCACCAAATCATTGCATCTGCATTCTCAAGCCTTGCAAACAGCCACGCCAGCGGCAATACGACGATACACAGCCGAAGCAGCGAGACAATCAGGGAATCCATACCGCAGCCCAATGCCTGAAATACCCCCTGTATCGCAATATTCCCTCCTGCAAACAGGAAACCTGTCGCAATGATCTTCGCCGCCAGGACACATAACCCTTCTGTTTGCTCAGACATCGCAAACAATCCGATCAAAGGGCGGGCAAACAACTCCAGGCCGACAAATCCAGCCAGCATAATTACCTCTGTATACAAGATTCCATAAAATATCCCCTGTTTTACACGTTTCTGCGACCCCATTCCATAATTAAAAGAAACAATCGGCGTAATCGCGTCTCTGAGCCCAAAGCCTGCGAAAAATATAAACTGCTGTATTTTATAAAAAATTCCATATGCCGTCACTGCTTCCTGCGATACTGTGGCAAAAATAATATTTACGCTGTAGGTCATAAGCGACATCAGCGCCTGCATGATAATAGCCGGAAGCCCGATCACATAGATTTCCCTCACAATACTGCTTTCCAGCTTCAGATATGTGATATTCGGCCTAATCTCTGTGTTTTTCTTGTAATGAAGGTACATGGCGATCAGCATGGACACAACCTGCCCCAATACAGTGGCGTAAGCCGCACCACGAATCCCTGCTGCCGGAAACCCGAAATAGCCGAAAATCAGGATTGGATCCAAAATAATATTGACAACCGCGCCTGATACCTGCGCAATCGTAGAATAGACCGTCTTCCCCGTTGCCTGCAACAGCTTTTCATAGATCGAAAACAAAATCATGCCAAATGACGCTACCGAGCAGATTGAAAGATAAGACCTGCCCATCGCGAGAATGATCTCATCCTTTGTCTGGCTTCCGATATAGGCTTTCACCCCAAATATGCCAAACAAGAAAAACAATGCATAAATGATAAACGCTAATGCTACCCCGTTTCCTGCCGTTTTTGCCACTTTTTCCTCATCCCGCTGTCCCAGGCTTTTTGCCAGCAGGGCATTCACACCCACGCCTGTACCGATTCCAAATGCCACCATCAGCATCTGCACAGGAAATGCCAGCGTCAGGGCATTTACCGCACACTCCCCTGCATTTGCGATACTGCCCGTATCCGGTATTCTTGCTACAAACATACTGTCCACAATGTTGTAACACGCCTGCAATACCATCGACAGAATAATCGGTATTCCCATGTTCAGCATGACTTTTGGAACTGCCTCAGCCCCCATTTTGTTTGTTGTTCCTTGTTTATTCAATTTTCCTCCTTTTTCTATTGAATACTCGACCGCGTATTCTCAGGAGACTTTTTGGAAAGCTGCCACAACCATATTCTTTGTGCAAGAAAAAAAGCGCAAACCCAGCATCTGGATTTACGCTTTTTGCTACACGACTATTTTATTATATATAAAATTGATCCTTTTGTCAAATCATCCTGCCACACTTTTTGCACTTCTCCTAAATCATATTCAGCACCCCGATTGATTTTAAAAACAATACAATCAGCAGCACCGGCGCGATAAACCGAATCATCACAATATACAGATTTCTCCTGCCAAACTTGCAGCCGGATTTTTCAGCCTCTTCAATAATCACCTTTGGCTTTACCACCCAGCCGACCAAAATACAGGTTCCGATCGCCACGATCGGCATAAGCGCATTGTTGCTGATATAGTCCATAATATCCAAAATCTGCGCAACCGCGCCGTTTGGAAGCGTATATTCAAAATACAGCTTATTATAGCCCAGGCATACAAGAATCCCGCCGGCAAGGGCAATGACCGTCTCGATCACAGCCGCTTTGATACGCGATATATGAAACTCATCCATAAAGCTTGATACAACTGCCTCCATGACGGACACCGCGCTCGTCAGCGCCGCAAAGAGCACCATTGCAAAAAACAGTACGCCGACTATCGTCCCGGCTTTTCCCATTGCGGAAAATACTTTCGGCAGCGACACAAACATCAGGCTCGGCCCGGACGCCTGCATCCCCTCTCTGCCCATAAAGGTAAATACCGCAGGAATAATCATAACGCCAGCTAAAAACGCTACAAACGTATCAAAAATCTCGATCTGGTTAATCGATTTAACGAGGTTGGCATCATCCTGCACATAAGACCCATAAGAGATCATGATTCCCATTGCGACACTCAAGCTGAAAAACAACTGGCTCATCGCATCCAGCAGCACCGTAAAAAATCCCTGCACCGTCAGCCCCTCCAGGTTTGGAATGACATAGATTTTAAATCCTTCCAGCCCGCTGCGCACTGTCCCCGACTCATCTGTATGCTTGATCGTCAGCGAAAACACAGCGATACCAATAACAAGCAGAAGCAGCAGCGGCATGATCACTTTGGATGACGCTTCGATCCCTTTATTTACCCCGCGGAATACAATAAACGCTACCGCAAACAAAAATACGCAAAGCAGTACCATCGGCTGCACATCCGCTGTAATAAACCCGGTAAAATAGCCGTCCTTTGCAGCGTCAGCGCCTTCTCCTGTCAGATAGGCAATCAGGTATTTTACTACCCATCCGCCGATCACACAGTAATATGGCAAAATAATAACCGGCACAAGGCACGCAACGATTCCAAGCGGCCTCCACTTTGGATGGATTTTGCCATACGCGGTCAATGGGCTTTGCTTTGTCTTGCGCCCGATTGCAATTTCCGTCGTCAGCAGTGTAAATCCAAAGGTCAGTGCCAAAACCAGATACAATACCAGAAACAGCCCGCCGCCGTCCTTTGCCGCCAGATATGGAAACCTCCAGATATTTCCAAGCCCTACTGCACTGCCGGCAGCAGCCAGCACAAAACCGATCGAGCCTGAAAATGAGTTTCTTTTTTTCTCCTGTTTCATAACCAAACTCCTTTTCCTTACCTTATTTTAAAGCGAAACCTCGCCTGCCAGTATCCGCTTATAATCCTCGTAATTTTTTTCAAGCAGTGCCGGAGTATCCAATTCATATGGGCACTTGCCCCTGCATTTGTTACAGTGCAGGCAGCCTTCAATTTTTTTCATCATTTCCTGCGCCTGCTTTGTCAACTGCGCTTTGGACGGAGAACGACGAATCAGCAGCGACATCCTCGCACAAGTCTGGATCTCAATGCCCGCCGGACAAGGCATACAATAGCCGCATCCCCGGCAGAACTCCCCGCTAAGCTCCTCCCTGTCATGTGCGATTACATCCGACAGCTCCTGTGTCATCGCTGGCGGCTGGCTGATATATGCGATAAATTCATCCAGCTCCTTTTCCCGCTGCACACCCCAGATCGGCAGCACATTTTCATACTGCGCCAAAAACACGTAAGCTGCCGCAGAATTTGTAATCAACCCGCCGGATAACGCTTTCATTGCAATAAAGCCCATTTCCGCTTCTTCGCATTTCTTAACGAGATCCAGTTCCTTTTCTCCGCTTAAATAACTAAACGGAAATTGCAGCGTTTCATATAATCCAGACGCTACTGCCTCTTGTGCCACAGACAGCCTGTGATTAGTAATGCCGATATGCCGCACCTTCCCCTGTGCCTTCGCCTCCAGCATCGCTTCGTACAGCCCGCTGCCGTCTCCCGGCTTTGGACATACCGGCGGATTGTGGAACTGGTAGACATCAATATAATCTGTCCGCAGATTTGCAAGCGACGTCTCTAAGTCTTTCCAAAACGCCTCCGCATTGTCTGCACCTGTCTTTGTCGCAATGAAAACGTTCTCTCTCATGCCGTCAAAGGCTTCTCCCAGCTTTTCCTCGCTGTCGGTATACCATCTTGCCGTGTCAAAATAAGTAATGCCGGCATTATATGCCTTTTGTACCAGCCTGACCGCGTTTTCTTTCGAAATACGCTGGATCGGCAAGGCGCCGAACCCATTTTTATTCACCGTAATTCCCGTTTTGCCCAGCGTAACCATCTGCATCTTGTTTCCCCTCCTTTATCTTTTCTGATCGTGCATTTTTCTATTATACCGTCTTTCCTTCAAATATACAACCCTTCAAACAGAACCTTTTCACCAATCCTGATTTTTGACACACCATATAAAAGGAGCATCCACCCCAAACCTGGCACGCGTCCGCTGCCGAACCTGGAATGAATCCTCCCTGATGAAAACCTGATAGAATTATTCTCCTTTTACTTCTTCCACTGTAATCTGAACATCCATGCCTGCAATTTTTTTCGTTGCAGACAGCTTGGTAAGCTCGTCATTTTCCGCCGTAAGCTCCTCCGTCAGCGACTTATCGCCTGAACCTACGGTAATGGTTACCTTTTTGCCTGACAAGACCGCTTTGTATGTACCTGTAAACTCTTCCGGCTGCATGGTCGCCTGGTTCATCTGTGTCCCTGTCGCCGTCCCATCGCTGCCAAAGGTAATCATCAGCACATCTATATTTCCAAGCGGAGTTGCGGCAGTTCCTTTATAAGACTTCCCTGCCAAAAGTGCGGATACATCCTTTGCATCGGTATTCGTATCTTTGCCGCTGCTTGTATCTGTACTTGGAGCTTCAGCAGCCACATCCGTCACCGTAATTTTGCATTTCAGCGTTTTATTGCTTACTACAGCCTTAATCGTCGCTTTTCCTTCCGCCTTTGCCGTTACAACCCCTTTTGCGGATACGGCGGCTACTGTTTTTTTCGTCGTAGACCATTTCACCGCTGTGTCCTTATTTACATTCTGTACTTTCAGCGTCATTTTTTTGCCGACTGTCATCGTCGCGGATGTCTTATTCAGCTTTGGCGCAGCAGCTTTTGCTGTGACCGGAGCGGCTGCAAGCGTTGTCGCAAGCACTGCGGCAGTCAGGCATCCGCATGTGATTCTTTTGAAATTTTTGATATTATAGTTTTTCATGTTGAAGCTTTTCATGTCTGCATTTCCTCCATATCATACGATCTTGATTGTGTCCAATCTGCATGTTTGCTTTTGGAACAGCTCTATCATATCATACCTGCATGGAAAATGTTACCATACAATTTCACAAAAATATACAGCAATGCGGACAGCTTTTCCGATTTGTAGAGATAACGCAACAGACAGGGCAGATTGTCGTTTGGCAAAGCTTCATTCCTCCTCTTCCTCCTGATATTTTTCCCTCAGCCTGCGGTTGATCTGCTCCGCCCGATGTATGTCCAGGATATAGTATACTACTATTGCAAAGGCATACACGCCTGCAACCGATACTACCATCTCGGTAAATCCAAATACGCTGGCATCAACCCATCCAAAGCGGATTCCGCATACAAGCATCGTCGCCGTCAGGCATCCAAAATGCAAAACAAACCAAAGGATCATGCTGCTTTTTTTTACCGGCTCTGCCATAAAAAATACTGCCGTTTCCGCCGCGGTCACAAATGCCGACAAAAGAATGTGCCCCAAAGTATCCCCCGGAAGATCTTCCCCTCCAGAAAATAGCAGAAAATTAACTGCACATATAATTAAAATCCCAGCAGTAATAAATACGAACCATTCCACAAACCATTCCGCAAATATTTTTAATTTATTTATGATTTTATTCATACGCTTTCCCCTATATGCCTAGCTTTTTCTTCATCATTGACACATACTGCCTGGATATGCCGATCTTCTCTCCGTTTTTTAATACAGCCTCAAACCGCCCGTGAAACAAAGGCACCAAATGCGAGATCTTAGGCAAATGCACAATCGTGGATTTTGAGACCCGCAGAAAATCCAGGTTTTCGTAATCAGCTTCCAGCTCATACAGCTTTTTATGCACCTCATATACTTCTGTCTTACAATATGCAAATACTTTATTGTCCACGGATTCGAAATAATAGATCTCCTTTAGCGGCATCATCGTAATCCCCTTATCTGAAAACACCGCCAGCTTTTCCCTGCCCATTTTCAGCCTGTATATGAGCTGCATCAGCTCTTCATCTAATGCAGCACAGCGAATAATAATCTCATCTTCTTCTCCCTGCCCCGGTGTTTCTATCGTGATCTTCATAGCGCTCCTATCTGCCTACCTGTCTGCCCGCTTCCCATATGTGACTGCAACCACTCCAATCATAAGAAAAACCGCGCCAAAAATCAAGAGCAGCGCCAAGGACATCTGTGCGGTAACTGTTTTTCCAAAAACAACCAGGTCAATTCCCATCATTTCCCGATACGTATGTAACACCTCCGCTGGAATATCTGCAAATGCCGCATCCAGCGCAGGCTTTGTCATGACCTCGCGAAACAATGCCGTACCATAGATGATCGGCGTACATTTCATCAAATTGCCGACACCCTCGGAAAGCTGCCCGATCGGAAGATAAATCCCGCCTAAAAACCCTGTCAGCGTCCCCACAACCGTTCCAAGCCCGCTCCAGGAGCCTTCTGATTTTATCAGTACCGCAGCGACATACATAAACGCTGCATAAGCAAACGAATTGACCGCAATCATTCCAACAAGCTTTAGATGCACCACAGCAGAAAACCATTCCAGCCCGCGCACCACGCCATAAGCCTCTGTAAGCAGCAGCGTCAGCATACAGATCACCACGGACGCCGCCCAGGCTGCCAGCACATAGCCTGACGCTATTACCAGCCTGCTCACCGGGGCTGTATACAGCGCGTTCAGCTTGCCGCTCGCCTTATCCTTTACCATCGAGGACAATGCCGACAGTGTAACCGTCACGGCATTGATCGATAGAATGCCTGCGCATGTCCATACAAAAACGAGCAGATCCGCATGTTTTTCATCAGCAGCCGCATCGCGCCCTGGAAACTGTCCCAGCAGGCTTGTGATTTCTTCTGCCTGTATGTCCCCTAAAAATAAAGTCATTAACACAATGACAATCAGCATCGATAATAATGAAAAAAATACCGCGCCCTTATCCCGCAAATACAGCTTCAAATTTCTCCCTGTTATCATTTTTAACTGCCCAAGCATTTTGCTTTTCCTCCTTTTTGCCAATTCCTTACTGTTTCAGAAGCTGCCCCGTACGCCTTCCTGTTTTTTCGGCAGCGCTTACTGCATTCAAAAATACATCATCCAGGTTTCCCTGTATCACCTCAAACCCATCCATCTGATCCAAAAGCGCATTCAAAATCGGAATTGCCTCTTTCGTTGAACGTATACCGATCTCGATTCCTCCATTTTGCAGCAAGACGGCCTTCTTTTTCTTCCCAAGCCTTGCCATAAGCTTCTGCCTCATATCCCCATCTGCACTTTTAAAATATAACCGCAATTTATCTTCTGCATATTTTTCTTTTAATTCAAAGGCTGTTCCTTCCGTTACAATCTTTCCATGATCGAGTATGACGATTTTGTCCGCCCCGGCTGCTTCTTCCATATAATGTGTTGTTAAAAATATTGTTATGTTCTCCTTTTTCTGCAAATCCGCAATGGCTGCCCACACATCCTGGCGGGTCGCAGGGTCTAAGCCTGTTGTCGGCTCATCCAGAAACAAAATCTGCGGCGTATGCATCAGTGCCGCTGCGATCTCACATCTGCGCTTTTGCCCTCCGGATAATGTTTGATATCTCTTTTTTAAAATATCTTCCATATTTAATATTTTGCATACACGCTTTATTTGCAGCTCCGCATCTCTTTTTTTCGCTCCATGCAGCACTCCTGCGCACAGCAGGTTTTCCTTTACTGATAACAGCTCATCCAGGCAATTCTGCTGATAAACAATACCGATCCTTTGCCGGATCTGCTGATCCTGTTTCCCGATCGTATACCCGCACAATTCGCCAGTTCCCTCATCCGGGAGCAGCAGTGTGGAAAGCAGGTTGATCGTGGTCGACTTTCCGGCGCCGTTAACGCCTAAAAACCCAAGCATTGTCCCCCGCTCCACTTCAAAAGAAATATGGTCGACCGCATAAAACGCCCCATATTTTTTTGTAAGATTCTGTACCTTTATAATCCCCATTGGCACACCCTCCTTATGTTGTTTTCTTTTCAGCATATATCAACTGCTTCACAATGCAAGCATATTTCGGTAAGCTGCATTTTACGGGCGGTAAGCTGCAACAAAAGCCCCGATACGACAGCTCCTGAGGCAAAAAAATTTTACATTTTCGGACAGGCATGTTATGATATAATACTGTCAGCATTTATCGTAACTTTAACTTTAACTCAAGCCGAAAGGACATTGCTTATGATTTTCTGCGTAGAAGACGATCACGCTATCCGTGATTTAATGATTTATACACTCCATTCCGCCGGTTTCCAGGCAGAGGGCTTTACCGACGGCAGCAGCCTGTTTACTGCACTTTTGGAAAAACAGGCGCAGTTGATTCTCCTGGACGTAATGCTGCCTGGAGAAGACGGCATTTCCATCCTGAAAAAATTAAAAGCAAATTATGCAACCTGTGATACCCCAGTTATTATCGCTTCTGCAAAAGGGACGGAATACGACAAGGTAATCGGGCTGGATCTCGGCGCTGACGACTATCTCGCAAAGCCTTTTGGCATGATGGAAATGCTCTCGCGTGTCAAAGCTGTCCTGCGGCGTACGGCTCCAAAGCCTGCCGCCAGCCTGCTGCGCATCGGCGATTTAGAGCTGAATGCCGATACGCATACTGTATACCTAGTCCACAACAACGGCTATACAGGCTTGGAAAGAGAAAATAAGTCAGAAATAGAATTAACATTAAAAGAATTTGAATTGCTTCACCTGTTTATGAGCCATCCTGGAATCGTCTATACGCGCGACGTCCTGCTTGCGAAGATCTGGGATTCTGATTATCTGGGAGGCACACGGACGGTAGACGTCCATGTCGGGAACCTGCGGACAAAACTCGGTGCATACGGCGGACGGATTAAGACCGTACGCGGTGTTGGGTATAAACTGGAGGAGATGCCATGACCAAAAAAATATTCCGTTCCATCTGCCTTGTGGCAATGATTGTTTTTCTCTCATCTGTCGTGCTGATTATGGGTGTCCTGTACGATTATTTTTCAGATCTGATGCTTGCGCAGTTAAAAATGCAGACAAACCTGATCTCCCATGGTGTGTCGAAGGAAGGCATCCGCTTTTTTGACGGCTTAGACGATGAACACTACCGTATTACGTGGATGGATGCCGCCGGCACGATCCTTTACGACAGCCAGTCTGATTATACAGCTATGGAAAACCACCTGGAGCGTGAAGAAATCCGGCAGGCTTTGGAAGAAGGGTATGGGGAAAGCGACCGCTATTCCGCGACCTTGATGGAACGTTCCTTTTATTCCGCCAGGCGCCTGGATGATGGTTCGATCGTGCGCCTATGTACAACCCACGGTACAATTTTGATTCTTTTGCTTGGAATGTCACAGCCTGTTTTCCTCGTATTTGCCATCGCCGTTATCCTCTCCGTCGTACTCGCAGCACGGCTTTCCGGCAATATTGTAAAGCCTTTTAATACATTGGACTTAGACAATCCTCTGGATAGTGAACATTATGAAGAGCTTACTCCGCTGCTGCGCCGCATCGGCAGCCAGCAAAGCCAGTTAAAGCTAAAAGAAGCGCAGCTACAACAAAAGCAGGAGGAATTACATGCCGTCATCTCAAATATGAAGGAAGGCATGATCCTGCTTTCAGCAGACGGAAAAATACTCAGCATCAATCCCGCTGCGGCAATGCTGCTGAACCCGTCACAACAAACGCCCTCTGTGCTCATCCAGGCTGCCGACAGCGCCCTGCTTGGAAACCCGCAGGAGCAGATTGTCACGTTAAACAACCGGCATTACCAGATCACTGCAAGCCCTGTGATCTCAGAAGGCGCTGTTTCGGGCGCTGCGCTGCTTTTACTGGATGTTACTGAAAAAGAAAAAGCCGAACAGATGCGCAGGGAATTTACCGCAAATGTCTCCCACGAGCTTAAAACTCCTCTGCACGCTATCTCAGGCTATGCCGAGTTATTAAAAAATGGGATGGTGAAAGCATCCGATATCTGCCCTTTTGCAGAAAAGATCTACGCAGAAGCCCAGCGGATGGCAAAGCTGGTCGAGGATATTATCAATCTGTCCCATCTTGACGAGGGCGCGGGCGACATGCAGTTTGAAGCACAGGATCTCTTTGCTGCCGCTGCATCCGCCGTGCGCAGCCTTGCACCAGAAGCCGATGATGCAGAAGTGACAGTATCGCTTTTAGGTGACGCCGCTGTCATCCCTGCTGTCCCGCAGTTGTTATACGGCATCGTATGCAACCTTTGCGATAACGCCATTAAATATAGCCGCAAAGGCGGCTCTGTTTTTATCCAGATCCAGGATGAACCTGGGCAGGCTTCCCTGATTGTACGCGATACCGGCATCGGTATCCCGCCAGAGCACCAGGAGCATATTTTTGAACGTTTTTACCGCGTGGACAAGAGCCACTCCAAACAATTAGGCGGCACGGGGCTTGGGCTTTCGATTGTCAAACACGCCGCCATCATCCACCATGCCAAACTCACGCTGCATAGTGTTTTGGATGAGGGAACCACCGTTACGGTCGTGTTTCCAAAGCAGAAGTAATCCTTCCCGCCCTGCCTGCATAAAATAATGAAAAAGGAGAAAATCAGATTTATGGCTATCGGTTATTTAACCATCCAGGCGCGGACTGCCCATGACGCCGTCCCATTGAGCGGCGTACAGATCACCGTCTCTGACAACCAGGGCAATACCATCTATCAGTTAGCTACGGACGAAAACGGAGAAGCACAGGAGGTTCCGCTGGAAACGCTCGATCAGAGTTTTTCTCAAAATGCATATTTTACAGGAACGCCCTACATCAGCTACAATGTACTGGCGCAGGCTGCCGGCTTCAACTCTTTGTATATCTCGGACATTCCTATTTATGAAGGAGAAAACGCCATCCTTCCGCTTGCGCTTGTCCCGATGCAGGAGCGCCAGCGCACACCGTCCCAGACGGAGATTCCTATTGGAAAACCTGCTGTCGCAATGCATGAAATGCGCGGACAGGATGGTCCCATCTCCTTCCCCTATGTACTGCGCCAGGTCGTAATCCCAGACCCCATTACCGTACATTTAGGCTCTCCAGATGCTTCCGCCCGCAATGTCCGCATGTCTTTTCCTGAATACGTAAAAAACGCCGCCAGCAGCGAAATCTACCCAACCTGGCCTAAAGCCGCCCTGACTGCAAATATCTATGCAATTATTACATTTGCATTAAATCGTATTTATACCGAATGGTATCGCAGCCGGGGGTATGATTTTGATATTACAAACAGCACAGCGTATGACCAGGCTTTTGTATACGGACGTCCAATCTATGAATCAATCAGTACGATCGTAGATGAGATCTTTAATGAATACGTCCGCCGCAGCGGACAGAACGCGCCTTATTTTACTTCTTTTTGCAACGGCACGACTGTCACCTGTGACGGGCTGTCCCAATGGGGAACTGTGTCCCTTGCAAACCAAGGTTATACGCCTTTGCGTATCCTGCGTTCCTATTATCCAAAGGATATTGAAATTGCTGAGACAAATGCCATTACCGGCGCCTTGTCCTCTTACCCAGGCACCCCGTTGCAGACAGGAAGTACCGGGCTGGACGTACAGACAATACAATCCTGGCTAAACCGGATCCGTCGTAATTATCCTGCCATTCCCGCTATTACAGATACTTCCGGGGATTTCGGAAGCAGCACAAAGGCTGCCGTCACAAATTTTCAGCGTATTTTCAACCTGACGCCTGACGGCATCGTCGGCAAAGGCACCTGGTATAAAATGTCCAGCATCTATACGGCAGTGAGCAGGCTTGCAGAATTGGACAGCGAGGGCATCACGCTTGGCATCGGCACGGTGCCGCCGTCTTCCGTACTCCGCCAGGGTTCCAGCGGACAGGATGTAGTCACCTTGCAGTATCTGTTAAATGTGATCGCTGAATATTATCCCGACCTCCCTCAGCCAGCCCAGGACGGCATTTTCGGCAGCGGAACCAGACAGGCGGTGATCGCCTTCCAGCGCATGATGCGCCTTGACCCTGACGGCGTTGTCGGCAAAAGCACCTGGAACTCGCTCTACGAGACTTACCTCGGCATCCAGCAGAATATTCCTGATTCTGGCTCCGGCTCAGGCTCTGGTACGATCCGCTATGTCGTCCAGGCAGGCGACTCCCTCTGGCTGATTGCGCAAAA
>CAMWXD010000041.1 GCA_947178105.1 uncultured Eubacterium sp. | reverse complement strand
TTGCCGGCATCTGGATCTGTCTGGCTGCCTGTACCGTTGCCGGCATCTGGATCTGCATGGCTGCCTGTACCGTTGCCGGCATCTGGATCTGTCTGGCTGCCTGTATCTGTGTCTGATCCGGATTCATCATCCACAGGCTCCGTGTTGTCAATCACATTAACCCTGAGCTTTTTTGATGTCTTCCCTTTATATTTTACCGTGATATATGCAGTCCCGGCTTTTTTTCCTTTCAGCATTCCTTTCCTGCTGACGGAAGCCACGCTTTTTTTGCTGGATTTCCAGGTGCATTTTTTCGTAATGTTCTTCCTGCCGTACCGTGCAGTCAATTGATGTTTATCCCCTTTCCCGCACATGCAGGCATTTCCCATAATCGCAAGCTCCCTGCTGCGTATGACAGGCCTTGCCGCCGCCTGTGTCTCTGTAAACGGGATTCCATTCAATATAGACGCCATTATGAGCATGACAGAGATAATATGTTTCAATGTCTTTTTCATGATGAGAACTGATCCTTTCCTAAAATAATAATTGTCTTTTCTTCTGTCCTTTCAATACCTGTCTGCCCGTTTTCCCGCATTATTTGCAAAGTCACGGGAACGGTATCTGCCATAGGCTCCTTTGGTCCGATTGGCAGATCATTAACTTCATCTGATCTATCTGCCGGCAGCATTATATGCTGCCGGCTTTGTGTTCTATGTAACAATTCAGGATAACAGAGACTGGTTTTCCATGCCTTATTCATCTGCCGCTTGTGCCCTTGACAATGCTTCCTGAATTGCTTTCATGAGTACCGCTGATGTATACATGTTTGTTTCTTCATAAGTAATGCCTTCCAGAGACTGTTTTTCATAAATCTGCCGGCTGATATTGTCTAACGCAGGCTGTATCAGCGGGTACATTGCCGCCATAGTTTCGTCCAGGTTATTTAATGAGATGGATTTAATCCTGTTTTCATCGACAACGACTTTTACATCAATCGCCTGGTTGTTCAATACCATTGAAGACGTATAGACGTCTGATTCATACTTTGCAGTTTCTTTGTCATCAGAATTATTTTTCCAAAAATGTAATGTAAAAATCAACAGTAGAATCAGCGCTGCAGATGCTGCTGCCAATATTGGTATGTATTTTTTCATGCCCATAACCCCGCACTTTCTTTCTGAATATATATCAGGCTTTACATATCGCGTTTATTTTTATTATATGCGCTTGTTATCCCGCCGAGAGCACCTGAGATAGAACATAATATAAATAGTATCAGCATATGTGATCGTTGCATGGCTATCTCTTTGTTGACAGCCATGACACCCATATTTCCTAATAAAAGCACAAAACAATAAAAAGTTCCAGCAAAGATTCCCCACTGGCATTGTTTCTCATTCTGTATTTTTCCAATCATAAACCCGCCCGGGAAGCAAGATACTATATAGATTAGGTTGATTGCCA
The DNA here is from genome assembly GCA_947178105.1 of uncultured Eubacterium sp. Classification (GTDB taxonomy): domain Bacteria; phylum Bacillota; class Clostridia; order Lachnospirales; family Lachnospiraceae; genus Eubacterium_J. Next base: position 34,604 of record CAMWXD010000041.1, on the reverse strand, counting down.
GTTTGAGATTTTCATCGCTTATTGCAGTTTTTTCTGTGATACTTGCACAAATAATCAGCATAACCACTGTTATTATATACATTGAGAACAAAGCAAGAACAGTAAGAATCCATTTATTGTTTTTCATATTTCAATCTCTCCATTTATTTGTTGTATTTATGGTTTTAATCAGCAGAACATTACATCTTGTATTGCTGATCCAGAAAAATGCCCTGCAAAATTACAAAATATGTTTATATAAAATCAGCACATCCGCACAGATACGCAGCTTCGTTAAACAATCCTGTATTTAGAGACGTTTCTTTGGCTTTGGTGCAGATCCCGAAAACGGGACCTGCACACTGTGTGTATTTGTGGATCATGCGGGTTTACTGCTGTTTCCTTGCACCGCAGATTAAGCATTCTTCAACAAACCCCGTGGTGACCATGCCGTCGCTGAGAACATCGCTTCCGCCGAAAAACCAGTTTCCAATCACATGGCTGTGCTTTTCCATCGCTTCATTTACGGCTTCGGCAAATTTTCTGCTTATGCTGTCGGATACGCCTGTTAATTCCCATTTAATCCCTCCGGTTCCGTTTGATGATTCTACATAGTGGGCATTTTTGATTTCGTCTGCTGCTGCATAGTCTGACAGTCTTACTGTGGTATCCAGGCTGCATCCATCATCGCAGTATACTTCGAAGACGACATCCAGCACCTCATGCCCAAATGTTGCTACTTCTGCATATTTGTGCGGAGCTTTCTTGACCATTTTCTGCAGTCCGCACTTCCGGCACGTTTTTACTCCTTTATGCTGGCAGGTGGATTTTGTGGTTATTTTCCAGGAGTGGCTGCACTTCTTCTGTGCAGCGGTTGCTTTTTCCTGTTTTGTGACGTTGACTGTTATTTTCATGTCCGTGTCATAACTCGCAAGACTCCGGTCAGTGCCGTTATACTGGTCTTTAAAGTATTCCATCTTCCCGCGTCCGATGATGGTTGCGGTGCCGGGCTTTTTTGCATAGACTTCGACGCAGTTTACTATGGAAACGTATGGATTTACAAAGTCGGTGTCCACGTCGATAATCTCTGCATCGCTGTCAGATGTAAACCATTTCTTATCCGGTACGATATCGTATTCATCAGGCTTTGGATCATCCCTGAATTCCGTGACGAGGAACCTTTTCTTTTCTCCTACTTTCATGTTGATTATGTCGCCGTCTTTGAGACGCTTATAGGTTTTTATCTGTTCCTTGTATTTTTCGATCTGTTTGCGGCTTGCCGCATGAGCCGCAGCTGTACCGTCCAGCGTAATGCCTGCAAGCACGACTGCAAGTGCCAGCATGGCTGCAGCAATGCGGCTGATTGTTTTATTAGTTTTGTGTTCCATGATTGTCTGCTCCTTTCCTAAAAGCTTTGTCTTGAGTTTTTTATTTGCATATTTTTACAGATTTTCAGGACTTCTGTTTACTCAGCCGCTGTATGTAGAGTTACGCCTGGGCACTGTGCAGGCCATAAAACATCTGTTACTGAAAAGTATATACATTCCTATCCTGTGTGTCAATTTAAATTATCATTAATGATATATTATAGTCTCTAGAGATAATGAAATATCAATCAAGCCGCTATATTCTTAACCTAAAAGGAGTGAATTATGGTAGCTGATAAGATAAAGACTTTAAGGGAAACAAACGGCATGACACAGAATGACATAGCGAAGCGGCTTGGAATCACGCGCAGCAGCGTAAATGCATGGGAGATGGGCATTTCAGTTCCGTCCACTATGTATATTGTCGAGCTGGCCAAGCTTTTTGCAGTATCAACAGACTACCTGCTCGGGCTTGACCACAGGGCGGTCCTCGACATATCGGATCTGGACGACGAGAGCGCACGGATCCTGACGGAGATGGCACGGTACATGCGGGAGCGACAGGGCTAGGCATAAATGACTGCACCGCCTTCCAGCCCGCATGCGTCCGTACTGTTTCCTTCGGACGGCATGGAATAAAGCCTGCGGTCATTGATGATGGCTGCTGCGGCATCTTCTGCTTCTGCGCTGCCTTCAGAATATTTCCTGTACCAGCCGTCCAGACAGAATCCTGTTACAGTATCATTCCACGGGCGTATGACCAGCAGTGCCATACGTGCGCCGCCTGCCCATAAGTCCAGGGATGCGGCACGCACGTCTGCTTCTGCCAGCTCTTCCGGGAGAGCATTTCTGACATAGAGTGCAATTTTTTCTGCAAATTCTTTCTGATCCATAAGTTTTTTCATTTCTGTATTCCTTTCTAAAAGTGAGATTTACAGAAATGCACCCGTGCCCGAAGGGCATTTTATGTATAAGGGAACAAAATATAAAAAGTATTATAAAGTATGTGCCAAACAGATAATACCAGTATATTTTAGCAAGAAATGATAATGATGCAGGAAATCGCGGTTAGAAAAGGGGGTCAAGGGGGAATTCCCCCTTGTAGTTATCAGGGCGAAGCCCTGACGATTTTATACACTTGGTCCGAATATCCGACTTACTCTGCCCATCTTTTTAGCATAGCGCAGGCAGTACTACAGTACAAAGATCAGTACTGCCTGCTGTGACCGGCTACGGTCTGTACTCGTACAGGTTATTGTAATAGTCTTCGCCCCGTCTGCGTTCACTGTCCAGGTATGCACGATAAGACGGATCGATGGTGTCACCAAAGGTCTGCAGGGACCAGTTAAACAGTGCGTCTTTGTCAAACGGTGTGATAAGCAGCACTGGGTCGCAGGCGTCGAAGCTTTCGTTGATGTCAATATAACGCTGCATGTCTGCTTTTAACTGATCCGGCGGATACAGGCTTAGATTTTCGATCATATGGTATTCGATGCCTTCCTGGCAGAAAAATCCGAGCATACCTTTTACGATGCTATCTGGAACAGCCAGTGTATCGGTCGTATCTGCTGCATGTGGCAATGACAGCAACGGAATTTTTAGCTTTACTTCGGAAAAGTCCATGTATTTCTTGTCTGAAAACATAAGCAGTGTCCCCTTTCGTGGCGGTTATTGTATGCTAATTATCATGTTACTGGTGAATCTGCAGTCTGGCAAGTAAATCATAAATGCCGGGATATATGTCCGGCATAAAGCTTTTTTATTTTATGATCGTGAGCGTATTTATGTCTATGCCGCATTCTTCTTCGATTTCCTGTTTTGTGCAGCCCATTTCAATTTCATGACTGATAAAATCTTTTATCAGCGTTTCCAGCTCTTCTTCTGTTCCTGCATGATTGTTATGCAAAGATAGTTCTGCATGCATCTGGTTATCGTCATATAGATTTACATACAACAGTATGTATATTTGTTCCAACTCATCTAATCTTGCATTATCCATAATTTGTATCCTTTCTAATTAATATTTTATTTTCTCTTACTCTCCCGTCACGCAAAGCGTGTTATATTCAAAAACATAGCTGAAGTTCTTAATTCAGCTATGTTTTTGAAGTCTTCTGACGATTTGAAATCAGGCCACTGCGGCCGGAACTGTTTTGAGCACTTTCTGCTCCCAGGCTTTGATAAATTTATCTACTTCTGGCGTCGGGCTGCAGTTCTTCATTCCACGCACCTGCACTGGCTTATTACCACGTATTTCGATTGTATAAAATGCCTTTGTTTCATCATCGCACTGCCGTAAAAACAGTATTATACATTCGTGTTCAGCTACACGACTTGTATATTCTCCCACGCAGTGGTGCAAGGCGTGTCCTTCTGATATTACATCATCTGGTACAGCCGGATATACAATCTTCATGCCGTCTTTTTCAAAGTCAAATCGTCCAGCAATACTTTTGTACACGGCGGCAAAGTCCTGCTTCTTCTTTGCATCTGCTTTATGTTTGAGTCTGCATAAAGCTTTATCATGCGCTTTTTGTAAGTCTTTTGGGTATAATACAAAGCTGTTTTTCAGGTTATAGTTCAATTTTTCACATATCTCCAGATAATCACGATATTCGCTTACAAGAGCCTGCATGTTTTGGTAACGCTGTGCACCGTATGGTGTTTTTCGCAAACGGAGAAATCCATACTGGCTATCCAGATAACGCGTGGCTTTATGCGGGGTCATATGCTCCAGGACCGGCAGCACATCACGGCTTACCTTATTTTCAATCTGCCAGACTATCAGATCACGCCGTCCTTTCATTCCAGCGTACCCCTGATATATCTTTAGAGTTTCCATATCCGGATCGATGCTGCGCAGAAAATCCACATCTTCCGCTGCAATACCCAGTATCCGGTGTGTGCGGTTCTGTGTTTCATCCAAGCATTTACTGTTGTATCGGTAAACCATATCAGAAACGAGCGAATTAAGTCCTGTTTTAACAAGATGTTCCAAGCGCGGATGGTTAAGATATGCAAAGAGAAACGGAAGAGATTCCATTGGTTCTTGCCAATAATTGTAAAATTCAGCGATTGGGCAGTACTGCCATGGCGTGCCGGCAAGGGCGTCAAGCAGGTTTTTTGTATATACATGGCCACAGGTATCAGCCTCAAAGCATTCCTGCCACTGGCTAAATTTGGGACGTTCGCCCTTTTTCCAGTGAGTAAGTAAAACTCCGTTTTTATACGAGTAATAATAGGCTTCTGCACATATTCTCCCATTCTGATTTGTAAAGATAAACTGTCTGGCATTTTCATAAATCTGCACCTTTGGAATGTCACCCTGATAGCTGTAATACACCTTGATAATACGCACAACCAGGCCGCCGTCGCCAGTACTCTGTATGACCTGGCAAGTATCCCGGTCATACATGCTGCTGCCGCGTCTGCTGCGAGGCTTTGCGGTAAATTCTTTCCCGCAGTGCGGGCAGATAGCTTTATTGCCCTGTTTCACTCCGGACAGCCGGATTTCTTTCCCGCACGCAGAACAAATACCAGGTACGTCTTTAACGCCTCTGCAATAGTCATAGAAAAAGTAAGCTGGCATGACAACTCTATGTATCCATCCTTTCAGGCCGCGCGGCAGTGCCGGCACGCCTGCCATGCGTTTTACAATACGCTTTTCTTTGCTGCGCTGCCGATCCAGTCGCCGGCGTTCCAGTATAGCGTACTGGGCGCTGACCAATGCTTTAAAGCCGCTTTTGTCCGTTTTAAAGTATCTTCTGACACGTACTGCATCTTTTGACGAGTAAAAGGCGCATTTATTATGAAAATACCAGTCATTGTCCAGACGGTCAAAAGCTGCTGTACGCCATACGGTTTTTCCATCATCCCTGTATGACAGAGTGATAAAGTCGTCAGTACTGTGAAATATTGTCATGCATGGCTTAAATTTCCCCTGTGCAGCCTTCTCGCGCGGATATACATAAAGTACCAATGTTTTATGATGATCTATGACTTTGACTGCCGTACAGACGATGTACTCTATCTGATCCGCATGGAGAAGCCCGTTGTTTAACTGCATTTTCAGCCCGGGATCTGCAAATTTCCGGCATTCTTTTTTATTTAATTTCATGCTGACACTTCCTTCCTATACAAAGCTCATCTGTTCGTAGTCTCCTGATACTGCCTGCTTTTCTTCTTTTTTCTTTTCCTTTGCTTGCTTTTTAGCTCTGGATGCAGCTTTTGCCTGCGTATTTACATACGGACGTGGAACGAATTTTTCTTCTTTTTCTGCATCTTCCGGAGCATCCGCTGCATGAAAGTAATCTTCCGCCCACTGGTAAACCATTCCGTCCGGAACATCACACCCATAAATTCCGTTTTCAGCTTTCACGTCATTATCTTTCATTTCCTGCTGCAGAATAAATTCTTTGGCTTTACGGTTTATGTATTGAAAACAATGTGCCATACTTTTACGCGGATGCATGGTAAGCCTTGCAAATGCAGGGTCTTTACGGCAAACATCCTGAATATGTTCCGCTACGCATTCTTTCATATTCCGCCTGGTAATGCGCTCCACGTCCGTGCTGATACGCCTGGTGGATGCTGCTACAGCTTCATCATCACTCATAGACTGCAATTTCTGTAGTACTTCTGCTTCTTTCTGTTTCTTTTCAAGCTGCTTAGCCTCCCATTCAGCCTTACGCTTTGCTTCGGCTTCTTCGTGGGCTTTTCGCTTCTCCGTGTCGTCTGCAGTATCAAGTCTGCCGCCCGTATCCCCTCCGGAGCCAGAGGACATATCCAGTACCAGCTCTTTCTGCGGTGATTTGTCCTGTTCCTCTGGCTTTGCAGAAGACGGCTGTTCTGCCGGTACATCTGTCTGTATTTTATCAGTCTGTACCGGGATAGGAGCTTTTGCTCCAGCTTCTGGTATGTCATGTCCAGTTTCATCCGTAGTATGTTTTGGCGGTGTGATATCCGGTTTATGCACGGTTTCTGGTTTTGCAGACTGTACCACTGGTTTCTGTACTTTCGGCTGCTGTACTGCAGTCTGCCGTCCGGATTGTTGCTGCAGAGCTTTAGACTGTGCCGCTGCCTGCTGCCGCTTTGCGGTATCTTGATGGCTGTATGCCTGCTGCTGTCTGGATACATGATTGCTGCCGAAAGGCATTTGAAAAAGTTCTAATCCGCTGATATCTGAATAACTCATATGATAGCCTCCTTGTCCATATAATGCCGATACAGGCAGTCATACAGCATCGCTTGTGCCATACCCTGCCTGTAATCCGACTGTTTTTATTTATTCTCCCGGCTCCCGAAGGAGCCTTTTATATCTGGTACTACGCCGCTGTCTGAGGCTCTGGTGCGCCGATGTTAAGCTGTGCATCAAGTTCGGCAAGACGTGCGGATTTTTGTTTAAGCTCGTCCTCGTACTGGAATGGCTTATTGATTTCTGCTTTCGCTGCTTCTTGCTGCTGTACCAGGTTATCGAGTTTCACTTTGTAGGCTTCAAGCTGCTCGTTTATATTGCCAAGTGCGTTGTTAATTCGTGTTATGTTGCCGTAAACGTCGTTTCCAAGCTCAACCTGATAAGATACAGCTCCTTTGATGATGATTTTGTGCCCAAATCCGCTGAATTTCACAAACATTGCAAAGCCCAGGTAGCTGCCGATTTCCACTGTCTCATTGCTGGATAAGTCCTTGCAAGCGTCAATCAGGGCGGTTCCGGCTTTTTCTTTGTCTGTGTAAGTCATTCCTTTAATGGCCATTCCTGCAAATTCGCCGTCCGGATGCACATTTTGCTTTAGAGTCTGGATGTCTGTCTGCAGTCCTGTAATATAGCTCTGTGTTTCCTGTATCTGTTCAGGGAAATGCTTGAGAACATCATCTTCCATGCGATATTGCTTGCTTTGATAGTCAGCTTTCATGATTTTCAGCCGGCTTACATCCAGATCGAGATCCATACGCTCTTTGATTCTTGGATCGCCAGCGCAAAGTGCCTTGATTTCTGCAAAAGACAGCACTGTTTCGTCCACGTCCTCACAGGAACGTACAGGGGATTTGCTGGTCATGATCTGGCTGATGAACTTCTGCTTATTCTCGACAGTCTGCCAAAGGTATGCATCAAATGTTGATTCTGTCACGTATCTGTAGATATGCACTTTCGGATTCTCGTTGCCTCTTCTCACGATTCTGCCAGCACGCTGAATCAGGTCACGTGGGCGCCACGGGCAATCCAGATCGTGCAATGCAATAAGCCTGTTTTGTATATTCGTCCCGGCTCCCATCTTCTGGGTGCTGCCGATCAGGACGCGCACCTGTCCGCTGCGTACTTTTGCGAACAGCTCTTTCTTTTGTACATCAGAGTTTGCCGTATGTATAAAAGCTATCTGCTCCGGAGACATGCCGCCTGCAATGAGTTTCTGCCGTATATCTTCATAGATATTGGTAAATGGGGAATTAGTATCAGGATTGGTCTGCTTTCCAGAGCTGGTCGGTGTCGAAATATCGCAAAAGATTAGTTGGGTAAGTCTGTCCGCATCACCATCACGCCATTGCTGCAAGACATTAGCTACGCATAGATTAACTTTCGTGCCCGGCTCATCCGGCAGCATTGGATTGATAATACGCTGGTCCAATCCCAGTTTACGTCCGTCTGATGTGATTTTGAGCATGTTATCAATGTGTGAGTCGATGCCGTTATGTACACGTTCCGCACGTTTGGATAATTCCTTAACCATCGCTTTTTGGTGTTCTGTCGGCTGTGATACGACTGTGTGGTATTCCACTTCTGGCGTTGGAAGATTTAATTGGTCTGCTGTCTTAATGTCTGCAATCTCTTTAAACATCTGCATGAGTTCTGGCAGGTTGAAAAACTTAGCAAAGCGCGTCCTGGCTCTGTATCCAGTACCTTCTGGAGCCAGTTCCAGTGCTGTGACCGTCTCTCCAAACCTCGATGCCCAACAATCAAAGTGTCCCATGCCCATAGCCTGTAAGCAGTCAAACTGCAGATAACGCTGGATGCTGTACATTTCCGTCATGCTGTTGCTGATCGGTGTGCCCGTTGCAAATATGATGCCGCGTCCGCCTGTGATTTCGTCCAGATAGCGGCATTTCGCAAACATATCACTGGATTTTTGGGCATCTGCTGTAGAAAGACCAGCTACATTGCGCATTTTGGTGTACAGGAACAGATTTTTGTACATATCCGATTCGTCAACAAACATCATGTCAACGCCAAGCTCCTCGAATGTCACGACATCATCTTTCCGGTGTCCCGCCTGCAGCTTTTCGAGACGTGTTTCCAGATTCCGTTTCGTGATTTCAAGCTGCTTAACCGTAAACTGTTCGCCGCCGCTGGCTTTTACTTCCCGTATTCCGTCTGTAATTTCATCAATCTGTTCTTCTATGAGACGTTCCTGACGTTCCCGGCTTAATGGTATACGCTCAAACTGCGAATGCCCGATAATGACAGCATCTATATCACTGGTGGCAATTCTGGCGCAGAATTTCTTACGGTTGGCTGTCTCAAAATCCTTTTTCGTGGTAACTAAGATATTTGCAGCAGGATATAAGCGCAAAAACTCTGCTGCAGTCTGTTCGGTCAGGTGGTTCGGTACGACAAAGATGGATTTGTGGCATAAGCCGAGACGTTTCGTCTCCATTGCGGCCGCAATTTGTTCAAATGTCTTGCCCGCGCCTACTTCATGTGCCAGGAGCGTATTGCCGCCGTAAAGGATGTGTGCAATCGCATTGACCTGATGCGGCTGTAACTGGATTGCAGGATTGATGCCGGAAAATACGATATGACTGCCATCATATTCACGCGGACGTATACTGTTCATAAGCTCGTTATATTGCTTTACCAACATCTGACGGCGCTCCGGATCTTTGAAAATCCAGTCTTTAAATGCGTCGCGCAATGCCTGCTGCTTTTGAGCTGCAAGTGTGGTCTGCTTGGCGTCCAGAATTCGTTTTTCTTTTCCATTTTCATCCTCAACGGTATCGTAAATCCGGATATCGCGAAGATTCAGTGATTCCTCAAGAATACGATAAGCGCTGGCTCTGTCTGTGCCATAAGTGGTATATGCTGCGACGTCGTTGTAAGGGATAGCGTTTTTATTGCTGATAAACCACTGTGCAGTTGCCGACGAATAATTGACTTTGATTTTATTCTGTAGGCTGGATGGGGTTTTGAGAATCTCAGTCATGAACTGCTGTACATACGACTTATCTATCCACGTCGCGCCGATCCGCACCTCGATTTCGCTTGCGTCAAGGTCTTTTGGCTGTGATTTTTCAAGTGCTTCTACGTTAATCTGATACGCCGGGTCCTGTTCTGCGGCTTTCTGTGCCTGCCGCAGTTTTATCCGGACATTGCCCGATAAGTATTCATCCGCTGTCTGCCAGGTGTTTTTGACTGGATCTTTAAAGATTACGCCGTGCAGGTCTGTTATCAGCTCTGCTTCGGTCTTTCCGGTTAGCTGTGACATGAACTGCAAGTCCACACAGGCACGTTCGCCGATAGACAACACAAGGGCCTCGGATGCAGTATCTACATGAGTGACAGATTTATGCTGCTTAATTGTACGCCGTGTAAACATATCTGCCTTACGCTGCAGCTTGCCATTATCGTCCAGGATTTCAAGGGAGCATAGAAGGTAATATGACGAGTCTTTGTCAAAGGCGAGACGGTTCGCCCTGTCGTTAATCAGACCGTATTTGCGTGTATATGCATCGTAGATACGGTTTAATTCTGCTTGTTTTGCTTTAATTTCACTGTCTGATATGCATTCATCCATCTGGAGGTTAATAAGCTGGTGTACGCAGTCACGCAGTTTAATCATGCCGATTACACGGGATTTGGCTGTTTGGCTTAAATCCATCTTTTTCATTACCGAATTTTCACGATAATATACTTTTCCATCAACCAGTGTATAAGAATAGTTTTTCACATTCGGATCAGCAAGAATGGTTTCTTCTTTAGAATTGTTATCAGAATCATCATGTGCAGCGGACTGATATTCACCTTGGATATGCGATACAGCCTTCTGAAGCTGTTCACCCAGGTCTGCATCCGGAAGTGGCAGCACTGTGTATTCCTGCTTGCCATACTGTGTGCTTCTTGAAGACGGCGTGCCCAGTACCATTTCCGGATGTGAGAGAAAATAGCTGTTAACCGAAAATCCGTCCTCATTTTCTTGCGTCTGTACCCATGATGGTGTGTTAAGAGCCGGCGTATCGCGCTTTTGCAGAAATATGATGTCTGATACAACGTCTGTGCCGGCATTGGCGCGAAATGCATTTCTCGGCAGACGGACAGCACCCAGCAGGTCGGCTCTCTCTGCCAGATAACTGCGCACATCTGTACTCTGGGCATCAAGCGTGTAGCGGCTGGTGATAAATGCCAGGATACCGCCGGGACGCACCATATCAAGGGATTTTGCAAAGAAATAGTTATGGATAGTAAAATTGAGTCGGTTATACGATGGGTCGCTGACCTTATACTGTCCAAATGGCACATTTCCGATAGCAATGTCGAAGAAATTTGCTGGAAAATCAGTATTTTCATAGCCGCATATGCTGATTTTTGCTTTTGGGTACAGTTGCCTGGCAATACGTCCGCTGATACTGTCAATCTCCACGCCGTACAGCTTGGATTTAGACATTTCTTCTGGAAGAAGCCCGAAAAAGTTGCCAATACCGCAGGACGGCTCCAGGATATTTCCTGATTTAAAGCCCATGCTGCCCAATGCCGCGTACATGGCTTTAATGACTACAGGGCTGGTGTAGTGTGCATTTAATACTGATGCCCTAGCAGAATCGTATTCCTCTGGTGTAAGGTACGACTGCAGTTCCTGATATTCTTTTGACCAGCCTTCTTTTTCTGCGTCAAATACATCCGGGATGCCTCCCCATCCTGCGTAATGGGCAAGAACGTCTTGTTCCCCTGGCGCAGCAGTACGATTCTCAGATTCAATTTTATTTAACATGATGATTGCATACATGTTAAAAGTGTATTTCTCTTTTGCACTTCCCTCTCCAAGGCGGCCATCGGTAATACGATAGTTTGATGCTGCATGGGCTGGCGGAAGTACCTCTATGCCGGCTTCATCCATTACGATTGCCGGCTTCGGCTGATATGCTTCATCCGAATCAGATACCGGCTGTGCATCCGGCTCTGGATCAGCGGATGGACTTTCTTCCTGATGCGGTTCTGATGCCGCAGGTTCAACGGTTGATTCCGGTTCTGCTTCTGTAGTAACAGGTTCCGGTTCTTCGCCTATCAGATCTGTCGATTCTCTTTCTTCTGCCTGTCTTTCTTCCTGATGCAGCTCCTGTGTTTTGGAAATCTCCGGATAGGTTTCTGCGAGCACTTCCTGCTCCATACGGCTGTGAAATTCCATCAGGTCGTAGTACAGCTTCATGAATTCCAGATCTTTGATGGAAAGCGCTGCACGTTTGACAGCTTCCAGCCCTTCGAGGAATGCATTTTCTCTGTCAGAATTCCGGCAGGCATTTTTGTATGCCGTATCTTTCAGCAGAAAATCCCTGACAACCGGCTTATATTTTTCATAAATCTCTTTAAATGATGGTCTGGCAGACTGCTGATTGTCTTTTACGGCTGAATTGTCTACAGAAATGATGAATGACGACGGCTGCTTTTTGTTCCCATCTTTGTGCTCTGCAGCCTCCTGCGGTTTGCCCTGTCTGTCAGTGCGGTTTCCGGACTGCTTTTTACGTTCATGCGTGATTATGGTAACAGCAATCAGATGAAGGATTTCTTCACTTGCCTTGTTTACCACATAGCCAAGCGTCTTAATGATGTTCTGTGTATTGAAATCAGTTATGCCTTTGAATGTATCATCCGATAAATACCGTTCCGGATGCAGGCCGCAGCGGAAAAGGGCTGTATATGTAATGCTGTAAGCAGCCATATTGCAGAATCGTACACGCAGATTATGATTGTCAAGTCCTTCCAGCAGGCTTCCTGCTGCTTCGAAGCGGATTTCCTCTCTGTAATCTGCCCAGCAGGCTTTTGCAGTCTGCGCGGCAATATGCGCAATCTGCATCACAAGGCCGTCTCTGCCGGAAACATCATAGCGTTCTTCCAGTGCCTGTGTAACGATGCCCTGGTGCTCTTCTTCTTTATACTGCCAGAGGTAAAGGTCGTAGGAATTGTGTTTCCGTCCTGTATCCGATATGTCAAAAACATAGCGGAGGTCAGGGCGCTGCCCGTTTTTTACGTCTACAAGGGCAATGCCCTTAGACCCGCGCCTTACATACCAGCGCATTTTTTTGTATGTATCAAACTCCGCGCAGGCGGTAGCGTCCGGCTTCTGGACATGGATAAGAAGCTGGTCAATAAATGAGTAGCGGTACAGCTTCGCAGCAGTCCTGAGAAACGCTGTCCAGGCCTGCCAGCCTGCAGTGATGTCTGACGCTGCCTGTGCCGCTGCCTGTATGAAACTGGATACCTGTGTTATACTTGCCATGATAAGCCCTCCTTCCGGGTGTGTATACGTAATTTTATTACTTATGCACCCGCTGCTTCAGCAGTAAAAAAACAAACCGCCCGCGCTATATAACGCAGACAGCCTGGTAATAAAGGATTTCTGTTTTCTGGTACAGGCTGGCTGTCAGAATCCCGGCAGATGAATGATACACTTCCGGAAAGCATCTTCCAGGCCTGCATTATCGCCTCTTTCAAGAGCGTTAATACTTGCATGCAGCATTTCGTCCCGGCAGGTATGCGTTAAATCAAGTAAATATCCGCACTTCAGGCATAGTTCCCGGCAGAATTCTCTCTGTGAACGTCCGTTTCCCTCACGGAACGGATGCAGTGCATTGAGATCAGCGTAATGGGATGTTAAAGTACGTATAAATTCATAAGGCTTGTCTTTTACCCGCATACAGTCATGGTAATAAGCCGGAAATATTGTCTGTGCATAGGCCTGCATATGACCGGCCAGGCAGAACAGGCTGTTTCCCTTCGCAATGTCTACTGTACGTGGATGCCCGGCCCAGTCATACAGATCCTGGAAGATGTGCTGATGGATGCTGCAGAGATGCCCAAAATCAAATTTACCCTTTACTGGTTTTTCGTAAAGCTGGTAAAGCCGGACCGACACAAGCTTTGTCTCTGCTTCTGACAGCCGGATTTGCTCATGGATATCCAGCCTGTTTTTTAAGATGTCCGTATCCGGATAACAGTATATTTTATCAGCCATTGATATACTCCTTCTTTATCCTGTTTATGACCTGTGCTGCAGTCTTCTTTCCGGCTGCAATCTGCATCAGGCTTTCCCTGGTCTCTGCATCAGGTTTCATATCCTCGATTTCCATAGTGGCTGAAACCTGGGCAATGTATCCAAGCTTCTGCTTCGTCAGCTGTTCCATGCCATAATGCTCCTTTCCCGTATTAATCAAAATACATTTCACTGCCGGCTGTTCTGTATGTCGCGGTTTCACCGTTTGTAAAGCTTATCTTCGTAACCATTTCAAGCGGCTTCAGTCCATTCCCGCTAATGTCAGTCTCACTCAGGATTTTCCCTGCATACCCGAACACAATATCAGCGATTTCATTTATATTATAAAAGATTTCTTCACCATTTTCCGGCACTAATAACAGGTATTTCATATTGTTTTTCCTTTCGTAATAGATCAGGCTGTAAGCTCCAGAAGCAGCCTTGCCCCGAACTTCATTCCCTGTTTGAAATAATCCAGGTTTACACATAAAATCGTATCGGTCAGCCCCGCTGCAAGTTCTTCTACCATGTCGTCCAGTGACTGTATTTCTTCTCTGTCAAAATCCGTATTTCTGACTTCATGTGTATATTTCCGTATCCCGCCCATGATTCTGCGGTCATTTGTTTTGAGGAAGCCAAAATCCGATGGTGCCTGTTCTTCTGCGGCATTATTAAAAATAAGCTCTACAATCTGGTCCAGGCTGACAGCATCTTTCATCTTGCATGTATCAATCTGTATTTTCATTCTGCAGTCTCCTTTCTTCCTTATTCCAAGGCAGGCACTGCTTCCTGCCCTGGTAACAATCATGTATGCAGCTTATCCAAGCTCCAGCCCCCATCGCTTCTTTGCAATCTTCTGTATTGCATGGCGGGCTGTCCAGTCTGTGTATTCCCCGGCACATGATACTGTGTGCAGGAACATAAACCGGATACAGTCGTCTTTTGTCTGTACAGCCGCTTTAATCTCTGCTGTCCTTTCCAGTATATCCTTATATACTGCCGCTATAAGGTCGTCTTTTGATTCGTACATATCATCAAACCGGACATTTTCAGAACCGAAAACCGCGGATTCATCTTCATAAATATAATCTACTTTGGCGCATTCTCCTGTGCTTCCATCCTCACAGACCTTGACAATCCTGGCTTTTACCGGCATTGCAGTACGTGTACCTAAAAACCATACCGGGCGGTTTTCGCTTTTATATTTTTCTACTGTGCTTTTATCCATTGCATCATTTCCTCCCTCTTAATCTCAGTTCTTCCAGATGCAGCGTATTTCTGTTTCCATAGGCGTTTCTCCTTTCTTACAGATGCTCCCGCCAGCCGCAGGCTTTCATCTGACATGCATCATTCGTGCGGCTATTTACAGATACGCTTCTTCCCGTCGCTGCATACTGCCCTGATGAAAAGCTGCAGTCCATTTTCTTTCGCTTCTCTTACAGCAGTTACAGCCTGTTCATACAGTGGTGTTTTACCGTAATACCTGCCGTTATCCGTCGGTGATTTCGGGTATTCATACAGTTCGTAGCCCGTAATCTGATATTCTTCCTTAAAGCGTTCCCGGATCCGTTTTTCATTAATCAGAACTGTTTCAAGCTGTTCTGCTGATTCTGGTACGAACCTGAAAGAGACGAATCTGCCCAGTTCATAATCCGGGTATGCTCCGAAATGTGCTGTTGGCGGCAGGATACGCCTGCCCTTTTCATAAGCAACTATAACGCTCCCAGGTGATACTGCAGCAGCTTTGACACGCTGATAATATTCCGGATAATCAAATGCATACAGATTCCCACGGACTGCATTACCTTCAAGAGAACTAATTTCAGCTACAAAGCATAAAACATTATCCCTCGTCTGCTCTGCATAAAAACAGAACGTATTGTTCTCGCGTGTTCCCCGGATAAACACATCTTTTTCACGCAGCAGCCAGGTTCCACATGTTCTGCAGAGCCACACAAAAATCCGGTCTGTCCGTTCCGTCTTTACGGCTGCTTCTTTGAGTGTTTTGATATCATGTTCAAAGTCGGACTGATAATGTTCTACATGATTTTCTACAATCATTTGCATTGCTTTTAAAATGTCTGTGCTTAAAATCTTTGTTCCTGTTTTCATACGCGTCTCCTTATGAATTAAAAAAAGCAGAAGTATTTGAACTTCTGTCTTTAATATGTTTCATTTAATGCTCCCGTTTTTCTGGGCACAGAAAAAGCAGTTAAGTAATGGTATAAAACCATTACTTAACTGCTGATCTGATTCTACAGTTTACAATTTTCAGATTCCATAATCAGACATAAGCTGCTGCTGAAACGCCTTATCCCTTGTAGAACGCTCCAAGTCTTCAAAACGCTTCTCATGTATCAAGAAAGCATGTAATTTATTAATTCGTTCTTCTGCTCGTTCCCAGCCACGTTCTTCGCCACGCTCTTCGGCTTCTAACATCATCTGGTTATGATCCAGAATCGCTTTCTCACGGGCTTCATACTCCAGCCGTTTTTCTCTGTCCCGGCTGATTACCTGTAAACGTTCATATGCGCTTTCTATATATGGATTTTTCTGTGCCAGCATGTCAAATTCCTCCTTCCGCTCTGAATTAATAAACTTCGCCCAAAGCTCTATGTCACTGCTGTCCTCTTTTAATTGTTCCGGAAGTTTTGGCAGTTCGATAAGATGAAACTCCATTTTATCGGTATAAATAAAGTTTCGTGTATCTTCCCGGATATGGAAACAGGAGTAAAACTCTGTTTCATCCGGAAAAAGCTCAAAATCAAGAATGCTTATATTGATGCACTTCTTAAATACTTTATAACTCTGACCTGGCGCAATCTGTTCTGTGTACATCTTTGCCAGATAAAACAGAGACCGCTCCGCCCATACTTTTATCTGTGATAACTGTATTTCAATGTCTATTTCAGAATCATTATTCAGAAGCAGCCTGACATCAAGGATGCCCTGCTTGTCGTCTTCATGCTCCTTGCGAAGATTTGTGTTAAGAATCTGCGTTTCTTTTATATCTTTCGGATTTATTTTCAGAACAGCAGCCAGAAAACCGGTGCGTGCTTTTTCATCCGTCATAATCTCTTTAAAAGCAAAATCCACTTTGGGTTTCATTAAAAATTCTTGCATCAGATAATCTCACTTTCTGTTTTTATAGTAACCGGAGAGGAAAAATCCTCTCCCAATAATTCTATCTGTTGTTTCCCATTATATCTGAATTTCTATGGATTGTATAGCTGTAATGCCTTTGAAATTCAGATTACGGCATGGCACGCCGAAGCTGACCATACTGTGAATAATCATCTTTTATACCATGTACCTGCATTCCTGCATTCTGCAGAATACCAGCAACAATGCTCCGATGGCATAATGCTTCATCCGGACAGAAACATGCCAGACATATATGCTTTCCCTTTCGATCCATCTCAATAAGTTCTGTAAGTTTCTTATGCGCATCTGCATTACGTATTTCCTGCAGGAATGCTGGTACATAAACATCATGAAACGATACTGTATTCCATTTACCAGCATCACGCAATCTCAGATATTTCTTAAACAGATTCCATGATGGTGACAGCTCAGGAACATGCTTCATTCTCCCAGGATTTTTGATTGACCGCACGATCGCCCATATCTCGTCATAATCTTCATGATTTATATTACGGATGTTTGTAACTGTAATCATAGACTTTCCTCCCCTGTATGCTTTTGATTTTCATACATACACCCGTTTTCTGCTTGCAGAAAAAATTTATAAATGATTTTACTAGAATTTCTATTGACGTAAAAGTAATACTTATAATATAATAAATAATATCAATTAATATTTATTATATTATAAGTATTACTTTTGTATGAAAGGAGAATTACCTATGAAAGTAATTGCCATAGCAAACCAAAAAGGTGGAGTAGCAAAAACAACTACAACATATAATCTGGCTGCTGCAAAAGCTATCATAAATAAGAAAGTATTAATGATTGACCTAGATCCCCAAGCCAGTCTAACAATAAGTTGTGGAATGAATCCAGATGCAGATGAATTTGAAGATTACAATGTATGTAAATTATTCACTGGTAAAATAAATCCTGCAGAGTGTGCATTTAACGTAGAAAGTACTGGATTAGACAATCTTTTTATTATACCTTCCAATATTGATCTTGCTGTTACAGAAACAAAACTGGTTGTTGGACGTAATAGCGATGTACAATTAAGGAAAGCTGTTTTAGCATTAAAACCCTATTTCGATTACATTTTTATTGATTGCCCTCCTCAACTTGGCACCCTGCTTATAAATGCTCTTGTAGCTGCGGATGAAGTAATTATTCCTGTAAAAACAGAATACCTTGCCTACAGAGGATTAAAAGCTTTAATGAATACAATAGCCGATGTACAGAGTGGTGATGGCGACCGCTCGCTGAATCCAGATCTCGTATTAGATGGGATTATTGCTACCATGTATAAAATGAAACTAAATGATAATAAAGATGTTTTAACTCTTTT
Source organism: uncultured Eubacterium sp. (assembly GCA_947178105.1). Lineage (GTDB taxonomy): Bacteria > Bacillota > Clostridia > Lachnospirales > Lachnospiraceae > Eubacterium_J. Next base: position 16,530 of record CAMWXD010000041.1, on the reverse strand, counting down.
GGAAAGCAAATCAACCATACTAGGAATCGTAAGAGATTCGGCAGATGTTAACAGGGCGATAGCTGATGGAAAGCCTGTTGTTTTAGCAAACCAAAAAGCAAAAGCTGCAAAAGCATATATGGAAATCGCATTTAAAATTGATTAATACTTAATAAATAAAAAGTATTAATTATTGATAATAAATAATATATATAATATAAAAAGTATTAATTATTATTACAGAAAGGAAGATTTGAAATGCCAAGAAAATTATTAGATACCGTTCAGAAAATGGAAGCACAAGAAGCTATAAAAGCCGCAGAAAAAAAAGATAAAGAAAAAAGCGACGTCAAAAAACCAATCGAAAAAATCATTTCCAGAGAAGGTCAAAAAGATAAACAAATTTCTGCTAAAATAAATATGCAAGTTTTTAATGCATTTACAAAAATAAATAGAATACAAGGTTTATCAAACAATTCTGCAATAAATATGATAATAACCAAATATGTAAGAGAAAATAAATCGTTATTGGATGAAGATGATTATATATAAAAGTGAGTATTATTTGTTATATAAAAAGTATTACTAATTTTTAATTTTTTTAAATTTACCAAAAAAAGTATTGCATTTTTTTTATATAACCTGTACAATAGACATTGTTATATATCATTGAAGTATATGCAATACATCAAAATAACAGAAAAAAAGCCAATCCCACAATAGGAAAGGCTTTTATGATGTAGGACTCTTTCTGAAATTGCCGTTTCCGAAAGTTCCGAATGATATGTCCAACCATATCGCTCAGAGTGTCATAAACACGCCCTAACAAATCTTTTTATCATCGTTTATTATAACAAAGATAAAATAGATTTGCAAGTGGGAGTTTTATACATATTTCTTAAAGAAATGAGCAGCGTATGGTAAAAATCATACACTGCCTTTTTTATCTTCTTTTTAAAAAAATACGGATGTAAAAATGGCAGTAATCCTAGAGAAGAGGTATATTGCCATGGAATTAAGTAATTTTGCCCGTATCGGGAAAGGCGTGATCACAAAATCAATCGGCCTGCAGGAAAACTACATAGAAGTCTTTGAAGTAGCCGAGTCAAAACTGGATGAAGAAAAATCCGGCTGTGCCGGCTGCCCGGTCTGCCAGGCTAAATGCAGGATGCGTGAAGACGGCGTAAAAGAAGCCGTTGAAATTCTGGAATCCAAATGCAGGGAATGCCCGCAGGCTGTCTACACCGAGACCTACACCGAAAAGAAAAAGTACATCAACGAAAAGAACCAGTTCGGCTACCAGGAGACTTTAAAGTCCAACGCCATCAAGCTGCTGCTTGCCTACCATTTCCTGGACCCGAATGCATACGGCTTAATCGAAGATATAAGCATAAAGGAGCTGGCTGAGCTGGTCGGCTGCACACCGGCCACTGTACGGGCCAGCAACCTGACGCTTTCCGAATACGGCTACTGCTGTGTATGTGAGTCCGGGCGTTATGACGGCTGCATAAACATAATCCTTCCGGAATACAGGGATTACCATAAGACCGCTGCAGAAGGCGGCAGGGGCTATATCACAATGTCCTCCGGCATGATGCAGAAGATCCTCGGATTACAGGGCGTGAATACGTTAAGGCTTAATTTAAAGGGGATACTGGAAGTTGACAGCAGCTCATGCCGCAGCACGGAAGACCCTGAGCTGGCATCCGCCTCGGCTACCTATAAAAAACTGCGGGGGTTCCTGCCGGGCTACTGCAGGCGGAATGTCATCATCAAGGCCCTGCAAAAAGACAGCTCCATTTTCAGCTTTGACTGCAGTGACAAGGCCGTCACTTTTAACATCAGCAGGGAATTTGCACAGAAGAACATGCGCGGCGCAATGCTGGCAAATGAAGAAGCTGAAATAAAATCCTACATAGAAAGCCTCAACCAGACGCTTTTCATGGCAGGAAAAACATATATAAAGGGTGCAGACCCGCTGGCCGATGCCCGCCTGGCTGACTACCGTATTGCTGCAGCAGGCGGATATACGCTGCTTGCACTGTCTGATAAAGACTATAAAGACCTCGCGTCCATGTGCGTGCAGTATAGCCGCGATATGGTCCGGAAAGCTGTCATAACAGTATATAATGATTATACGGTACACGGGACGGAGATCCGGAACTACGGCGGCATCGTGCGCACCGTTATACGCGCCATGCTGTCTGCTGCAAAAGAAGCAGCATAATACCGGATAAAATGCGCTCAGCCTGATAAATGCATTACAGCCGGCCTGATGCCGGGCTTGCATGGGGAATGAAAAGAACGCCTGTTTTTCTTTTTTTGATATTCTGCATGGCTTCAGGGATTTTATGCCCTTTTTTAAATACCTCAAATCATAGTTTGTTTCTCTTATTCGGAATTGTCGGATTATCTCCAAAATTAATATGATTATTATAAAATATTTAATATATTATCAGATTATTTAAGTTATCCACTGTTAAAAATTTTTCATCAATATGATTAAAAAAACATCCAGACCAAAAATAATCCATCAAGTTAAACAAATTATCTTCGTTTATAAAAAAAATTCATCAAGATTATCAGAAAATCATCAAGAATCAAAAAAATCCGCTCACATTTTTAGTTTTTCATCCACCATTTTAAAAAGCCGCCGGCCGGTTTTTCCGGAATGCCTTAAATCCGGCGGCTTTCCAGGATTTCCATTTAGCAATTTCTGTTTTAATATCTGTAAAAATATCTGTTTAATATCTATCAAATAAATGATATGTAAGGACACATCCATTTATACATATAAAACATAACCGTATTTATACCGTGATGCTTACAGATAAACCATTACCAGATGCAGGCCTGTACTGGCTGCTCTGCTTTATCAGCAGTATCAAACAGGCTCATCTGCCGGAATTCAAGCAGCAGATCCTCATCTATATCTCCTATGTCAAGGCATTCGTTATAAACACTCTGCAGGCTCCCTGCCTGTTTCCACCGGTGGTTTATCTGCATTTCCGCCCTCACATACGCTGCTGCTGTCTCCGGATAACGCTTTATATTTTCGGCTGCGTGTCTGTCAGGCATCAGCACGCAGAACATGCAGCTGCACCGCCCGATGTACTCGCAGCCCGTATCGCAGCAGAGCAGGATAATCTTCTCTTTTGGGAAATTCCTGACTGCCCAGTAAAGCGTCCTGGTGCTGTCTATGCCGTTGGAATAGTTTACGATAACACTGGTGTACTCCAGGTCGCTCAGCAGTCCCTCCGGCGGCATTATTTTCGTTCGTGCCATATACAACCATCCTCCGTATTTTTTTCACGGCTCCCGTGTTTTTTACATGGATCCGGAAAACAGGCAGTTATCTTGTGTACCAGAATAAAAGTACATGAAACTGTACCAGATTCTTGACAGATGCTGCAGCCGGAGGTACACTGTTCGCATACCGCTTTAGACGAACGTATTAGTTAAAATGTTCAAACGGTAACATAAATTTACTTTTTTATTTCAAAAAAATATTGATAAATCAAACTTTTTGACATATACTATAAGTAACCCAAAAGGTTACGTGAAGCGGCACGTATCAAGCTGTACTGCGTCTGGGCAGGTAATATACCAGAACCTTAAAGTATTCGGAAGGATACTGCGCCCACACCAGGGAGATATGGTGAGTCCGCATCGGGGACTTAACATTCCGGTGACTAACTGATACCTGGAAGGGTATCCCGGCTGACAGCCAGCATAAAACCGCTTTTTTTGATTATTGATACGCTGGACAATTAAACTGTCTGGCGTATTTTATTGCCATACTCCCAAATAATTCCTTAACCAGAATAGACTGTAAATATAAAAAGACTAAAGATACAGCAGGAAGACGATCCTATGAGTAAAAAGAAAAATAATGACAGGAAAATTATTGTATGTGAAATCAGCAGAGCGGCGCAGTTATATAAAAAACATCTTGTTGGAAAAAAATTTTTATACGTTTTCGACGGCAGGTACATAGAGGTATGTTATAAAGCTGACAGCTTCAGGCATTTGACTGGAGTGGAAACCAGCCTTTCAGCCAAGAGATTTTATCAGTATGCAGTAAAAAATCAGCTGCAGTCTTCACAGATCTATTTTACATCCAGGCATCCATATTCACTATGCAAAAAGAAATTAAAACATATATGTGAAATTGCAGTTTTAGCAAGCACAGAGAATTTTATGCTGGAGGAAATCCTGACAAATACGAAAAGCTACAGGTTTGGGACGACCAACCTTAAGTTTACCCTGTGTCTGAACAAAGAGTATGATGAAAATGGACAGGAAAAAAGTGAATGTTACATAGTGGAATCACTACGGGATGAAGACTGTTTCAGTAAAAGCAGGACTGCATACGAAGTCAGCCATATTTTTTCAAAAGATAATTCAGACAAAAAATATAGTAACCTGCTTTTCATGGATAGAAGGTCAGATCTGGATATGATTCCTGATAAAGCAGCCTTGATGATTGAAGATAACCTGAAATGAAAATTCTGTACATTAGAAAAAGGGCATACCTGAAAAATAAAAATATGATATGCCCTATACATTGTTCATGCGTTTTGTACAGCCTTATTTTTTGCACGGATGAGCGTCGATTTTGAAATCCCGGTCAGCTCCGTTACCTGCCTGTAAGAATGGTCCTGCAAAAGACCAAGGGCGTGCTGTATCTGCTTTTTACTATACAGATGCGGGCGTCCCTCCCTAAAATCAGGCTGTCTTTTTGCGATGGCTTTTCCTTCCTGGGTCCGCTCTATAATCATGTCCCGCTCAAATTCGGCAAAAGCCAGCATGATGTTCCGGATCAGCTTGCCAGCCGGCGTATTGTCAAGCAGCCCCATATTTAATACATGGACGGCAACGCCCCTGTCTAACAGTGACTGTATTAGTTCTATCCCCTGTGATGCGCTGCGGGCTATCCTGTCCAGCTTGGTAATGATCAGCTTGTCACCTGTCTGCAGCTTATCCAGAAGCCTGTCCAGCTCCGGACGGTGTGCCTTAGTTCCTGTAAAAGCATCTGAGTATATTTCTTCCGCCCCGTTTTCTTTCAATAATTTTTCCTGCGCTTCCAGGCTGTTCCCATCCCTTGCCTGCATCTGCGTAGACACCCTGCAGTACCCGTAAACCATAAAAATCCCCCTGACTTATGAACCTTAGTTATGACACCTCTTTATTACTTAATTTTACTACATTCCGTTTCCGGTGTCAATACTGTTAAGTTTTGGTCTAACCTTATTATTCCTAAAGTTGTATAATGTTTATACCAGAGGCAGGTGCTTTTTTCTATGTCAACAGAACATTTCCTGCCTTAAAATTATTGCTATTTGTAAGGGTTTTAGGATGAAATCCTTATGGAAAAGTTGAGTAATTTACACATTGTTAAAATTTCATTGATTGTTATAGTATATACAGGTATAATATGATGGAAGCGTCAAAAGGTAAATACTTGTTTGGATTGTTGTGATATTGCACAATAAATTATTGAACCCAGATATCTATTTAGCCTGAAACGAGGCAATATATTAGTAAAATTATACAACATAATTTTGCAAAATACCCTTTTGACGCTTCCATCATAATATAAAAATCTGATACATAGATAAGAAATGAATAGATGACAATGAAAGAATTAAGGGTGCTGATCAAGCATTAGAAACATTGTAGGAGATTGAGAATGTGACGTAATAGCAAAAGATGAGCGTAATATACAAGGAGGATAGGATGAAACAGTTAACATTTGAGGATGTATGTAAACAGTTAAAAAGAAATAGAGATTTTAGTGGAATAGCTGATGATGTAAGTGCACTTTCAGGAGCAACAATTTTATTATTGGGAATTAGAAGTGCAAGTGGTGATATAAGTGCATTTTTAAATGCGTTAATGATTAAAGATCAATTAATAAATATAGGAAAATGTGTTTTAGATAAAATTATAAAAGAAAGAAGTAACGAATGTGATAAAAGAATAAATCAAATGCAATGGGCGTATTCTATAATATATTATACTGCTTTTTTTGATGTGTTAGATGAACAAATGCCAGAACAAATGAGAAAGGTAATAGGATTATCTTTGAAAGAAAAAAAGGGTATTTTCCAAAATGTAAGTTTGGAGAAAATGGAGAGAAAAGACTCATTGATGGAAACAGAAATATTATTTCCTAATATAGTTTACGGATATGCAAATATTACCCTGCATCTAGAAAAATTGTATAGATCAATGTGCGATGGATTAATAAAGTTTGTACATATGCTGTCTTTCGAAGAAACTAGCAGTGAACAAACCATATCTGAATTTCAAAATATTGTTAAAGAATTGCCCCAATTAGCAATGAAAAGGTTTCAAGGTCAGTATTTGTATTTGGCTAGTAATTTTAATGAATTTTATATTTATATACAAATGGAAGAACAAAAAATTGAATCTAGGCATATTGAGGAACTATATAAAAATATTATTTCTGTTGGCTGTGATACAAATAGAAAGATAGATGTTGGATTAGAAAATTTAGAAAAAATATTACTGAATCTGCCGGAAAAAATTCATGAAGACAAAGTTAATAATATTGTTAGTTCTTTGCTAGAGAAATACAAGAGTGATGTTGATAAACCAATAATTGAGTCTAAAAGTAATGATGAAAAATTAAAATATCCTTCTATTAACAGGGCATTTATCCCGCAGTCTTATAAAATATTAGAGTATTCTGGAACAGAGAAGCTTGAAAAGAAAGATACGTGGAGAGACCTTAAAGAATGCAGTAATATGGATTCTTTTTGGGCAAAATACTGTATATCTCATTATAGTTTAGAAAACTTGCTACTTATTTTAGGAGAACCTGGCGGAGGCAAGTCACTGCTTACCAAGATTATATGTGCAAGAATGAGTGATAGAAGCAATATATTTGTACGCATCCCTTTAAGAGAGGTAAGTGTTGAAAAGGAAATAGAGGATATCGTGTGTGAACAAATAAAAAATGATGGTGATGCTACAGAGCCATTGCCGACGTATAAATGGTTTGCGGAAAATTTTAAGTATAATCCTATTACATTAATGTTTGATGGTTATGATGAGGTATTGCAAGCCACAGGCGGAGTATATAGAAATCTTTTAAAAAAGATTTTAAAGTTTCAAGATCAGTGTGCAGAGAGGCATAGGCCGGTCAGGATTGTGGTAACAAGCAGAGAAACCCTGATAGATAAGGCAGATATACCTGTTGGGACAGTCGTGTTAAAATTGTTAGAGTTTAATGAGAATCAAAGAGATGAATGGATAAATATATGGAATCAAAATAATGATGAAATATTTAGGAATGAACATATAAATTCTTTTATGTTGCCTAAAAATAACAGCAGTATAGACGAACTGTCAAGGCAGCCGCTATTATTATTGATGCTGGCTATATATGATGCCAATTTGGAAGAAGGAATAAATTCTTTAGGACAAGAAGAAAAATTAAATAGAACAAAATTATATAATGAATTGCTAAGACGGTTTATAAGAAGAGAATTGAGAAAAGGTCCCAGAGGAGACGAGGTATCTTATGAAGATTCTGCAGAAAACGAAAAAGAAATGATGGAAAACCAGGAGCTGGAAAAATTAGGTATAGCTGCACTTGGGATGTTTATTAGAGGGAAGCTCTCTTTAAAAGTGAGTGAAATGGAAAAAGATTTAATATATATGGAATCCCAGACACCTACATATAAAAGTGTTGGAAAAATGCTGAGTAATGCGGAGGAATTTTTTGGCAGTTTCTTTTTTATCCATGATTCTCAATCAGGAAATACAGAAACTAAAGATAAAGAGATAGCATTTGAATTTTTACATAAAACATTTTATGAATTTTTAGTAGCAGATTTAGTGTTGAAATACTTGATTAAAGCCATAGACGAACTGGATGCATTAAAAAATTCCAAAAGAAGTGATAGTTATAGAAAGGCAATAGATGAACCAAATCATTTTGATAAACAGTATTATACAGCTTTGATGAGTGCATATTTATGTGCAGAGCCAGAAATAATTGAAATGATAGTAGAGTGGAAAGAAAACGTTATAAATGACTATTTCCAAGGTGAACGTTTGGATTATGATAAAATTATTGAAGAATTATTTAATAAGCAAGTTGAAAGGCTGTGTAATAACATTTTTATGCCATCGATTTGGATTGAGCAACCGTATGATAATAAGACAAAGAAATCTTATATGCAATATTGTGCTATATATTTTATGAATTTATTGATTTTGCAGACAATTACAAAAAAAGATTCTAAACAAATTATAACGAAAAACGACTGGATATATATATCTCAATTTTGGAAAATGAATATTCAGGAAGATGTCTTATTGAAATTTACATCTTTATTTAGTATTACAAATGAATCAGAAGGAGTGTGTATTAAGAAAAAACACGTATTAAGTAAGGTTGAACAAAAAAATTTACTAGAAAGACAAAAGGATATATTTAATTTTTTACAGGATGAGATCTCTTATGAATTATATAGTCTACATGATGTAGAAATACAAAGTATGAAAAAGCAAAAGTATAGAAATGATTTATTAAACAAAGGTATAGATGTAGAGTTTGAACTACTTTTAGGAGAAATAAATGAATTTATTTTAGGAAATAGCAAACATTTTTCAATAAAGAAAAATATAAAAAATGGTATACGGATCATAAGTCAGTATTCGGCAGATGCTTCTGTAGTTTTAGACTGGATGCTATGTGTTAATAACTGTCTGGAAAGGGTATCTTATCATTCAATAAGGTATGGCGGCGAAGTGTCTGAACTGGTTAATTTGTTGCTGCACGAGTATCCGGAAAATATTCAAATAATATCTGAAGGGATTAAGTGTTGCCGGAAAACGGGAGACATGGAAATATTGTTTAGAAAAACAAGCGTGATTTGGAAAATCATTGAAAATTTAAAATATGAAAATCCTAAGCTATTATTGGAATATTCTGAACTATTAGAACCCTTTTTGTCAATTGACAAAAAGAAAATGCTAATAGAGAGTCTAAAGGAATTACTATATAAAGAACAATATTTATCAGTAGAAATACTTAAAAAATTATATTTGATCTCTGCTAACACTGGATTTGAGGGTGTCAAATTGGATGATTTACTGTGCCATATTGTAAACCATGCAGAGATGCTTTATCATAATTCTCCTAAAACCATGATAGATATATTAAAATTATACATAATGCAAGGTAGGAGTGATGATGTCAATTATTTAGTAAAAATAGGATTATCTACATTTTTTAGAAATTTTTTAGAACAGCCTGAATTTGAAATTGAATTCTTAGAAGTTACTTATTTATTCAAAGAAACACAGCAGTATATCATAGAAATATTCTATTATATTGATAAGGAATTTGCACGGATATTATATAAAAATCCAAAAATAATAAGAAGAATATTGAATATTTATCGATTATTAGAGAGACAAAAAAAATATAAAAAGTTAATTCCTAAATTATATAAGTTATATGATACTTTGTTTGATATGGAACCGAAAGAAGCGATTGAACTTTTAAAAATGACTATGTCAGCTGTTTCGGAAAAATATTTTAAAAGAGCATTAGAGTATTCAGTGGACGGATTCAATTACCTTGTAAAGGAATCATCGGAGGCTGCCGTAGATCTATTGATTTTATGTAATAATGTCATAATTTATGATAAGTGCCATTGTTTTCGAATATTCTTCGATTATAGTTTATATAACAAAGCAACGGAAGATATCAAAAATATATCTAAACTTTTTAAACTTTTTAATAGTAGTGACTTTGTCCAAATGGAAAATTTCTTTTCAACAAGATATTTATATATATTGATTAATTTTCCTGATTTGGCAGTTAAGATAGCTGAAATATACTGTAATTCGGAGTTGAAAAGAATATTTAGAGATGCTTTATTAAATTATGAACAGACTTGTATAGTTGACAGAGAATATATTTTGCATTTAAGAACGTTGTGGCAAATGGAAAGAACGGAACAGAACAGCCTAATTTTTTAAATTATTTAATTGTTTCAGGCAAGCTGATTTGTTACATGCAAAAATTCATTGATAACCGCTTTTCAATGGAATTTTTGCACTTGTGAATCATGTTTTTTTACGGTCTTTGCAGCAGAGTGAAAAAACCTTCAGTTTCGCGTAATAAAACAACACTGCCAGAAGGAAACGTCGGATTCTTAGGAGAAACCATAGCCCTTTGCTACCAGCTGACGGATAAGCCGCTGCTCATCCGTTTTGATTCTGGAATGACGCTTCCGAAAACATAGGCATTTTTATGGAAGAAAGCTGCAAATATAACAACGTTTTTTTTCATAAAGAGGAATCCTCACGATGGAAAAACGGCATATATGGGACAGATCTTCCGGGATGTAACCTATTCCTTGTCGGACAAGACAGAAAAAACATTCGTTTGCTTACGATTTATGAGATTACCGAATGCCGGAAAACTCTAAGAAATAACGTATTTTAAAGTGTTTCCGTTGACATGGATTGTCAGCGGAAGCCCTAGATTTTGCTACGCAGCATTCAGGTAAAGCGTAGGTAATACACAAGTGGCACATATGAGATAACACATAAAATCATAGCCATACGGCTTGACCACCGGCTCTGCCGGTGGTATGAATAAGCCCCTCTAGGACATTTTTCGGTACCGCCTATAGGCGGTATCTAAGCAACCTATTTTTCGGTTCTTCCTATAGGCAGTACGCTTATTAACCTCTGGTACTTGGCAGCCTATTAAAATAGGCCTTTTATCCTTCTATTCTGCTACATTCGTCCTGTTCTTCAATATGCTTCTTGATGGTTTCTTCGTTCACTTGCCCTATTGTTTCTGCATAATATCCCCTTGCCCAGAAATGCCTTCCATATTTGTCCTTGTACTTTGGATGGATGTCAAATATCACAAGCGCACTCTTACTTTTAAGTAAAAACATACGCCATTTTATAAAAACAAAACTTTAAATGTATTTAGAAATGTTCTTGCTCTTTAAGCAAATAAATATTCTTGAGATAAACAAGAACGAGCAGCCTATTCGTTCTTGTTTATTTTTTATTCCCAAATGGTTATTAATAAAAAAATAGCAGGAAAGTATTTATTTAGACGAACGTATAAAATGATACTTATATAGATTTTGAAATGGGGGAATACGAAATGGGGAAAGAATATGCCTACGCCAGAATATCAAGAAAAACGCAAAAAATTGAACGACAGATTGAAAATCTTACAAAAGCTTATCCGGATGCGCGGATTTATCAAGAGGCTTACACGGGAACAAAGACAGAGGGACGCAAGGAGTTTAAACGGATGCTGTCTGCTGTAAAACCAGGGGATACCATTGTGTTTGACAGTGTATCCCGAATGAGCAGGAATGCGGATGATGGGATTAAACTGTATATGGATTTATATGATAAAGGCGTTAATCTGGTATTTTTAAAGGAGCAGTATATCAATACAGATGTCTATAAAGAATCTATCCAGCAGACAATAGCATCTACGGGCAATGAAATAGCTGATATTTACATCGAAGCAACGAATAAAGTGATCAAGCTGCTGGCGGAGCAGCAGATCCGGAAAGCATTTGAGCAGTCTGAAAAAGAAGTTCAGGATTTACATGAGCGTACCAGAGAAGGAATCCGAGAAGCCAAACGCAAGGGAAAGCAGGTAGGACGGGCTGCAGGCGCCAGAGTTGCTACAAGGAAGAGTGTGGAGGCGAAAAAGCTGATGCAGGAGTACAGCAGGGATTTTAATGGCACTTTGAATGATATTGATACGATGGTACAGATCCGGGCGCGGGTTGGGACACTTAGCCGGAATACGTATTATAAGTACAAAAAAGAATTGTTTGAGCAGCTTGCATGATTATAGCTTTTACACACAATTCAGGTTTAAAAATTTATTTCAAAAAAAAACAGAAAAAGTTGTTGACAATAATTTTTTCATATGATATCCTGAATAGGAAAATAACATATTGCTTTCTACTGCAGCAGATACGCTAGACAGATATACCCATATATCCAACTTCCGGATATAGCAGGGCTGATTGGGCGTACGCGGTGAAAGATATATCGCAATTGGAATAACCAAAACCAGAGGAAGTTTCTGGTAGGGCAAATAGAGCTGGCGGTGTAATAATATAGATTCTGATAAGTAATCATTGCTGATCAGGGTTTGTATTATTGCACCGCTTTTTTATTTGGTTTTTTCAATGTGATATGAAAGGCGGTGGTAATTATGGATACTTCATAAACAATACATACTAACAATATATATTATATTTAAAAAAATTTTAAAAGGAGAATAAACATGATGAATCAAAGTTTTGTAAATCGAGAAGGCAACGAATTTAACTTTGCCTCTGGAACATTAAAATCAGCAACAATGGAAGAAGCTGTCAAAGAAGCTGTCAGAAAGATGAAACGGCTCGGGTTTCCTGATGATGTTATTGAAAATTTCAAATCTGATGGAAACGTGCAATTCCGTATGGAAAATGAAAAACGCGTGCCGCTGGATGCTGCAGACAGAAAAGCAATCCTTATGCTTAACGCTGCAGGATACTTAGTGTACGCAGTAGTCCGTACAAACGGCGGGCACTGCACTTACGTTGTCTCAAGCAGATTTAAAATGCTTTGGGACAACGAACGAAAACTTATGAATAAGAATCTTTTCCCTGCTTACAGCATGGGTGAATTTAAGGTGGCCAGAATGGAGATTATTCATGACGGAATGATGAAACAGATATGGCCTGAACCGAAAAGCATCTGCGGGGCAGATGACGGCGGAGAAACGGACAGCACAGCAGAAAAAACAGATGACGGTACTGTCAGCGCAGATACCATTGAGGGAATCAGAAAAAACCTCGAATCCACCTACGAGCTGGAGATGAACGGCGCAAGGAGCCGCAGATCAGCAGACAGGGCTTTAGCATATTTATTCCAGGATACTGTTGAATGCAGCGGGCCGGATGAATTTGTTAGCGTTATGTTCCAGGAACCGGAAGCATACAGGCTTACATATGGGATGGAGGACTATATTTCCCTGGCAGAAGACCTCTATCTTGTGTCAAAAGGGACTATAAAAGAAATCATTGCAAGATCCGGTCTGTCAAAAGAAGAATTCTGCGACAGGCTCGGCATCAGCCAGGATATGCCGGATATCTGGGACAGCGGGGCAGATGACTGCCCTCTGCCGTACCGTTTCCTGATGGGCCGGTATCTTGGCATTATCCGTAAACCGGCCTTTGTCAGGGATTTATACTCTTATGCTGCAAACTGGGCCCTCAGCGGGATGATGCCTGCAAATTAAAAGGTTTATCTGAAAAGCGGGTTACACTGTATGGTCATCCCATATTTTATGTGCCGCGTACTGTAAAATATGTGTATATCCTGATTTTACAATGCAAGATAATAAAGAGTACAGCCGTTTTGCGCTGTACTCTTTGTTATCTTGCAATCCTATTCATAATCTTCCGGATCGTATCTGTCAGGATATAATAACGCGTATGCTTCCCTGCCTGCTGTATTTTCGTCATATCCTATATCCATTAAATCCTCTATAATCCTTAAATAATCCATTTTTGATCCCATAATGTGTCTCCTTTGCTTTTTGGTATATGTTTTTATTTCATATAGACACCCGCTGCGGAGCAGTTTTGGATATATTTTGATTTTTAGATAAAAGAAAAAAGCGCCTTAAAGATTAAATATCTCTAATACGCTTTTTTTGCTGGTTACTCGATGTTTTCATCCGGATACATAAGGCAGTCAAGCATGTCTTCCTCGATGGTGCATTCATTCGGAAAGATGCTGCTGTAAAAACCTTCCATGAAGCTGAGGATTTCTTCTGCGATTTTTTTTGGAGGCCAGTCAAGTTTCGGATTATGATTTGCAGCTACATTATACTGCCTTACGAGTTTGATAAAAACCATGTCTGCAGCGGGAACCATGCTGTCACGGCCGATGAGCCAGTCCATTCCGTAGCGTCTCTCATAATCTTCGCACCATGCTCCGTAGCTTTTAATAGCTGCATCAAATAAAATATCAATACCCATAATCCGCCTTGCATCGGTATTTTCCTTTGTGCAGGACATATTGATAAACAGGTTTCTCAATCCAAGGTAGCGTGCCGGCAGTAATCCGCAGCCGTGCTCCTGGTACTGGATAATAAATTCGGCTTTTAATGCGCTTGTTTCGATATTTTCTTCCTGTTTCATTTTTTTTGCGCCTTCTAACGCTGATTCCCTGAAATAATCGCAGGCCGGGTCCATCCGTAAATTATGTATATAATTCAGCATAATTTATGCTCCTTTCATTAATGGATAACATCTGCAGATGTTATCTGGACTATATTTTTTTTGCAAATATCTATTTTTTTATATGATATTTCTTTGCAGAAATAAATCATTTTTTTATGGAAAAAATAACCATTACTACATGTAACTATTATACCAAAAATGCTTAAAACGATCAAATTTCAGGCGTTTTTGCAGGGCAGAAAAATGCACATAAATGAGCAGAAAAAATAATTCACAAAAAGTTCACAATTTAATATGGATTTGCTTGGACCTGGCCAGATCAGAGGCGTGCGGAAATACGTTCGTATAAATAGAACTATAAAAAATCTTTCTGCAGGCGGCGTCAGGATGTAAAAAATCTGGTTACCAAAACGCAGAATTTCAGCCTTATGGATAAAGGGTTCTGACATGTATGGTGACCAGTGGTCACCAGTGGTTACCGGATATCTGTTTAGGAATGTGCATGGACAGCGGATTCTGTTTTTTTATTTTTCCCTGGAAAAAGAAAAGAGCATAAGGGAAGGTGACGCCGCTACTAATATTTTTCATACAGCTTAATGACTCAGACGGAGCTGTCCTGTGCTGCCCGGAAGGATTGGAAAATGCATTTATGCCTGTGGGCATGGCGTTTTACGGACATCTGCCAGGGCAGGTTTTAAGGTTTTTTGGTTTTGGGTTTTTGCTTTTAAGGGAGTCCAGAGGGAACGGATGGCATTTAAAGCGGCTCTGCCGCGGTACTTTGCCTGCAAAGTATTAAATGCAATACTTCGCGCGAGAAGTAACCGTCCGGATAACGGATCAAATTACATTCATGCATCGTACAGATAAGCGAGCCAAAAAAAATAGTATCTTGCATTCTGGAAAATACATGCTACGATCGTAAATGAAAGGATGTGATTATATGGCGAGCGTGAAATTTAAGAAGCTGAAGCTGCCGCAGGAAGTAAAGGCAATGCTGAGGCACTGTGATAAAGAGAAAAGATTAGAGACCAATCATTCTAACATTGACATTAATAAATCAGCTACACCTGATAACACGCAGTGGAATCTGGATTATTACGCTGCGTGCAAGCGGTATGATGACCGGATTATGGAGCTTGATGGAAAACCAGGCGCAAATAAAAGAAAAGACCGGGTAACATGCTTTGGATTGAATGTACCTGCACCAAAAGATTTAAAACCAGAGGATGAACAGGAATTTTTTGAAGAGGTTTTAGCATTAATTGCAGCGCAGTATGGTTATGACAATATCGTCCAGTATTTTACGCATCTGGATGAGAAACACGAATATATCAATTCTGAGACCGGGGAACGGTGCATGTCCAGGGCGCATCTGCAGTGCTACGTGGTTCCGGAGCATAACGGAAAGATGAATGGCAAATGGTTTTCAAACCGGTCAAATATGATCAAAATCAATAATGCCATCCATAAAATGGCTCAGGAAAAATTTGGTGTTATGTTTATGGACGGGTCTAAGAAAAAGTCACGTAAGACTGTGGAGCAGCTTAAAAACGAGAGTACATATCTGGCGGCTCAAAAAGAACTGGATAAACAGAAGGACAACCTGAATACCCGCAAGACAGCCGTATGTGCCAGGGAAGCGGCTTTAAGTATCAAATCCGGAGAATTACAGCAGGCAGAACAAATGATTCTGAAAACGCAGATTACGCTGCGTGAGAGAGAAGCCGGTCTTGACCAGCGTGAAGACAGTATAAAAGCAAAAGAGGATGATTCTGATGCTGCGCTGCAGAGTGCTGCAGAAGTGCGCGATATGGCATTCCAGGTGCTGCAGCATCTGCAGAAACTGGAGGAAGAAGATAAGAAGCTGATTGAGCTTGGAAAGCAGCAGCGGCGCAAGCAGAGATTATCAGTATTAGACTCTGATGCTGCTGTTAAGGCGTACTACGAGCTTAATGAACGGATCAATGACCTTACGCCGCAGATGTAGGATAAATAAAAAAGAAACTGTTTACGGACAGCGTTTCATCTGTCTGCAGACGGTTTCTTTTTTATGCATTCTTCTGTTTGTGTTACACGGTTAAAAGTTCTGGAATCTGTTCTTTCAGTTGCTCCACTTCTGTAACTGTAAGACCGGAGTAATCTGCAATTTCATCAATAGACAGTTTTCCTCTTTTCAGCATTCTAAGAGCTGTTTTCCTTGCATTTTCTTTCTTAGCTTCATCTTTCAGTCTGCGTGCCTCTGTCTCAATCAATGCTCCCCGCATAATATCACCCA
>CAMWXD010000040.1 GCA_947178105.1 uncultured Eubacterium sp. | reverse complement strand
GGCACAGGAAGTATCGCAGGCAGAAGGAGTACCGGCACAGGGCATGTTGCAGGCAGATGCAGAAAAGGAGCAGCAGGAAACCGTTTTATCTAATGCTAATGCATCTAAGGAATCAGAAGGCACGGAAGAGCGAACCGCAGGGGAGCCGGAAGAGGCTTCTGAGCTTCGGGTAGCGGCTGAAAATGCAGAGGTGTTGTTAGATGTCGTAAAAGAAACGCTTGCCAATGCGTCTGGCGGGACAGGAAAATCGGCTGGCGCTGCGATGTATACAGGCCCTGCGTCGGCAAATTTGCAGATGGAGCCGCCTTTTGCGGAGCCTGTGCAGGGGATGCCGTCTTCATCAGGCACTATGCAGGGAACGCCGCCATCTAAAGCAGCAACCGCACAGGCTGTGGCAGCGGCGCCGTCTATGGCAGGCGCTGCACAGGTTGCGGCTGCACCGTCTGTGGCAGGCGCTGCACAGGCTGTGGCCGCACCAGCACCGTCTATGGCAGGCGCTGCACAGGCTGTGGCAGCCGGCGCACAGCCGCAGGAGCCGTCCTGCCAGATTGTGGTCAACGGCGAAGAGATTACGATGAAAAATAAAAAAGAATTTATTTTCGTGGATATTTTTGACTATATTTTATTCGATCTGTCGCAGTCTCGCGGACGTATGCTGGTTACGCAGGTCAACGGCGAAGACGCGCAGTATACGCAGAGGCTTTATCCGGGAGATAAGATCGATATTTACTGGAAGGAAAATTAAAATGGAATTATGTAGTATTGCAAGCGGCAGCAGCGGGAACTGTATCTGCGTCGGTACGGAAGAATCGCATTTGCTTGTGGACGCCGGGATCAGCGGAAAACGGATTGAGACGGGATTAAATTCGGTAGGGCTAAAGACGAGTGAGATGGAAGCAATTTTAATCACACATGAACATATTGACCATATCGCGGGGCTTGGTGTGCTGGCAAGGCGCTATGGGCTGCCGATCTATGGTACGCAGGGGACGCTGGATGCCGTACGCAGTGTCAAGTCGGTTGGAAAGATCGATGAGTCTTTGCTGCATCCGATCCTGCCGGGGCAGGAGTTTCAGGTCGGAGATATGACGGTACATCCGATATCGATTTCGCATGACGCCGCAGATCCGGTTGCGTACCTGTTGCAGACGGACAGCCGTAAGATCGGCGTCATTACAGACCTTGGCACGTACGACGATGCTTTGGTGGAAAAATTGCAGGGCATGGATATTTTGCTGCTGGAAGCCAATCATGATGTGCGTATGTTGCAGACAGGAAGCTATCCGTATCCGTTAAAGCAGCGTATTTTAAGCGACCGGGGGCATTTGTCCAATGTATTGTCCGGCCAGCTCCTTGGAAGGCTTTTGCATGACCGGTTCCGGGCGGTTGTCCTGGGGCATCTGAGCAAGGAAAATAATTATGCGGAGCTTGCGTATGAAACGGTGCGGTTAGAAGTATCGATGGGAGAAAATCCGTACAAAGGAGACGATTTTCCGATCTATGTGGCAAAACGCAGTGAGGTGTCGCAGATGATCTGTGCATAACCGCAGATCAAATACAGCAGGGCGTCTTTTAACTGAGTGAAAAAAGAAAGAGAGACAGGAATATGGAGCAGACATCAGCAAAGCAGTCAGATAAGACAATTATAACAGTACTTGGCAAAGATACGGTCGGGATTATTGCCAGGGTATGCACGTACTTATCACAAAAAAATATCAATGTCCTGGACATTTCCCAGACGATTGTGCAAGGCTATTTTCACATGATGATGATTGTGGATATGAAGGAATCTGAAGTGTCATTTTCCAGATGCTCACAGGAGCTTGACAAGCTTGGCGAAGAAATCGGCGTCAGCATCAAATGCCAGAAAGAAGAGATCTTTGAAAAGATGCACCGGATTTAGCGGACAGAAGCGAATGAAATAGAAAGCAAAATAAGCAGAAAGGAAAAGCTGCGGGATTTCCCATGATAAATATACGAGAAGTTGAAGAAACAAATAAGATGATCGAGCAGGAAAACCTGGATGTGCGTACAATTACGCTTGGCATCAGCCTGATGGACTGCATCGATTCAGATCTGGAAGCATTAAATGAAAAAATATACAGTAAAATCACAACGACCGCAAGAGACCTGGTAGCGGTCGGAAATAAAATTGAAAACAGTTATTGTATACCGATTGTGAATAAGAGGATTTCGGTCACACCGATTGCGTTGGTGGGCGGGGCAGCGTGTAAGACGCCAGAAGATTTTGTGACGATTGCCCGGACGCTGGACCAGGCAGCCAAAAAGACAGGGGTAAATTTTATTGGCGGATATTCGGCGCTTGTCTCCAAGGGGATGACGGCAGCGGATGAAAATTTGATCCGTTCGATCCCGCAGGCATTAGCAGAGACAGATTTTGTATGCAGCTCGGTCAATGTCGGTTCTACAAAGACGGGCATTGATATGGATGCAGTGCGGCTGATGGGTGAGATCGTAAAGGAGACGGCGGAGCGGACAAAAGAAAAGGATTCCCTCGGCTGCGCAAAGCTTGTGATATTCTGCAATGCGCCGGACGATAACCCGTTTATGGCAGGCGCGTTCCATGGCGTTACGGAAGCGGATGCGGTCATCCATGTCGGGGTCAGCGGCCCTGGCGTTGTAAAAACAGCGCTGGAGCAGGTGCGGGGCGAAAGCTTTGAGGTGCTTTGCGAGACGATCAAAAAGACTGCTTTTAAGATTACGCGCGTGGGGCAGCTTGTTGCGCAGGAAGCGTCGAGGCGCCTTGGCATCCCGTTTGGCATCATTGACCTGTCGCTGGCGCCGACGCCTGCGATTGGCGACAGCGTGGCAGATATTTTGCATGAAATCGGGGTGGAATATGCAGGAGCGCCTGGTACGACGGCGGCGCTTGCGCTGCTGAACGACCAGGTAAAAAAAGGCGGCATTATGGCGTCTTCATATGTCGGCGGATTAAGCGGCGCGTTTATCCCGGTCAGTGAAGACCAGGGGATGATCGATGCAGTAGAGGCACATGCGCTGACATTGGAAAAATTAGAAGCGATGACCTGCGTCTGCTCAGTGGGACTGGATATGATTGCAATACCAGGCGATACGAAGGCGTCTGTGATATCCGGCATCATTGCGGATGAAATGGCAATCGGGATGATTAACCAGAAAACGACGGCTGTCCGGCTGATTCCTGTGATTGGCAAAGGGGTAGGCGAGTCAGCAGAATTTGGCGGCCTGCTTGGATATGCGCCGATTATGCCGGTCAACCCATACGGCTGCGATGCGTTTATCAGCCGCACAGGCAGGATCCCGGCACCTGTGCACAGCTTTAAAAATTAAACGATGGAAAAGATGATTATATTTTGTAAAAATGCGGTGGAAACGCTGTCGTATTTTTCTGCGCAGCTTGCAGAGGCATTTGCGGCATGGGGATATGAGATTTTTTGGTTTGATATGCAGATGGCAGGCCTAAGCGCATGGAAGCTGCGCCAGGCAGTGCAGCAGACGAAAAAAGAAGCGGTTTTGCTTACGTTTAATTTTATCGGCTTAAGCGGCGAGGAAGAGCTTTGGGAGCTGGATGATCTTGGCAAGCCGCAGATCAGCCTTTGGGAAAAGCTGGATATTTCGTGTCTGAATATTATGGTAGACCACCCTGTGTATTATGACAAGGCGTTAAAATACCGCTTCCCGGCAGTCAGGATGTTTTGCGTGGACAGAGGCCATGTAGCCTATATGAAGCGGTTTTATCCGCATATAGCGTGCGCGTTCCTGCCGCTTGCGGGGAATGAGCTGCTTTTTCATGGTGCAGAAGGAATGCCTGCGCAGGATAGCCTGGAAGCAGAAGAGGAACGGGCGGGCCTTTTGTTTGAGCAGTGGCGCAGGCGGAAATATCCGCTTGTGTTTACGGCAAATTATGTGCCGGTGTCCAATATTGACCGCCAGCTTATGGAGATGGAGCCGGAATACCGGGAGTTTTATTATGAGATCATACAGGCGTTTATCGAACATCCAAATCAGGATCTGCTTTCGTGCATAGAGCTTTATTTAAAGCGTGAGATGCCGGATTTGAACGATGCGCAGTTGTGCGAGGGAATGCATACGATGCCGGTGGTTGACTTGTGGATCCGTACGTATTTCCGGGAAAAGACCGTACGGATCCTGGCAGAAGGCGGGGTCAGGGTGCACCTGTTTGGCAAGGACTGGGATCAGGTTTCCTGCTCACACCCGCAGAATTTGGTATCCGCCGGGCATATGGTCAGCTCTGCGGACTGCGTGCAGGCGATCTCGCAGGCACACATTGCGCTGAATACGATGCCCTGGTTTAAGGACGGGGCACATGACCGTATCTTTACGGCGATGCTGCAGGGCGCAGCGGCACTGACCGATGACAGCCGTTATTTACGGGAACAGTTTGGGCATATGGATACGATTGCCTATTATGGCCTGCAAAACCTGGAAGCGCTGCCGCAGCAGGTGACAGAGCTGCTGAAAGACCCGCAGCGGTTGTTTGAGCTTTCCTGCCGTGGAAAAGCAGTGGCAAAAAAGCTTCATATGTGGAAACACCGCGCAGAGATTTTAAAAGAATATGTATAGGCGCATGATCTGATACAGACAGTATAAAAAAGGAGGAGCGTACAATGAAGCTTGCATCTTTGGAACAGTATTTGAACACGAATTCCTATCCGGGAAGGGGAATTGTAATCGGCATGTCCCCGGATAAAAAACATGCGGTAACAGCATATTTTATTATGGGCCGCAGTGTCAACAGCCGCAACCGTATTTTTATTGAGGACGGCGAGGGCATCCGCACACAGGCGTTCGACCCTGCAAAGCTGAGCGACCCTAGCCTGGTCATTTATGCGCCGGTGCGGGTGCTTGGCACACATACGATCGTTACAAACGGGGATCAAACAGATACGATTTACGAGCTTATGGGCAGGCAGCAGACGTTTGAGCAGGCTTTGCGCACGAGGACGTATGAGCCGGATGCGCCAAATTATACGCCGCGTATATCCGGTATCCTGCATATCGAAAACGGCACGTATGATTATGCGCTGTCCATTTTAAAGAGCAATGAAGGAAACCCGGATTCATGCTGCCGCCATATGTTTACATACGAGCATCCGCTTGCAGGCGAGGGGCATTTGATCCATACTTACTTAGGAGACGGCGACCCGCTGCCAAGCTTTGAAGGAGAGCCGGTGCGCGTTGGTATTGCAGGAGATATCGATACGTTTACACAGATGGTATGGAACAGCCTGAACGAAGAAAATAAAGTTTCTTTATTTGTACGCTATCTGGAAGTGGAAACCGGAACGTATGAGACACGAATCGTGAATAAAAATAAATAACGGCGTCTTTTCAAAAAGAAAAAATAGCTATAAAAATCGGAAAAAGGATTAGAAAAGTAAACTCTATGTATGAATTAATCAAACAGGAAGGCAGGGCAAAACGCGGTGTATTCCATACCGTCCACGGAGATATCCAGACGCCGGTCTTTATGAATGTAGGAACCTGCGGCGCGATCAAGGGCGCCGTATCCACCGATGACCTGCGAGGCATCAAGACGCAGGTAGAGCTGTCCAATACTTATCATCTGCATGTGCGTCCGGGCGACCTGCTGATTCAAAAGCTGGGCGGGCTGCACCGGTTTATCGGGTGGGACAAGCCGATCCTGACGGATTCCGGCGGATTCCAGGTGTTTTCTTTAGCGAGCCTGCGCAAAATAAAGGAAGAAGGCGTTTATTTCCAGTCGCATGTGGACGGGCGCAGGATTTTTATGGGGCCGGAGCAGAGTATGCAGATCCAGTCCCATCTTGCGTCTACAATCGCAATGGCTTTTGACGAATGCCCTTCCAGCCGTGCAGACCGTACGTATGTGCAAAATTCTGTAGACCGTACAACCCGCTGGTTAAAGCGCTGCAAGGAGGAAATGGCGCGTTTGAACAGCCTGGACGATACGATTAACAAACACCAGCTTTTGTTTGCGATTAACCAGGGAGCTGTGTTTCGGGATATCCGTATTGAACATGCCAAGCGCATCGCGCAGATGGAGCTGGACGGTTATGCGCTCGGCGGGCTTGCGGTAGGCGAGACGCACGAGGAAATGTATTATATTTTAGAAGAAACGATACCATACCTGCCAGTGAATAAACCGACCTATTTAATGGGAGTCGGGACACCGGAAAATATTTTAGAAGGCGTTGCGCGCGGCGTGGACTTTTTTGACTGTGTCTATCCGACACGCAATGGAAGGCATGGGCATGTTTACACCAATCACGGCAAGCTGAACCTGTTCAACAGGCAGTATGAAATGGATATGCGCCCGATCGAAGAGGGCTGCCAATGCCCGGCGTGCCGCACATACAGCCGCGCCTATATCCGCCATTTGTTAAAGGCAAAGGAAATGCTTGGAATGCGCCTTTGCGTGCTGCACAACCTTTATTTTTACAATACGATGATGGAGGAGATCCGTACTGCTCTTGAGGAAGGAAATTTTGAGGCGTATAAGGCGAAAAAGCTGGAGGGGGTTTTGCGGAAGTAAAATGCAGCAGGGGACGATGAAAATTCAGTAAAATTTTTCTAAAATAGGTTGCCCAATCCCCAAACATTGTGTACAATACTGTTTGTGTGCCTGCATAAGCAAAAGCAGCCGGACATATGCAGGCACAAATCTTGCGATGATTTAGGAGGAAAAAAATGATCTCACCACATATTCTTGCTGCGGAGGCAGCAGGCACCGCAGGTGCAGGCGCCAGTATGATTTTATCACTGGTTATTATGGTTGCATTTTTGTACTTTTTTATGTTCCGCCCGCAGCAGAAGGAGCAGAAGAAAAAGAACGCCATGCTTGCATCGATCGAAGTCGGCGATACGATACTGACAACGAGTGGTTTTTATGGAACAATTATTGATATTTCAGACGATACGGTCATTGTGGAATTCGGAAGCAATAAAAACTGCCGGATCCCAATGCAGCGTGCAGCGATCTCGGTTGTAGAAAAGCCTGAAGATTCGGCGAATGCTGTGGAAACCAAAAAAGGAAAATAAGCTTGCTATTGGAGCTGTTCAAAAATAACGGATACATTTTGTTTGTTTTTTTCTGCGCAACATGTATAAGTTATTTCTGAACAGCTCTTTATTTTAGGTAATTTCAGACAGTTTTAGATTTCATGGTTGAAAAATGGGGGCAAAAGTTATATGATAGTAAACGGCAGACTGTATAAAAATTCAAAAGAAAGGAAGTTTTCATATGAAATATCATGTTGGCGTTATTGCCGGCGACGGGATTGGGCCGGAGATAACTGCGGAAGCAAGAAAAGTATTGGATAAAGTCGGTGCCGTATATGGCCACCAGTTTGAGTATGAAGATATTTTAATGGGAGGATGTTCGATCGACGCAGTCGGCGTACCGCTGACGGATGAGGCGATTGCACAGGCGAAAGCTTCCGATGCCGTATTAATGGGTTCCATTGGCGGCAACACGGCGACCTCCCCGTGGTACAAGTTAGAACCATCCTTAAGGCCGGAAGCAGGCTTGTTAAAAATCCGCAAGTCGCTGAACCTGTTTGCTAACTTAAGGCCGGCATATTTATATAAAGAGTTAAAGGAAGCCTGTCCGTTAAAGGACGATATCATCGGAGACGGATTTGATATGATGATCATGCGTGAGCTGACCGGAGGCTTATATTTTGGAAAACGTGTGACAGAAGAAAGGGACGGTGTCCTGACAGCGGAGGACACGCTGACTTATAATGAAGAGGAGATCCGCAGGATAGCGAAGCGCGGCTTTGAAATTGCCGGAAAACGCAGAAAAAAGGTGACAAGTGTCGATAAGGCAAACGTGCTGGATTCCTCCCGCTTATGGAGAAAGGTCGTTGAGGAGACGGCAAAGGATTACCCGGATATCGCATATGAGCATATGCTGGTTGACAACTGTGCGATGCAGCTTGTTAAAAATCCAAAGCAGTTTGACGTCATTTTGACAGAAAACATGTTTGGGGATATTTTATCGGATGAGGCGTCCATGCTGACCGGTTCGATCGGTATGCTGCCGTCCGCCAGCTTAAATGATACGAAGTTTGGGCTTTATGAGCCGAGCGGCGGTTCTGCGCCGGATATTGCGGGAAAAGGCATTGCCAATCCGATCGCGACGATTCTTTCCGCGGCGATGATGCTGCGCTACAGCTTTGACCTGGATAAAGAAGCGGATGCAGTAGAAGTGGCAGTCAAGCAGGTGTTAAAGGACGGATATCGTACGATTGATATTATGCCGCAGGAAGAGGAGAAAAGATCCCAGGTGACACAGATCGGCACTGTGCAGATGGGGGATGCGATTTGTGAGAGGATTTTATAAAAGAAAAGGAGACAAAGAATGAAAAGTGACCAGGTAAAAACCGGAATGCAGCAGGCGCCGCACCGATCTCTGTTTCATGCGCTCGGTTTTACGGAAGAAGAGATGAAAAAACCAATGGTCGGCATTGTAAGCTCTTATAATGAGATCGTGCCGGGCCATATGAATCTGGATAAAATTGTCAATGCAGTCAAGCTCGGCGTTGCGGAAGCAGGCGGCGTGCCGGTCGTATTTCCGGCGATTGCAGTCTGTGACGGCATAGCGATGGGGCATATTGGAATGAAATATTCGCTTGTGACGAGAGACCTGATAGCGGATTCTACCGAATGTATGGCACTTGCCCATCAGTTTGACGCCCTTGTGATGGTGCCGAACTGCGATAAAAATGTGCCGGGGCTGTTAATGGCAGCAGCCAGGATCAATGTCCCGACTGTATTTGTATCTGGCGGCCCGATGTTAGCCGGGCATGTGAAAGGGCATAAGACGAGCCTTTCTTCGATGTTTGAGGCAGTCGGCTCGTATGCAGCGGGCACGATGAGCGAGGAGGATGTGCGCGAATACGAGGAAAAAGCATGTCCGACGTGCGGTTCATGTTCCGGCATGTATACGGCAAATTCTATGAACTGCCTGACTGAAGCGCTTGGCATGGGATTAAAGGGCAACGGCACGATCCCGGCAGTATATTCCGAGCGGATCAAATTAGCAAAACATGCCGGTATGGCAGTGATGGAACTGTTGAAAAAGAATATCTGCCCAAGGGATATTATGACAAAGGAAGCGGTGATCAATGCGCTGACCGTAGATATGGCGCTTGGCTGTTCGACGAACAGTATGCTCCATCTTCCGGCGATCGCACATGAGATTGGATTTGATTTTGATATTTCTTTTGCAAACCCGATCAGTGAAAAGACACCGAACTTGTGCCACCTGGCGCCGGCAGGCCCTACGTATATGGAGGATTTGAACGAAGCGGGCGGAGTCTATGCGGTGATGAAGCAGTTGGCGGATATTGGGCTGATCCATACAGACTGTATGACCGTGACAGGGCACACGATCGGAGAGAACATTCAGGACGCTGTGAATAAAAATCCAGAAGTAATCCGTCCGGTAGACAATCCGTACAGCAAGACAGGCGGGCTTGCCGTATTAAAAGGCAACCTGGCGCCGGACGGCTCTGTCGTAAAGCGTTCGGCAGTGGTAGAGGAAATGATGGTGCACGAAGGCCCGGCAAGGGTGTTTGACTGCGAAGAGGATGCGATTGCAGCAATTAAAGGCGGAAGCATTCAGGCTGGAGATGTAGTCGTGATCCGTTATGAAGGGCCAAAAGGCGGACCGGGTATGCGCGAGATGTTAAATCCGACGTCTGCGATTGCAGGCATGGGGCTTGGCTCTTCGGTAGCGCTGATTACAGACGGCAGGTTTTCCGGGGCAAGCCGCGGGGCGTCCATCGGGCATGTCTCTCCGGAGGCAGCAGTCGGCGGGCCGATTGCGCTTGTAGAAGAAGGAGATACGATCAAAATTAACATCCCGGAAATGAAGCTGGAACTGGCTGTTTCTGAGGAAGAGCTGGCGGCAAGAAAGGCAAAATGGCAGCCAAGGCAGCCGAAAGTGACGAACGGCTATCTGGCACGGTATGCGTCTATGGTGACCTCCGGCAACCGTGGCGCTGTGATGCAGACACCAGGTACGCAGGAGTAACTGGCAGGAGCAGCCGGCTGGTTCATCAGATTCACAGGCTTATCAGATTTGGAGGATTACCAGATTTGGAGGGTTATCAGATGAAAGAGAAAGAAAAGGAGGCAGGACAGACATGCAGTTGACAGGGGCGCAGATCTTAATTGAGTGCTTAAAGGAGCAGGGCGTAGATACCGTCTTTGGGTATCCGGGCGGGGCGATCCTGAATGTCTATGATGAATTGTATAAGCACAGGGATGAGATCAGGCATATACTGACTTCCCATGAACAGGGGGCATCTCATGCAGCGGACGGCTATGCGCGCAGCACCGGCAAAGTAGGCGTGTGCCTGGCGACGAGCGGCCCGGGTGCGTCGAACCTTGTTACGGGGATTGCGACTGCTTATATGGATTCGATTCCGCTGGTGGCGGTTACGTGCAACGTCAATGTCCCGCTGCTTGGAAAAGACAGCTTTCAGGAAATTGATATCGCAGGTATCACAACACCGATTACAAAGCATAATTTTATAGTAAAGGATGTCGCTGACCTGGCGAAAATCCTGCGCCGTGCATTTACGATTGCAAGACGAGGCAGGCCTGGCCCGGTGCTTGTGGATATTCCAAAAGATGTAACGGCAAACAAGGCGGAATATACGCCGCAAGCGTTGGAAATGCCGGCGCGGGTGACCGAAAAGCTCCGTCAGGAGGATATTGATCAAGCGGTTTCATATATCAAAAACGCGAAAAAACCCTACATATTTGTAGGCGGGGGCGTTATTTTGTCACAAGCCTCGCAGGAGCTGCGTACATTTGCTGATAAAGTGCAGGCGCCGGTATGCGATTCCCTGATGGGAAAAGGCGCGTTTGACGGGACAGATCCAAGATATACCGGAATGCTTGGGATGCACGGCACCAAGACGTCAAATTTTGGCGTCAGCGAATGCGACTTGCTGCTTGCAGTCGGTGTCCGGTTCAGCGACCGCGTGATTGGAAATGCAGAAAAGTTTGCAAAGCAGGCAAAGATCGTCCAGTTTGATGTAGACCCTGCGGAGATTAATAAAAATATCCTTGTGACGGCAAGCGTGATCGGAGACCTTAAGGAAATACTCACAAGGATCAATGCGCAGTTAGAGCAGCAAAACCATGACGAATGGCTTTCTTATATTGCAGGGCTCAAGCAGAAATATCCGATGACGTATGCTGCGCAGGGGCTTTCCGGCCCGTTTATGGTCGAAAAGATCTATGAAAAGACAGGCGGCGATGCAGTGATCGTAA
This sequence comes from uncultured Eubacterium sp., assembly GCA_947178105.1. Taxonomy (GTDB): domain Bacteria; phylum Bacillota; class Clostridia; order Lachnospirales; family Lachnospiraceae; genus Eubacterium_J. The sequence continues at coordinate 25,273 of CAMWXD010000040.1, read as the reverse complement.
CGGAGGTCGGGCAGCACCAGATGTGGGCGGCGCAGTATTATAAATACGCAAAGCCAAGGCATTTTCTGACGTCCGGCGGCCTTGGGACGATGGGGTACGGGCTTGGGGCTGCGATTGGCGCTAAGACGGCAAATCCAGATAAGACAGTAATCAATATAGCGGGGGACGGGTGCTTCCGTATGAATATGAACGAAATCGCAACCGCAGTCCGCCAGAAGCTGCATGTTATAGAGATCGTATTTAATAACCATGTGCTCGGCATGGTGCGCCAGTGGCAGGATTTGTTTTATGAGGAACGCTATTCGGCAACGGTGCTGCGTGATTCGGTAGATTTTGTAAAGCTGGCGGAGGCGATGGGCGCGACAGGCATCCGGGCAACGACAAGGGAAGAGTTTGAGCAGGCGCTGGACAAGGCGCTGGCAGCAGACGGGCCGGTCGTACTGGACTGCATGATCGACAGCGACGATAAGGTATGGCCGATGGTTGCTCCGGGAGCGCCGATCAGCGAAGCGTTTTCACAGGAAGACCTGGAAAGCCAGCCGTAACAGCAATGTCAAAATGAAGAGGAGGAAGACCAATGAGCAGAGTGTATAATTTTTCCGCAGGCCCGGCAGTGCTGCCGGAAGAGGTGCTTAAGGAAGCAGCAGAGGAAATGCTGGATTATAAGGGCAGCGGGATGTCAGTGATGGAAATGTCCCACCGTTCCAAAGTATATGACACGATTATCAAGGAAGCGGAGCAGGATATCCGCGACTTGATGAACATACCGGATAACTATAAGGTACTGTTTTTGCAGGGCGGCGCATCACAGCAGTTTGCGATGATCCCGATGAACCTGATGAAGCATAAAAAAGCCGGCTACATCGTGACCGGACAGTGGGCGAAAAAAGCATACCAGGAAGCGCAGATCTACGGAGAAGCAGTAAAACTGGCTTCTTCTGAAGACAAGACGTTTTCTTATATCCCGGACTGCTCCGACCTGGATATTCCACAAGACCTGGACTATGTTTATATCTGTGAAAACAATACGATTTATGGCACGAAATTCAAAGAGCTGCCGAATACAAAGGGGCATCTGTTAGTCGCCGACGTATCTTCCTGCTTTTTATCAGAGCCTGTAGATGTCACCAAATACGGCATGATCTTTGGCGGCGTGCAGAAAAATGTCGGCCCGGCAGGCGTTGTGATTGCGATTATCCGTGAAGACTTAATCTGTGACGAGGTACTGGAAGGCACGCCTACGATGTTAAAATACAAGACACATGCGGATGCAGATTCGCTGTATAACACTCCGCCGTGCTACGGCATCTACATTTGCGGCAAAGTATTTAAGTGGTTAAAAAATATGGGCGGGCTGGAAGAGATCCAAAAACGCAACGAAGAAAAAGCGAAAATTTTGTACGATTTTCTTGACCAGAGCAAACTGTTCCAGGGTACGGTTGTGCCAAAAGACCGTTCTTTGATGAATGTGCCGTTTGTCACAGGAGATAAGGAGCTGGATGCAAAGTTTGTGGAAGAGGCTGCAAAAGCAGGATTTGTGAACCTGAAAGGGCACAGGTCTGTCGGCGGCATGAGGGCTTCTATTTATAATGCGATGCCAAAGGAAGGCGTAGAAAAGCTGGTTGCTTTTATGAAGGAATTTGAAGCAGCAAATGCATAAAGCAGCAGAATTTTGGAGGAGAGAAAATGTTTCATTATGTATGTTTGAATCCAATTGCACAGGTGGGATTGGATGTATTGGAAGAAGGCTACCAGAAAGTGGATGCGATCGGGGATGCGCAGGCAGCGCTTGTGCGTTCTGCGTCCATGCATGATATGGAGCTGCCGGACAGCCTGGAGGTCGTTGCGCGCGCAGGGGCAGGCGTCAACAATATTCCGCTGGAAAAATGTGCCCAGCAGGGGATTGTCGTATTTAATACACCAGGCGCAAATGCAAACGGCGTCAAGGAGCTTGTGCTTGCAGGCATGTTTATGGCAAGCCGTGATATTAACGGCGGCGTGAACTGGGTACAGTCTGAAAAAGACAACCCGGAGCTGGCAAAGCTGACCGAAAAGCAGAAAAAAGAATATGCCGGATGCGAGATTGCCGGCAAGAAGCTGGGCATCATCGGGCTGGGCGCAATCGGAATCCGTGTGGCGAACGCAGCGACGCATCTGGATATGGAGGTCTATGGATACGATCCGTATATTTCGGTCAATGCGGCATGGAATTTGTCTCGCAATGTCAAGCATGTGCGCAATGTAGAGGATATTTACCGTGAGTGCGATTATATTTCGATCCATGTGCCGCTTTTGGATGCAACAAAAAAGATGATTAACGAAGAAGCGATTGCAATGATGAAGCCGACCACAGTGATCTTAAACTTTGCAAGAGACCTGCTTGTAGATGAAGAAGCAGTGATAGCGGCATTGGCGGAGGGAAGGCTGAAAAAATATATTTCCGATTTCCCGAACAATACGACAGCAGGAAAGGCTGGCTGTGTCGTAACGCCGCATCTGGGCGCGTCTACGGAAGAATCCGAGGACAACTGCGCGGTGATGGCAGCACAGGAGATCCGCAACTATCTGGAAAACGGCAATATCCGCAACTCCGTAAATTATCCAAACTGCGATATGGGGGAATGCACAACCGAAGGGCGTGTCGCTGTCCTGCATAAAAACAGCAAAGGCGTGATCGGCAAGTTTACTTCTATTTTCGGCGAATGTGATATTAATATTGCAAATATGACAAATAAATCCAAAGGGGATTATGCATATTCGATGTTTGACCTGGATACGCCGATGACAGAAGAAGCTGTTGCGAAAATGAAGGCAATGAACGGCGTGCTGAAGGTGCGTATTGTAAAATAATAAAATCAGGATATGGGAAAAGGCATTTGCGGTAACGGGTTTACTGGCAAATGTCTTTTTTTGTTTTATTGACTTAGCAGGAGTAACACCCTAACTGAACTATTACTAGCGAGAATATGTGATTGTGGATATAGTTTGACATACCAGACAAGCTATGTTAATATAAAGATAATAGATAGGCTTGAGATAGGGGTTGTTCGCCCTTTTTTGAAAATACATAAGATAGAAAGAAGTTTATTGCAAATGTATAGACAAAATAAACACGTACATAATCATATATGGAAAGATATTTTTGCTATGGTCACGCAGGATGTCAGTATTATTTTTACGACATATATTATTGTAGGAGTATACTGTCTGATCTGTTCGAGATCTATTGGGAATATGCCAAAAGAAACGTGGCGGTCGGCAGTTATCCAGTTGTGCGCTGATTCGATTGTTCCGACAACAATAACGTTGGTTTTTTCAGGCTTTTTACAAAGCTTTTTTGCGGAGTGCGAGCATAAGAAACGTTTTTTTCATATTTTTTCGTTGGTGGGCATGACTGTATTTGTGATGCTGGCATCAAATTTTCATCCTATTAAGAACGAGCAGGGGTTGTGTGCAGTAATTTTAGGAAGCGTTATTTTAATGGTAGTGGAACTGGGTATGATATATGAAGTGAAAATGGATTCTAAAATGGATCTTGGAATTTCAGGAAAAAAGGGGTGATAGGATGTATATAAATCTTATATTGTTGGTGGTTTTAATAATTACTATTGGATTGGTCATTTACTTTGCAAAAATTAAAATGCAGGCATTTTATAATACTGCCTTAAAGAGAGATGAAGTACTATCACTCATTGTAAATTGTAATAATTATAAGCCGATTGGAGATGTTTTTTCCAGCTTGGATAAATTGCTGGAAGAAAATCAGCAAACAGACGGTATTGAATACAGAGGACATTTTTAGTTATGAAGCGAAGAGAAAAACCAGATTCCCGGCATTTTGCTCAGATGTGGAAGCATGTGAAAAAAGCTAGGGAAGCTGCTCTGGCAGAGTGTGATAAGCAGTTTTATGATGCATGTGATCTTCGCATTTGTGAGGATGAAAAATTAAAAACTACGCTTGAGCAGACGTATCGGAATTTGCGAACAGATCTTAAGAGGGAGTGTTATTTTAACGAGGCAGAAAAAAAGATGCTTGACGGAAGAAAAATGGGTGCAATTATGTGTAATGCGCTTATGAAGGAAAAGGTATTTTGCTTTAATGAACAACAAGCACTTGTTCTGCTGCGGGAAAAGAAAAAAGTATATGGGGAAGACGTATACAAAAAGGTAGAGTTTAATAAATGGGTAGCAAATAATTTTTTTATCAATTATAAAGTGGCTTACTTGTTTAGTGTTGGGCTGGTTGTTGAGACAGTAAAGGAACGGCTGTTTCGTGAAAATCCAGCTTTGGGAAGCGCGTTAAATAAAAAGGGATGGATGGAACAATATCCAAAAGAAAAAGAGATTGACAGTTTCAATGTGAGTATGGTGCTTGGATTAGGAAAGGCAGGTCTTAAAGGGGAAAAATTAGATATGTTCATGTATGCTTTGCAGTTGTATCAGATTGAACAGTATACATTGCTGGCGTTGCATTTGGCGGCGGAACGAGCAGAAAAAACATCCGTTTGAATACGGGTGTTTTTTTGTTTGACGTATCCGCTTTGACACGCTATAATAGAAACACTTGGAAAAACGGGAATTGACCGAAAGGAGAGACAAATGGCACAGATCAGACCATTTTTCTGCATCCGTCCATGCAGGGAAAAAGCGGCGCGCATTGCAGCGCTGCCATATGATGTATACAGCAGGGAAGAAGCAAAACAGGCAGTGGCGCACAATCGGGATTCTTTTTTAAATATAGACCGCCCGGAGACGCAGTTTGCAGACGATACCGATATGTATGATGAAAAAGTCTATCAAAAAGCACAGGAACTGCTGTGGAAGCAGGTGGAGGACGGGACGTTTCTAAGAGAAGAAAAACGCTGCTACTATCTTTATGAGCTTACGATGGACGGCAGGACGCAGACGGGCATCGTGGCATGTGCTTCGATCGATGATTATGAAAACCAGGTGATAAAAAAACATGAGAACACGCGGGCGGAAAAAGAAACAGACCGCATCCGCCATGTAGATGCCTGCAATGCCCAGACTGGCCCGATCTTTTTGGCTTACCGTGCCGATGAGAAGATCCGCCGGATTGTTGCGGATGGAAAAAGGCAGGAGCCTTTGTACGATTTTGTAACAGAGGACGGCATTCGCCACCGGGTATTTGCGGTCTCTGAGGATGCGCAGATACAGCAGATCCGGCAGGCATTCGCCGCGATGCATTCGATTTACATTGCAGACGGGCACCACCGTGCGGCTTCTGCGGTAAAAGTGGGGCAGAAACGCAGAAAGGAGCATCCAGGCTATACAGGAGAGGAAGCGTTTAACTATTTCCTGTCTGTCTTATTTCCGGACGACGAGCTGCTGATTATGGACTACAACCGCGTTGTGAAGGATCTGGCGGGCCTTTCGGCTGCGCAATTTTTAGAAAAGGCAGGCAATATTTTTGAATTGAAAAAAGTGTCTGAAAAAGGATCCGGCAAAGAAAAGGATCCAATGCGAAAGCCGCACAAAAAAGGGGATTTTACCATGTACCTGGACGGAAGCTGGTATTTGTGTACAATTCGTCCAGAAGATATCCCGTCTGACCCGGTCAAAAGCCTGGATGTGTCTCTGTTGCAGGAGCTTTTGCTAAAGCCGGTGCTTGGCATCGAGGATCCAAAGACCGATACGAGGATTGATTTTATTGGTGGAATCCGCGGGCTGGATGAGCTGGAGCGCAGAGTGGAAAAAGACTGTGCAGTTGCATTTGCGATGTATCCGACGGATATCTCAGAGCTGTTTGCAGTTGCGGATGCAGGGCTGTTAATGCCGCCGAAATCGACCTGGTTTGAGCCGAAGCTGCGCAGCGGGCTGTTTATCCATGCATTGGATACATGAGCCAGAAACAGGCGGAAGTGAAACAAATATTGTATTGTCCAAGACAGGGAAATGCCTGGAAAGGCGGATACAGTAACAGGAGAGGATAACATGCTTGCAGCGCAGGAACGATTGGTTCTTACAGCACAGGAACCGTCGATTATTACAGAAAGCCTGGAAAATTTGCAGAAGGTAGATAAAAATGTAATCCAGCAGTATTTGGAAGGCATTGTGCCGGATCTTTTAAATTTTGCGGTACAAGTTTTGCTGGCAGTCCTGCTGTATTTGATTGGGAGGCGTGTGATTTCTTTTTTGCGCAAATTTCTGCGCAGGTCACTGGAACGCAGGAATGTGGATATCGGCGTGCGGCAGTTTTTGGACTCGGTAAGCAAATACAGCCTGTATGCGATCTTGTGGCTGATGATCCTGACCCTGTTTGGAATCACGACGGCTTCGGTGATAGCCTTGTTAGGCTCCGCCGGGCTGACGCTGGGGCTTGCCCTGCAAGGCAGCCTTGCCAATTTTGCAGGCGGGGTGCTGATCCTTTTGTTAAGGCCGTTCCATGTAGATGACTATATTATTTCAAGTGAGACGGGACACGAAGGGACAGTCAAGGAGATCACGACTTTTTATACGAGAATCCAGACAGCCGACAACCAGACGGTGATGATCCCAAACGGCAAGCTTGCGGACGGGGCAATCGTCAACGTCACAGGCCAGCAGACGAGGCGTGTGGATATAGTGGTAGGCATTGCTTACAGCGCAGATTTAAAGCTGGCAAAGAGCCTGCTGTGGGAGCTTGCCCAGGAAGAAACGCGCAGGCTAAAGGAAGAGCCGGTCAACGTTTTTGTGTCTGCATTGTCAGACAGCAGTGTGGAGCTGGGATGCCGTTTTTGGGTAAAGTCGGAGGACTACTGGCAGACGAAGTGGGATATGCTGGAGGCGGTAAAGCTGGCGTTTGATGAGCATGGGGTGGAGATTCCGTTCCCGCAGGTGGACGTGCATATGAAAGAAAGGGATTTTTGGTTAGAAAATCCGGCAGAAAATAAAGAGAATAATTAGGAGGAAAGAAATTTGAAATTATCAGATCTGACTGCATATGAGATCATAGAACAAAAAGAGCTGCCTGATATTCATTCGGGCGGGTGCCTGCTGCGCCATAAAAAAAGCGGCGCAAGGATTACGGTTATTTCAAATGAGGATGAGAACAAAGTCTTTTACATCGGGTTTCGCACCCCTGCGGAGGACAGTACGGGAGTGCCGCATATTATAGAGCATTCGGTGCTGTGCGGCTCCGATGAATTTCCGGTGAAAGACCCGTTTGTGGAGCTTGTCAAAGGATCTTTGAATACGTTTTTAAATGCAATGACCTATCCTGACAAGACTGTCTATCCGGTTGCAAGCTGCAACGACAAGGATTTTCAAAATCTGATGCATGTCTATCTGGATGCGGTGCTGCATCCAAATATTTACAAATACAGTGAGATTTTCAAACAGGAGGGCTGGCATTACGAGCTGGAGTCTGAGGACGATGCGCTGACTTTAAACGGCGTCGTATACAATGAGATGAAGGGCGCGTTTTCTTCACCGGAGGATGTGCTTGAGCGTGTGACGCTGAATGCGCTGTTCCCGGATACGACATATGCGAATGAATCCGGCGGCGACCCGGCGTATATCCCGGATTTGACGTACGAGGCTTTTTTGGACTTCCACCGCAGGTATTATCATCCGTGCAATTCCTATATTTATCTTTATGGGGATATGGATGCAGCAGAAAAGCTGGACTGGATGGACAAGGCTTATTTGTCTCACTATGACAAGATCGAGCTGGATTCCAGTATCCGGCTTCAGCAGCCGTTTGAAAAGCCCGGTGAAATAAGAAAGAAATATTCGATTGCAAGCTCGGAAAGCGAACAGGACAATACGTACCTGTCGTACAGTGCGGTCATCGGGACAACGCTGGAGCCAGAGCTGGCGCTTGCGTTTGAAATACTGGATTATGCGCTGTTAAATGCGCCGGGGGCGCCGTTAAAGCAGGCGCTTTTGGATGCCAGGATCGGGAAAGATGTTATCGGGGGCTTTGACAGCTCTACGTACCAGCCAGTCTTTACCGTGACAGCGAAGAATGCAAATGCAGCGCAGAAGCAGGAGTTTGTAAATCTGATTGAAACGACGCTGCGCAAGCTTGCTTCCGAAGGGATCAATAAAAAAGCGCTGCTTGCGGGGATTAACAGCAGTGAGTTTAAGTTCCGCGAGGCAGATTTTGGCAATTATCCAAAAGGGCTGATTTATGGGCTGCAATGCCTGGATAGCTGGCTGTACGACGAGAAGCAGCCGTTTGTCTATCTGGAAGTGCTGGATTTGTTTGAAAGGTTAAAGGAACAGGCTGGACAGGGTTATTTTGAAGGGCTGCTTAAGGCTTATTTCCTGGAGAATATGCATAAGGCAGTTGTAGTGGTGGAGCCGGAAAAGGGGTTAAATGAAAAGACGGAAAATGCATTGGCGAAAAAGCTTGCCGCATACAAAAATTCTCTGAGCAGCGAGGAGGTTAAGGCGCTGGTTGCAGATACAGCGCATTTAAAAGCATACCAGCAGGAGCCGTCAGCGAAGGAGGATATGGAAAAAATACCGATGCTTTCGCGCGACGATATCAAAAAAGAAGCCGCGCCGCTCTATAATGAAGAGAAATCGGTAGAGGGCATTCCGCTCATCCATCACAATCTTTATTCCAATGGCATCAACTATATTCACCTGCTGTTTGATTTGTCCGATATCAAAGAGGAATGGCTGCCGTACCTTGGCATGTTAAAGGCGGTGCTTGGTGATATGGATACACAGGAGTATACGTATGAAGACCTGGCAAATGAGATCAACCTGCATACAGGCGGATTTTCGGTAAATATTCTTGCGTCGTCAGACAATGCAGAGGGCGGCAGGCCGGTATTCAAATATGAGGTCGGCATTAAAGCGCTGTATGCGCAGACAGGCACCGCAATGAAGCTGCTGCGGAGTATGATCTGCCGGACGAAGCTGGACGATGACAAGCGCCTGTACGAAGTGGTCGCGCAGGCAAAATCGCGGGTGGAAATGCAGTTTATACAGGCAGGGCATTCGGTATCGGCTCTGCGCGCGATGTCTTATTTTTCCGAAACAGGGAAATTCAGCGACCTTGCGGGCGGGATCGGGCTGTACCGTGTACTGGCAGAGACAGAGCGTGATTTTGAAAATAAAAAAGAGACCGTAAAGGCAGTGTTAAGGGAGCTGTTTCATACGATCTTCCGCCCGGAAAATATGGTGGCGAGCTTAACTGGCGATGCCAAGGGGCTGGCTGTGTTTGAGCCGGAGATGGCGGCATTAAAGGAAGAACTGTTTACAGGGGCTTGTGAGAAAGCCGGCGCGCAGCTTGTCTGCACAAAGAAAAACGAAGGCTTTAAAAACGCGGCGCAGGTGCAGTATGTATCAAGGGCAGGCAATTTCAGGGAGCATGGGTTTGCGTACACAGGCGCGCTTAGGATGTTAAAGGTGATCTTAAATTATGATTACCTGTGGATGAATATCCGTGTCAGGGGCGGCGCTTATGGCTGCATGAGCGGATTTGGCAGGAATGGGGATACGTATTTTTCCACTTACCGTGACCCGAACCTGAGAGGGTCAAATGAAGTCTTTAACGGCATACCAAAATACCTGCACAATTTTTCCGCAGATGAGCGCGATATGACAAAGTATATGATCGGGACGATCAGCGGGATGGATACGCCGCTCAATCCGTCTGCTAAGGGGATGCGCTCTATGATGGCTTATCTGACGCATCTGACACAGGAGGATATACAAAAGGAGCGGGACGAGGTATTACGTGCAGGGCAGGCGGATATACGCGCATTGGAGCCTTTGATCGCGTCCGTATTAGCCGAAGAAAATATTTGTGTGATCGGCAATGAGACGATGCTGGAAAAAGAGGCGGATCTGTTTTTGGAACTGAAAGACCTGTTTTAAGAGAAAGGAATACGATGGATAACAGCACAGGCTATAAATCAGGATTTGCTACGATCATTGGCAGGCCCAATGTAGGGAAATCCACACTGATGAACCGGATCATCGGACAGAAAATCGCGATCACATCCAACAAACCGCAGACGACGCGCAGCCGTATCCAGACGGTCTATACGGAAAAGGAACGCGGGCAGATTGTATTTTTAGATACGCCGGGCATCCATAAGGCAAAAAACAAGCTGGGCGAATATATGGTCAATGTGGCGGAGCATACGCTGCACGATGTAGACGTTATTTTATGGCTGGTAGAGCCGACGGATTTTATCGGCGCAGGGGAACGGCATATTGTGCAGATTCTGCAAAAGGTGCAGGCGCCGGTGCTCCTTGTGATGAATAAAATTGATACGGTGGCAAAAAAAGAAGAGCTTTTGCATTTTATCGATACGTACCGCCGAATCTGGGAGTTTGAAGAGATTATCCCAGTATCGGCGCTGCGTGGGGAAAATGTGTCGGATGTGGTCGATATGGTATTCAAATATCTGCCATACGGGCCGATGTTTTATGATGAGGATACGGTGACAGACCAGCCGCAGAGGCAGATTGTTGCCGAGATTGTGCGGGAAAAGGCATTACATGCTTTGGAGGAAGAGGTGCCGCACGGGATCGCGGTCACGGTCGACCGTATGAAGCAGCGCAGCGGAAAACAGATCATGGACATTGAGGCTACGATTATCTGTGAGCGCGAATCCCACAAAGGCATTATCATCGGAAAAAATGGCGCGATGCTTAAAAAGATCGGCTCGAATGCGAGGTTTGAGATGGAAAAGCTTTTGGAGGAAAAAGTGAACCTGCGGCTCTGGGTCAAGGTCAGAAAAAACTGGCGCGACAGTGATACAATGCTGAAAAATTTCGGTTATAAGGAACTGGAATAAAGGAAGCCTTTGCGGGCGCGCTGTGGAAGAATCAGGAAAAATGCCAGATTTTATCTCGTATCAGAACAGGCAAATATGCAAAACCTATTATAAGGAACAGTCAAGTTACTTAGACTGCCAGATAGTCAGGCTGTCAGATTTTTAGAATCGAGGGGATGCATATGACAAGGGATTGCTGGGACGATTTTGCCCTAAGCGGCAGAGTCAGTGATTATTTAAAATACCGGGAACAGGAACAACGCGGCGGGCAGCAGCGCTGCACTGCGGCATGGGCAGGTGGAAAAACACATGGGACATACGATCGTCCTGACGGGCATGGTGCTTGCGGCAATGCCGGTCGGTGATTATGATAAAAGGGTGCAGATCCTGACGAGGGAAAGAGGAAAGATTGCGGCATTTATGCGCGGTGCCAGAAGGCAAAACAGTGCATTTTTGGCAGCGTCAAATCCTTTTTCCTTTGGCGAGTTTGAAGTATATGAAGGCAAAAACTCCTACAGCGTCGCCAAGGCGGCAATTACGAATTATTTCAGGGAATTGGCAAAAGACCTGGACGCAGTGTCTTATGGCTTTTATTTCCTGGAAATGGCGTCCTATTATACACAGGAAAATATGGATGGGACAGACTTTTTAAACCTGTTGTATGTGACCTTAAAGGCGCTGTTAAAGCCTGCGGTCGGCAACCGCTTGGTACGCAGGATCTATGAGCTGCGCGTGCTTGTCCTTTCCGGTGAATATCCAGAGGTGTTTTCCTGTACGAAATGCGGCAGGAAGGAAGAGCTGTATTATTTTTCGCTCAAACGCCATGGCGCCCTGTGCCCGGATTGCATAAAGGGCGAATATGCGGCTCCGCTTGACGAATCGGCATTATATGCGTTGCAGTATATCATAACGGCGCCGCTTCAAAAACTCTATACGTTTACCTTGAGTGACGCGGTTTTTGGGCGCCTGGAGGAAATTGTGTCCGCATACATACGCCAGAACCAGGATCATATATTCAAATCGGAAGAGATGTTAACGTAACATCTTGCTGAATTTTGCCGGATCTGCGAAAGAAATGGCGAAAAATGATTGAAATAGCAAAAAAGGTCTAGTATAATGTCCGCGGAGGCAAACGACAAAGAAGATCTGCAAAAACAACAGAGGAGGCAATAGCTATGAGACGGAAGCTGTATGCAGCGCTGCTTATTTTTACGGCAGCCAGCATGACCACAGCCTGTGGGGCTTCATTTGAAGCTGATGAAAGTACGGTTTACATTACAAAGGAAGGAAATGTAATCGGCGCTGATATCGAGGATTTTAATGAGGAATATTACGACGAGGAAGAATTAAAGGCGTATATTACGGAATCGATTGAAGAGTATGTAGAATCGAACGGCGACGGCAGCCTGGAACTGGACCGGTTTCAAATTGAATCATCAGAGGAAGACGGCGTGACGGCAAAGCTATATTTAAATTATGCAACCTATATTGATTATGCATTGTTTAACGATGTCACAATGTTTGCCGGGACGGTGCCTGAGGCACAGCAGGAGGGATATGCCTTTGACCAGGACTTTCAGAAAGTGGAGGAAGGCTCAGCAGCGGGCAGTATGGATGCAGCCAGTCTGCTGGAGGACGAAGAGATCCGGGTGGTAATTATTGGCGATGAGACGGTTGTGCAGGTGGACGGGGAAATACAATGTGTATCTGCGGGCAATACAGAGGTATCCGGCAAAAATACGGTGCATGTGCATTATGACGTCGAGGATGAGCAGGCACAGCCGGCTTATATTTTGTATAAGTAGCGGATCTTAAAATAAGGGAGGATCAGGAAATGGAAAAGTCAATGGAAAAGATTGTGGCGCTTGCAAAGGCGAGAGGTTTTGTATATCCAGGCTCCGAGATTTACGGAGGCCTGGCAAATACATGGGATTACGGCAATCTGGGCGTGGAGCTGAAAAATAATGTAAAAAAAGCCTGGTGGCAGAAGTTTGTGCAGGAAAACCCGTACAATGTCGGCGTGGACTGCGCGATTTTAATGAATCCGCAGACCTGGGTGGCATCCGGGCATCTGGGCGGGTTTTCTGATCCGCTGATGGACTGTAAGGAATGCCACGAACGGTTCCGTGCGGATAAGATCATCGAGGATTTTGCAGGGGAGCACGGCATTGCACTGGAGGAAAGCGTAGACGGATGGACAAATGAAGAGATGGTTGAGTTTATCGAAAAACACCAGGTCGCATGTCCAAGCTGCGGCAAACATAACTTTACGGATATCCGCCAGTTTAACCTGATGTTTAAAACGTTTCAGGGTGTTACAGAGGATGCGAAAAATACCGTCTATCTGCGGCCGGAAACGGCACAGGGCATTTTTGTCAACTTTAAAAACGTGCAGCGTACATCCCGGAAAAAAATACCGTTTGGCATCGCCCAGATCGGAAAATCCTTTCGTAATGAGATCACGCCTGGCAATTTTACATTCCGCACAAGGGAATTTGAGCAGATGGAGCTGGAGTTTTTCTGCGAGCCTGGCACCGACCTGGAATGGTTTTCTTACTGGAGAAGCTTTTGCCGTGACTGGCTGTTAAGCCTTGGCATGAAAGAAGAGGAGCTGCGCTTAAGAGACCATGACCCTGCGGAGCTGGCGTTTTACAGCAAGGCTACGACGGATTTTGAGTTCCTGTTCCCATTCGGCTGGGGAGAACTGTGGGGCATCGCAGACCGCACCGATTATGACCTTAGCCAGCATCAGAATACATCCGGCCAGGACCTGTCCTATTTTGACGATACGAAAAATGAAAAATATATCCCATATGTCATCGAGCCGTCGCTCGGCGCAGACCGTGTCGTACTTGCATTTTTGTGCGCAGCATATGACGAGGAGAATATCGGGACAGAAGAAAAACCGGATATGCGCACCGTGCTGCACTTCCATCCGGCACTCGCACCAGTAAAAATCGGCGTGCTGCCGCTGTCCAAAAAGCTGAACGAAGGCGCAGAGCAGGTATTTGCGCAGTTGTCCAAAAAATACAACTGTGAATTTGACGACCGCGGCAATATTGGCAAAAGATACCGCCGCCAGGACGAGATCGGTACGCCGTTCTGCGTAACCTACGATTTTGATTCGGAACAAGACCACGCGGTAACGGTACGCTTCCGCGATTCCATGGAGCAGGAGCGCGTGGCGATTGCAGAGCTGGAAGCATATTTTTCTGATAAATTTGATTTTTAATCAGATTCAGGCAGAGGCTTCTATGAATTTTTTTCGTTTTTTTTAAATTAATTGGAAAAAGTGGTTGCCAATGTGGAAAAATATGTTAAAATGAATATGTGCGTATTGTGTTGCGCAAACAATGTTGACAATGTGGATGGATTTCGGACGAGCCTGTCTGTGAAAAATTCACAAAAAAATAAGCAAACCAAAGTATTATTTAGGAGGAATTAGCAAATGGCAAACAAATGGGTATATTTGTTCAGCGAAGGCAAAGCAGACATGCGTGAGCTGCTCGGCGGCAAAGGCGCGAACCTGGCGGAGATGACAAATTTAGGGCTTCCGGTTCCGCAGGGCTTTACAATCACGACAGAAGCATGTACACAGTATTACGAAGACGGGCGCGAGATCAACGCAGAGATCCAGGGCCAGATCAATGAGTATATTGTAAAAATGGAAGAAATCACCGGCAAAAAATTCGGCGACAAGGAAAATCCTCTGCTTGTATCCGTACGTTCCGGTGCAAGGGCTTCTATGCCAGGTATGATGGATACCATCTTAAACCTGGGCTTAAATGAGACGGTTGTGGAAGTTATCGCTGAGAAATCCGGCAACGCTCGCTGGGCATGGGACTGCTACCGCAGATTTATCCAGATGTACTCTGACGTTGTTATGGAAGTAGGCAAGAAATACTTCGAACAGCTTATCGACGAAATGAAAGAGAAAAAAGGCGTTACGTATGACGTAGACCTGACAGCCGACGACTTAAAAGAGCTGGCTGGCCAGTTCAAGGCTGAATACAAGGGCAAGATCGGCTCTGACTTCCCGGATGATCCGAAGGAGCAGTTAATGGGCGCGATTAAGGCAGTATTCCGTTCCTGGGACAACCCTCGTGCAAACGTATACCGCCGCGACAACGATATCCCATATTCCTGGGGTACAGCCGTAAACGTACAGTCTATGGCATTCGGCAACATGGGCGACGACTGCGGCACAGGCGTTGCATTTACCCGTGACCCTGCGACAGGCGAAAGAAAGCTGATGGGCGAATTCCTTGTAAATGCACAGGGTGAAGACGTAGTTGCCGGTGTACGTACGCCAATGCCAATCGCAAAGATGGAACAGGAATTCCCGGAAGCATTCAAGCAGTTTACTGAAGTATGCAAGACACTGGAAGACCATTACAGAGATATGCAGGATATGGAGTTTACTGTAGAAAACAAAAAGCTCTATATGCTCCAGACAAGAAACGGCAAGAGAACCGCTCAGGCTGCTTTAAAGATCGCATGTGACCTTGTAGATGAAGGTATGCGCACAGAAGAAGAAGCAGTTGCAATGATCGATCCTCGTAACCTGGATACCTTACTGCATCCGCAGTTTGACGCTGCTGCCTTAAAGTCTGCTACTCCGGTAGGCAAGGGCCTTGGCGCATCTCCTGGCGCTGCCTGCGGCAAGATCGTATTCTCCGCAGAGGACGCAGAAGCATGGCATGACAGAGGAGAAAAAGTCGTACTGGTACGTCTTGAGACATCTCCGGAAGATATTACCGGTATGAAAGCATCTCAGGGGATCTTAACTGTCCGTGGCGGTATGACCTCCCACGCAGCCGTTGTTGCACGCGGTATGGGTACCTGCTGTGTATCTGGATGCGGCGACATCGCTATGGATGAAGAAAATAAGAAATTTACACTTGCCGGCAAAGAATACCATGAAGGAGATCCGATTTCCATAGATGGTACTACAGGTAATATCTATGACGGCATTATACCGACCGTTGACGCAACAATCGCAGGCGAGTTCGGAAGAATCATGGATTGGGCAGATAAATACAGAAGATTAAAAGTACGTACAAATGCAGACACACCGGCAGACGCTAAGAAAGCACGCGAGCTCGGCGCAGAAGGCATCGGACTTTGCCGTACAGAGCATATGTTCTTCGAAGAAGACAGAATCGCAGCTTTCCGCGAGATGATCTGTGCAGACACTGTAGAAGAAAGAGAAGCAGCTCTTGACAAGATCCTTCCATACCAGCAGGGCGACTTCGAAAAATTATACGAAGCTCTGGAAGGCTGCCCGGTAACGATCCGTTTCCTGGATCCGCCTCTGCATGAGTTCGTTCCAACAGAAGAAGAAGACATTGAAAAGCTTGCAAAGGCTCAGAACAAGTCCGTAGAAGACATCAAGACACTGATCGATTCTCTGCACGAGTTCAACCCAATGATGGGCCACCGCGGCTGCCGTCTTGCAGTAACCTATCCGGAAATCGCAAAGATGCAGACAAAAGCAGTCATCCGCGCAGCAATCAATGTACAGAAAGCACACGCTGACTGGAACGTAAAACCGGAAATCATGATTCCGTTAATCTGCGATATCAAAGAGTTAAAGAACGTAAAGAAAGTCGTTGTAGAAACAGCAGACGCAGAAATCGCAGCAGCAGGCGTGAAGTTAGAATATGAAGTAGGTACTATGATCGAGATTCCAAGAGCAGCCCTGACTGCTGACGAGATCGCATCAGAAGCTGACTTCTTCTGCTTCGGTACAAACGACCTGACACAGATGACCTTCGGCTTCTCCCGCGACGACTCCGGCAAGTTCCTGGATGCGTACTATGACGCTAAGATCTTCGAAAACGATCCATTTGCAAAACTGGACCAGACAGGTGTCGGCAAGCTGATGGAAACAGCAATCAAGCTCGGCAAGCCAGTCAATGACAAGCTGCATGTAGGTATCTGCGGCGAGCATGGCGGAGATCCTTCTTCGGTTGAGTTCTGCCATAAGATTGGGCTGGATTATGTATCCTGCTCACCGTTCCGTGTGCCGATTGCGAGATTGGCGGCAGCGCAGGCGGCTATAGCTCAAAAGTAGTACACTGCAGTTATTAGGATTATATTCCTTGACTAAGTTATAGAAATAATGAAATCCCTATCATCAGATGATGGTAGGGATTTTTTTGTTTATAGCTGTGTAGAATGAAAGCATAGAACAGGATACAGTAATCAGTTGGAAAGGCTGATGTAATATATTCTACATAAGCAGGAATGCAGGAGATAAAGCGGGATATCGTATCTTTATTATAAAAACTGTCAATAACTTTAAGCAGATAAGAAAGCAAAGTTTTCCGGACTGTAAGGAGAAGTGGCTGGTGGATGCAGAGGAAAAACATGCAATACAGACTGCAGATCAGGAAGCACAGTATGATGAAAAGGCAAAACGTTTATTAGTACAGAAACATATCCTTGCATATATACTGGCAAAAACAGTCGATGAATTTAAAGGCATGCATCCAAGAGACGTAATGCAGTATATAGAAGGAGAGCCTTTTATTAGTGAAGTTTCAGTAGAGCCGGGGTTGGACAGTGCAGAAAAAAGAAGAGAAAAGTGAAAGAGTCAAAAGAAATATAGGTATGATTGAATGTAGAAAATGCGATTGGAAAAAACGTGTATGTATTGAACATTATTACTTTATTGCTAAAAAGAGTTGAATGTAAAATGTAATTATGTTAATATAGTTGAAAAAAGTGATATGCTTATCTGTATGTTCTGAATTGGAAACATGTGATATTATGCAGAAGATAATGGATGTTGTGAGATAGATTATTAATACGATAGTATTAGCAGAGTAATTATATTTTAACTTTTATTATTTTTAAAAAGAGAGGAAAATATTTGGTGAAAACTATTGTAAATATGATAAGTGCTGTTGGTACGGCCGCTTCAATTTTAAGCCTTGCATTTATTGAAGGACTATCTGAAAAGATAAAATATGGTTTTATAATTTTAGGAATAGTATGTCTTGTCGTTCTTTTGTTCGGAATTTTTCAGGATAAGAAAAATATGCAGATAAATGAAATTATTTGTACAAGTGATGAGAAAATCAAAGAAGAAATGAAAACTCTTATTAAAATGCAAGGAAAGATTTGTATCATGAGTCGTGATTTAACTTGGGTAGATGATGGGATTAAAAAATGTATTATAGAGAAAAAAAGCAGTATATTGATTTTTGCAGAACATAAAACAGATTTAACAAAAAAATTTGAAGAAGCTGGTGTTGATATCAGGTACTATGGAAAAACTGGATTTATTCCTAATACAAGATTTACAGTAGTTCGATATAATAAAAATGACCGACAAGTTGCAATTGCGAACACAAAAAATACCTTGCGTACAAAAAATAAAATGAGGCATACAATTTATATGACCTGTGATAATCCAAACGACAAACGTGACTTGTGGCTCAGCTCTTTAGCATATGATATGATTTCTTTATGTGAAAAGGTATCGGAGGGTAGAAATGGCGAAAAAAAGTTATAGAAAAAGCATACATGACATTTCTGCTGAATGGGATGCAATCTGCAATGCCCGGCAGTCAGTTATTGATGGAGGACAAGATATTAGTCTGATTGCTGTAACAGTACCGTGCATTCTAAGAAATATATCTATAAATCATCCACGGATTTCATTGGATGTTGGATGTGGCTCGGGTTATTTAACATATAAAGTAGCAGAGCTGTCAACTAAATGTGTAGGGATTGATATTAGTAAAAATAGTATTCGCCTTGCGGAATCACTATATAAGAAGCACAATTTGTCATTTAAATGTTGTGCTATTGAAGATTTTGTCTATAACATGACATTTGATACATGTATAGCAAATATGGTATTTATGGATGATCCGAATTGGCTGAAATCAATTCAGCGCATTTATGATTTGCTAATTAATAATGGCCGATTTTATTTTACAATAACACATCCTTGCTTTTGGCCGCGATATTGGGAGTATCAGGATGAACCATGGTTTAAATATAACCAGGAGATATTTGTGGAGAATGAATTTACAATTTCTCTTTCAAAATCAATAGGAATGACGACACATATTCATCGTCCTTTATCTCAATATGTTAGCGGACTTATTACAACTGGATTTGTTATTGAAAAAATTGAGGAAATATATCCGGTTATAAACATACCTAAAGGTTATAATTATGAATACCCAAGATTTTTATTCTTCCAAGCTAAAAAGCCTGTTGACTGAAAAACGCTAATATCACATATAGATAAAACTGGCTCAGCTATATTTTATTCCCAGAGACAGGAAGAAAATGTAGAAAGATCAGCCTTTGGGTCAAATTTTACGGTTTTTATTAACCAGACAGATGCTGCAATGAAAGGACGCCAATGGAAATATGATGCCAATATGCAGGAGCAGTGTCTATTGCAATTTATGAATGATGAGGAAACGAAAAACGACCCTTGGATTTGCGAATGACACACATGTGAAGCATTTGATATGGATGATTTCAAAGAGCTTTGCCATCTGCGATGGAACCATGAAAATGCTTGCCAGGACGTCAAATATCCGATTTTGCAAATTAAAATTATATTGTAAGAGAAATGTATTCATGATAAAATAGGCAGAAAGTGGTATGAAATGGGCAGAAAGCTAAAGGTGTATTTAGATACATCAGTCATAAGTCATTTGATGCAGGAGGATGTACCTGAGAAGATGGCAGATACAAGAAAACTGTGGGAAATGTTTCAAAATGGTGTATATAATATCTGACTTTCTACAGTGACGTTGCGGGAAATAAACAAATGTTCAGAACCCAAGCAGAGTGATTTATTGGCATATTTAAGCAAAATTGAGTATGAGACTTTTGAAGTTATGGATGAAGCATTGAGGGTAGCACATCAACTAATATCTATGGGTATATTGACAAAGAAAAGTTTTGATGATTGCCAGCATATTGGTGTGGCTGTGGCGAATGAGTGTGACTGTATCATATCATGGAATTTCAGGCATATCGTAAATATCAAGACAATTCGTGGCATACGAGCCATTACGAATCTGGAAGGCTATAAACAGATGGAGATTTGGAGCCCATCAGTATTATTGGAAAGTGAGGGATGATTATGGAAAAGCCTGTTTTAAGTCCAAATTTTACAATAGAGGACATTCATAAGTTGCGTGAGTATAATTATGAAATGACAAAGGACATGACCGATCAAGAAAGAATGGACTTGTACAACAAAGAAGGGTGGGAAGTTCAGAGGGAAATTGAAAGGATGAAAATAGCAAGTGTATCATAACAAAAAATTGCATATACAGGCAACTGTTCAGCAATTATTTTTTTCTATCTTCTTAGAATGATTAGCCTATAATCATTGCAAACAGGGTACTGCAAGATTACGTTTGGCGGTGTATTGCTTTAGGTGTATACAGCGCAGGCGGCTATAGCACAAAAGTAGTACACTGCAGTTTACAGGATGATATTCTTTGACTGAGTTATAAAATAATGAAATCCCTGTCATCAGATGATGGCAGGGATTTTTTTAAATTAGAAGCAGGAAGTATATGTATCTGTACGGTGATTTGTATCTTATGAATCTATATTAGGTACACGCAGATTTGACTAGACAAAAAGTGTTGAATAAAATCATGTTGTAGTTCTTTTTGTAAAAAACAATTTCAGCACAATTCATATGTGAAGAAGCGTATAATATATCGAGTTCATGATATTTAAAGAAAGAGGTCTCCAATAGTAGAGCTTAAGGCGGTATAATCTTTATTTGATTCATCATGAGTAATTATATATAGATGAACCATAGGACGATGCTTCAACTTAGTTTGGCGTGTAACTAGCCTTTCGGCTTTATTTTTATACGTTCTCAGTAAAGGATTTTTAAATTTTTTATAATTTTCAAGCACTTTTATGTTCTTCATCGTATAATGTATTCTCATGTCCATTTACAGAGATATTAATATGTGTAATCTTTCCCTTTAACAAATCGCCTTCTAATTCAAAAGAACTTGATTTTTTCATATGGTTAAAAGAAATACCATTCATTTTAAGCTGTTTTTTCATTTACTTCAAATCATCGGAAAGAGTGTGTTCTGATTCTGGCGGCTGTAATCCCTTGCTTGAAAGTGCTTTTTTATAAGCATAATAAAAATTCTTATTCGTTTTAAATGTCTTTGCTATCAGCAGAGATTTCCCAAAATCAATACGTCTTTGCTTATCAGCATTACTGGAACGTCCAGAAATTCCCCTTTTTTTATTTGAGGTAGCTTTTTTCTGAATACCAGCTATTTCCATTTTCCAAAAAATCCTCCAAAAAAATAAATGTATTATGTGCCAGGTAATTATAAATTTGATTATAGCAAATTTTGTTATATAATTCAAGATTCAGATTGTGCAATATATAACAAAATATCAATAAAAAACAAGTAATTTTATACATTTTGCCATATAAAGTGTCGGCCGGATTCATTTAGAGTGTTTTGTTTATGGCATGAGTACGATCCTTACTTTGGAATATGCTGACAGGTTTTTGCAAAAAAAATAGTTGCAAAAAAACAGTGCTTAGAGAACCAATAGTTACTGTATTTCCAAAACCGAAATAATAGATATAACAGATTTTAATTTACAAAGGGGATGATGAAAAGAATGTGCTGTTATGAGTGCCAATAATAATGACTTTGGCAAAGGACAGAGATAAATAGCAATGGCAATAAAAGCGTTGTTTAAGGAGGTGTATTTATTCGTGTGTAACAGCGTTGCACATTTCGATTCAAATACTGTAAGGCATGCAGACAAAAGAATGCAGAAAGCAAATACTATCCTTACGAAATATAAGGTTGGACTTTGCGTTATGCTGGCTGTTAACCCTTTACAGACTATAATCTACAGTATAGAAAAGAAACGTCTGTTAAATGACACAGAAGCAAAGAAGATGCTGTTAGATGATAAATCTTTGCTGTTTAATTTAAGAGAAAGCGACGAGAGAATTCTTGTTGCAAATTCGATCAAGACCATTTCCGTACAGACATTGCTTTCCATTGCAGGAAGATGCGCTTACTACGAATATGACATGGATTATATATTTAAAAAAACCATTCATATGTGCTACAAAAGTGTATTTCTTGCTGCCAAAACAGACTTTACGAATCTATTTAAAATGAATAGTGTTTGGACAAGGATAGAGGAAATTGTCCGTAAAAGCCTGGATATTCTGCAGAACGGGTTTCTGAATGAATTTTTAGAACTGGAAATACAGGTTATCCCCGTTTTGCATGCCATGTTTGATCGGGGATCCAATCAATGCTAAGCAGGCAATACTGGAATACAGGATGCTGGAAAGAGCATGGAATAAAAATGCGAGAAAGATAAAGGAGGTCTATTCAGTTAGCCCGGACATCAGCGAATCAGACATTGAGGATCGCGGCCTGCTTCAGTTAGTACGCCTTAATAAGCGTTTAGAAGATAAGATGAACCGCTTTCCGGTTGAAGTTTTGAGATGCAGGAAAGAGAAGGTATTTATTTCCAGCAGATTCCGGTCAATCGGTACAGAAACTTTTCGGATTACTACGTTTGATAAGAGTGTACAAAATCTGCCATCTGAATTGCGCCGATGCCTGATGCCGAGAGATGGAAATATGCTGATAGAGTTTGATATTATTAGCAGCCAGATATATATTTTAGCACTTCTTGCGAATGAAAGACAGCTTATCAGACAATACCAGGATGAAAAAGACCTTTATACATGTATAATTTCAAAAGTGAATGGAAAGGCAGAACAGGAAGTAGACAAGGCAGAACGCAGTATTTATAAAAAGGTTATTTTACAGATGTTATATGGAGCGGGACTTAAAAGGATTCAGCATGAAATGCAGGCTTCTGGATATAAAATATCATGTTCAGAGGTTAGGAATTTTAAAGAGAAATTTTACAGTCTTTATCCAGAGATCAAAATATTCTGTATAATTGTCAGAACGTCAGATTATATCAGAATGCCTACAGGTAAAATATGGTACCTGAAAGATTCAACGGCGAATTATAAAAAGCTGGCATTTTTATTGCAGTCTGTAGAGAGTATATTTTTAAGACAGGTGCTCGTGTTATTGAATATGGAAATACAAAAGAAAAGAATGGCTGTATATACCAGTATACATGACAGCTTACTAATTGATACTACTGTATCCTGCTACAACGATGTTATGAAAACCATTCATAACTGTTTTCGTAAGACGGCTTTTATGCTTTTTAATACAAATAAAATTAATCTAAAGGAGGAAATTACTTATATCATTAGAAGAAGTATTACGACAGGCAAAAATTAATAAGGAGGGGTGTAAAGATGAACCAGATTATGAACTCTTTGAGGACAATATAGAGTATCCAGCAATAATTATGAGAACAAAGCTGGAAAATGACAGGATGGGAATCTGGGTAAATTTTCTGGTTTACAATACGGCAGATGGAAGTCCCTGCGAATATAGATTTAGCCTGAAAGGAGGTGCTGAATATTATTATCGTGAGTTTTGTTCCGTTTAAGGAGTTACATCCTATAAGTCACTGCCAGCTAAGATGCTTATTCTGCATTTTGAGAATAATGAAGGACATATGAATGTTAAAGCAGATGCAGAAATAACAAAAGATGATATAAGGGCTTATCTGGAAGAAATGGAAAACAGAAAAGCTTCGGAACAGAGAACCACAAAGAAAAAGAAGGTGAAAAAAAAAGAAGACTCAAATACCAGTCCAAGAAAATTGTAATGAATTTCCGGAAGACGATCTTTAATGGAAATAGCATTTAACATAGAATTTAGGTGAATGATATCGTTAATATACCATTCACCGCTTTAATACAATATTTCTGATTCTTAATGACCAATGAATAAAAACACAAAACAAGGGAGAACAAATATGGACGAAGAAACCAGCCGCTGTTTTATGATGAAGTAAAAAGATATTTTGACGGCGAATGCCTGGAAATGATAAAGAAAAAGGAAAAGTGTTATAAGAAGGCCATTGAACCGGAACATGGCGGCAGTGTTACAAGGGAGTACTACATTACCGAGGATACTGGCTGGTACAGTGAAAAGAAAGAGTGGGAAAACCTGTGCAGTTTTGGGATGGTGCATAAAACGCTGAAAAAGCCGGATGGAAGCTGCAGCACAGAAGCCAGGTATTATATCTGCAGCATAAAAGCAGATGCGGATGAATTTGAAAGGGCGGCACGGGGACACTGGGGAGTGGAAAATAACCTGCACTGGCAGATGGATTTCACATTCCGTGACGATAAAAATAAAAGTATGGCAAAAACAGGTGCAAAAAACCTACAGATAATGAAAAAGATAGCAATGTCTATCCTGCGCCTGGTAAAAGAGAGCTATAAGATCAGCATGAACCGGATCCGGTATGAATTATCGCTGGATTTTGAAAATGAAATAGAAAGAATGTTATCCATGTTAAATACAGACAACATAAAAAAAGCATTACAGTCAACAGGAAGTTCTTCCCATAAATAAGGCATTTCTATATATTTAAAAAAATAAGCCTTTGGGCTTTTTCTGTAAAAATCATTTATAAGTTTATCCTGGTATATTGTTAAGGCGGGAGACATATGTTAATATAGCAGTAAAGGAAGTGGGATATGATGGAAAGGAAGCTGAAGGTGTATTTGGATACATCTGTCATAAGCTATCTGCAACAAGAGGATACGCCGGAGCGGATGAAAGACACTTTGGTTCTTTGGAAGCAGTTTGAGGCTGGAAAGTATGAAATTTATCTGTCACAATTAACGCTGGATGAGGTCGGTATGTGCCGTGAACCTAAAAGAACGATGCTTTTAGAGTATTTGAGCAGGATTTGTTATGAAAAAATGGATGACTGTCAGCATATAGCCGCGGCTGTTGTCCACGGATGTGACTGTATCCTGTCATGGAATTTTAAGCATATTGTAAATATAAAGACAATCAAGGGTGTGCGGGCAATCACGCATCTTGAAAGCTATAAAGATATTGATATTATGAATCCGTCTGTATTAGTGGGAGGTGGGGAATAATGACAGGTACATTGGATATCAGTCCAGATTTTACGATTGAAGATATACACAAAATACGCGAGCATAATTATGAAGTGACAAAGCATATGACAACGGAGGAAAAACTGCATTATTATAATACGCCAAGAACAGATGCAGAGAAACAGATTGAACGGCTTAGGGTAAGAAATTATAATGGCCATCATGCTTGGGAGCAGGGATAAATGATTTTCAGGATTTCATGTGGATAGTGGTGGAATGATTAGCCTTTAATCATTCTAAAACAGGCGTTATAATTTTATAGCTGACAGTGTATTGCCTTAGGTGTACACAGCACAGGCGGCGATAAACAATGTAGGAAAGTAGATTACAAATATATGTACTTTACGGAGTATCTGATAACCAGAGCTGATGTGAATGATTTTATGGCACATCGTCCGGAGTACACAAAGGCGAACCGCTTTGAGGATTTCGTTTGTAAAATCTATCTTTA
>CAMWXD010000039.1 GCA_947178105.1 uncultured Eubacterium sp. | reverse complement strand
CTGAAAGACTATTTGATTATATCAGGAGCTTTATTATAGGGTGTCAAAATACCACAAGCTATAACGCCCCGACCAAAGTTTGCTATAGCTTATATCTAATGTCGCAAATACGCACAAGGCTGTAAAAGCATTACAATGTTATAAATACAAGTAAAACACAAGGAGTGATCTGCCTGATGGAGCGGAGATATGCGGACAGAAAAAGCATATCATCGGGCAGAAAAATAAAAATCAGAAAACAGAAATCAGGGGGTAAACCAAAATGAAAAGAAAAGTCTATGAAACTGGCAGCGTATCAACTTTGCATGAAATGAAATCATTCTTTGCTATGATCCGTGAGTTATTCCCTGAAATTAATACGTTTATCAGTACACATGAGATGGTTAATAGTTCCATTGCAGATAATGAATGTTATACTGTTTCTTTCAGCACAAAGAAAACAGTTCTGTTTTTGAAGCAATCAGAAAGATAAATAAATTCATACTTCGCACTTAAATAAGTGTGTATGCACTTCATAAATTCAGAGACATTTGACAGATAAAAAATGCTATTGCAATCAAAACTAAGATGTGCTATATTATAGACATAAAAGGAGCAACCGCCCACAAAGTGGTTGACCTCCCAAGTTTACTACAAGCCTACCTGACCGGTCAAGTACAAGGTAGGCTTATTTATTTTCGCTTGTTGTTCCTATCAATATAGGCAAGCAGCGCAATTAGGAAGTTACCGCCCAAAAATAACAGGCTTAAAATCTGGTATGTATCCATCTGCACCACCTCCCTTCTTTTACTGTTTAACTCTGGTCTATCCGCTTTTGTGCCAGTCATTTTTTCACAATACAAATGCTTTTTGCTTACTCCTGCTACCATAAGCGCATCTATCTGTCTATTTATATTCTGGAGGCGGATTGTATCTAAGCGGTTTGGTCACGCGAATCTTTCTTTACTGAACAGAAACTGCGAGTCAACCCATAAAACATGATATGGACTTCGTGTGGAAAAGCGATATAATTTCATTTAGAAGCTTCTAAAAATAAACGAAAGGATTAGAGATATGAATACCGTATTTTCCAATAATTTAAAGAAGTTCAGGAGGCAGAAAAATCTCACGCAAGAGCAGGCAGCAGAAATGTTAAGTGTAAGCCCGCATACTGTTTCTAGGTGGGAATGCAATACGACTTTACCCGATGTTCCTATGCTTCCGAAAATAGCAAAACTTTATTGTGTGACAGTTGATGACCTTTTCAAGGAAACCTCCGTTGTATATGAAAATTATGCGCAGCGGCTGGCAGCGGTATATGAGGACACACGCCAGCCGGAAGATTTCATTGCCGCTGATTTTGAGTTCCGAAAAATTCTTAAAAGTGGAAATTTCTCCACGGAAGATTTAAGAATATACGGGATTTTGCATCAATATATGATGCGCTATTGCATGAATCAGGCAGTCGATTTATTTGATAAAGTGATCGAGCAGGGAAAAGACGCGGATGAAAAGGTTTTCTGGCGGACAAAGCATCAAAAAATCCTCCTGTATTCACAGATTGGAAGAGGACAGGAAAGCATTGATGCAGCACAAAAAATAGTGAATGAAGGCTCAGAAGACCCGGAAGACTGGGTTTGCCTTATAGCAGCATATAAATATAACGGGGATAAGGAAATAGCTTATGAATGGTTTGCAAAAGCCCTCCCTAAATTTCCTGATCAAGCAGCTTTATATGTATTTGGAGGCGATGTCTGCAAAGACTTAAAGAGATATGATGAAGCATTCAAATGCTGGAGGAAGGCATTGGAGCTGGACGGTGAAATGTATGACGCCAGATATTCTATGGGATTCTGCTATGAGGAATTGGGGGAATATGGCAAGGCGTATGATACGTGGCTTGCAATTTCCCGTGATCTCGAAAAAGAAGGGTACGAGGCGGAAACATTTGAATTAGCTGAAGCCGAAAAGTGCCGGAAGATTCTGGAGAAAATCTGAAATGAGGTAAGAGCAACGACAAAAATAAATAAGCTGTCTTTGAAGGAATCGAGAATTTGGATAAGGATGATTGAAATAATTCACATAAAACCTATTGACATAGTAGGTAAATAGTGTTATGGTATATACCAGATGAAGGAAAGGAGTATGGCCATGACAAGGAACTGTTGTAAAAGTTGCTGTTACCGGATGCTGGTATACCGGATCTGTTGTGTGGCGGGGTGCTGCCGCAAAAAAAGGAGGGATTTTGGTAGGAATCTCATCCGGTGCAGCGGTTCATGCGGCTATTGAGCTTGCAAAGCGGCCGGAAAACAAAGGAAAGGTTATTGTGGCACTCCTTCCGGATACAGGAGACAGGTATTATTCCGCTCCTTTGTTCACGGAATAGGACAGTAAGGATGAAAAGGGCAGGAGAAATGAATTTTTCAAAGCGGAGCAGATATGGAATACGGGCGTTGATCGACCTTGCACAGAATACAGATTGTACTTATATGCAGCTAAATGATATTGCAAGGAGGAATGGTATTTCTATCAAGTATCTGGAACAGATATTTGCAGCGCTCCGCAAAGCCGGGATCTTACGGAGCATTCGGGGAAGACAGGGCGGCTATTTGCTCGTAAAGGATCCTGGCAGTATCAAGGTCGCGGATATTATTCTGGCGCTGGATGGAAGCTATTTTCTGGAAGCGGAGGAATGCAGGGACGGCGGGAATGGGGAATCCGAAGCTTTAGCCGTCCAGACTGCGATCATTGAACCGATCAATGATCTGATGGAACGGTTTTTGAATACCATGACCCTTAAAAATCTTGTGGAATGTTCAGAAAATAACAGAAAAGGTACACAAGATATGTATTACATTTAAAAAACAGGGGGCAGCATATGCAAAGTCTGGGTGCGGACAGTAACACAAAGGAAGTGCTGCCACATGAATAAAGGAGTCTGAATGATGAATTGTACAGCGCTTGGCCTTGCCGAAGAAGCAATTTATGAGCGGTATATTATGCCAACCAAAAGGAAGCGGACAAAACTGGCAGGAGTGGAATTTGAACTTCCGATCGTAAACCGGAAAAATATGCCGGTGGATTTTGGAGCCGTACATGAAGTAACTGAAGCATTTGTGCGGGAGTTTTCTTTTGGGAACATCGTCCGGGATGATGACGGATTTATTTATACTGCCTCAGATGAAAAGACCAGAGACGGGATATCTTTTGACTGTAGTTATAATACGCTGGAATTTTCGCTGGGAGCGGAAAAAGATCTGAACGTGCTGTATGAGCGGTTTGCGTCATATTATTCCTTTACAAAAAAACTGCTTGGCAGCTATAGCCATACGCTGACAGGGATGGGAATTAATCCGCATTATGCCGTGAACCGGAATGAGCCGGTAGCGAGCGAGAGATACCGTATGCTGCTGCACCATCTGTCCTCTTACAGAAATTATGGGAGGCAGATTCTATTCCACCATCACCCGAATTTCGGATTGTTTTCCTGTGCGAGCCAGATCCAGATGGATGTGGAGGAGCAGGATCTGACAGAGACGCTGAATACGTTTACGAAGCTGGAGCCGTTTAAGGCATTGATTTTTGCAAATTCACCATGGGGAAAGGAGCAGGAGATTTTATGCAGCCGGGATAACTTCTGGAGGAACAGCCTTCAGGGCCTGAACCGCCATAACGTGGATATGTACGGACTGGAATTTGAATCGATAGACGAGATCCTGCTATATATTCGGAGCATGAGCCTGTATTGCGTGGAAAGGGATGGAAAATATGTCAACTTCCATCCGATTCCGCTTACAGATTATTTTTCTTCTGACCAAATCGAAGGAGAATATTTTGACGGCAAAGGATACCGGCAGGTCACCATACATCCGGAACTGTCGGACCTGTCTTATCTGCGTTCTTTTAAATTTGAAGACCTGACTTTCCGCGGAACGGTGGAGTTTCGGAGCGTCTGTGAGCAGCCGGTCAGAGAGATCATGGCAGCCGGGGCATTTCATGCCGGGTTGATGGAAAACCTGCACAAGCTGACAGAAATACTGGAACAGGATCATACGGCCTACCATAGAGGCTATAATGCTTCGGAACTGCGGCGCATGTTTGTAAAAAGGGACCTTCCAGATAACTTTGACTGGAACAAGGTGTCTGGATTGCTCCTGAAAATCCTGGATCTGGCGAAAGACGGCCTGCATCGGCGCGGATATGGGGAAGAGAGGCTGATAGAACCATTGTATAGAAGGGCGGAACGGCTTTTGAGCCCGGCAAGGGAAATGGCGGAGGGAATTCAGCGAGGGAAAATAATTGAGGATTATATTGAAGAATATGGAAGCCTATAAGCCTCTGTAAAAGCGTAGCTCGTTGCAATCATCGATAAAAATAAAGATATGAAAAGTGCAGGATAGGAGTCTGAAATGCTGCAGATAGAAAATGAATACATAAAAAGGCATATACTGGATGGATGCTTTGGCCTGGAGAAAGAAAGCCTGCGGGTTCTTTCTGACGGAACATTATCCCACACCCCGCATCCTTTCCCGGATGATATGCATATCGTAAAGGATTTCTGCGAAAACCAGACGGAGATCAATACTTCGGTACATGACAGTGCCAGGGCTGCGGTTGAAGAACTGGAGTTTCACAACCAGCGTATTTATAAAAAGCTGCAGGCGCTTCCGCAGAAAGAATATCTCTGGCCGTTTTCAAACCCGCCGTATATTAAAAATGAAAAGGACATACCAGTGGCTGTCTTTGGAGGGGCGCATGTATCCAAGAAGCTGTACAGGGACTATCTGTCATTGAAGTATGGCCGATACCGGATGGCCTTTTCAGGGATTCATGTGAACTTCTCGTTCAGCGAGGAATTGCTGAAGACGGACTTTCGCCTGCAGGAATACACGGATTACACAGAATATAAAAACCGGCTGTATCTGAACCTGGCAAAGCGAATGGCAGCGTATGGATGGATCCTGACGGCAGTGACAGCGGCAAGCCCGGTGATGGACAGTTCTTTTGTGGAAAAAGGAATCTATGGCAGGGATGTATTTACCGGAATGGCTTCCGTACGGTGCAGTGAACTCGGTTACTGGAATGAATTTTCACCGGTCTTTCACTATGAGAGCCTGGAGGCATATGCAGCCGGTATTCAGAAATATGTGGAGAAAGGGCTGCTGCGGGCGCCTTCGGAACTGTATTATCCGATCCGTTTAAAGCCAAAAGGAGAAAATGACCTTGACACACTGCGGACATGCGGCGTCAATCATATCGAGCTTCGCATGTTTGACTTAAATCCGCTGACGGAAACTGGTATAGAAGAAAAAGATATTTTATTTGCGCAGCTTCTGATGGCGTGGCTGTCAGCTACGCCGGAAGAACCTTTCACGCAGAAGGATCAGATACAGGCTGTCCAGAATTTTAAAAATGCTGCCCGTTATGACCTTAAAACGGTGCGGATTCTTGCCCCGGACGGAGCGGCTTATCCTGCCGCTGATGCAGCGGCAAGAGTGATCGAACGGATGATGGATTTTTATCAGAGGCTTGGGATTTTGGTGCAGGATGTTTTAGAGTTTGAACACCGTAAATTTACAGATGCACAACACCGGTATGCATGGAAGATTCGGAAACGTTTTGGCAATGATTATGTGAAAAAAGGATTGGAACTGGCAAAGGAAAGACAGGAAGAAAAATGTGTGAATTGTTTTGCGTAAGCTCTGGGGAAAAAATAAATTTGAATGGCCTGCTGCGGGAATTTTTTTCCCACGCTGTTGATCATCCGCATGGCTGGGGAATGGCATTTTTTTATGGGAATGCGGTATCTTTAGAGAAGCAGCCGGAAAATGCCTGCAAGAGCAGCTATTTAAGGCAGCGGCTGCGGGCAGGAATCGAAGCGGATAAAATGATCGCACATATCCGGCTTGCGACACGGGGAAATATGGACTATGAGAATACGCATCCCTTTGTCATGCGTGATAACAGTGACCGTACATGGACGCTTGCACATAATGGGACAATATTTGAATGCAGGGTGCTGGAGCCGTTTGTACATATGCAGCAGGGGCAGACAGACAGCGAGCGGATCCTTTGCTATATGATAGAATGTATCAACGATGCGCAGATACAAAGAGGACGGACGCTGGTGCCGCAGGAGCGCTTCTGCCTGCTGGATGAAATCATCTGCCGGATATCGCCGGAAAATAAGCTGAATCTCCTGATTTATGATGGAGCATTATTTTATATCCATACGAATTATAAGGGCAGCCTTTATCGGTGCCGGAAAGGCGGGGAAGTCGTGATCTCCACCAGGCCGTTAGGCCGGGATGGCTGGGAACCTGTTCCGATGAATACATTGCTTGCTTACCAGAATGGAAGGCTGGTATATACCGGCACGGATCATGGAAATGAATTTTTTGACAGCGAAGAAAAAATGCGGCTGCTGTTTTTGGATTACGCGGCTTTATAGAAGGGATGAACTATGGGCATGAGGGAAAAAAGATGACATTAACACAGATGAACTATATGATTACAATTGCAGAAGCGAAATCTTTTAATAAGGCGGCGGAACAGTTATACGTGTCTCAGCCGTCTTTAACCAGTGCGGTAAAAGAGCTGGAGAAGGAGCTGGGGATTACCCTTTTTTACCGAAGCGGCAGAGGGACAGCGCTCACCAGTGACGGGGCGGAGTTTCTGCTATATGCTAAGCAGATCTACAGCCAGTACGAAAGAGTTTTGGAAAAGTATGGAAAGGGAGGGTCTTACAAAAAAAAATTCGGCGTATCGACACAGCATTATACTTTTGCGGTAAAAGCTTTTGTAGATATGGCGAAGGAATTTGACATGTCCAGATATGAGTTTGCTATCCGGGAGACGAAAACAATGGGAGTGATCCGTGATGTCAGTACGATGAAAAGCGAGATCGGCATTCTTTATCTGTGTGATTTTAACCGTAAGTCCATGGGAAAGCTGCTGCGTTCTGCGGGACTTACGTTCCATCATCTTTTAGATGCCCGTGCGTATGTATATCTCAGCAGGAACCATCCATTGGCGGGGGAAGCATCTATCTGCTTCGCACAGCTTGGGGATTATCCGTGCCTGTCCTTTGAACAGGGGGATAACAGCTCTTTTTATCTTGCAGAAGAAATATTATCTACCAATGAGTATTCGCAGGTGATACGGGTCAATGACCGTGCTACAATGCTGAATCTGATGGAAGGGCTGAACGGGTATACGCTCTGTTCCGGGATGATATGTGAAGAATTTAACGGGAGCGGATTTCTTGCTGTGCCTTATCAGGATGATGAGCAGAATCCGAACAGCGTCATGGAGATCGGGTATGTAACCAGGACGAATACGATTTTAAGCAGGATGGGGGAGCGGTATATGAAGGCGGTGAAGGATATACTTGTAATTTAAGTGCATGAAATCGGCAACTGTTCATCCAGATCACAGGAGCGGCAGTCGGATGCGAAATATTTGGAGCATTATTGAATGCTTTACCATATACCCGGTTATAGATTTATCCTATAACTAGATATATATTTTGTATATTAGACAGTAAAAACCTAGTATGTTAATATGATTACAGTAATTAAACGGAGGAAACAAACATGTATCAATTAGCAGTTGTTCTAAGCAGAAATCGAATGCAGCAGCATCAGAAAATATGATCTAACGTAAGAAATCAGGAGGAAAATAAAATGGCGGATATTAAAGATTCTAAAAACTGGGGATTTGAAACAAAACAATTACATATCGGACAGGAGAATGCGGATCCGGTTACAGATGCAAGGGCAGTTCCGATCTATGCGACCACATCCTATGTATTCCATGATTCGCAGCACGCAGCCGACCGCTTCGGCCTGAGGGATCCGGGAAATATCTACGGGCGCCTGACCAATCCGACAGAAGATATTTTTGAGCAGCGCATCGCTTCTCTGGAGGGCGGGGTTGCGGCACTGGCGGTAGCTTCCGGTGCGGCAGCGATTGACTATACGTTCCAGGCACTGGCAAAAGCCGGCGAACATATCGTAGCTTCCAAGACGATCTATGGAGGGACTTACAACCTGCTGGCACATACACTGCCTCTAACAAATAACATTACAACAACTTTTGTAGATCCGGAAATTGAGGGATCTTTTGAAGCAGCGATACAGGAAAATACAAAAGCGATATTCGTCGAGACTCTCGGAAATCCGAATTCAAATCTGTCAGATCTGGAATCGCTTGCAGCACTTGCACATAAGCATAAGATTCCGTTGGTTGTAGATTCTACGTTCGCAACACCGTATCTGGTACGACCGATCGAATATGGAGCTGATATTGTCATACATTCTGCAACAAAGTTTATCGGAGGACACGGCACCGCAATCGGCGGAGTAATTGTTGACAGCGGAAACTTTGACTGGAAGGCAGCTGGGACATATCCATGGATATCAGAAGCAAATCCAAGCTATCATGGTGTATCTTTCCAAGATGCAGTTGGGGCGGCAGCATTTGTGACTTATATCCGTGCTGTCATCCTGCGTGATACAGGCGCGACGCTTTCGCCGTTTCATGCATTTTTATTCCTGCAGGGGCTGGAAACATTGTCTCTGCGCGTAGAACGCCATGTCAGCAATGCGCTTAAAATCGTAGATTATCTGGCAGGGCATCCGCAGGTAGAGGCAGTACATCATCCGTCACTGGAAAATGAGCCTGGCCATGCGTTGTATAAAAAATATCTGCCGAATGGCGGGGGATCCATCTTTACCTTTGAGATCAAAGGTGACGCAAAGACAGCGCAGAAATTTATTGACCATCTTGCGATCTTTTCACTGCTGGCGAATGTGGCAGATGTGAAATCGCTTGTCATACATCCGGCTACAACTACACATAGCCAGTGTACGGAAGAAGAGCTTTTAGAACAGGGAATCAAACCGAATACCATCCGCCTTTCGATCGGTATTGAAAAGGTGGAAGATCTGATCGCGGCGCTGGATGCAGCATTTGAAGCGGTAAAATGACAGACATAGGCTGGACACAGCATTTGAAACAGCGGAAATGCTGGATACAGTATGGAGCTGTATGAAATATGATAGGAAACAGGAAGTAGCATACAATGAAAATTTATTTTCGCATTTTTCTTTCTGACGGAGGGATGGCAGATTGTTGGTAATACAGGATCAACAATAACAACAATAACATTCAGTATGGAAAGAAGGAAAAATTATGAGTATCAGAGTTCATGCAGGGAATCAGGCAGCAGGAGCTTCCAGAGGGATTTTAAGAGAAAGCCAGGCAGCAGGAGCTTCCCAGGGGATTTCAAGAGGAAGCCAGGGGACAGGAACTTCTCGAAAGGTTTCAGCAGGAAAGCAGACGGCAGAAGCTTCTCAGGAGATTTCGGCAGGAAGGTTTCAGTGGAGTGATTTATGGAAACACGAAGACTGGCTGGCTATATGGATTGGATTTCTTATCATTGCAGCCGGGGCTGTCAGCGTACTGACAGGTGCATTTGATTTCAGTGCGGCAAAATTTTCAACATGGGGAAATGGCATCAGCCTGGCAGAACAGATGACGCCGTCGTTTTGGCTGCATCTGCTACTGACGGCAGTTGTCCTGGGAGCGCTTTTTACTATTGGAAACAGATTAAAGGGTATTAGTTTCAGCAAATATGTTCCGGCATTTGTCGGGATCTTTTTCCTGGCAGTTCTGGTACGTCTGATCAGTGCGGAATATACACTGAACCGATACCTGGAATGGGCATTTTTTGCATTGGCTGCTGGGCTTCTGGTGGCGAATACGGCAGGTGTTCCGGGCTGGCTGCGTCCGGCTGTGCAGACAGAGTTTTATATTAAAGCAGGTCTTGTGATCATGGGATTTTCCGTATTGTTCTCCAATATTGTGAACTTTGGGCTGTACGGACTGGGGATTGCATGGATTGTCACGCCGGTAGTCATTCTGTTTATGTGGTTTTTTGGCACGCGGGTACTGCATATCGATAACAAGCCGCTGGTCATTACGATGGCGACAGCAACAAGCGTCTGCGGTACCAGTGCAGCGATCGCGACAGGAGCTGCCAGTAAGGCAAAAAAGACAGATTTGTCGCTTGCCGTATCCATTTCCATTATTTTTACGGTTCTGATGATGGTATTTGAACCGGTACTGATCCGGGCGACAGGGATTGGAGAAGTAATGGGAGGCGCACTGATCGGCGGCACGGTAGACTCTACCGGAGCAGTAGCAGTTGCCGGAACTGCGCTTGGCGGGACAGCACAGACGGTTGCGGTTCTTGTAAAATCCATACAGAATATCCTGATTGGGTTTATTGCGTTTGCAGTCGCTGTTTTCTTTACAGCACATGTAGAAAAGAAGAATGGAAGCAGGGAAAATAAAATCACAGCAGCAGAAATCTGGTATCGGCTCCCGAAATTTATTATTGGATTTTTTGCAGCATCTCTGATCGCGTCTTTTATAGTGGTGCCGTTAGCAGGCAGCGAAGCTGTTTCAGGCATTAATGGTGTGCTGGATCAGTATAAAAACTGGGCATTTGTACTTGCATTTATCAGTATCGGACTGGATACGAACTTCCGTGAGATCAAAGAGCAGATGCAGGGAGGAAAGCCGCTGGTGCTGTATGTGGTTGGACAGCTATTTAATATCGTGCTGACATTTGCGGCAGTTTATTTGCTCTTATCAGGCAGGTTTTTCCCGCTGCCAAATATCGCCCTGTAACAGCATGGGTAAGGATGAGATGAAAAGAGAAGTTCCGAGAAGAAAGGGGAATCCGAATGGAGCAAAAGAGAAATTTGATTTCGAAAATTGTCCATATTGTAAAAGGAATAGCGGCGCTGGCCCTGTTGGGAAGTGTTGCATATATTATGTTCCATCATCTTGGGCTGGCGGACAGTCTGGATTTTGGAGCAGGGGCATATTATTATGCGGATATCCCTGGATTTGAGAAGTTGGTGGATGGAAGCCATTATACATCTGAGACACCGATGTGGGTACTGATTGTGCTCTTTTTGATATGGGGAGCTGCAATGTATTGGTTGTGGACTTGGATGGAGCATGACAAGAAGAAATAAGCGTTTGCAGATGTGCAGTTTGTTTCTTATCAGCCATAGATTACATCTGTTTATTTTTTCGAATTGAAAATTTAAAGCAGAATTCAGCAACTTTTTTTCCTTTTTTTTCGTTCTATATTTATGAAAGAGTGATTCCAGCCATATGGGAATACAGGAAAAGAAAGGAGCAGTTATTATGGCGAAATTTAAGAAAAATATGCACATGCATACAACAGAAAAGAAAAACAAGGGCAGACACTCATTCTGGAAGTGCTGCACAGCGGCTGTTTTAGCAGTTGTTCTGGCAGCAAGTGTTTTCCCGGCATCTGCCAAAATGAGCATAAGGGCTGAGACGATTGCAAAAGCAAAGTATCCTAAAATGGCAGCCTATCCAGATGAATCTTCCTATATCAAAGAATCCGGTGACTTTGACAGCGATGGATTTTCCAAAGCTTATGATGCATGGAATAAAAGCAGGCGCAGGCAGCTAGATCAGCCGGAAGGCTATGCTGACGGGCTGGAGAGCTTTTACAGACAGACGATGCGCCAGTTTTTGTCGGGGGCAAAAAACACCAATCGGATTTATTCTCCGCTGAATGTATATATGGCACTTGGTATGCTTGCGGAGATGACCGCAAAGGACAGCCGCAGGCAGGTACTTGATCTGCTGGGAAGTAAAAACATGCAGGCGCTTCGTACGCAGGCATCTGCCTTATGGAATGCCAACTATTGCGATGATGGCGCAGTGAGCAGCCTTCTGGCGAGTTCTCTTTGGCTTAGTAAGGATGTGAAGTTTAAGCAGTCCACGCTGGATCAGATCGCGGATACTTATTATGCCTCTTCTTACCGCGGCAAAATGGGGAGCGATGCTTTTAATAAAACGTTTCGGAACTGGCTGAACAAGCAGACTGGCGGCCTGCTCAAGAAACAGGTGGCACAGACAGAGTTAAGCAGCGATACGATCCTGGCACTTGCTACGACCATTTATTTTCGCGCAAAATGGCACGATGAGTTTTCAAAAAGCAGCACATCGCAGGATGTATTTCATGCAATAAGCAAGGACATCAAATGCAGTTTTATGCATCAGTCTGATGTAAGAAGTTATTATTGGGGCAATAAATTTACAGCGGCAGCGCAAAGCCTGGAGAAAAGCGGCGCTATGTGGTTTATACTTCCAGAGAAAGGCGTGTCCATAGATGAACTGCTGGCAGACAAGCAGCTTACAGAGTTTATCTTGGCGGGCAATTCGTGGAAAAACAGCAAAAGCGTACATCTGAATCTGTCTGTTCCTAAATTTGATGTCAATTCCAGCCTGGATTTGAGAGAAGGCCTGAAAAAAATGGGCGTTATCGATGTATTTAACCGTACCGCTTCAGATTTCAGCTCAATCAGCAGCACTCAAAGGCTTTATGTATCAAAAGCATCTCATGATGCCCGGGTAAAGATTGACGAAGAAGGGTGCAGCGCCGCTGCTTATACTGTGATAGCAGCCGACGGTGCAGGAATACCAGAATCAGAAGAAGAGGTTGACTTTGTCTTAAACCGGCCGTTTTTATTTGTAATAACAGGGGCTTCTGAACAGCCGTTATTTGTAGGCGTAGTGAATCAGCCGTAATACAGACGGCAAAGCTGACGATAGAGTGCATCTGTTGGTTGTTCTTTTTTTCATACAATAAAACAATAGAATATTTGGTGCTTCTGGTCAAAAGCAGATCAGAAGCATTTTTTTGTATTGGAAAGAGAATAAAAAGAAGTTTGTCCCGTAAAAAGATGGAATGGCTGTATCAAAGATGCTATGGACTTTTGAAATTTTCGATGGTATTATTTCTGTTACAACTTGGGAGCTTTTGGATGCAGGCTCCGGGCTGAAAAAGCATACTGCCGATGCTGAGGGCGGCAGAAGAAAGGAGAAACATGAACGATATCAAACTATTTGTGACGCATTCGCCAAACAGCAGAGATAACTGTATCAGGAGTCCGTTGTTTTATCATGTGACAGCGGGGAGTGATTTTCAGGAAGGGCCGCTGCCGGAATGGATGATGCGGGATAATACGGGAGAACATATTTCTGGGAAAAACAGATCTTACTGCGAGCTTACAACACAGTACTGGGCATGGAAAAATATGGAGGCGGATTACTACGGATTCTGCCACTACAGACGGTACTTTTCTTTTTCTTTAAAAGTATTGCCGGAAACAGGTGCCGGATGCCTTGTGTATCCTTGTTTAAACGGAAAAACGAAAAAGATCCTGGGTATGGAGGCGCAGAATATCCAAAATAAAGTCCAATCGTACGACTTTCTGATTGCAAAAGGGATACCAGTGCAGGCGCTTTATGCAAAAAATGTCTATGAACACTATAAACAGGCATCACAGCTTAAGGTCAAAGACCTGGATTTGTTTTTAAACATCCTTGCCAGGGAATATCCAGAACTTTGTGCGGCAGCAGAAGATTACTGTAAGGGCAAGATTTTTTATCCATGCAATATGTTTATTATGAAAAAAGAGTTGTTTGAGGAGTATTCGAACATGCTGTTTCGCGTTTTAAGTGAATTTGAACGCCAAAGTGACATGAGACTGTATTCCAAAGAGGCAAACCGTACACCGGGGCATCTGGGCGAACGTTTTTTGGGTATTTATTACAGATATTTGCAGCAGAAAGGCGGCCAGCGTCTGGGCGAGCTACAGATGGCGCTGATCGAATATACAAAACGGGAAGAGAAAAGAAAGAGACAGGAAAATGAGATACCGATTGTCTTTGCTGCGGACAATGCATATGTGCCAGTTTTATTTACTTGTCTGAAATCACTGGCGGATCATACAGATCCGAAAAGGAACTACTGTATCTTTATATTTCATAAAGATATTGAAGCAGAACATATGCAGGTATTTAAAAAAGAACTAGAAAGCAGCAATGTCCGGTTGGATTTTGTGGATGTCACAGCCAGGGCAGCAGGATATCGGTTAAAGGCAAAAGGCCATATTTCGGTAGAGACTTTTTATCGGTTTTTCATTCTAGATCTGTTAAAGGAATATCCAAAAGTCGTATATTTGGATGCAGACCTGGTACTACGAAGAGATCCGGCGGAATTGTATGATCTGGATTTGAAGGACGATCTGCTTGCGGCGGCTGTGGATCCAGATTTTTCGGGACAATGCAATGGAGCGAATTTAGATACAATGCATTACTGCCAGGAAGTGCTGCATCTAAAGCACCCATGCTGGTATGCACAGGCAGGGGTTCTGGTGATAAATGTCAGGCAGATGCGCCGAAAAATTTGTGTATCAGAGCTGCTGCATATGGCAGAAAGCGGAAATTACAGGTATTCGGATCAGGATATATTAAATATTGTATGTGAAGGACGTATCCGAAGGTTAGATATGGCATGGAATGTATTGGCTAGCAGACAGGAACGCCGTATGGATGCTATCCGGTCAGCACCGGCGCAGGTGCAGGAAGCGTATGAGCAGGCAAGGAAAAATCCTTATATTATCCATTACGCAGGCAGTGATAAACCATGGATCGATCCAGATGGGGATTTTGCACAGGAATTTTGGAAGACAGCCAGGCAGACGCCTTATTATGAAAGGCTGCTCGCTGCAATACGTACAAAGGAAGAAAAAATGGATTTTTCTCAAAAGGCGGTTGGCGTGCTGCGGGATACAGCGAAAAAAGTGCTGCCGCAAGGAAGCAGAATCCGTCAGGCAGCAGGGGGACTGTACTGGAGGATGAAATAATGCGTACAGGAAAAGCGATGGGCTGCCCTATTATGGAGATGGAGGTGTGATATGGAAATAAACTGGAGACGGCTGCGGGAGATTGTCCGAACGGGAGCTTATATTTATCTGGCGCTACCTGTGGTTATTTTTTTCCTTGGATGGTGCAGGTGGTATCTTGGAATACCAGCGACCCTGACTGTAATTTTTTCAGTGGCGCTATGCAAAAGGGAGTATAGTAAAGATTCAGAAGAAAGCGTCAGCATAGAGGTGCCATGCACCATCACGATTAAACAGTGGATCAAGATAACAGCGATAGCAGCACTGATTCTGTTATGGACATGGCTATCTGGTGTGGGCGGATATGTATGGCAGAATGCAGATCATCCGATACGCAATGAGGTTTTTATACAGTTGGTGCAGGAAGACTGGCCGGTCGTCAAAGAACTGGATCAGGCGGCAGGGCAAAGAGGGCTTATTTATTATCTTGCATACTGGCTTCCGGCAGCGGCAATAGGAAAGCTGTTCGGAGCAGCGGCAGGATGGGCAATGCAGTATTTTTGGGCGGTTGTGGGAATCGCATTGATGTATGCATTGGTATGCATTTGCAGGAAAAAGCTTTCGATCTGGCCGTTGATTCTGATGATTTTTTTCAGTGGTATGGATGCGGCAGGAATGCTGCTGCGTGAGCCGGAAAATTTCAGGCTGATTGGGACGTTGTCGTTGGACGAGTGGTTTGGTTATTATCAGTATTCGTCTATGACGACACAGTTGTTCTGGGTATTTAACCAGGCGGTTCCGGCATGGGTATTCTGTGCGCTTGTCTTTCTGGGAGAGAAGCCGCGCAATATGCTGTTTTTGGCGGCGTTGATTCTGCTGGCTTCTACGTTTCCGTTTGCAGGCGTTCTGCCGTATGTCCTGTATTTTATGGTTGTAAGGTCTGAATGGAAAGAATATGGTGCCCATCCAGGACAAATTTTCAAAATGTGCCGTAACAACTGGGT
This sequence comes from uncultured Eubacterium sp., assembly GCA_947178105.1. Lineage (GTDB taxonomy): Bacteria > Bacillota > Clostridia > Lachnospirales > Lachnospiraceae > Eubacterium_J. Next base: position 21,172 of record CAMWXD010000039.1, on the reverse strand, counting down.
AAGCTTACAAAATGTATTGGGAGGCGGCGTGACAGTGGCGGTCTGCGGATTGTATCTTGCAGGCAATGATTCTGTGCGCGGCAGTCTAAACCGGATCCTGACAGCAGGTACAGGGATGCTGGCAGCAGCGGTAGGCATAGTGTTAATTTGTGTGGGTTTGTGGGCAGTCCTGATAATGATTCAAAGAGGATGGGGAAGTAGAATGAAAAAAACAGCGCTGTTATTGTATGGGGCGATCGTCTTTTTCAGAATTATGACCATTTCTACACAATTATCACCAATACGTTATTGGATTTATTTGATGATTTTTTATGTATTGGAGGCAGGCGTCCTGTTGGCTGTCCTATATCCATCCATAAAAGATAAAACGTTGTTTCTGCTGAATGCAGGCTGGTTGTATCTTATACCGTTGATTCTGATTGGAAAGGCAAACGATTTTTGTATGCGTGCATCCATTCCAGGGTTGTTCCTGATGATGCTCTGGTGTATACAGATGTTAGATGCACACAAACATAAGCTCTGTACAGGTGTATTAATCCTGCTGCTTGCTGTCGGGGCATTGACACCGATTCATGAAATGGCGCGGGCGATTGTAAATACAAGGGATGGTTTTGTAAACCAGACAGCGGCGGAAGAAAGCATCTTTATGGGAAGCAATTTCAGCGGCGATACAGACGGATTATTTTGGAAGTATATCGCGAAAAATACATCTGCTGACTGAAATGGAAAATTCTTATACACAACATTTTCATGTAAAATGTTGTCTTTTAGTATTCTATACCAAATTCTTTTTTTTTGCAATACCAATGAAAAAATTGGCAGTATTCGCTGGTTTTTAGTTCCTTTTCTTTCCAAAATTTATAAAATATATACAAAATAATATCCGTTTTTCTGATCTGGCGCCAATCGGATGAGATCTGTAATCTGCCAAAATATTGGAGCTTTTTTTAGGATGTCAAAAATCCCATATTGATTTTTTGCTGATTTTATGCGCCTTTCAGGGGTTAGATGTCTTCTGTAAAGCATAACATTTTACATGAAAATGTTATGTTTTATAAAATTAGTCTTCTACAACCATAAGCTGATAAGAAATGCTGCTGTATGCGTAAGATGCAGTACGGCGAATGCAGAATGGAGGAAGTATGAAGGAAATAAATTATGGAAAAATGGGGATGCGTATTCGTCAGGTTCGCAAGGCAAAAGGGTGGTCGCAGGATGAACTGGCAAAAAAATGCGGCATCAGTATGTCGTTTCTTGGACATATCGAACGTGGAACACGGATTATGAGCCTTGAGACATTTGCCAGTATTTGCGAAGCTTTGGAGGCAGGGGCGGATGAACTGTTATGGGGTGTGGCAAATCCTTCGGAGTCTATGCTGGAACTATGGGATAGTGCAGATAAAAAGGCAGGGCAGAAAGAAAAAGACAGTTATGCAATGTATGTCAGGATCATGAAATCTGTCGCAGAGATTATGAATGAAGCATAAAAAGCATAAAAAGCGAACCAGGCGCAGTATGCAGAATCTGCATCAGCATAGACATTTTGAAACGCCTAAAGGGTGCTGTAGAGTGCTTTTGGCAGTATCCGTAGCATCGATGATTGATCAGTTTAATATGTCCAACCTTCGTCTGTTGCAGGAAATGGGGATCGAGGTGCATGTGGCATGTAATTTCAGGCAGGGGAACACGTGCAGCAGGAGAAGGATTCTCCATCTGCTGCACAAGCTGCGGGATATGCAGGTCGTCTGTCATTCTTGGGATTGTCCGAGGAATGCCCATGATCTGATGGGATGTGCCAGAGCATATATACAGATGTGCAGGCTGCTGCGCAGGTATTCGTTTGCATGGATGCACTGCCAGTCGCCGATTGGCGGTGTGCTGGCAAGGCTTGCCGCACACAGAAGGAAAATCCCGGTGGCGTATACAGTACATGGATTTCATTTTTACAAAGGCGCACCGATAAAAAACTGGCTGCTGTATTATCCGGTGGAGAAGCTGCTTTCGTATTGGACAGATATACTGGTTACTGTGAACAGGGAAGACGATCAGTTTGCCAGACAGAATCTGAAAGCAGAAAGAATATGCAGGATTCCGGGAGTTGGCATTGATATAGAGCGGTTTGCAGTGCATACGATCAAAGCGTCCGACCGAAAAAAAGAAAGCTGGTTTTGTGAAGCCTATCACATTCCAGAACATGCGCTTGTTCTGCTGTCTGTGGGAGAATTAAATACCGGGAAAAATCACAGTATGGTAATTCGTGCGTTGTCGGCTCTGGGCAGGGAGGATGTTTATTATCTGATTTGCGGGCAGGGGAAACTGCGGGACAGGCTAGAGCAGGAGGCAAATGCGCTGGGTGTGGGAGAATATGTCCGAATGCCTGGATATCAGGAAGATATGCCTCAGATTTATCGTAATGCAGATATTTTTGTTTTTCCGTCTATACGGGAAGGGCTGCCAGTCTCACTGATGGAAGCGATGGCAGCATCGCTGCCCTGCGTGGTGTCGGATATCCGGGGAAACAGGGAACTGGTCGGCTCTTTGTCAGCAAACAGCAGCATAAAAAGACAGCAGGCAGCATCCTGTTTCAGGCTGATGCCAGGCGGCGCTGTCTTTGATTTGAATGATCCATGCCAGCTTGAGGCAGCATTGGAGCTGCTGCTGCGGGAAAAGCGGATGCGTATGGATTGCGGGGCGTACAATCAAAGAAAAATTTGTAAGTACAGCCAGAATGAAGTGGAAAGACGGATGCGCAGGATCTATGCCCAAATGCATGAAAATTATGGCAGGATGGATCCGCTTGAGGAGGAGTGACATGCCAGAAATTACAGTCATTATGCCGGTATACCAGATGGCGGCAGATCCTGCGCTGCGGGCGGCAGTCCGTTCCATAAAGCAGCAGTCCTGCCAGGACTGGGAGATGCTGTTATATGACGACGGCTCATCGGATGGTACGCTGCATGAATTGAAAAAGCTTGCAGATGAAGACCCAAACATATCCGTTATCCGTGGAAAGAAAAACCGAGGTGCCGGATATGCGAGAAATAGGTGTATCCGTGCATCAAAAGGGCGGTATGTTGCATTGATGGATGCAGATGACCTCTCCCATCCAGGGCGTCTTAAGCTCCAGGCAGATTTTTTAGACAGGCATCCAGAATATGCGTTTGTTGGCAGCAGTGCATGGATGATCGACAATCGCGGTGTGTGGGGGTTACGCAAAGTGGAACAGCGGCCATGCAGGGAAGCATTTTTAAACACGATGCCGTTTATCCATCCGTCTATGATGTTTCGAAAAGAGGTTTTGGAAAAACTGCATGGCTACGCAGACAACAAAAAAAACCAGCGCGCAGAAGACTATGAACTGCTGATGCGCCTGTATGCAGCCGGATATCTGGGATATAACATACAAAAGCCGCTGCTTGCCTACCGGGAAGATCCGGCTGCATATAAAAAAAGGAAATACCGGTATCGGATCAGGGAATGTGGCGTGCGACTGGAAGGATTTCGAAAGCTGGGCATCCTGCGGGGGCATCTGCGGTATGTTGTAAAACCGCTTGCTGTAGGCATTATTCCAGCGTATTGTATGAGAAAAGTAAGAATGCAGCGCTTTCAGGTCAGACACAATACAGATGTACCGGAATGGTTATCGAAAGTTGGTAGGGATTGAGGGTAGGAGGATTTATGGATAAAACAGTTGCCAGACTGCAGGGACTGTACCGGTATCGTGCTCTGATCAAGCAGCTAGTGATAAAAGATCTAAAACTGAAATACAGGCGGAGTTTTTTGGGATATGTATGGAGCGTGCTAAATCCCCTGATGGTCATGGTCGTTATGTATCTGGTATTTTCACAGATGTTTCGGTTTGAGGTGGAGAATTATCCGGCTTATCTGATTATTGGACAGGCGACATTTAATTTTATGACAGAAGCGACAAACCAGGCTGTGTTTTCGATCACAGGCAACAGCGAATTGTTAAAGAAGGTGTATGTGCCCAAATATGTGTTTACATTGTCAAAAGTAAGCAGTTCGCTCGTAAATCTGCTGTTTTCCATGGCAGCGATGCTGATTGTATTTGTATGTTCCGGGGTGAAATTTTCCTGGTATATGCTGCTGATACCTTTGGTCATGATCCAGTTGTATTTGTTTAGCCTAGGACTTGGACTGTTTCTTGCACAGGCGGCGGTTTTTTTCAGGGATATTCAATATATATACAGCGTACTGACAACGGCATGGATGTATGCGACGCCGTTATTTTATCCGATTGAGCTGCTCTCAGACAATATGCGAAAAATCGTGCAGGTTTGTAATCCGATGTACCATTATGTCACGCAGTTCCGCACGCTTGTGCTGGATCAAACACTGCCGCAGGCTGGTTCATTTCTATATGGATTTTTGCTGGCGTGTCTGTTTTTGTTGCTTGGCATCTGGTCATTTTTGAAGACACAGGACAGATTTATTCTGTACATTTAGTATGCAAAATGGGAGATCTTAAGGGATGCAGAAAAAAGAGCAGGCAGTGGAAAGCGGAGTAGTGATCGATGTCAGCCATGCAACGGTGCAGTTTAATATGGCAAACCAGTCCGTAAATAATCTAAAAGAATATTTGATCAAGCTGGCAAGAGGAGAATTGATGTTTCAGGAGTTTCTGGCACTGCGGGATATGGATTTGCAGGTTCGTGCCGGGGAAGCCTGGGGGATTGTCGGGCCAAACGGAGCCGGGAAATCTACTCTGCTGAAACTGATCTGCGGTGTGATCAAGCCTTATCGTGGTTCTGTCAGTGTGAAAGGAAGCATTGCGCCGCTGATTGAGCTTGGCGCGGGTTTTGACGGAGAACTGACAGCGAAAGAAAATGTCATGCTGAATGGGACACTGATGGGATATTCTGAAAGGTTTATGAAAAAACATCTGGACGATATCATTGATTTTGCAGATCTGTGGGATTTTTTAGATGCGCCGATGAAAAATTATTCTTCGGGAATGGCAGCCAGGCTGGGATTTTCTGTGGCAACGATGGTACAGCCAGATATTCTGATCTGTGATGAAGTATTGGCGGTAGGAGATTATAAGTTTCAGCAAAAATGTGAGGAGCGGATGCAGCATATGCTCAGACAGGGAACGACGCTTTTGTATGTGTCACATTCCAATGAATCTGTGTTAAAGCTTTGCAGCCATGCGCTTTGGATTGAAGAAGGACGCAGAGTTATGAGTGGAGAAGCGCAGAAAGTATGTGCGGCATATCTGGCAGGAAACGACAGGGAGATCATATCAGATGTTTGAAGATAAGACACAGGAGCAGGCAAGGCAACAGATCCTGGAAAGCGTCAAGGCATACTGGGAAAGGTTTCTGGATAAGAAAACAGAATACAGGCAGGGGGATGCGATTCCATATGCAGGCAGGGTCTTTGACAGTCATGAAATGTGCAGACTTGCAGACAGTATGCTGGATTTCTGGCTGACAGCAGGCCGTTATACAGAAAGGTTTGAGCAGAGCCTGGCGAAATATCTGGGTGTACGATACTGTGCGTTTGCCAATTCTGGTTCCAGCGCTAACTTGCTGGCATTTATGGCTCTGACGTCTCCGCTGCTGGGAGAGCGCCAGATCCGGCGAGGGGATGAAGTGATTACGACAGCAGCGTGTTTTCCGACGACAGTAAGCCCCATCATACAGTATGGTGCAGTTCCGGTCTTTGTCGATGTAGAATTTCCGTCTGGAAATATTGACGTCTCCATGCTGGAAAAAGCGTATACGAAGAAAACGAAAGCGGTGATGGCGGCGCATACATTGGGAAATCCGTTTCATCTAAAGGATGTAAAGGCATTCTGCGACAGGCATGGGCTATGGCTGGTGGAAGACAACTGTGATGCTTTGGGCAGTGTTTATGAGATAGATGGACAAAAGAGGCTGACAGGGACTGTTGGTGATCTTGGCACATCTTCTTTTTATCCGCCGCATCATATTACGACAGGAGAAGGCGGGGCAGTATATACAGATCATCCGCTGCTTGCAAAGATTGTGCGTTCCCTCCGTGATTGGGGAAGAGACTGTGTATGTCCTCCTGGAACGGATGGGATGTGCCAGCACCGGTTTGACAGAAAATATGGGCAGCTTCCGCATGGATACGACCATAAATATGTCTATTCTCATCTGGGATATAATCTAAAGGCAACAGATATGCAGGCGGCGGTAGGATGCGCGCAGTTGGAAAAGCTGGATGCGTTCACTCAACGCAGAAGGCATAATTTTGACAGGTTAAGAGAAAAGTTGCAGCCAGCAGCAGAAAAACTGGTGCTGCCGGAAGCAGCAAAGCATACAATGCCATCCTGGTTTGGATTTTTAACAGTCTGCAAGCCGGGTGTGGAGCGCAGCCGCATTGTAAAGTATTTGGAACAGCATGGAGTACAGACACGTATGCTGTTTGCAGGAAATCTGATTCGGCATCCGTGCTTTGATCAAATGCGGGCGGATGGAACAGGATATCGAGTCGTGGGAGGCCTGCCGCATACGGAGCGGCTGATGAAGGATGCATTTTGGGTTGGCGTTTATCCTGGGATTACGGATGAAATGATCGATGATATGGCAGGGCTGATTTTGGAAGCGGTGGAAAATGAAAGTAAGAGTTGCTGATTATATAGCGGATAAGCTGGTAGAATATGGGATCAGGCATGTATTTACCGTGACTGGCGGAGGAGCAATGTATCTAAATGATGCTTTTGGACATAAAACAGGGCTGTCATGTATCTATCAGCATCATGAACAGGCATGTGCAATAGCAGCAGAAAGCTATGCAAGGGTATGCATTCAGGAAGAATCAGGCATGTGCAGTGAGAAACAGGGCCGAGCAGAAGAAAGAAAGTGTGACAGAGTAAAAACCCGTATGGCGGCGGTCTGTGTGACTACGGGGCCGGGTGGGACAAATGCGCTGACTGGAGTGCTGGGGGCATGGCTGGATTCCATACCGATGCTGATTCTGTCCGGGCAGGTGCGTTATGATACGACAGTGCGGAACACAGGGCTTAGGATACGGGCGTTTGGAGATCAGGAATTTGATATTGTCCATACAGTATCTACGATGACAAAGTACGCAGAAATGGTGACAGATCCTACTGAAATCCGCCGTTGTCTGGAAAAAGCTGTATGTGTGGCACGTTCCGGCAGGCAAGGGCCATGCTGGCTGGACATTCCATTGGACGTGCAGGGAGCGTATATCGATGTAGACAGCTTGGAAGCATACGATCCGGCAGAAGACAGGAAGGCGCTTGCGCCAAACGTATCAGACGAAACAGCAGATTTTATTTTGGACAAAATTCAGACGGCAAAACGCCCGGTGCTGAATGCGGGAAGCGGCATCCGCACGGCTGGAGCCGCGAACCTGTTGCTGCTGGTGGCACAGCAATTACAAATTCCGGTTGTGACGGGATGGAACAGCATTGATCTGATAGCAGACGACAATCCGCTCTATGCAGGACGTGCTGGAATCATGGGTGACCGTGCCGGAAACTGGGCAGTACAAAGCTGTGATGTCCTGCTGTCCATTGGGAGCAGGCTGTCTATCCGGCAGGTAGGATACTTGTGGGAAGCATGGGCACCAAACGCCTATACGATTGTAGAAGATGCAGACCTTGAAGAACTGAAAAAACCGAGTATTCATGTGGATTTTCCAGTATGGGCAGACGCAGGTGACCTGTTGGAGGCGCTTGCGCGGAGACAACATGCAGCAAGGAACCATGCCGCAGATCGAAAGATACAGCGGGAAGAATGGATCAGATGTTGCAGAGACTGGAGAAAACGCTATCCGGTAGTACAGGCAAAACATTTGCAAGAACACAAGCCTGCGAACGTATATGCTTTTATCCGAAGGCTGAGTGAAGCGCTGCCGGAAAATGCGCTTATCGTAGTTGGCAATGGTTCTGCCAGCGTAGTTGGCAGCCAGGCGTTTGTGATTCGGCGAGGACAGAGGTTTTTGATTAACTCCGGTGCAGCGTCTATGGGATATGATCTTCCTGCATCAATAGGAGCGTGTATTGCATCTGGCGTCAGAGAGGTAGTCTGTGTGACTGGAGACGGAAGCATTCAGATGAATTTGCAGGAGCTACAGACGATTTTGCATCATAAGCTGCCAGTCAAAATATTTGTCATTCACAACAACGGTTATCACTCCATCCGGCAGACGCAGAACCACTACTTTGAAGGCTGTTTGGTAGGAGTTGGAACAGACAGTGGAGACTTAAGCTTTCCGTCTATGGAAAAACTGGCGGCCGCGTATGGTTATACTTATGACAAAATAGAGAGTAATACACAGTTGTCAAAGCTCAAAAAAGTACTGGATATCAAAGGAGCTTGTATCTGCGAGGTGTTTGTAGATACAAAACAGTGCTTTGAGCCGAAAGCAGCATCTAAAAAGCTTGCGAACGGAAGCATCGTATCGCGGCCGCTGGAAGATCTGTCACCGCATTTGCCAAAAGAAGAGCTGAGACAGGTTATGAAGGCAGGATGGGCGGAGCAAGATGAAAAATATAAAAAAGATCAGCATTGTAATACCGTGCTTTAATGAAGTGGAAAACGTGGCACTCATGAGTTTTACAGTCGGAAATGTATTGCAGGAAGCACTGGCGCACTATGATTATGAGATTCTGTTTATAGATAATCGTTCAACAGACGGTACAAGAGAGGAATTGGAGAAAATCTGTGCCGCAGATAAGAACGTGAAGGCTATTTTTAATATCACAAATTTCGGCCAGTTCAATTCTCCGTTTTATGCGATGTGCCAGGCTTCGGGAGACTGCGTCGTCTGCCTTTGCTGTGATTTTCAAGATCCGGTGGAGATGATTCCCAGATTTGTAGAGGAGTGGGAAAAGGGCCATAAGATTGTGAGTGGGATCAAGACAAGCAGCAGGGAAAATAAGATTTTTTATTTTCTACGAACATTGTATTACAAGAGCATCAAAAATATGTCGCAGACGGAAATGATTGAGCACTTTACAGGATTTGGGCTGTACGACCGGTCTTTTATCGATATTTTAAGGCAACTGGACGATCCGATACCGTTTATACGCGGGATAGTAGCGGAATATGGCAGAGGGTTCAATCGGATTGAGGTCGAGTATGAGCAAGAAAAAAGGCGTGCCGGAAAAACGCATAACAGCCTTTACAGCCTATATGATGCAGCCATGCTGAGTTTTACTTCTTATACGAAGGTGGGGTTGCGTCTGGCGACGTTACTTGGCTTTGCAGCATCGGTTGGAAGTATGTGTGTGGCACTGTTCTATTTTGTGTACAAGCTGACGCATTGGTATACCTTTCAGGCAGGCAATGCACCGATGGTAATTGGGATTTTTCTGCTTGGCTCAGTACAGTTGTTTTTTATTGGGCTGCTGGGAGAATATATATTGAATATTAATACGCGGGTGATCCACAGGCCGTTGGTAGTGGAAGAACGGAGGCTGAATTTTGAGGAAGAAAAAAGTTTGGCGGATGAAGGATAAAAGGGTTGTGTAGCGATGAAGAGCGGATGCATGTTTGAAAAATGCAGAAGAAAAACTGGCAGGTAGGTATTTTTCGGATATCAGGAAAGGATAGAAGGCAGTTGGAGTTGCAGAGCCGACGTTTTACTGAATCTGAAAGCAGATAAAAAGGAGCAAGATCTGTTGAAACAATATTTTCATACAGGTGTACGAGAGCTCGACAGATGGGACTGGAAGCTATGAAAAAGGTGATCACATATGGGTCGTTTGATCTGTTTCATGAAGGACATTATAACATTTTAAAAAGGGCAAAAGCTCTGGGTGATTATTTAATTGTTGGTGTGACAACGGAACAGTATGACGAGTCTCGCGGAAAACTGAATATTGTAGATTCTCTGGACAAGCGTATTGAAAACGTCAGGCAGACCGGGTTTGCGGATGAGGTAATTGTGGAAGACCATCCAGGGCAGAAAACAGAGGATGTGCTAAAGTACGGTATTGCTGTATTTGCGATCGGATCCGATTGGGCAGGGACGTTCGACCATATGAAGCAGTTTTGTGAGGTCGTATATCTGGAGCGTACTAAAAATATTTCCTCCACGCTGATGCGCTCCAGGCAGCATCCGATTATCCGTATTGGTGTGATTGGGTCAGGGCGCATTGCACAGCGGTTTGTGCCAGAAGCGAAATACGTCAGCGGCGTGATCGTCAACAGTGTATACAATCCCTGCCGCAGCAGTGCGGAGGCATTTGGCGGAAAATATGAGCTGGATCTGGCAACGGATGATTTTGAAAAATTTCTGGATACAGTGGATGCGGTGTACATTGCGTCACCGCACCAGACGCACTACAGCTATGTAAAGGCAGCCCTGGAGCAGGCGAAGCATGTGCTGTGTGAGAAACCGCTGGCGTTTGAAAAGCGGGAAGCACAGGAACTGTTTGCGCTTGCTTACCGAAAAGACAGGGTATTGTTAGAAGCGATCAAGACAGCATACTGTCCTGGGTTTGTACAGCTAGTGGGCATGGCGAAAAGCGGTGCTATAGGAACCGTCTGCGATGTGGAAGCCTGCTTTACGAGGCTGACAGACAGAAATTTGCGGGAGTATACAGACAGAGAGTATGGCGGCGGGTTTACCGAATTTGGAAGCCATACGCTGTTGCCGATCATGAAGCTGCTCGGGACAGGTTATAAGGAAGTGCGGTTTGACAGTATTTTGGATGAAAATGGGATTGACCTGTATACGAAAGCTTCTTTTACCTATGAAAACGGAATGGCACTGTCCAAAAGCGGAATCGGCGTAAAGTCAGAAGGGCAGCTTTTGGTATCAGGGACGAAAGGGTATATCCTGGCTGAGTCGCCGTGGTGGCTGACGCAGTATTTTGAGGTAAGGTATGAAGACCCAATGAAAAAGGAACGGTATTTTTCAAATTTTCTAGGAGACGGGCTGCGGTATGAGATCAGCGACTTTGCATATATGATCCAGGGGCACCAGGGGCGGGCATTTAAGTTTACAGCAGAAGAGTCGGTGGCGATTGCAGGGGTGATGGAGGAGTTTCTGCGGAAAAGAAACATGAAAAAAAGTGAAAAGGAAGTGTAAAAAATGATTGTGCTGGACAAGGAAAACCTGCGGAAGCTTCAGGCAGTGGAATTGGAAATCCTGCTCGAAGTGGACCGGGTATGCAGAAAGAACCATATACACTATTCACTTACCGGAGGCACACTTTTAGGCGCAGTCCGCCATGGCGGCTTTATACCATGGGATGATGATGCGGATATTTCCATGCTGCGGCAAGATTATAAAAAATTCCAGCAGGCATGTAGGACAGATTTGGATAAGGAGCGGTTTTATTTCCAGGATATTGAAAATACGCCTGGATACCGCTGGGGATATGGAAAAGTACGGCGCAAGGATAGTGTTTTTCTGCGGGAAAACCAGGAAGGGATGCCTTATGAGCAGGGGATTTTTCTGGATGTATTTCCAAGAGATGGAGTGCCGGACGGCCTGGTTATGCGCAGGGTTCATTCCTTTTTCTGTTTTGCGGTTAGAAAAATGATGTGGTCTGCGGTTGGCAGGAAAACAGCGAAATGTATAGTTCAAAGATGGGTATACGGGGCCTTATATACGATCACCAAAAATAACATAGCAGATATCTACCAGTGCCTGCAAAGGTTCAGTAACAAAAAAGAGACAAAATATGTCCGCACGCTGACATTTCCACTGCCAAACCATTTGCGCGGATATCGCAGGCAATGGTATCGCAAATATGAAAAAGTAAAATTTGAAGGGTATGATTTCCAGGCGCAGGCAGCTTATAAAAAATGGCTGTTATGGGAATTTGGCGATTACATGAAATTGCCGCCTGTTAGGAAGCGCAAGACGCATCCGGTAACGCAGATCCGGTTTCCGGCAGAAATAGAAGTTGAAAAAGCAAATCAGGCTAACGGGTAGGAGGACTATGAATATAGCATTATTGACAGCAGCAGGCAAAGGGACGCGGATGCATACGGAAATACCAAAACAATTTCTGCATATAAAAAACAAGCCTGTCATCCTGTATACGATGGAAGCGTTTCAAAAGCATCCACAGATAGATGCAATCCTTGTTGTAGCTTTGGAGGCATGGAAGGAAATGATTTATGCATATGCAAAACAGTATGGCATTACGAAATTAAAATGGGTTGTTGAGGGTGGAGAAAGCGGGCAGGAATCGATCAGGAGAGGGCTGCTGGCGTTGGCAGGGGAATGCAGCATGGATGACGCTGTGATGGTTCATGACGGAAACCGCCCGCTGGTCTCGGCTGAAATCATATCGGACAGCCTTGCAGTATACCACAGCAAAGGAAGCGCAGTAGCTGCGATGCCATGCGTGGAAGCGATTTACCGTAGCAGCGACGGGAAAAGCTCGTCTGTGTCCCTTGACCGGAGGGAGATGTACCGTACGCAGACACCGCACACGTATCCATTAGGAAAACTGCTCCAGGCACATAAAGAGGCAGAAAAAAGGCATATAGATGGCACGACAGCAACCTGTACGCTTATGACCCTGCTGGGAGAAGCTATTTATTTTTCCAAAGGCTCTGAGAAAAATTTAAAACTGACTACGGCGGAAGATGTGGATATTTTTGAGGCGCTGCTGCAAAAAATGCAAAAGTGAACATGCAGTAGAGTCCGTTTTGTTTTTGACAGACCATGCGAAAATCAGAGGAACATAAATGAAATGAGCTGTAAAAAAGGTGAAATGAAATGATAAAAATAATAGATGGCAGCATAGAAAATTTCTATGAAGACCTGGAGAATAAACGACTATTTTTATTTGGTGCTGGAAGAAGGGCATTTATTTTTTATGAAGAACTGGAGTTAAGTGGAAAGATTACAGCCATTATTGATAATAATGAAAGGTTGTGGATGAATTCCCTGTGTTTAGGAAAAGAAAGAATACCAGTGATAAGCGCAGCCGTTTTTGTGAAAGAGGTTCAAAAAAAAGGAATATCAGATATGCTGTTGCTGATTACCCCAGGTTTTTATATGTGGAATATTGTGGAGCAGTTGGACAGCTTTAGTGAACTGGACAATTTGAAATGTTACATTGGCGACCTGTTAATGGAATATTATGAGAAACAGGCATTTGCCTTTTCACAGGGAATACCTAAGATCCCTAAGAAGATACATTACTGCTGGTTTGGCAAAAACGATATGCCTTCTCATCTGCGCAGATATATGGAGTCCTGGAAAGAAAAATGCCCTGGATATGAGATAATCCGCTGGGATGAAAGCAATTATGACATTACGAAAAATCAGTATATGAAGGAAGCGTATGCGTGCAAAAAGTGGGGATTTGTACCAGACTATGCACGGCTGGATATTATATACCAAGAGGGCGGCATTTATCTGGATACAGATATAGAACTGCTTGCACCTTTAGATAAGCTGCTTTGTGATGATATGTTTTGTTCGGCAGTGAATTTGGCTGTAAATTTTGGGCAGGGCTTTGGAGCAATAAAAGGACATCCGCTGATCAAGGAACTGCGGGATGTATATGATGACAAATCGTTTTATAACGAAGACGGAAGTATGAATTTAATGCCGTGCTATGTTTACCAGAATCCGGTTTTAAAAAAGCATGGTTTTCAGGCAAGAAACCAATATCAGAAAAAAGACGGGGTTGTGATTTATCCGTCAGAAGTTGCTGCACCGACTGGAATGAAAGGGTTTCAGGATAATTTTACAGAAAATACAGTGATGCATCATCATTCAGAATTTAGCTGGGTTAGTGCAAAGGAGAAGGAAGGCATGAAGGAGTATATTAGTCAGGTCAGACATAGAAAAATTTATCGGGGGGGGGTAATTCCACCATATAGAGTACATAGCAGGCAATGGGGAGCGTGCGCATGATGCCGCGCAAAATAAGCCCAGTGCTGTCTGTTGTTATTCCCGTCTATAATGTGCAAGACTATCTTGATAGATGTGTACAAAGCGTAAAAAAACAGTCGTATAAAAATATGGAAATTATATTAGTAGACGACGGTTCAACAGACCAGTCCGGAAAATACTGTGACCAATATGCAGCAGAAGATGCCAGGATTAGAGTGATCCATAAAGAAAATGGCGGATTAGTAAGTGCGAGAAAGGCAGGGTTGGCTGTAGCAAAAGGGAACTATATATCGATTGTAGATTCTGACGACTGGCTGGAAGCAGGAATGTATGAAAAATTGATGACACTCATAGAAAATACACAGGCAGATGTGGTTACATCAGGATATATCCGTGATTACGGGACACATTGTATTGAACATAAGGAGAGTATAGCGGCGGGTGTCTACGAAGGCGAAGAAAAGATAAAGCATATTTGTAGCAGGATGATTTCTACAGAAACGTTTTTTGAAAGCCGCATTGCAATGAGCCTATGTGGGAAGATTTTTAAAAAGGAATTAGTGTCGGCATGTTACAGTAAAGTAGATGATTATATAAAGGTAGGAGAAGACGCAGCATGTGTGTATCCTTGCCTGCTTGCCGCTGATAAGATTGTGGTATCAGGTATGGAATTTTACCATTATTGTATGAGAGCGGATTCAATTATGGGCAGCAGCAGAGAATTTGAATGGGAAAGGTATCTTGCACTTTTTCAAATACTTGAGAAAGAGTGTGGGAAGTATATTCAGAAAGTTCCTAATATTCTAAGACAGATAAGGATTTTTGAATCTTATATTTTGTTATTGAAGTATCCAGAAAAAATAATTAGTTATGAAAATGAAGTTTTAGTACCTTTTGGAAAAATTATGCCAAGTGACAGGATCGTGGTATATGGAGCAGGAAGATTCGGCCGCAGGCTAAAAACTTTGCTGGAGAAAAAGTATAGATGGAAAATTACAGCATGGATTGACAAAACTACGGGAGATGGAATTCAGCCGATCGAATGTCTGGACAGCATCGTATATGATAAAATCATCATTGCTGTATTGGTTGAACAGGCGGCAGCAGAACTCAGAGAGGAATTGGCGGCTAAAAAAATCGAAAAAGAAAAAATACTTTTTGTGAATCTGGAACGGATGAAACTATAGGCAGACGGAGCAGCTAGGTATGAGTGTGAAAGCAGCAAAAACAATCAGTGTAATTGTCCCAGTATTTAATACCGTTGAATATTTGCCAATGTGTTTGGACAGTATTTTGAATCAGACCTATTGTGAATTGGAGATTATCCTGATAGATGATGGTGCAACTGACGGTTCAGGAGAGATATGTAATGCGTATGCAGCCAGAGACAGACGCATTAAAGTGATTCATCAGATAAATGCCGGAGTGGTTGCAGCAAGAAATCGAGGAATCAAAGAAGCATCGGGTGAATATATAGCATTTATCGACAGTGATGACTATATTGAACCAGATATGATGGAAACGTTGAAAAGGATGGCGGAAGAAAGTGGAGCAGACATAGTTACGTCAGGGTATATCGTTGAATATGCCAAACCAGAAGGTATACGGGGAGAGCGGAGATACGATGCTTTTCCAGAAGGAATATATGGAGCCAAAGAAAAGCAGTTTTTCTACAGTAATCTGATCTGTTTTGAAACGTATTCGAAATTTGGAATTTTGCCGGCATTATGGAGTAAATTATTTAAACGAGGACTGCTTGAACAAAATGCATACAGGGTATCTGAAAATATTCAAATCGCGGAGGATGCCTGTCTGGTTTATATGAGCTGCATAGATGCATGTAAGATCTTTGTTTCCCATAGAGCATTTTATCATTATTATGTGCGAGAAACTTCATGTATGCATACGCCGAACAGAAATAGTTTTGCAATATTAGATGCATGTTATCAGTGTTTGTATAAAAAAGTAAAAGAAATAAAAGTATTTCAGGATGAATTATTCAAGCAAATTGAAATGTTTACGGCAAGGGAGGCTGTATACTGCTTAAAAAACAGATTTGGATTCTCAAATGATGGTGTCCTGCCACTTTATGTAGCTGATTTAAAGGGATGGAATTCGGATACACGGATTATTCTTTATGGTGCCGGGAATGTTGGTTGTTCTTATTATCAGCAAATTATTGCATTGGGACAGGCAGATATTGTCTTGTGGGTAGACGCTGATGAACGGGTTGTTAAGAAAAATAAGCGGGTAGAGCCAATTCGTTCAATATTAGATAAAGAATACGATTATATTATTGTTGCGGTCAAAGGAAAGAAGCTCGCAGAAGGGATAAGCAGCGATCTGCAAAAAATGGGAGTCAACAAAGATAAAATTATATGGAAAGAGCCTCGGTTTATTTTGGATATCTATAGGATATAAAAAATTTGTATCAATAGAGCAGGGAAGCAGAAAGTTAGGAGAAAAATCATGGCTAAAAGCAAATGTACGATACCAATTATTATGGCAACAGATAGAAATTACCTATTGCCGACAAGCGTGACAGTCTGGTCAGTCTTGGAAAACGGAAGTATACAATATACATATGTTTTTTATTTCTTAGTGAATGCGGAACTGCAAGGAATGGATCAGGGGCTGTTTCGGGAATTTCAGCAGAAGCATCCTAATTTTGAGTATCATTATCTGACAGTAGCACCTGAAATATTTAAAGAAGCAGCGCTGACAAATACGCATGTAACAATAGAGACGTATTACAGGCTGTTAATTGGCAGGCTGTTGCCGGATTATGATAAGTGCTTGTATCTGGATGGGGATTTAATTGTACAGTGTGATGCAGCTATTTTGTTTGATATTGAAATGGAAGAAAATTATCTTGCGGCGGTAAAAGATATTGGAATGCAGTGCGGGCAGGGATCCTATTATACTGATCATAAAAAAGAGCTTGGTTTTGATTCTATGGATACCTATTTCAACGCAGGGGTTATTGTGTTTAACTTGAAAAAAATCCGTGAAAAAGATATGGTCTCCAGATTTTTAAAAGCGATTGAAAAGAAATATACGATAGAAGATCAGGATATTTTAAACGTTACCTGTTTGGGAAAAGTACATTATCTGCCTCTTAAATACAATGTATTCAGTGGATTTATTGGCAGAATAGAATTTATAAATTGTGGTGCTTATAATAAAGAAGACTTAGAAAATGTGGAAGCGGGAAATATCGCCGTCATTCATTATGCCGGAGGGAAAGATAAACCATGGCGAAATCACAGAGGAAAAAAGGCAGATGTCTGGTGGGAATATGTGGGACGTATGCCGAAGGTACCATGGGCAGATCAGGAGATGAAAGGGTTTTGGAGGGAAGGAGAAAATGCGGATTTTGGGCGTTTGCTAGAGCAATGTAGAAAATATAAGCAGATTATTTTATATGGATATACATATATTTCCAGGGAATTATTGATGATTTTTGAGCGTTATGGGATAAGCCAGGTAAAGTTTTTCTGTGACGGAAACAAAGCAAAACAGGGTGAAATGTTTAAAGGAAGGCAATGTATTTCAGCAGAAAAACTTAAGAAGGTTATAACAAAAGATACATTTATTGTCATTTGTACACAGATAGCACATGCTGAAGTGAAAAGATACCTGGTATCATCTGGAGTTCAGGAGAAACAAATTGGACGATACATCGTAAAAGGAACGGATTATTACAGGTCATTAGATAAGCAGTATTATGATCTTGAACTCGAAGAACTTTGCAGAAGAAAAAATGTCTTGAAAAAGAGTTTTGCAGAGCAGAAGGAAGATATTTTAGATATAAAAAAGTATTCAGAATATAAAGAAATCATAGAAGAAGGCTGTCTGGAATGTTGGGCAATGAACTTGCCGTTAGTCAGTATTATAATTCCGGCTTTTAATGCAGAAGAATATCTGCACCGCTGTTTGGAAAGCGTATGGACGCAGAACTATGTGAATTGGGAGTGCATCATCATTAATGATGGTTCTAAGGATGCAACAGCGCAGATTGCACAGGAGTGGGTATATAAGGATAGGAGGTTTCTATACTTTTACCAGCAGAATCAGGGGATGGGACTAGCAAGGAATAGGGCGGTTTCGCTGGCAAAGGGAGAATATGTGACTTTTATCGATTCGGATGACTGGGTGGAACCGGATTATGTAAGAGCAATGTTTTTTGCAATGGCAGAAAATCATGCTGACGTGTGTAAGAGCAATTTTTATTTTCACGATATTGCACAAGAACAAATATGGGCTGCGGATATTACAGATGAGGTTGATGTGATGAGTATGAAAACATATATTCATCCGAATATGTGGTGCAATATGTTTTCTATAGATCTTTTTAGAGATAATGCAATCAAAATGCCAGGTATGCCGCTGGAGGATCTGGCTGTATATCCGTTGCTGCTGCTCAAAGCATCTAAAGTCGTAAGTATTGCTAAGCCAGTATATCATTATCAGATTAATACGGGTGCAAGCGTGATGGATCATGTAGAAAATATGCGTTATTATCCAGACGCAGTAAGCCATTTGGTAAAAGAGGCGGAGCGGCTACAGATACTTGCAGAATATCAGGATCTGTTCATGCGGATTGCTGCTTATCATATGATAGGAGCATTGAACAGCAGAATCAGAAAAAATTGCTCTGAACAGGAATTTGAAGAATATAAAAAGGAATGGTGCACTTTTTTAAACGAAACATTTCCTGCATTTCATGAAGAATATGATTTCAATCATTACTGGATATGGGGCAGTTATAATCTAAGCCGTATCATTGCATATATGAAATTGTGGAATGGGTATTATTTGGCAGGTAAGGATTTGCCGTTTTATTTTGGGTTTACAAGCATGATATCTTTGTTTAAAAGAGAGAAAGAAGTATTGGAGTTTCCAATAGAAACAGAAAATGTATTTCGGGCAGATATGCTGGATAAGGAAACAAAATGCAGTTTTTTAGAGATTCAGCCAGGAGAGGATGATTATTTACTGGTAGATCTGCTGGAAGAACGTTTTGACATGATCAAAATGGCTGAGAACACTTATGTGACACAAAATGATATGTGGCTTGAGTGTAGTACAGGAGAAAAACTGGATATTTTAAAGAGATATGAGAAAGAGTGTTTTGAACTTTGGAAACATTCTTGTGATATGTTTATCAGTTTTGTCAGTGAACGATTTAAAAAAGGGCACATTATATTAGTAGAAAACTATTTGGCGAAGAAGTGTAAAAATCAAAAAGGATTATGGTTGTTATGGGATCAGTCAGAGACAATGAACGCGATCCTTAAAAAATACTATGATTATTTTAAAGAACAGATGCCTCATGTGTTGGTACTGCAAATTCCAGAAGGCATGGATTATACAGATGCAGCTTCTAAATATGGAACAGAACCGAATTATCTGAATTTCGAAGCACATAAGGTAATGGCAGCTCGCTTAAAAGAGATGATATATAAGTATAAGTATGTGGATATCAGCGTAGTGATTCCTTCTTTTCAGGCAGGAACCGAATTTTCTGTATTGTTGCAGGCATTAAAAAAACAAAAAGGAATTGGCAATCTGGAAATCATAGTGGTGGATTCAGGAAGCACGGATGGAACTGTGCAGACAGCGCAAAAGGAAGGGGCAAAGCTGATACAGATTTCTCAGAAACAGTTTTCACATTCCTACAGCAGAAATCTTGGAGCCGAAAATGCGAAGTATGAATATCTGGTATTTATGACACAGGATGCAATGCCAGAAAATGAACTGTGGCTAGAGGAGCTGGTTCGGCCGTTAATGGAAAATACCGGAATTGTTGCAACAACATGTATAGAACAGCCAAGAGAAGATGCTGATCTGTTTTCAAGGATGGTAATTTCTCAACAGATTGATTGGCTGTCAGTCAAAGATCAGGATAGAATCTTGCAGATGCCCAGAGTATTGCCAGAAGCTGAAACGTTTGAAAATGTAATAAGAAAAAATGGATGTATCAACGATGTAGCTTGTGCTTATAAAAAAGATATATTTCTGCACTATAAGTACAGAATGCCATATGCAGAAGATCTGGACATGGGGAAAAGGCTGATTTTTGCAGGATATAAATTAAAACTGCTTGGAAACGTAAAGGTAATACATTCTCATAACAGAAATCCTATGTATTATATGAAGAGGATGTATGTGGAGCGAATTGCATTTGCAGAGATATTTCTTGAACAGAGAACAGTAAAAATGACAGAAGAGGAATTTATTGATGGAGCTGTATGGGCATTTGATAAGCTGCAAAGCTGGATTTGTGAATTTTTGAATATGCCGTTGGAGTGGTCGAAAAATGCTGTGCTTATTAATTTAAAAGATATTTATATGATAGAAAGTTTTCATTTGAAAAAAGAGCGTATAGAAGTAGATTCCTATGTTCAGCCGTATCATGAGCTGCAAGAATTTATTGAAAGATTGAGAAACTATCGTCTGAAAATAGGAAACGATACGGCAGATACGGGAAAGAAAGTGTTTTATAGAATGCTTACTATGAAGCTGGAAGGAATGATTGGGTATTTGTGGAATCATGAGGAAGAAAAGGTGTCTTTTAAAATGCTGATGGAGATATGCGAAACTATGTATGATTTGTATGGCAATGTTGCAGGAGGACTTTTTGGAGAAGTGGTTCTAAGTGGAAATGGGTTACGTTACCTGCAAGAGGAGGCTAATACTTTTAAGAAAGGGATATAGAATATTTATACACGAACGAAAGGAAAAGAATGAAAAAGATTATCAGCATTGGAATGAATTGTGAAGTATCTTTTCAGATACAGAAATACGTTGACAAGTTTTATTCCAGTTTATTTTCATGGGCATTTGTTATGGATGATAAGCGTTTTCTACGGGCTTTGCATAATTTGGATGATGTATTTTCAAAAGAAATAGAATTTCATATGCCTACGAATGATATGTTTTTGGATAAGAAGTATGGGATTGCATTTCATGGGAGAACACCAAAAGAAAAATTATTTTTTCCTGATGGAAAAGTAAAGGACAGTAAGTTGTATGATGAAACAGTAGAAGAATTAAAAACAAGGATTGCGTATTTAAAAAATAGATTTAAGCAGGATCTGGATTCGGATGAGGAAAAGATTTATTTTAAAAAGATATTGGTAGAACCTGATTTGGAAATATGGGGAGGAAAGGAAAAATTAATAAGTATAATCAAGGAATTTGAAACTTATTTTCTGAAAAATATTGCAAGGGGGGGGGGCAGAAACCAAGCGGGTGATTGTTTTGAAAAAAATGTTTTTTTTGGATGGATTAATTGGACTTGAAAATTACGGAATATTTGTACGAAATCTGACGA
>CAMWXD010000038.1 GCA_947178105.1 uncultured Eubacterium sp. | reverse complement strand
CGCTGTCTGTTTCCGGCGCACTGTTACTGCTTCTCATTTTGGGATTGAAGCCACTCTATAAAAACAGGTTCAGCAAGCGTTGGCAGTATTATATCTGGATAGTTGCTGCGTTGCGGTTTCTGCTTCCTTTTACTCCCGATACTACGATTGTTGGGAGCCTGTTTGAAAAGTCTGACACAACAGCGGTAACAAATGAAATCCCTGCAAGTCCGAATGTACCAGCTTCCACAGATATAGATAACAGTAAAACAGAACCGATACAGGCAAACCGGGATATAACCATCACTATGCGTGAGCCATTTAACAGATACGTCTGCCTGTCTTTTATCTGGTCAGCATTTGCATTGGTTCTATTTGTGCGTAAGGTAACGATTTACCAAGGCTTTACCCAATACATCAAAGCGGGCAGCACAGAGGTATCAGACATCAAAATCTTGAATTTGTTATCTGATTGTGAAGAAAAGCTGAATATCAGAACAAGAGTGGAGCTATCACGCAATCCGTTGATTGCTTCCCCTATAATGATTGGCTTCTTTCGTCCAAGGATTGTTTTGCCTGCTTGCGAATTGGACGATAAAACGTTGTATTATATCTTTGTGCATGAAATGATTCACTACAAGCAGAGGGATATGTTCTACAAATGGCTGATACAAATTGTTGTCTGCGCCCATTGGTTCAATCCTTTTGTATATTTGTTGGAAAAGGAAGTGAATAAATCTTGTGAATTGTCGTGTGATGAAAAAGTCATATCCATACTTGACGACAATGCAAGACGTGAATATGGAGATACGCTGATTTCCTTTTTGCAGTCAAACAATCCCTACAAAAGTTCTCTGGCTTCCGTCACTATGACAGAGGGAGCAGAACAATTAAAAGAAAGGTTAGGTGCTATTATGAAATTTAAGAAACAATCAAATGGTATGATTGCTATTACCGCTATTTTCTCTGTTTTTGTTTGCGTTTGTTTTTTTGTGACTGGTGCGTATGCCGCATCTTCTGCTGCTAACGATAACTTAGCTTTGAAAGATAATGAAAAGATGAATGAAGTATCAATAAAAGCTAAATCGGATAGAAGTATAACAGAATCAGAAGCAGTGAAAACCGCCGAAGACGCTGTTATTATGAAGACAGCAACGGTTAAGGGTGTAACATGGTATCTTGTGGAAAGCGAAGCCCACCTAAGGGCCATTGGCACAGGGCAGTACGGCCTGGACAAGAACTATATGCAAAATGCAGATATCACCATGTCCAAGACAGAGTGGGTGCCAATCGGAACCAAAAGCAATCCGTTCACAGGACAGTACAACGGCAACGGCTACAAAATCAAGGGACTGACAATGGCAAGTCCTACCGTCAAGATTATTGGTTTCTTTGGCTTTGCAAGAAACGCGCAGCTCTGCAACATTACGCTGCGTGGCCTTGACATTGAAACCGCAGGCGGCCAGGGCAAATCGGTAGGCGCTATTTGCGCCAGAGCCACTGACTGCAATATCCACAGCAACAAAGTGTACTCTATTTACGACTAAATCATTATCGTTGTAATCATCAATTATGCACTGCCCTATATGGAAACGCACCGGCATGGAGCATAAAGGCTTTGAGGTATATTCACTCACCTATTTATACAGGAGCTGACGCACTAAGAATGAGTGCGTAGCTCCTTTTTTTGAAAAGTAACCTCGATTTCTCAGCTAAATCAAATGTTGTCTCTTAAATTCATAATAGACTCCATCCTCATCCACACTCTCGCAAACAACGTCTGCGCTGTCTTTTAATTCCTGGCAAGAATTTCCCATTGCGACGGCAAGCCCTGCACATTGCAGCATTTGCAAGTCATTCATGCTGTCACCGAAGGCAACCGTATCTGCCAGATCTGCCCCATAGTATGCACAGACCCTCTCCATCGCTTCGCCTTTATCCATATCCCTGCGTATGATTTCACCATTATAGCAGTCCGCGCCTTCTGCATACGGATGTACTACATAATGAAACTCCTGTTCCAGATATGGTTTTGTTTTCTCAAGCTCATCCAGCCCTGTACAGATAAAACCCAGCTTATATGCACCCTTACGCGGATATTCCGTATACGGCTTTACCCCGGCATCAGAGGCAAGTTCCTTTTTCATCCGAACAAGCTCCGAATTAGACAGTTCCGCTGCTGCACTCATAAGAATTTCCTGAAGGCGGTTGTCTATATAAATCCCCTCCGGGCTTTCTATGCGGCAATAGATTCCAAATTTATGAAAGACTTGCAGGCAATTTTGGATTGTCTCCTCTGGAAGCACACTGTCACGGATCACCTTTCCGCCAATCTCAATATGCCTCCCCGCACTGGCAACCACGCCGTCAAACCCTACCTCCAGTACATCCGCGCTTACAATGGGCATATTCCGTCCTGTACTGAGCAAAACCTTATGCCCATTTTTTCTTGCCTCACGCACTGCCCTTGACGCAAGCACCGTCGGTTTTTCCAACGGGACCGTAAATGTCCCGTCGATATCTAAAAATACAATTTTTCTATCTGCCATTATGCTTCCTCCAGCTTCATAAGAGGCTCCATACAGTGAATCTCACCTGTCTTTAAGCCTTCCACCGCTTTGTAATCTTCCGTATTGGCAATGATCACCGGCGTTGCCACCGGATAGCCTGCCTCCTGGATTTTTTGAATATCAAACGTAAGGAGCAACTGCCCAGGCTTTACGTGATCGCCCTGCGCGACATGCGCCTTATAATATTTTCCTTCAAGCTCTACTGTATTCACACCTACATGTATGAGCAGTTCTGCCCCGTTTTTTGCAGAAATACCGATGGCGTGTTTCGTATCAAACAGCGTGGAAACCTCTCCCTCACAAGGCGCTACTACTTTCCCCTCCGAAGGAATCACTGCCATTCCCTTTCCCAATACTTCCGCAGCAAACGTATCATCTGGCACCTCGCTCATTGGAATGGCTGTTCCTGTAAGCGGACTGCAAATTACATTGTTTTCTTCTGTTCTGTCGAATTCTTTTTTCTCTGCTTCCCTGCTCTCTAATTCCTTATTGAACTTTTTCATGTTTGACATGAGATAGGTAAAGAAAAATCCTGCTGCAATGGAAATTGCCGCACCGATCAAAAAGTTCAGCATACTTGACGCAGGCACACAGACAAATCCGACAATTCCGGCAGTTCCAGGAGCTGTATTCAAAACATTTGTCAAAGTTACGTACCCGCCTCCAAGGGCAGCGCCAACCATAGCGCCATAAAACGGATATTTCAGTTTCAGGTTTACGCCAAACATCGCAGGCTCTGTAATGCCCAGCATAGCGGATACGCCGGAAGTCGCCGCAACACTTTTTAATTTTTTATCCTTTGTCCGAAGCATGGCGCAAAGGGTTGCGCCGCCCTGCGCCACGTTATTGCAGGACGCAATCGCAAGCAGGAAGGAGCCTCCTGCCGCTACCATCTGGATATCTACCGGAAGCAGGCTGTGATGCATACCCGTCATAGTAAGCGGAGAATATAAAAAGCCTAACACCATACCGCCAACAATGCCCAAGGTATCATGCATCCACACAAAGCTGTTTGTCAGCATATCTCCCGCAGTCCTCATGACTCCTCCTACGACCGTAAATGTAACGAAGCCGGTAATCATAACCGTAAGCAGCGGTGTAAGAAGATTATCCAAAATCTCAGGAATATACTTATGCAGCTTTTTCTCTACAAATGAAAGGATATAAGAAGCGGCAAGCACCGGGAGAACCGTTCCCTGGTATCCTACCTTTTCGATCGTCAATCCGAAGATGTTCCATACCGGAATCGTCCCTTCTGTTACGGCAGTACCGTATGCATAAGCATTCAGCAAGTCTCCAGAAACCATAATCATACCGATGACCGCGCCCAGATATGGATTGCCCCCAAACATTTTTGTAGCAGAAAACCCGATCAGGATCGGCAAAAAGGCATATGCGGCACTGGCAAACGTATTGATCATAGAAGCAATGTCAGAAAGCGCCGGATATGCTTCTACTAAAGACTTTCCTGAAATAAACAGTCCATTTGCCGTAAGCACATTATTTAACCCCATCATCAAACCACTGGCAACCAGCGCCGGAATCAGCGGCACAAATACATCCGACAGCGTTTTTACAAGCCGCTGCAGCGGATTCATCTTCTGCACTGCCGCCTGCTTAACTTCACTCTTCGTTGCTTCCGCAATTCCTCCTGCTTCAATAAATCGTTTATACACCTCGTTTACGGTGCCGCTGCCAATTATAATCTGGAACTGGCCTCCATTGGCAAACTGCCCTTTCACCAGGTCTACCTTGAGGATTCCATCCACATCTGCCTTTGCCTCATCTTTTAAAACCAGCCTGAGCCTGGTTGCGCAATGAGCGGCGCTGATAATGTTTTCTTTTCCGCCGACCAGCCTTAAAATCTCTTCGGCAGACGCCTGATAGCGTTCTTCCTTTGTCATAGTTCTTTCTTCCTCCTTTTCGTTCTATGATTTGTTATGTTATTTTGTTATGACAGCAACTCATAAATAGCTGCTTCATATGGACGCAGATCCATCTGCTCCAGCCGGGTTACCGGACTCTGTTCATAATTCGACAAAATTGCCCTGCCCTTCCCAGGATAATCAAAGCTCGCCGGCTTCTCATAAAAATTGCACACCACCAGCCATTTTTTTCCTTCCCATTCCCTTACATACGCAAAAACAGTTTCATCCTCCGGGCATAGCAAATCAAAGCTTCCATAAGTGAATATGGGCTCTTCTTTTCGCAGGCGGATGAGTTTTTTATAATAATAGAAAATGGAATTTTGATCCTCTAACGCCTTTTCGACATTGACCTGTGTATAGTTGGGATTTACCCTGTACCATGGCGTCCCTGTCGTAAACCCGGCTTCATGGCTGCCGTTCCACTGCATCGAAGTCCTTGCATGGTCCCTCGCCTTTGCACGAAGGGATTTCATAATTTCTTCTTCCTCATACCCCATCTGCTTTCGTTCCCGGTACATATTAACAGACTCCACATCGATCAGATCCTCAATGCCTGAGAACGGATAGTTGGTCATCCCTATTTCTTCTCCCTGATAAATATAAGGCGTTCCTTTCATTCCATGCAGCACCGTAGCCAGCATCTTTGCAGACTCCGCCCGGTACTCCTTGTCATTCCCCCATCGGGAAACGATTCTTGGAAGGTCATGGCTGTTCCAGAAAAGGCTGTTCCAGCCTTTCCCGTCCAATGCCTTCTGCCATTTTGCAAACACCTGTTTTAACTGTTTCAATTCAAGCGGCTTTAAATCCCACTTTTGTCTGCCTGGAACCTGGTCCAGCAGCATCTGCTCAAACTGAAAGATCATATCCAGTTCTTTGCGCTGCGGATCCGAATACAAACTTCCATTTTCAAGATCCGCTCCCCAGCATTCCCCTACTGTCATCAGATTTTTATTTCCAAATGTTTCCCGGTTCATTTCCTGGAGATATGTATGAAGCCTGGGGCCGTTTTCTTTTATCCCCTGATCTGGAACTTTTCCAATCACATCGATCACATCCATTCGAAAACCGCCGATCCCCATATCAATCCAAAAATTCATCATGTTCCAGATTGCTTTACGCATCGCTTCATTTTCCCAGTTCAGATCCGGCTGCTTTTTATGGTAGAAATGCAGATAATACTCCCCCGTTTCTTGTGAATATTCCCACGCGCTTCCTCCAAAACAGGATTCCAGTTGATTGGGAGGGCTGCCTGCTTTTCCTTTTCTCCAGATATAATAATCCCTGCATGGATGATCCTTTGATTTTTTTGCCTCCACAAACCACGAATGTTCATCAGAGGTATGGTTTACAACAAGGTCCATCATAATTTTAATACCACAATTTTCACATTCCTGAATCAGTGCCTTCATATCCTCCATCGTACCATATTCAGGTGATATTCCATAATAATCGGATATGTCATAGCCATGATCCGCATTGGGAGAAGCATAGACCGGGCTTAGCCAGATTACATCAGCCCCAAGCTCCTGCAAATACCACAATTTTGAACGAATCCCGTTAATATCACCGATTCCGTCGCCATTACTGTCGCAGAAGCTTCGCGGATAGATCTGGTATACGACACTTCTTTTCCACCACTTTTCCTTTTCCATTTTTCTTTCACCTTTCTTCTTGTTTTTCTTTGGTAAATTCAGTATACTAAAAAGGAATCCTGATTGCTTGCATAATTTTATCAGATAATAACACAATTTTATGATTTAGGAGTTGATCGATATGTCACGCGCTTATCACGAAGAAAAAACCCACGGCACATCCGTGTTTCCTTTGCAGGTATATTCCCACCATGACAAAGACGGATTCTATTTTGTATCGCAGCACTGGCACGAAGAACTGGAATGGGTATATGCAGAACACGGAGTCCTGAATTTAACCATACATGGCAAATCCTTTGTTTTAAATCCTGGTGAATTCTGTTTCATCAATTCCGGGGAGCTGCATGAAATTAAATCCATCGGTGAATCCCTGCACCATGCTGTTGTCTTTAATCCCAGCTTTTTGGACTTTTCACTGTATGACGCCTGCCAGCATAATTTTATCCGCCCGATTACCAATGGAACATTGCTGTTTCCAACATTCTGCTCAGCATTTTCGCCCCAAGACCATCAGCAGATCCTATACCATATGCAGGAGATTATAAAGCTTTACCACACGCTTCCCACATGCGCCCTGCTAAGCATTAAGCTCCATATCCTGCATATGATTGAATTATTTTTTCAGGCAAACTATCTTTTAAAAAATACGCTGTCGCCCAAAGGAAAAAATTCTTTAAAGAAATTAAAACAAGTGATCGAATATATTCACAAAAACTATGCAGAACCCATATCGCTGCAGGCTTTGTCTGAAATATGCTTTATGAGCCCCAATTACTTTTGCCGCTACTTTAAGCAGGAGATTGGAAAGACACCAGTCAGTTTTATCAACGAATACAGAATAGAAAAAGCCTGTGAAATGCTGTCTGAATCAGAAATGCCAATTTCTGATGTTGCGCTTGCTGTCGGATTTTACAATTTTAGCTACTTTATACGAAAATTCCGGGAATATAAAAGGGTTGCGCCAAAAAAATACCGTTCCCTATGCCTGAAATAATACAGAGCGGGCAGGCATATATTTCAATATTTGGCAAGCGCCGCTGTTCGTATCCTGCCTGCGTCTTGTAATACTTTTCAGGCATAAAAAAACAGAGCCTGCCTATCACAGACTCCTTTTCACTGCACAACCCGCTAAAAATCCTCATAGTCCTCTTTTGCAAACCGATGGTAAATCGTATGCCCAAGTTCCATCCGTATACAATAATACCACGCATCCGGCTGCCCGTCAGGAAAATACAGTACATAATCAAAATCCATTCCCTGTTCCATTTTCCTGCAACTATACGAGGGATTGAAGCTTGCAAAATATGCGCAAATTTCCTCGATCGTCAGACAATGATTTGTCTGAAACAGGGAAATCCATCCGGCAAGAAACGGCGGATCCGGCAATGTACGGACGTAAACCGCCCCTTCCGGCGGAATGCATACCTCGATCCTGTCGTCTTTGCACAAGGAAAAACGGATGGTTCCAAGCCTCGTACTCGTAAACCTGGATTCCTTCAAAAGCGCGGCAACCAGTTCTTTTCCACTGCCGCCCTGCCATTGCAGCATCCTGCCCAGTGATGCAGCCGGAAAATACAGCCGGATTGCCTCGTTTGCAAAGCCCAGCTTTAACTGCGCCTCCTTGATCTGCTCTGTCAGATACGTAATCAGCCTGTCCTGTTCCATAACGAACCTCCCTCCTGAATCGTAATCAAAATAAAAATCAAAATAAAAATCAAAATAGAAATCGTAATCGTAATAGAAGAAACACACTGTCATTGTCCGTTGTTTTCCGATCCATGTGTGTTAGTGATTACTAACTGTTTCTCAGTATACCCATTCTGCGCTGTTTTGTCAATCCTAAAATATTTGCCCTGAAAAGTATTGGGCATTATATAGTAATCTGAAATTCCCAAAAAAGAGCTGGTAAAATCCTTCCACATTGTGTATAATAGACAAAAGCATTTATTTTTCTGATGATAATTCAGACAAATTTTACAGGAGGGACTTATATGGCTTTAACACTTACAAAGGATTTTAAAGGCGTCATTTTTGCGCCAAGAAAAGACGAAATCAAACCGGGAGGAGGCGTACTCTATCCAAGAATCATTGAACTGCACTGTGCAGGAGAAGAAAACGGCACGCTGCTTGCTGCCTTCGAATATTATGCAGACAAGGAACCCGCTGTGATCCCGATTTACAGGAGTACCGACGGCGGTAAGACCTGGGAACATCTGAGCGATGTAGCAGATACAAAAAATAACTGGGGAATGCGTTTCCAGCCTGTTTTATTTGAACTGCCAAAACAGTGCGCAGACCTTCCTGCCGGAACGATCCTGTTTGCCGGCAATTCCATCCCGATGCAGGCATTTGAAAAGGATAACCCGCCGGATTTTGTCGGTACAGAGCTCCAGCTATATATCAGTCGTGACCATGGTAAAAGCTGGGAGTACCGTTCCAGCTTTGCATACGGCGGCGTACCGGTAGAATACAACTGGGACTGCCTTGGCCCGGTCTGGGAGCCTTTTATCTATCTGAATACATATGGGGATATTACCATCGTCTACTCCGATGAAAAACCGCACACAGAGCGCATTTTGAACCAATGCCTGGCTGTCACCGCATCGTCTGACGGCGGAAAAACATGGAGCGATGCAAAGCTCGTCGTTGCGATCCCGGATGGAAACAGGCGTCCCGGCATGGCGATTGTCACAAAGCTTCCAAATGGAAAATATTTCATGTGCTACGAAATCGTAAACGACCCGGATGAAGGCATCCATTATAAGATTTCTGACGACGGCATGGATTTTGGCGACCCTGCCCTGTACGGAACAAGAGCGGAAACGGCAGACGGCAAATATGTCGGCAGTATGCCTTACTGTGTCTGGACGAAAAACGGCGGCCCAAACGGCACCATTATCTTAAGCGGCAAACGCGACAGCGGATGGCTTGGGCTGCGTGATCCTGGAAAATTCCTCGTCAATTACAACCTGGGAGAAGGCCCATGGGAGCAGGTCGATATGCTGGTTTCTTACGATTCCAGAATCCATCAGGCCGGCTGGAGCATGGGGATGGCAGTTATTGAAAACGACACCAAGCTTATCCAGCTTGCACCGACACAGATGGATCCTGTCCTGTTGCAGATTTCGTTTGGAATTGCGTCTATGGAAACAAGCTAAGCAGGACATATGCAGCAGGCCGGTTTACCGGGCTGCTGCATATAATGTGCTGCACTCATACAGGTCGCAAACTCTCACTCCCATATACCTGAAAAAAATTCTATTTCTATCATTTTTTTATACTGCCCTAAGCGTTCTCCTGAAAAATAAATCCTTTTCACCTGCTTATTCTCTGCTTTCAGGTCCATATAATTCATAAAATCAGCATCATCCCACACAATGGAATGAAGATCTATACCTTCCTGCAAATTATCCACAATAACTCTTCCCTTTTTCGAAGTTCCATCCGAATACTCTACAGTCATTTCAACAGGCAAAATCTTATAAAATAATAATTCAAAACATCCTTTTAAGTTTAATTCTGCTTTGATTTTTGCATAATTGCATTCGTCTGGTACTGTTATTTTATCAGAAATGTCAAATTCTTGTATTACGGATAAAGTATCTTTTCTATGTAGTACCTGATCTCGTTTTTTTAGTAAAAATTTTGTTCCATCGTATTGTTCTATCCTATAATTTTTATAAATGCTATCCCATGTTTCAGGTGATTCTATTAGCGGCAGCCTCCCGTCTATCGCTTTTAAATAAAATATAATATACTCTGGTGCCTCTTTTCCATCATAAAATTTCGCATTTAATTGGTCCAGATAAGGTGTATAAGCACTATAGTTTTGCAGCAGAGGAGCTATCATAAAATTAGGATTACCATACCCTGCATTTTCTGTAATATCGCATGGAAATGTAGTATACGTACTTTCTCCTATGATATTCATAAATTCTGCATGGTCTTTTCTTAATTGCTCCTTCTGCTGATAGTACATATCTGCACACTTTAGAGGAAAAGCCGTTACATTTCTGCTCATCGTCTGTAAAGAAGAAGATATTGTATTCCCCTTCACAAGCAAAGCAATGGAACATAAGACTCCTACTGACAAATATGCCGCTTTTACAGGCTGTATTTTTTTCCAGTCTATAAAAACTATCAACAGAGAACATATCAAAAGCATTCCGGTAAATCCTAACTGGTAATGGTCAATTCTCACAAATCCTTCTTTATACCATAAAAAACATCCTGGAGATAAAATCAACAAAATGCCAAAATTTGTCTTATCCGATATCCAGCACAGCACTAAAAACACTATAAAACAGGCTGCTAATAACAGTACCCAAAAATAATACCCAATATAGCCAGTCGATGACATGGATAAATTATAGCCTGACGAAATTTCAATAATTGCTTTTACATATCTGTGCAAAGATCCTATAGACGGATGATAAATCAAATAACATATCGGTCCTGCCAAAATTGCCACCACACAAATTTTCGCCTTTTTCATCCAGTCTTTGTCTTTTTTTAATAGAACTGCTATGCCCATCATTACTAATGCACCAGCTACTAAAGCTTCACCAGAAAACTTAAAAAGAAACATCATACCACTCAAAAATATAACGATAAATCTTACTTTATAATTGCCTAGATAAACCATCAGAATTGCTAATAAATCTAAAAAGCAAAGATAAATGTCCGCTTCAGTGATAGGAGTAGCCAATAGAATAAACAACATGGAATAAATACTTGCCCATATATTTACATTTTTTATATATATCTGGTAGAAAATATAGATTTGTATGCCAATAATCACACTCCAAAAAAGAATGCCTAACAACACATTATGTTCAATGTTTCTTACTCTTGCGAGAAACCCAAGTGGCCCATATGTAAAAAAGCACTCCTCACCAAACTTTTTATGATTCGCTGACAAATAATTTACAGCAAAAATCCAGGATTCATCCAAGCCATTTGCCAAAACACCAAAATAAGAAACTGGCAGCAATGACAACGATGTAATCACAAACAACGCTTTTCTTATGTATTGCAGGCAACTATTTTTATCTATGTTCATCACTCCAATTCCCTTCCTGTTATTCCACAGCATAATACGCTAAACCTTTTGCGGAAACCAGCATTTTATTAAACAATAAAAATACCAATGCAAATAATGCGGCAACCATTTCCACATATGAAAGTTCGACTTTCCTTCTTTACGCTCCATCCATACAGACGGAACTTCCGCAATTCGATAACCAGCCACATACGCTTTCACTGTAATCTCAAACCCGATTTCAAATCCACCATTACTTTCGATCTCAATCTTTTGCAGCATACTCCTGCGATAAAGCTTAAAACTATTGGTCACATCATGGGTCGGGATCCCTGTCAAAAAATACAAAGACAATCCAGCTATCCTTGCAAACAATCCTTTAAGCACTGGACCGCCCTCCTGCCTGCCGCCTTTCATATAACGCGAACCACAAACTAAATCACATCCTTCTTTCATCTTCTGGCACATTGTATCGACTACATCCAGCCTGTCTGATGAATCTGCCATCATAACCAGAATCATTTCACTTTCAGCCTCCTGCATTCCAGTTTTGATTGCATTCAATGCGCCTGAACCATTCGCATTCCGAATCATATCGATCTGAAACTGATACCTCTGTTTGTGTTCTGTTACTACAGGCTTTGTCGTATCTTCCTCAAAATCATACACTACTATCACCCGGTTCGGAGTGCTGACCTCATCCCTTATTTCATCAAATAATTTTAAGATTCCCCGCCCTTCATTATAAACAGGCACAACAATATCCAGCATTTCAAGGTTTTCCTCCGTCATATTTAACCATCTTTTATAGATTTCCCAAATCAACCTGTCTGCAAACCCATGGAATAACCTCATCCAGTGTTGTTTTCAAATCTGTTTTTGCTTCAAATCCCAGAAGTTTTCTGGCCTTTTCCACAGATGGCACACGTTTTTGCACATCATATTCATAACCGGGATCTGACACAAATGTCAGCGGCTTATCTCCATTCAGTTTTTGCCAAATTAGCGCGGCTAATTCTTTTACTGTTGTGGAAACTGAGATTGATAAATTAAAGTCCTCATTGACCGCTTCCTCTTTTTCAACGCAAAGACGAATTCCTTTTGCAAGATCCCCGCCATACGTATAATGGCGTATCTGATTTCCATTTCCTAAAATGTGGAGCGGATCTTGCCCCTTATAAACCTTCTGCACAAGATCTGGAACAACATGGCTCATCGCCAAACGCACATTCCCAGACATGATATCCTTTTCATTTTTTGCCCGCTGCTCTCCGATTCCAACACAGTTAAACGGACGTATTACTGTATATGGAAGCTTGTACTGTTCCCATGCGCCCTTTGCAAAATATTCACAAGAAAGCTTCTGAAACCCGTAGGTAGACAATGGCGGCGGACACCGCAGCTCATCTCCTTCCTCACTTGGATAATGCGTTGCGGACTCATATACCATAGAGGAAGACAACACATTTATTTTGCTAAGATGCCTATTCTTATGCGCCCATATAGCAGCATCAAAGGTAGAAGCTGTAATCCTCTCATTTTCCGCCAGCAAATCATATGCATAGGAATGAAAATATGTAATACCTCCAATCATCGCTGCAATCGCGATTACCTGATCACAATCTTCTACTAATTCTTTCATCAATGCTGAATCCTTACAATCACCCTCTACAAAATGATATTTCGGATTCCTGTCATAGCTTTTCTGAATGGGGCCATACTTACTGTAATTATCAATTCCTACAACCTCATGCCCATGCTCCAGCAATTCTTCTACCAAATATCCCGCAATAAATCCCGCAGAACCTGTTACCAAAATCTTCATTTTGCATTCCTCCTCTATTCCTGAAACATATTTCCAAGTGTTGATATTTTAATTCCATCATAATAATACAATTCTGTACATGCTCCCCATGCATCCAGAATTTCAAAACCTTCTCTTTCATGCAATAAAAATGCATGTCCCATAACGGATGCATATTTTTTATGATTATTAAGAACTAATAACAGCCCTGCATCTTCGCACGCTTCATATAGATCCTTAAAGTACCTTCCAAGCCCTAACGCCCTCATCTCTTCTGGAATAGCAGTAAAATCATGCAGATTCAGCCTGTATCCAGCTTTTTTTAATTTATCAGCTATATAAACAGAACTGGATCCCCGAAGATCCGATGTTTCCGGTTGTCCTTTAAATGCCATGCCGCTCACTGCAACTGCTTTGTTGCTGTCAGTACGCAACCGCTCTTTGACCCAGCGTACAGTCAGATCTTCCAGTGATTCATTAAAATTTCTTGCAGCCAATATAAAGTCTCTGCTGGCACATTCTGGCATATTGTTAATTAATATGTACGCATCCTTTTCCAGACAAGGCCCTGCAACAAATCCTGGTTTCGCTATATTGCTTCTCGTATAGCCATAATTAGCATGTTCAATGACAAGGCTGCCATCTACTTTAAATTCCTGAGCCGCCATACAAAATGCATTTCCAATAGCAAACGTCATATCACGGTAGGTATTACAATACAACTTTATCAGCTCTGCTTCCTCCAAACTCGATGCCTCAACCACACACGGTGTCATTTTCCGAAATAATACTTGTGCAGCTTCTATAGATTGTGCATTATTGCCACTGATAATTTGAGGAAGATGGGTCAGCTCTTCTACAGCCTTTCCCTCTAATGTCCTTTCCGGACACATGGAAACCAGTAATTCCTCTTTTTTCTTTCCACACATATCAGCCAGAAATGGCAATACAATCCTGCGGGTAGTACCAACTGATACCGTACTTCTAAGTACAACAAGCTGACTGCCGTCATAAACTTTATGAATAGACCTCAATGCGGAACGAATATAATCAAAATTAGGTTCTTTTCCTTCTTTTTTCAAAGGCGTACCCACAGTAATAATAAACGCATCAAATACTACATCTTCTGGAAATGCATCTACAATATGAAATGTCCTGCCATTACAGCGCTTAATTAAATGATCAAGTCCTGGTTCATAAAAATGCGCGTGGTTATCTTTCAGGCATTTTTTTATGTACTGATTAGTTTCGATACCATATATCTCAATTCCATTTGAAGCTGCTGCTACTGCAAGCGTTAATCCTACATATCCAAGACCTATGATTCCTACTTTCATAAATAAATACCTCCTGTATCATATGCCTGAAACCATTCTGAAAATTTACTAAGCCCTTCTGTAATTTCTGTTCCAGGTTTAAAGCCAAAATCAAGAAACAAATTTGAACAATCAGCATAAGTCTGATATACGTCCCCTTGCTGCATTGGCAAGTATTCCAATTGTGCTTTCATTCCGAGGCACTTTTCCAAAACTGCAATAAAATCCATTAATTTTTCCGGTTTATTGTTTCCGATATTATACACTTTATGTTTTGCTCCCTCTTCTTCCAGCGGTGCATTAGGGATTACATGCATCAAACCTTTTACAATGTCATCAATATATGTAAAATCTCTCAACATATTTCCATTATTATAGATCTGTATTGGCACACCATGCATAATCCTGCCTGCAAACTTAAAATATGCCATATCTGGCCTTCCCCAAGGACCGTAAACTGTAAAGAAACGTAATCCCGTTGCCGGAAGTCCATATAATCTGCTGTAGCAATAAGCCATCAACTCATTTGATTTTTTGGTAGCCGCATATAAGCTTACCGGATGATCTGTCTTATCTTCAACAGAAAAAGGCACCTTTTCATTCGCACCATAGACCGAACTGGATGAAGCATAGATAAGATGTTCTACCGGGTACTTTCTGCAACATTCCAAAATATTATAAAAACCTATTAAATTTGACTGTATATAAGAATCAGGATGAGAAATACTATATCGTACTCCCGCCTGTGCAGCCAAGTTCACCACAATCTCTGGCTTCTCCTGAAAAAACAGTTGTTCCATATCCTGTTTATTTTCCAAGCCAAATTTTAGGAATTTAAATTGCTGATATTTTTTTAATAACTCTAAGCGTGCCTTTTTTAATCTGATATCATAATACGAATTTAAATTATCAATTCCAATGACATAGCAGCCATACTCCAACAACGATGCACTTAGATGATATCCAATAAAACCAGCACAGCCTGTAATCAATATCCTTTTATTGTTCTTTAGACTCTTATAATCTGCACGCATACTTTTCTCCTATTTGTAAATAAATTCCTCAATCAATAACTAACTGCGCTTTTTAGCTGCGACTGCAAACATAACAGCACTCCAGTTCA
The DNA here is from genome assembly GCA_947178105.1 of uncultured Eubacterium sp. GTDB lineage: Bacteria > Bacillota > Clostridia > Lachnospirales > Lachnospiraceae > Eubacterium_J. The sequence goes on along the minus strand of CAMWXD010000038.1, from coordinate 21,547 downwards.
TAAATGCAATCCCTTCCAATTTCAATATAAACCTGAAAAATTTTGAATTGCTTTTATAATGCATCCACTTTTTTTCCAATACTTCATATTGATTATCCTCCAGCCATTTTACTATATTGTGTGGTGTCACTGTAAACTGCCCATATTCTTCTGGCATAAAAATAACACGAGGCCATGCATATGGATTTGTGATAACAGGTTCACAAATAGTAAGCACTCCATTTTCAGTGAGATTATCATAACAATTTTGAATTGCTTTTAACGGATCTTCAAAATGATGCATGGCACCACTGATATATATACAGTCAACTGGCTGCAACAGCCTAAATACTTCTGCTGGGCTTTGAAGAAATACAACTTTTTTCTTATATTTTTTCAAACGTTTTTTTGCCACTTTCAGCATATCTTTTGATAAATCCAGCAAAATAAACTGTTCAATATTCAAGTATTCTTTTCTCAAAAAATGCTCAGCATGTAGCCCTGTACCCCCCTCCACTTCCAAAATCCTAATATTATTTTTCTTTTTCAAGAACTTGCGATAAAAATATTCAATCGTTTCAATCTTATATATATGATTCCGATTCATTCTATTCTTATCAAAACCAACTGCTGTTTTATTATTATAATGTTTTCGCTGTACTGATAATGAATTTTTCAATTTTGCTCACCTTCCAAATGCAACTATGCCCCTTGCATCTCCTCTTTACTTTCGCGCCACTGCGATTATATTCTTTGTAAATATTTTATTTTTCTTATTATGGAGTAAAAAATAAAAGCGAAGCATCAATGAACTAAATATTTCTGCACACCATGCAACATAATTAAATGGATTTGTATAAAAGCAATACAAATTTGACTTCTTAATCCTGACCTTTTGAAAATGGAAGCCAGCCTGTACCAATATTTCTTTGAGGCTAAACTCATCAAACATTGTTTTATGTGTCAAATCTGTGTACAAAGTTGTCGTAGCCAAAATTCCATTTCCAGCATTCATTGTCTTAATCAGAATTACCCCCCCCGGTTCAAACATTGCATCATTCCTTGTAAAATATGCATCGCATCCTGATATTGAAAATGCTCTATAATATCATTGAAAAAAATAACATCATATTTTTCAGAACACGTATCAAAATAATCCAACGCATTGCCCATATAACATTTCGCATAGCCCATCTTATTGCAAAAGTCAACGCATTCTTGGCTATAATCAATACCAATCACATTGTAATAGCCTAATTTACGCAGAGAAAAAAGCGTTTCACCTAAACCACATCCCATATCTAAAATTTTTATTTTACGATTCCGTGGAAGTTCCTTCTTAAAATTTCCACTAAAAAATTTAAGATAATGTTCATATTCCTTCCTGATATTTTTTATGTTATGTATTTGTGATAAATGCAGCGAAAGATACTTTTCTTCCACAGCTAACACCTCCCTAAAAATTTATTGCAGCATAAGCTCTATTCCTTCATCCAAAGTCATATAAGTACGATTTCCTATGACAGCATGAAGCTTGCTTGTATCCGGGCATCTTCTCTTATGGTCGCCGTCTCGCTCCGGTAAAAACTGAAACTGTGGCACCATATCCATTTTTTGCATAATCAGCCTGCCTAATTCTAAAATCGAAATTTCACTGTTATTTCCAATATTAAAAATCTCATTCTTTACATTACTTACCGCCAGATCCATGGTATCATTTACAATATCCGTTACATAACAAAAAGATCTTTTATGTTCGCCGTTACCATAAATGGACAATGGATATTCCCCCTGTTTCAATCTTTGAATAAATTCTGGTATTACCTGCCCATATTTTGTTCCTACCATTCTTTTTCCATAGACGTTAAAAAGTCTTAAAATAATCCATTCAATCCCAATTTCTTCACTCATCAGCTTTACATAAAACTCACCACACAGCTTTGCGGCTGCATAACTGTCCCTAATATGGCCAGTTGTTACATAGGTTGTATCTGTTTCTTTTGATGGTATGGAAAATGGCTCTCCATATACTTCCGACGACGAAGCATAAATGATCTTTGTCTTAAAATCAGGACTCATATGTTTTGCTGCCCGCAATGCCTGCATCAGGAAATAAGTAGCATTTATATTCACTTCTAAGACTTTTGCTGGTATCTCATAAAAATATTGTGTACCATTAATCGCTGCAAAATGATATATATATTCCGGTTGTTCATTTAATAAGATTTCTGCTATTTGGCTGACATTTTTTTCTTCTGCCAGATCAAGCTCATAAAAACAATTTTTGCCATTGATAAAATGTGCAATATTTTCATAACTGCCCCGAAACAAATTATCCAATATCGTCACTTCATATTTCCGGTTAACCAGTCCTTCTGCTAAATACGATCCTATAAATCCAGCTCCGCCTGTCACCATTGCCCTCATTCATCCACCTCGTTTATTCCAATACACTTCAAATATTTTTCTGCTATTTTCTCAGACCTGTATTCCTTTATTTTCTTTAAATTAACAGCTTTCATATGTGCTGCCATCTTTTGATCTGTTAACAGCCTCAAAATTGCATTTTTCATCATTTTTTTATTTCCATACTTTACCAGCAAACCATTTTCTTTATGTATTATTAGATCTGTCTGTCCACCAAAATCAGTTGAAACAATTGGTAGTCCTACTTGCATTGCTTCCTGAATCACAATTCCAAATCCTTCATGTACAGAACTTAATACATAAATGTCTGCATTTTGCATATATTGAAATTTTTGTTCCTCCGAAATATTTCCTGTAAATATAACGCGGTCTGTTATCTGAAGTTCTAATGCCTTTCGTTTCAGTTGATCCATCATTGGGCCATTTCCAACAATGATCAGCTTCACATCTGGTATATCAGATACTACATCCAATAGAAACTCATATCCTTTCCTCTTCACAAGCCTGCCTACGGAAATTAAATATTTTTGCTTTTCTTTCATTCCGATCGTATGCCGTTTTACAGGAGCAAAAGATACCTTCGTATATGGAATAGGAATGATAACCATCTTATGCCTGTCAAATTTATAATACTTTTCTGTATATTTTCTTATATTTTCAGATTCTGGTACAATAACATCCGCATGATTTAATACCCAAGATACACATTTTTTTAATATATACCATTTATGCGGAGAAAACTTTTTTGTTGGATCATAAATATCCCCACCATAAGTGGATAATATATGCTTCACTCCATATTTCTCTGACATCCATACCCCTAAAGGCCCAGAAGGAACAGCAAAATGGGTATTGATAAATTCATACGAATTTTGTTTGCACAAACGATCTGCTGTTTTGTATGCACAAACCGGAAATGTCAGTAAAGACAACATACCCGCATTTTCTTTCCCTCTTTTGCCAATCACAGGTATTCGGTATACTCTGACACCATTTATTTTTTCATATTTTTTCAATCCCACAGTCCATGTAGTAATATAATCTACACAATATCCCATCTTACTCCATGCTTCTGCTAATTTTTTAGCTGCGACTCCTCCACCTCCTCCAAGAGGAGGATACTCATAGTTAATGATCAGAATTCGTTTCATTTTTTTTATCATCCTTTCCTGTCAAAAGTAAAATTCCACCCAATAACGCACGCGTAACCTGAATAAACAGCAACAATAGAGAAACTGCAACTGCTTTTTCTGTTTCAACATCTAATAATCCCAGCAAACCAGACAATGTTACTTCTCTGATTCCTATACCCCCTACAGAAACTGGCAAAAAAAGTATCATTGTAAGAAAAGTATTAATCCAGCAATAATCATAAAAACTTATATATACCCCACAGCCTTTGCCTAAAATATAGTATCCTAACGCAATCATCAGTTGATACGCAATTCCCCATAAAGTTGAATATGCTAATTGCCTATTTTTATCTGAAAATGATAACCAGCTATTCAAAAAATTTTCTGCTTTTGAAATTGCACTATGGCATCCAGCAAACCTTCGAAGCTGCTTCCAAAGCCACAAAAGTATCCTGCTATTTTTCCATACTGCTACAAGCAGCAGCACAATCACAAGCCCCAAAAAAAGCACCTTTTTTATACCAGTATTCATCAAATATGGCGATAAAAAAGCACCTGCACAGCCTGTAACCGCCATTGCTCCAATATTCAGCATTTTATCAACTAAAACAGCCGATGTCCGCTCACTTATTGTCGAATATTCTGAAGATAACATAAAGATTTTTGTTGTTTCTCCCAAAATCTGCCCTGGTAAAAATATTGCATAAAAATTGCTTTTCAAAGTAATGATAAAAATTCGAAAAACATTTTCCTTTTGATAGATCGCATGTAACGAAAATGCACCTACCAGATTTACTGCAAGATTTACTGCAAATGCTAAAAGCAGATAGCCTAAAGGATATCCTTTTATGATATACAGCAAATCATATACATAGATCTTCTTCCATACGATCAATAAAAATATGATTGACAGTATTAGTTTAAGTATATTCCTATATTTTTTCCTATCTTCTTTTCTTGTACCTGATATCAATTTTCAAAATAATCCTCCCATATATTTTTAAATTCAATCAAATGAATTGGTTTTGAAAGATTGATTCCTGTATCTGCAAAAAAATTCTGGATATCCATATCTGTCCTCTCTAGATTACATTTCCAAAATACCAAAAATACCTCATCCTCTATATTTTTAAACTTTGCCAATATACGATCTATATCCTTTTTCTTTCCTGCAAATGCCTGATTCGATACAGTAAAGTAATCTTCTTTGTTGTTTTTATAATAATTTATGCTCCCGTTAAACCGCGTTAACCCAGCTTCTTCAATCTCACTATAGTTACGAAATAAATATGCATACCATTGTGGATGCTTCAAAGAAACAGGCAGGGAACAATCAGAAAAAACAACTGCCTGAGCAGCATTTACTGCCTTTAAGCTGTCTTCCATCAAATAAAATTCTTTCCACGATACTAATGGCAACATGGTATATCCTTTGAAGTTTCCTTTACTAAAAACTCCCCATATAAATACACATAAAAAAGCAATCATAAATCCAGACGCCTGAGATTTCTGCTTCCATCTGCATAACCTGTCTACAATAACAGAGACTGCTATAACTGTTAGTACAATATAGCTGATTCTTAATGACCAGCAGTATCTTGCAGATGTATAAGTCCCACTTCCTACAACAAACATATAGATTGCCAAATTTATTCCTACTAATTGAATCAATTTTTTTATTATATCAGGCTGTCTTGTATAACTCATAAAATGGATCAATAAAACGATTACAGCTATTATTATTTCAGCTATATCCAATGAGATGACATTTGTTATGTACTGTATAAAATTACCTGTTTTTATATGAATCATACCAAACAGATCTGTTTTTCGGCTGGATAATATATAAATGGAGCCAACTGATATGAAAATGATAGATGGCATCGCAATCAAAAACATCTTTCTTTCCAGCAGCTTTCCTCTTCTCATCTCTTTCATCAATATGAGAAGGGTTATAAAACAATACGGAATAAATGACAGATGAAACATACATGGCAGGATTCCCATAAAAATGATCTTAAAACCAGACCTTAATCCTACCCCCCCCCTAGCCAAATTTTCTATATAGACCGGTATTGTAAATATACTTAGCAAAAATGACATCATAGCAAAATGATAATATCTTACATAATGTACAAATGACATGAATCCTTCTGAACAAATTACAACAACGAGTACAGATGTAACAATTTGTAAATACAGTATCTTTTCTTTTGATTTACTGTTCCATATCCAGTTTTTCAGAAAATAATATAGAAACAACAATGAAAATACAGTAAAGCATAAATTCGTCAATGGCTGAATATTATCCAGTTCCAACCACGTTCCAACAATCTCCAATGGAACACGCATCCATATTTCCACAATATATGTCCAATAGTATTGAGGCTCCGGCGGCAGGTCAAACATAACAGAATCTCTCGTTGCCCCTACTCTCGGCAAACCTTCAGTAATCATATTTTGTACTGCCGAAACGGTTACAGATTCATCTACATAAGGCATATACTCCCAATATTTAATGACCCAAAAAACAGAAACAAAAAAGAAAGCACTTAAAATAACGCTGAAAAATCTCCACATTATTTTGTCAGCATCCAAATGATGATCCATCGCAAAACACCCTATCCTTTTATCAAACACTTTCAAAATCCATTTCTTCTTTATTGATTATCCATTTTTTCCGCTACACAATATGGCTCCTCTATCTGCGTACCATAATAGATCTTTACCAACACGTCACTCATAAGACCCAAAACAAAAAATACCACACCTGTAATTACGAAGGAAATTGCCAAAAGAGGATACAACCTGTTTTTTTCCCTTTTATGCCCTGTGAGCGCATAGATCAGAGGCCACACTTCACAGCATATTCCAGAAAATACAGAAATAATGCCAATACATCCCATCATATGTAAAGGACGCGTAGAGTACTTATTCCAAAACCAAACAGATATCATATCCACAAATCCTTTGAATGTCCTCTTCCAGTTATATTTTGTTACCCCTTTCGTTCTCGGCCTATGATTTACTTCTATCTCTCCTACGTTAAATCCTTTTATTTGCAATAATGCAGGGATAAATCGATGCATTTCTCCATACAGGCTGATGGAACGAAAACATTCTCTTTTATATACTTTTAAAGAACATCCGCTGTCATGTATATGATCTTTGACAATAATCCCGCGCAATATATTTGCACCTCTTGACGTTAATCTTTTCATAACAGTATCTTTTCTGTTTTTTCTCCAGCCAGATACTACATCCAAATCATTTTCTTCCAAATAAGCAATCATTTTGGGAATATCGGCCGGATCATTTTGACGGTCTCCATCCATAGTTACTATGTAATCATACTGGGCTGCCTTAATTCCTGCATCCATTGCAGATGTTTGTCCAAAGTTTCTTCTTAAGCGTATATACTTTAAAGGATATAACTGCTTGCAAGATTCTCCTGTTCGATCCTTGGATCCATCATCAATAAATATGATTTCATATTCGTATTTTTCCTGTTCGCATATATCACAAATTTCTCTATGTAGTTCTTTTACATTTTCCTCTTCATTATAAATCGGAACTACAACTGATATTTTTTTCATCTGTACTTTCTCTTCCTTTCTTTCTTGTTTCTGCCCATAAGAACGATCTGCAATAATAATGCCAGAAATAATCCGATACATTTAAACTTATTATCAAACAGCCAGCTATTATGCTCATATATAAATTCCACTTCATGTTCCCCTAAAGCAAGTTCTATCCCAATAAAGCCAGTATTTACTTTGAAAGGTTTTACTTCGTTCCCATCGACTGTAACTTTCCATTTTGTTCCATATGGAATTGACGTTGTTAGCACCCCTGCATTTTCACACGTAATTCTTCCTTTCATATAATTTGCACTTAGACATTGCATCTGCATGTTCTTTTCTTGTAATATGTGTGTCTTTTTCACAATACTTTTATAATACATAGCCGTATTCTGATAATAAAACTCAATATTGTGTATGTTCGTATTTTCATTGTCCTCAAACCAGACTTTTGCAACATCTGCACATATTTCTATTTCATTTTCCGAATCCGCATGAAAATATCTTGATGCTGTTTTACCCTCCTGATCCATATACCAAATACGGCTTAAATCATTGTCCTCTGCATCTATTACAACAATTAGAACACTGTTTTCTGGCAAATCCATACAATATTCATTATCAGCCGTCTTTAATGCATACACTTTGTTTCGTTCTCTGTTATCTTTGTACTTTCTGGACACACTTACAGTCCTTTTGCTAATATCCTTATCTTCTAGCACACAGCTCTCCAATAATATTTTCCTTCTGTCTGCTTCAGAATATTTCATAAAATCGCTTACTGGAATGATAGTATCGCACATATATGCTAATGGCAGTGATAATTCATTTTTATATATATCTACCCCCTCTACTGATGTCATAAAAGATAATCCAAACACATCCGGTGATTTTCCATTTTCAATCAAATAATATTTCACACCAAACAATGCATCTGCATATATATTTTCACCGCTCCCATATAAATATTTCTCTGATTCATGAGGAAGCCCCATTTTGTCATAAATATCAGCTAAGCCCATACCAACACCAATTCCGCCAACATAAGCAGTCGTTCCATAATAATTTTGTGCAAGCGGGTCACACAAAAATACAGAACCAGATTTTTTTTCCAATCGATAAAAATCTGAATCGATTGTTTTTATGTAGTCGATCGCTTTTTGATAGTTATTATCATAATATCCGCCCTCCATAACCTGTTCCTTTACGGCAACTGTCCGATCATTTACGCAATCCCATGACACTGTTACCGCTTCTGTCATAACACAAGCGCATAATACATTTAGAATCCACACCCGGGAAAATTTATGCGATAACAGCAAATTTAAAAGAATGTCATATAACAGGATAAAGCCTATACTCATCTGCCAGTTAAATGTTCTGGCTACATATCCTCCTTCCCATGCAGCAACCAGACATCCAATTAACACAATAGTTGTAGCATTCAATATAATGCGATTTTCTTTGCGGCAGCTATCAGGTACAGAAAAGAATGTTTTTAATCCATGCATAGCAATCAGGATCATAAATACAATGCCGCATAGCGCATTCAGCTTATAAGTATTACTGCCAAATCCATTGATCATAAAACGAACCGGGTTAATGGCCAGATATATGAAAAACAAAACAACTCCAAATAAATAAGCCTTTCTTTTTCTGGCTGGCATATGATAAACAGAAACCGGAATAAACATAAATAAAAGAATACCACAATAAAATGCCGCTCCATCTAAAAAATTGGGATACCCTTTATAGTCCCAGGTGATTCCACAAATCGATGTTCCAACTGTCCTTAAAAAAGCTGTCATGATCTCATCTAATCCTGCAAGTATTCTCATAGAACCAAAACTTTGCAAGTTTCTGTTGAGCCTGCCTGATGATACGGTATTTGATATCTTATTTACGATCATATCCATAGATCCTAATAAAGCAAATAAGCTGTAAATACCTTCTATTTTCAAACAACGAATGATTATATCTTTCGATGCTTCATTTTCAGAAAATTCCCGAAACACAATATAGATGCCTAATGCTGTTCCCCAGAATAAACAAAAATATAGATCCAGCGAATAAAAGAACAGGATTGTCGCAACTGGCAGATATACAGGCGTATGCCTCACATGCGTATATTCATATGCTGTTAACCATATCATCAACAGCAAAGCTAAATTTGGATAACTACTCCATGCTCCCCTTATGATAAACTCTGCATTAAAAGCATAACCAATGGCAACCAGTAGTCCCTGTTTTTTCTCCATTCCAAATAATCGAGCAAACCGATAAGCAAAAAAACCAGCTAAGACAACCTTCATTGCCTGGCTAAGCCCCATCAAATATGCAATATGTTCCCTCCCAAACAATGCAATCCAATTATCCAAGCCAATCAATAAAGTTCCCTGCTCATCACCCAACGCTGTTAAGAAATGAAATCCGGCATCCCATTCTCCATTTTTTATTCGATCCGCCATATGAAGCAGGTTTGGATAAACCTGATCCACAGAATCACGGGCAATGTCATTAAAAATATAATATACATTTCCACAGATATACTTCCCATACAATAAGGCCACACAAAAGGACAGCAAAAGGAATGTACTAAAATATTCATGTCTGGCTGCAAAACACTTTATAGCAGGCAACCATAATATCATCATGATGCAAACCATCAATAAAAGAATAAGCACTTTTGAGTTATAAAAATTTAAAAATGCATTGAAATAAGTATTTGCATTTTTGCCTGAAACAGCAACATATCCAATACCAGGTACAATTTGACTTTCCTTTTCACAAATATCAACTCTCACATATCTGATATCATCGTATGACAATGGCAAAATACAAGAACTCTCCCCCTCCATCACATTCAAATAGTAGCTCTTTTCTTCTTTAAATTTAAAGTCCTCTCCCGCACGGAAAATCTGTAATTGTATTTTCTTTTTACATTTATTTGTAAAATACACCTTTCCATTAAAAACCGGTTTTTCCTCGCCTAGATCAAAGACAAGAAAAGCATCATCTCCTGTAATTCTATAGTTTCCTGTATTTTCTTCGATATTATTTTTTAATACCATCTTTAACTCATAATCGTCACCTATATGATATCCCGATTCTATTTCTCCCAAATTCAAGCAAAAAATAACCAGTACAGCGATGACCCAAAAACCAATAAAAGAACAAATTTTTAACGGCCTAAAGAACCCGACAATAACAAGCATCAGCAAAAGAAAGATACCCAAAAATCCTACATGGTAAAACGCCCAAAAAGCATTCCAATAATTTTCTGCTTTTCTCTCTGCTGCATAAAACTGATCTATCATTGGTGGATTACTATATTGATCCACGCAAAAATCAACGCGGATATACTTTATTTTATTTTTTAGAAACGGTATCACCAAAAAATCGTTACCTTCTGGAATGCAAGTTCTAAAACTATTTTTTTCTGTATATTTGCTATCCTCTCCAGCATAAAAGATCTGCAAAGGTACATTATGATCTGCCGTGCATGATAGATGCATTTTGCCATTCAATACATCCTTTTCTTCGCCTATATCAAAAATTAAAAATGCATCGTCTCCCGTTACTTTGTATGTTTTCATCTGTAATTCCAGGTCATTACTGCCAACATACTGTAAGACAAAATCAGGATTCATATCATAATTTTGTATGATCCATTTTAAATTTACAAAAAATATTACTAAAACTGCTGATAACCATAAAAATACCGCAATCACAATCTTTTTCAAGCATGTCACCTCTGATTTTTTAACTGTCCCACCAAATACTCCAGCTTCACCTTCTCCTCCATACTCATATACTGATAGCATTTCTTCTTTACAAAAGGACTTTTTAACAGCAGAAGCGTACATGGCTTTTCATACGGCACCGCATAATTATTCAGAAACCGGCTTAAATAGTAAGTCTCTCGAATATATGGCGCGTAAGAAAATCCTGCATCCGCCAACAGCTTTGTAAATTTAGTCTCACATTTTTGAATGACTTCAAGCAGGCTGCTGCATACTGGAAGATGCTCCCAAAATTCCCAGAAAACCTCACTTTTCAGCACTTTTTTATGAAATACCATAAAATAACTCTGCAAATGTTCCTGAATACACGTTTCATGAATATAGGATCCATCCGGGCTGAATGGAGAAATTGTATTTCCCCAAAAGTCAAGCCCCTGTCCTTCCATTTTCAAAAACATATCCTGAATATCAAAAACGGGTACAAAACAACTGTTATTCAGTAAAACCAGTTCATCATACTGGCTGATTTTTTCCCGCCCATAAGCATAGAGTACGTCTTTCCATGCGCCAAAGTCATATCCTGTATTCTGCCTTTGCAGGATATGGCATGTATACGGTTCTACCTTTTTTAGTTCCTCCTGAGACAGGCTGGAATTTGTCACAAACAGCACCTTTTCACAAATTTTCGAAAATACTTTCAACGTCTCTAAATCAACATCAGAAATAACATTGTCTTTGTCATAATGAACATAAGACAGTATCCTTCGTTTTTGATGAAACCTGTGCTTTTTGTCTTCTCTGTTCTCTTGTCCTGATTCCCCCTTGTTTTTGCGCAAGGTACAGGCATTGAATACTTTCTGATACCGGTATCCGGATGCCTGCGCCAGATAAACCCAGGCACGTTCAATCTGATGTGCCAGCGTCAGGTTTACCTGCCCTTCCTCTGGCGGAAAATCTGCCTGGGAAATCCCACTGAAAAACAGTTCTGAGATAGCAGACGTTTTCGCCCAAAACATATTCCCAACTGGAAATACAGGTTCTTTCGGAAGCCTGATATCCTTATTCAGTTTTTGCAGCAGCTCCGCTGTCCCTTCCTTGTTGCCACCCCATACAGCCTGTAACTCCAAAACCGGATATGTTTGTGGCATTACTATTCCAATATCTGAATTCAATTCCCAATAAGAAAATAGCCGTTTTAAATATTTCTGGCTGCCAAACAAATGATCGTATATATAATTTCTCCAATCATTGCCATGATCTTCTGTTTTGGTCTTCTTGGAATGTATATGGCAGATATAATCATAACCGCATAGCCTGTCTTTCATCTGCAACAAAAACGGTGCAACATCCCTCCCCCTGTTCTCATATCGTTCTATGAAAAAATGTTTACAGCGGCACTGTTCTTTCATAGCCTTTTCTATCCGTTCTTTCTTTTGCTTTGTATCTGTAGAAATAAAGCAGTCAAAATCATATGGTATCTGATTGATACAAGCAATCGTCTCTTCCAGAATATCTGTATAGAACATATGGATCTGAACTGCAATCCTTGTCTTGCATCCTGACTGGAACTGTTCTGGTTCCAGCTCTGCGTCTTTGTTGCCGATGATTTTCAGGTCATGATACAACGGTTTTCCCATCAATGCCTGGGATACGGTATTAATACAGGCATATCCATATGCTTCATCTGGTTCGAGATACGTTCCCTCTCCCCATTCATTCCATGCATTAATAAAAAGAAAGCGTTCTTCACTGCTGAATTTTTGCCTGGCATATTCTGCTGCTGTAAGTGTCCATTGATACAGATTTTTCAAGGAAAATCCACAATAGGTAAACCAGCCGTCTTTACGCCTTGCCGCATTATCCCAGGCAAGCATAATTGCCGGATAAACATGTTCTTGTGTATGTACCGCTGTTTCCAACTGCTGTGATGCCTTAGCTGCTACCTTTTCATAACTGTATAAATAAGCACTTTTTCCTCCAAGATCTACATTTCTGACCGCTGCTGTTTCCCACCACATATTATGCGGCGGAAACTCAACCTCTGCATCGATACAATGTTCCATATGCAGGCTTTTCGCCGTATGGTTTGCTGTCCTGCATGTCCAGATCAGCAGCTCTCCGATCCCACTTTCTCTTGCTATTCTGCGCCAAGTATCAAAGCTTTTTTGGCAGTCAGGAATCTGCCCTGGATTATATACAAGAATGACTGGTTTTCCGTTTATGCGGATATATCTCGGATCATCCAGATACTTTCGCATATCGGGAATAAAATTATGATCATCCTGCACGCTGTAATTTTGTGCAATCAGAATATCCCGATTTTTGCCGTCCCATGCCCTTGTCCAATTTTCATTTGCCCAGCAAAGGCAAAAATGCAGGTCAATCTGCGGATTCTTAAGCAGTAAGTCAACTGGCGTTTCCATCAGCCGTTTTCCAGAAAACCAATAATAATAAAAACAAAATCCATAAATTCCATGCCTTTTCGCGAGCTGAGCCTGCTTTTCCAGTACGCGGATATCGGATAAGTCATAATATCCAATATCTTTGTGAGGGACTCTTGGCTGATAATGCCCATAAAATCTTGCATCTCCATTTTTTACATTCACCCATTCCGTGAATCCCTCTCCCCACCATGCATCATTTTCCGGGAATGTATGATATTGAGGCAGATAAAATGCCACCGCCTTTATATCCGTCCTGTCATCCGAAAAATCCATATCTTCCTGATACTGGATATCTGCAAAGATATCCATAACTTCATCTGCCTGCGGCACACTTTTATAAGTCTTATAGTTCCTAATCTCATGAAATAGTAAGGATGGCCCTCCGTTTTTTAATATCTTTACTGCTGTCAGACATTGATGCAGCATTTTAAAACGACACATTCGATGTGCCAGCCTGCCTGCAATTCTTATAGGTGTACTAAATTTCCAGCTCGTTGACTCATAAATTTGCGTGATATCGCGCAGCAATCCAGATATTTCCTGCTGCATACGCTCTGATTTTTCCTGTATATCCTGATTTTGCTGCCGCACCTTAGCATACTGGTGTTCCTGCTGCTGCATATGCTCTTTTAATCTGGACACTTCCTGCTGGTATTTGCTGCATTTCTCCTGCAATTCACTGTTTTTTTCTTTCAGAATTTCTGATTCTTTGATTTGGTTTTGATAGTTGTCATAATTTTGAATAAACCAATCTAATAATTGCGTACTTTCATAAATTAATATATCATATGAAATAACGATCTCTTTTACTTCCGTCTCTTTCAAATCGAAGATAAACCAGGGATCTTTCGTATCTTCAAACACGATAAATTCACCAAAACTGCGGGATTGATCAGACAGTACCTGCTCTTTTGGAAACCCTTTTACTTCCAGATTTTTAATGATACAATATCTTTGATCGACCGGGTCCAGCCGAATCTTTTTTAGCCCGTTTTTCACGTTGACCTTAACATGAAACCTTTCCAAATATTCTGTATAGGTAAACGGACAAGTTTCTTTTTCCTGTTCTGAAAATCCATTGCCATAGTCATAATATAAAGCATAATGATTCTGGTAATGGTATGTCGGATCTTTTAAAATATGGTTTTCCTCTTCTAAATGTTTTTTTAACTGGTCAGATACATCTGTCAGAAAGTATTCACTCTTCAAGCCATCCACAGGCTGATCCGAACAAATACAAAGATAATATCCAGGACTCCTGTTTTGCTTTTCTTGTCGAACATTACATTCACTCAGAGCAATATCATCCTGATTCAATGTATTTTGGCTCATACCTTCAAGCTGCCATATTTCTGAGGCACGATACACTCTCTGTCCATAAAAATAGCAATACGGAAAATACTTCTCAAGCAGCTCTTTAAATTCATAAAAATATAATTCTCTGACATGAAATTCATTTTGGGTATGCCATTCATGTTCATGTACATATTTATCAGGGGTAGATACCATAAAAATACCACCCTTTTTTAAGACTTTACGAACCTGCCTTAAAAATGCTTCCTGCTCTTGAATATGTTCAATCATCTCAAATGCGGTAACAAGGTCGAAAACCTGATTCAGTTTCTCCAGGCAAAGCGCATCCTGTACTGCAAATCTCAAATTGCCAGACTCATAGGAAGCTCTGGCGTTTTTTACAGCCTCTTTGGATATGTCTACTCCAAGGACTTCTGCTGCCGTTTCTGAAAGAATCTCACTTCCGTACCCTTCTCCGCAAGCAACATCTAACACGGTTTTATCTTTACAAAATTTCCGAGCTGCAAAATATCTGCTCATATGCTCCAGTGCTATATCTGGCTGTATATTACTAAACCACGGTAAAAACCGTTCACCAGTCCATTGCAGTTTCTGATCATTCATCGTTACTCCTTACTGTACCTTGTCTATTCCTGTTATTTTCGTGCCAGTACTACATTTGAATTGTATTTGTAAAAATAATACGGATGCTTCTTTAATGACTGTTCAAACTCTTTGTCCAGATCTGTAATCTCCTGCATCTCATAAAATTTGTGACAGGCATATACCTCTGCTGAAAAACCAACACGCTCCAAATATTGGCAGATATCATCTCCCCAGTCCACAAAAACTTTCATCCCTTCGCCCCGATAAACTGTCTTTTTCGGGTCATTTCGAAACCGTGTAATTTTCCCCTCATGAAGCGGTACAGTCAGCAGCAGGATTCCACCTTTTTTTAAAACACGGTAACATTCTAAAAATACTTTTTCCGGTTCCTTAAAATAAGCCATGATCTCTTCATTTAAGATAAGGTCAAACGTCTCCCTTTGAAACGGCAGATGTGAGAGCATCCTGCATCTTTCTTTTTCATTCCCCTGCAAAGCTGTATATCCTGGCAGATGTCCTAGATATTCTTTAAAAACCCCATAGCCCGTGCAGTTTAAAATCCATTTATTTTCAAACTGCGCTTGCAGCATCTTTAAACTTGCTTTTCCTTCTTCATACCTCAGCCCTTTTTTCAGGTAAATATATGCCGCATCACTGGCACGTACACTACATCCGCATTTTTTGCATACCGCCTCCCGCAGCAATACGGCTCCTTCTTCGATCCGAAACTCTGTGTAGCTTCCACACGCGTGGCACTCTTCCTGCAATACTGTTACAAGCCGTTTTATATTTTCATCACTCCTGCTTTCCTGGATATTGCGGTAAGCATTGCATGTCTCATAGGTTTTTCCGATCATGCGCACCTTACTTTTTTCAATCCACAATACTCGGTCACACAGGCTTTCAATCTGCTCAATACTATGTGATACGATAATGACAGTCGTTCCTTCCGCCATCAGTTCTCGGATCCTTTTTTCACATTTTTGCTGAAACATAAAATCTCCGACTGCCAATATTTCATCCACCAAAAGCACATCCGGCTTTACGACGGTTGCAATCGCAAACGCCATGCGTGCTACCATGCCAGAGGAATAATTCTTAATCGGCATATCTAAAAAGTCCCACAGTTCTGCGAAATCAACAATACTCGTAAACTTTTCCTCAATAAACTCCTTCTGGTAGCCTAACAGGGCACCGTTTAAAAAAATATTTTCCCGCGCTGTAAGGTCGCCGTCAAACCCGGCTCCTAATTCAATCAGCGGCGCAACGTTTCCCTCCACTTCCACACTACCTGTCGTAGGAGCCAAAATACCTGCTATGATCTTTAAAAGAGTAGATTTTCCACTGCCATTTGTGCCAATAATACCAAATACTTCTCCTTTTCTTACCTCAAAATCTGCATCCTCCACAGCAACAAAATCTTTAAAAAATAATTGCCGCTTCATCATTTTAATGACATAATCCTTTAAGCTTTCTACTTTCTCCGATGCCATATTAAAGTGCATAGACACATGGCTGACTTTTACTGCGGTACGCTTTTCCATCACTGCCTCCATGCTATATATACAAGATAAATTGATCTTGTTTACGAAAAAAATAATGCATTCCTACTGCGGCTGATACCAGTGCATATGCAAGGCATACCACATTATCCCAAAGATCTGGGCTATATCCATATAGCAAAATATTTCTCAAATAAGTCATATACTGATACAACGGGTTAAATTTCATAATTTCCTGCATCCATGGCGCTAAGGAAGTCACCGGATAAAATACAGGCGTCAAATAACCAAACGCAACCATTACCAGGGAGTACAAATGCTGCGTATCCCGCAAAAATACCATACAAGCTGACAACAGCAGGCTAATTCCCAGCGTAAAAACAAAATAATATGCCAGCCATAGAGGCAGGTAAAGAATACTTAAGCCTGGAGTGACCCCATAACAAATCATAACAGCAATCGCAGCAAGAAACGAAAAACCAAAATTTAGAAAAGAAAAAAGTACCTTACTGAGCGGAAAAATATACTTCGGCACATAAACCTTTTTGATAAGCTGCCCTGCACCTACAATCGTTGTCACTGATATCTGCGTCGCTTCCGAAAAAAAATTAAAGGATATTTGTCCCAAAATCAGGTATACCTGAAAGTTTTCAATATCAAAACGAAAAATAAAGGAAAACACAGAGGATACAATCATCATCATTAACAGAGGGTTCAAAAGACTCCATAAAATCCCAAGATAGCTGCGCCTGTATTTATTTTTAAACTCTTTTCCTACCAACTGTGCGAGTAAAAAACGATATTTATTAAATACTTGCATCAGTTCCAGCAGAGATCTTTTCCACATTAGTTTTCGCTGCATGATGTTCCCTCTTCTTTTCCTACTTTTCTGTTTCTGCATATACATTCAGACAACGTATTGATCGCAGTATATCCGTATTTTTCATCCGGTTCCAAATAAGTCCCTTCTCCCCATTCATTCCACGCATTTACAAAAAAAATTTGTTCCCCGCCTGTGCGGTCCAATGCTTCTATAATAGCTTCCACCCATTTTCGGAAAAAAGATATTGAAAACTCCGTATAGACCGTCCAGCCTTTTTTTCTTCTGCAAGCATTGTCCCATCCCAGCATACACGTATGGTACAGAGGCTTGCTGCTCCCTTTTTCCTTACGTAGCCTTGCGATTGCAGCAATTACAAGCTTTCGGTAGCTAAAAAACTTTGCATCCTCTACCTTATGCTGTTTATCTCTTAACGGTTTCCACCACATGTTATGCGGCGGTATTTCCACTTCTGCGTCAATCAGGCTGCGGATTCCTAACGTTGCCGCCGTCTGGTTATGTGTCCTACACATCCATATCTGAATTTCTCCGATCCCCTGTTTTCTCGCGGTTTCCCTCCACTGCTTCACAACCACTTTCACATGTGGGATCTTTCCCATATCATAGACCAGCAGTACTGGCTTATGATCCACGCGGATATAGCGCGGATCCTGCATAAACCGCTTTAAAGAACAGATCAGCTTTTGCGGGTCGGATCTGTGATATTCCTGTTTCATTAAAATCTCCTGGTCTGCCCCATCCCATGTGCGGGTAAAATTTTCATTCGCCCAACACATGCAAAAATGAATCTTCCATTCTGGATGCTGCAAAAACAACTCCAAAGGCTGCTGCATCAACGTTTTGCCTGAAAACCAATAATAGTAAAAACAGAATCCATAGATTTGATGTCGTACTGCTAAATCCACCTGCTCCTTAATTGCCTGCGGAATACTAAGATCGTAAAATCCAATATCTTTATGCGGCCTGCGCGGCTGATAATGCCCTGAAAACCTTGGCTTACATTTTTCTGTGTTCACCCATTCCGTAAATCCTGTCCCCCACCATGTATCATTTTCCTGAAAAGTATGAAACTGCGGCAGGTAAAATGTAATCGTCTTGATCTGAGTCGTCATATCACAAAAATTTTTATCCGATTGGTAAGTACTGCTATAAACCTCTTCTCTATACCAATCTGCTTTCTCACGACGAAGCGTACGCCATGCATCCCATGCGCCCATTCTACTGACAATCCCGTTGACAACCCTGCGGATTGTATGTGTATCAGACTTATCAGGCGTTTTTCTTGCATATTCCATACCTGTGTACACTGCATGAAACTCTTTTTTAGTCATCTTAAGAAACCATCTACATTGCCTGCGAAATTCTCTGTCCTTTACACACCGAAGCAAATAAAGCAACACCCGATACATATACAACGGATAAATCTGCCATTTCTTCGCCTTTGCATAGGCACGGCAATAATAAATCTCACTGCGTACATTGTGTGAAAATGCAAATGGCTTCACAAACTGCGTACTCGCTCCATGCAAATGGCAAATTACAGCCCGTGGATCATACACTGTACGAAATCCATACTTTTGCATCTGTATGCCAAGAATCAGTTCTTCTTCATACAAAAACGGGTGCTCATCAAACGGCGTCACTGCCTTCGCACATGCCCGTGACATCATAAAACAGCAGCCCAAGACAGCATGTACTGCAAAACATGCCTCATAATCCCTGTCATATCCAAAATATGTCCTCCAACTTTTACGAAAAATAACATGTGCCCGCGTCCGTACCATATATTTTTCTTTCATCCCGGTTTTGCGGCAAAGACAGCTTTTTTGCACTCTTCCCTTATCATCTAATATTTTTGGCCCAACGATTCCAGTATCCCTATGCTTGTTCAGATAATCCTGCATTTCCTGAATACTGCCGGAAAAAAAACGCACGTCGCTGTTTGACAAAAGAATCTGGCTGCACCCCATCGCCAGCGCCTTAGCAATCCCTACATTATTCCCAGCATTATAACCAAGGTTTCGTTTGTTTCTGATCCATAAAATCTGATACCTGTCTATAAAATCCTGCAAAGAATACGGCGGCATTTTCGCAGACGCATTATCGACCAGGATGATCTGGTACGCGTCCTGCGGCGGATTTTCCTGGATGCTTTCTACGCACCGTCTTGTTTCCTGCCAGTTTTCATAATTCAATATCACAATCCCAATCATTTTCTGCTATTTCTTCCATATTGTATTTGCGGCTTTCCTTTTCTGCATTTCCTATCTCATACCGTTTCCTATGCACTTTCCTCATAAACCTGTCCGGGAGCAGCCCTACAAGCAGCGGCTTTATCACATATATCCCGTTCCCTTTTAAAATACCCAGCTCCCAAAACCCGTGCCAGCGCACTCTGCACTCATTGATCCGATAGCGGTATCTGCGTTTCGTATAGGACTGCGGTTCTTCCCGGTACAGGAACAATACCTCTTGCAGATTGCAGCCATAGTATCCTTTTGCATACAGCCGCATAAACAGCTCGTAATCCTCGGCACGCAATACTGCTGGCGACGCATTATACCCTCCGGCCGCTTTTAATACATCCCTGCGGATCATGATAGACGGGTGGATAAACGGCGAGGTCTGCAAAAAAGATGTTTTCTGCGGGTATGCTTCCATACTGCGTATGCCCCACACCCCATGCCTGCCGTACATCCCCGCACTGCACCCGACAAGTGCACAGGACGGATGCTGTCTTAAAAATGCTGCCTGCTTTTCCAGGCGTCCTTCCATAGAGATGTCGTCTGCATCCATACGGGCAATATAGGCGCCTTTGGCATAACGCAGGCAGCGGTTAAGCACCGCAGCAAGCCCTTTATTTTTCTTATTTCGAAACAGCCTGATCCTGTCATCCTTTCTGCAATATGCACGCAGCCATCGGTAAAAACTTTCTTCTGACCCGTCGTCACAGATCAAAAATTCAAAATCCGTAAACGTCTGGGACAGGATCGAGTCGATCGCTCGCGCAGCCTGTTTTTTGCTTTTTTCATTATAAGTCCCCATCAGGACGGACACTTGGGGGATCGGCTGCTCCCGCTGTCCAGCGATTTGCGGGATCGGCTGTTTTTGCCCGCCGGTAATTTGCGAGGCCGGTTGTTTCTGCACGCCCCTTGCCATCAGACGGTAGATTTTATCCATCTTCTCCTGCACGATTGCCCTGTCATAGTTTTGCATCCGCATTTGATTGTGCATCCCGCATTTTTTTCGAAATGCATCGCATGTTAACAAGGCTTCCAATATGATTTGCAGCCTTTTTTGATCGCCCGGCAAAAACCTGAGCCGGCGATCTGTAACCAACTCTCTATTGCCGCGAATATCGGAAACAGCGCAGGCAAGCCCGGATGCCATGGCTTCCATCAGCGCAACTGGCATCCCCTCACGGTAAGACGGAAACACAAAAATATCTGCATTTCGGTAAAACAGCCGTACATCCTCCTGGAAGCCCGGCATTCGGATGCGCTCTGCAACTCCAAGCCTGTATGCGCAGCCTTGCAGTTTTTTTTGCAGCGCACCCTTGCCGCACAAAATGTAATACACATTTTTCTGCGCCATCCCTGCCAGAGCTGTGATTACCGCCCTGTGGTTTTTTCCTTTATTTAATTCCCCGACAGACAGAAGTATCTTTGCGTTTTCTGGAATGCCGTATTTTTTACAAAATTCCTGTCTCGTTCCTGTCCCCAATGTCTCCTGCACCGTCTGAATTTGCGGCTTGCTATACGCAAACTCTCTGACCGCAATCCCAACTCCCGGAATCCTGTAAATCTTTCCCGCCCGCAGACGCCGCTTTGCAAACAAGTAGTCCTCCCGGTTCACCGTAATCAGCACATCCGTCCAGCGTGCCAGCAGCTTTTCCACCGGGTAATAAAACAGCCAGTTTTTCAAAGGAGCGCCTTTGTAAAAGTGAAACCCATGCGCCGTATAAATCACACGCACGCCCTTTTGGTGCGCCGCCGCCC
>CAMWXD010000037.1 GCA_947178105.1 uncultured Eubacterium sp. | reverse complement strand
CCAGACACCCCGACAAATCCAGACAGTCCGGCAAATCCAGATACGCCGTCTAATCCAGGCAGTTCAGATGGTTCCGATGCGAGCCAGCCGGAACATCCATCCCGCCCGGCAGAGCCGGATACCTCGGGGGATTATGTGACGGTTACATTTGATGCGCAGGGCGGGGCGGATACGCCGTCCATCCGCGTGATAAAGAATGGGAAGCTGTCCTATCTGCCGCTGCCGTACCGCTCCGGCTGGATTTTCCAGGGATGGTATACGGGCAAAAACGGTACAGGCAGTCTGCTGACGCTGCATACGCCGGTAGGGCAGGATACGGTTTATTATGCTTATTGGACAGCGGCGGGCAGGGCAATGACAGGGATAGAGGTTTCCATCAATGGCACTGCCTATGCAGGGCAAAATGTACAGCAGGCGTTGTCTGTAAGCGCTGTCTATTCTGACGGGACAAGCGAATGGGTATCTGATTATACCGTTTCACAGACATTTTTAAATGCAGGCAGCAATCTGCTTACTGTGTCATGCCGCGGATTTTCGAAAAGTATCCGTATACAGGCACAAGCAGGGGCACAAAACGCAGCAGTCAGTACGATTCGCGCGTTTTACGGCGGTGGGGAGCTTCCAGTCGGGACGTATCCCGTGTTTGGCGGATTATCCGTCTGGGCAGCTTATTCCGATGGGACGCAGCGTGAAGTGTACGGTTATACGCTGAGCGGCAATACGATTGTGCCTGGGACAAATATCGTGACCGTCCATTATGAAGGAAAAACAGCGCAGTTTACAGTAACAGGCTATCAGCATAATACCGTACGGCTGCATACAGACGGCGTTTCTGAGGTATTGGTGGCAAAGGATGCGGATTTGGGCGCTGTTTTGAAAAACTGTTATCCAAAAAGGAGCGGGTATCAGTTTATGGGATGGTATCTGGATGCGGGCTGTACGAAAAAAGCTGAAGCAGGCACCAGGGCGGCGGACGGTATGCATATTTATGCAAAATGGCAGATACTGTACAACTGGAAGCTGAATCAGACAAAGGCAACGATCCGGCAGGGCAAGACAGCAAAGCTTTCTGTAAACGGGTTAAAAAATACCGATATTGTCTGGAAAACATCGAATAAGCGGATTGCTTCTGTATCAGCAAATGGAGTTATCAAAGCAAAGAAGCCTGGCTCCGCCGTTGTGACTGCTGTGACGCCGGACGGATCGGTTATGACGTGCAAGGTAAAGGTCTTAAAAAAGGCAAAATAGGAAAGCCCGGCGGAAATGGAGGAAGACATGCTTTCATTTGACATACTATCAAATCCCGGAGAACGGGCATATAACGAAGATTATGCGAGAGCAAACAGGCGCGGGGAAGCATACTGCTTTGTCCTTGCCGACGGCCTTGGCGGGCACGGCGGCGGGGACGAGGCGTCCCGCCTTGTGACAGAGACGATCCTGCAAGATTTTGCGCAGTATGGTACTGTGTCCGAAGCATACCTGGCAAATTGCTTTGAAAAAAGCCAGCGCATATTGTTACACGAACAGAAAAAACAAAGGCGCATGACAGAGATGAAGACGACGCTGACTGTCCTTTTGGCAGATGAAAGCCGTATCCAGTGGGGACATATCGGGGATTCCAGAATCTATTATTTTCAGGACAAAAAGCTAAAGCTAAGGACGCTCGACCACAGTGTGCCGCAGATGCTGGTGCTTGCCGGAAAATTAAAAGAAAAGAAAATCCGGGGACATGCAGACCGCAACCGCCTGCTGCGGGTGATGGGCGTCGAATGGGACGAGCCGCAGTATGAAATCGCAGCTCCGATGCGGCGAATGGGCGGGGAAGCATTTTTGCTCTGCACCGATGGATTTTGGGAATGGATACCGGAAAAAGCGATGCAGCATTTGTTAAAGAAATCAGGCACCCCGCAGGAGTGGCTTGCAATGATGGAGAAGGCTGTGGAAAAGCAGGGGAATGGGAAAGGGATGGATAATTATTCGGCGGTTGGGGTGTTTTTGTAGGGCAGGGCAAAACCCGCCAGATGATTCACCAGAAAGGAGACGTTTATGAACAGAAAAAAAACAGGCTTGGTAGGATTGCTTTGCGTACTCTTTCTGTGCCTTGTGCAAAAAAGCACAGTGTATGCAGCTTCCCCATCATTGTCCGCTTCTGCGGACACCGGAAGCGTAGCGCAGGGAGAGTATGTAAATATTAACGTAGAGCTTGGAAACAACCCATCGATCAGTACGCTTGGCGCAGCGCTTGCGTACGACAGCAGCGTGTTAAAATATGACAGCAGCACATGGAACAGCAATTTTTCCGGCAGTGATATGCAGATGGCGTCGGATACAGGCAGTGAGGTGAATTTGTCCGTAGTCTGCGACGACAGCTATGAGGCGGATGGAACAGTCGTAACGGTGCGTTTTCAGGCAGTTAAAGATTCGGATTCAGTGCCAGTTACGCTGGCATTGCGGGATATGGCGGACGCGGAATTAGAGCAGGTGTCTGATTGTACGGTTGCAAGTGCGGTGCAGGTGCCGCAGACGGCAAAACCAGTAAAAGAGCCAACACAAGATCCGATCAAAGAGACAGATGAAAGCAGTCCGGTAGACTTGCAAGACCCACAGCAGGCAGCCGATATCAGCATCGTAGATGAAGAAATAAATCCGGAAACGCCCTCGGAGGATGTACCGTCTGATGCAGCTTCCGGTGCGGCACAGCAGACAGCAAATGCAGCCGACAGTACACAGGCAGCAAGTGCAGCAGGCGGTACGCAGGCAGCAGTGTCGCCGCAGGCAAAAGCTTCCCGTGTGGATGCAAACTATCAGACAGGCATTGGCCTTGGAAGCGATGCACTTTTGATCGGTGCGGCAGTCTTTGGCATCCTTGCGCTTGTATTGGCGCTCAGGCACAGACGGGAGGAAAATCATGAATAAAATTAAAAAAACAGCAGCCCTGGCGGCAGTTTTCCTATACAGCCTTAGCACGCTGTGCGCAAACGTATCTGCGGCGGAAAGCAAATGGGAGATTGAAAATACACTGGACTTGTCCGAGTGCACACAGGGTGATACGCTGCTTTTAACGATTGCGGCAAAAGCAGACAGCGCATCCGGCTCTCAGGAGATCGGAAGCATCAGCGGCGTATTGGAATATGATACCAGTTTGTTTGCAGTGGAGCAAAAGGATATTCTTCCGGCAGAGCAGGATGCAGTTGAGGCTTGTTCTTTCCAGGCGTCTGACGGAACCTTTGCCGTTTCTTACAAAGAGGATGTCAAGATCAAAGATGGCAGCCAGCTTTTGCAGATTAGGCTGCATACCGCACAGGATGCGACTGCGGGGAAAACAACGGTTTGTGTGACCAGCCTGAAATGGAGCGGTTCTGATGAGAAAAACAACCAGGAAATCGAACACCATGTCCCGGCACGCATTACCATCCATGCAGCACAGGAGGCGGCAGGCGATGTCAACGGGGACGGCAAAATAGACCTTGCAGACGCCAGAATGGCAATGCAGTATTACAATGGCACGCAGGATCTGGATGAGAAGCAGCAAAAAAGCGCGGATGTCAATGGAGACGGCAAGGTCAGCCTGACAGATGTAAAATTGCTGATGCAGTATTATAACGGAGAGATCGACGGATTTTGATGACAGCTTATGTCTAAAGAGAGGGGCAGCGATATGGCATTGCAGTGGGCAGAGGAAGAAAAGACACTGAACAATATCAAAAGAGCGATTGCGTCCGGCTGGCGTATGAACAGCCAGCAGTTATATACATACAGCAGGCGTCTGAAAAAAGTACAGCACAATGCATTGCCAGGAGAGCTTGGCAGTGCATTTGCAGAAGCAGTCAGGCAGCTTGCGGATGGAAATGCCGATATTAGCTGGACAGGGCTTTGGAAGGATACGCAGAAGATTCAGCGGATTTTACAAATCAGCAGCCAATGGGAAGAAAGCGCCTGGATTGCGAGGCTGCCTGCTTTGGAGGCAAGGCTTTTAGAAGAAAAACAGCAGCCGTATTTTCAGACCAGGCTTGGTACGGCGTTTGTCCAGACATTAAAAAGAAAGCTCGGCACAGAGCCTGCCGGAAAAGAAACAAAACCACTTTCTACAGATGTGCAGGAGCTTGAGCAGATTGCTGTCTGGCTGATGGAAAGCGATCTGATAAAAAGCGATTCCAAGCCTGCGCTGATATTGACGGAGAAAAAGAAGCATACCGGTTTTTATGCAAAGCTTCCGCAAGGTACGTTTGCTGTTTTGTCGGGCTGTGTATCTGTCTGTTTGCTGCTTGCCTGGCTGTATGGGCAGGCGGAAAGAAACCAGAGCTTTTATCATATCCAAAGGCTGAAAGCAACAGCGGTTTCACAACAGGCGGATGCAGGTACGCCAGAGACAGCAAAGCAGATGGAAGCGGCAGGGCAGACGAACGTCACAGGGAAAGCAGCAGGGCAGATGAAAGCGGCAGGGCAGACAAATGTCACAGGGAAAGCGGCAGGGCAGACAAGTACATCAGGACAGACAGAAAAGCAGCAGGCAGAAGAGGGAAAACAAGCAGAAACGTCATGCCGTGCGAAAAGGCCGAAGATACTCATGCAGTATCGCAAAATGGCAAAGGAATATCCGGGGCTGTTTGGCTGGCTGAAAATACCGGATACGCAGATTGACCAGCCGGTTATGCAGCCGCTTGGGGAGAAAAATTTTTATCTGACGCATGATTTTACAGGAGCGCCGTCAGCAGAAGGCGCATTGTTTGCAGATCCGCAAAACAACCGTTGGCCGCAGGACGGCAATACAGTGATTTACGGGCATAATATGAAAAACGGGCATTTATTTGGAGCGCTGGATCTATATGAGGACGCGGATTATTTTCAGGAGCATAAGAAGATTGAGTTTGATACGATTTATGAAACAGGTATCTATGAAGCGGTTGCTATCGTTAAGACAAGAATCTTAAATGAGGGCGAGCAGGGATTTCGGTATTACCGTTTTTTCCAATATGAAAATCAAAAGGATTTTCAGGCATGTTTGGATTTTGTCAAGGAAAACCAGTTGTTTGATACAGGCAGTACCTTAGAATATGGAGACCGGATCCTGATGCTGTCTACCTGCGAATATTCCCAGGAATATGGAAGGCTTGTAGTAGTTGCCAGGAAAGTGGGATGAGAGAAAAAGGGGCTGTCGCACTAAGAAAAAATATACAAGATAAAGTAGAATTTTATTGGAAATGAATACTATATCTTGTATGCTTAATCCTTAGTGCGACAGCCCCTTATCAATCAGATATTTAGAAAATAACATATGGTACTTATCGTTACAGTGCTTTAAATTACAGACGGATCTTTCATAAATACAACATGGATTTGTATAACATTTGCAGATATTGGATTTGCTGTAACAGTTTTTCATATGAGATGTATATTTTGTCAGCAGTTCAGTAAAAAAGCGTTCCCAAGAAAAATACAATCCATTTATATTTGCATACAAATTATTAAGGATCTGATTTACGGTTTTATCTGTGATGAGATGCTTGAGTAATAAATATTCAAAACTTTCAGGTAAAAATAGTATTATATGAAGGTCATTTTCTTTGATAAAATGTAAGATAGATTCTATTTCTGATCCGAATGCAGATCCATCTGCAAAAATGCATTGCTCGTTTGTCAGCTTAAAAAGGATAGCGCTTTTACCGTTTGCCGAAATTACATTTTTTTGAAAACTATTTAGAAATTGGAAGGCAGAATGGCTGTCTTCTGTAACAATCTGAACAGAATCGTCAAATGCTGCAAAGCTATATGAATCGTATAAAGGTTCAATTGTGTGAAATTTTCCACTTTCTTTCATTTTATAAATTTCGGTAAAACTATAAGGAAGATGATTTAAAGGAGCACGGTTAAAGATAACAAAAAAAGCATCTGTATATTTACAAAATGTGGAGAAATCATGTGTATTTACATTTTGAAAAGTTTCGTCGATGAAAAACAGTGTTTGGTCATAGGTTGATAAAAATTCTCTACATTTGGATTCATAAGCACGACTGTTATGGTTGGTAAATTTTTCATCTAACTTTGAAAGCATATAGTTTACCACTCGAAACTCAGCATCTGTCAAAACGTTTACTGTGTATGGGCAGGAAATCTGTATCTTTGTTGCTGGATTTTTAGCTGCTTCAATCAGCCGGCATAATTCTGATTTTCCAGATGCTGAATTACCAATAATTCTGGTAATTTTCCGTTTGATTAAAAATTTATAATCGACCCGTTTGCTGTTTAATCTAAATTCGAAATTTCCAAACATGGTTCCCGCCTTCTTGTCCTGTTTAAATCATAAATTAGCTCTAACATAAACTCGTGCCTGTTTTTAACAGTAGTACCAGTATCTTCAAAAATAGCGCAGGCATCTTCTGGAATGCTTTCCCGTTCTGGAATATGGGAAAATTTGACATGGATGTCATGCATCGTACCTATTTGAAATAAAAGCCCCATGCAGTTTTCTCCGCAGGCAGAAGCCCATTGCTTCATTTCCGGCATACAATAGAGCATAATCAGTGTTTTTACTCCTCCGCTGAGACGTTCAAATGTAATGGGGCCTAATATGGGACTGTTGATGCAGTAAGCAGAGACAACTTCACTTTTATCAATTTCCAGTACCATTTGTTTTATAAAATCAATAGCAAACCATTCTTCGTCAAAGTTGCCGTAAAAAACATTGTCAATATCGCCGTCAAATGGTTCAAATTCACCTGTTGTAACATATAACATATTGGATGCTCCTTTTGGATGTTATTGACAAGTATATCACATTCAGTGTATAAAGTCTATCAAATAGTTAAGCTGATTAAGCTGTCAAGGTGCATTTGAAAGATCTCTTTTAATGCGATCAGGCTTTTGTTTTCAGGAGATTCTTCGAGCGCACGTTCAAGCCATCCAAAGCAAGGAGTATAAAACCCTGAAATTGTTTGTTTGTCATTCCCATATGGCTGCTCCCTTTTCTGATTCGGATTTGCAGTACTTCTTTATATATCGTTTTTATGTTCTGTCACAAGAACTCTGCACCGTTTTTTATAACACGCAATTCCATATTTCAGGATATTCTCTACACCATCGTCTAAGAGGGCGTCCTCGTATTTTGTATATGCAATCTGCTTTAGTGCTTCTTTACATGCAGCATCCAGATTTCCGTCATGCGCATACTTGACCTCAATAATGATGCCAAGATCTCCGGTGTCCGGTTCCACAAGCAGGTCTGCATAGCCTTCACCCATTTCTCTGTTGGAAGAGACGCTCCAGCGGCTCTTTACTCCTAAAATCCCTAAAAGGATACCGTGGTAAAAATTCTCTTTCATTTCTTTTTTTACAGATGTGTCACGGATACTGATGGTTTTTCTCAGATATTGTGTAAAGATCTTTTCTACATTTTTGGCATCCTTATTCTGCAGGGCATCACAAAAATGGTTTAAAGTATCCCCGTCTTCCCGGACATTTTCCTGAAAGAAATTCATAATCTGTGTGATATAAATGTCCCGGATTTCCAGATTAGGAATTGCCAGATGCATCCTGCGTCCCTCGGCTTTTCCTCTCTGCGTCAGATAACCGGTAGTAAAGAGCAGGCTCCAGATATTGTCGATTGTCTGATACATCTCTGGATACGTAAGCTCCTGATGGATTTCCTTTGTGACCGATTCTCCGGCTGTCAGACATTCGATCTCTCGTTTTATTGCTGTATGCGCTGATTCCTGAATAAATCGTTTTACGGCATCATTACTGCTTGTGTTAATCCAATAATTTTCCGGCTGTGCGTCCTGGTCATCAAATAAAGAGTCACAGTAGTTTAGCACATCCCAGGGACAATAGATATCTGTATTTCCAAACCGATAACCGTCATACCATTTTTTTGCTGTGTCGTAATTGTTCGCATATCCATAATACTCGAAAAGTGCCTGAACTTCTGCATCCGTAAATCCAAAGTATTCGTCGAAACGTACATCCGTAATGGAGCGAACCTTCAGATTATTCAGTCCGGTAAATATGCTTTCCTTTGAAATACGCAGGCAGCCTGTCAATACTGCAAATTTCAGGCTGTTATTTGTCTTCAGCGCTTGTCCGAGCAGGCCGCGGATCAAATCAATCATCTGGTCATAATAACCGTTTTCGAATGATTTAGCCAGAGGAACATCGTATTCATCAATCAGCAGAATTACTTTTGTGCCATGATGCTTTTCCAGCAATTCTGATAAAACTTTTAGACTATTACAGAATACCGCTTCTGACATCTGATGATCTATGAGCTTGCGGTATTCTTCTTTATCCTGTTCGCTTAAAGCACGGCTTTCTAAAAGATACTGCACGTTTAAAAGAACGCTTCTTATAATCTGAACTGCCATTTGAAATGCAAGCTCATAGCTGCGTGCATCCATCCCTTTTAAAGAAATAGAAACAACCGGGTATTTTCCCATATATTCTTCACAGAGCGCAGCTTCTTTGGAGATTTCCAGTCCGTCAAAAATGCTTTTATCGCCCTCCAGTGAAAAAAACTTTTCCAGCATATTCATATTCAGTGATTTTCCAAATCTTCTTGGACGGGTAAATAAATTAACTGCTCCCCAACTATGGAGTAATTCAGCAATAAATCCTGTTTTATCGACATAGTAGAAATCTTCTTTGATAAGTTCTTCAAAGTTTTCAATTCCAATAGGAAGTTTTTTTCTGTATCTTTTCATTTTTTTATTCACCTTTCAAGCGTTATTCGCGCCAAAGAACATCGGACTCATGCTTTTTATCAAAACGGCTTCTGTTTTTTCTTAATCCTAGCATATATCAAAATGGTTTTCAAGCTTGTATTATTTTTGTATCCGTTCAAAAGGCAGGACGGAGTTACTTTTCATGCTGCCACAATGTCTAAAAGCTCTGTAATGGTCTTTTTGAGCTTCCGGACCTCTTTTTCATGTTCTTTCTGGAGGTCTTCGAGCACATCCATCCACTGTCTCGTGATCTCTTTACGGGAAAAGGAAAGATCATCGAATGCTTCTATTGAGGTGTTTGTCAGAAGTGCCTGGCTAAAATAAAAACTGAAGAAATTATATTTACACATACCATAAAGTAGTATAAAATATAAGCAAACACAAATATAGAAAAAGGAGCCTCCCAATGGATTTAAATCTGCAAATTACAGACATGGCAGGAGCAGCGCCTGGCCATTCACTTGTGATCGTTAATTTTGTAGCTGCAATCAGAAATCAGTTAAAAAACAGCACTTGTTTTGTTTATTCCGATAATGTGCAGTACCGATTTAAAACAGGCTGTGATGAAAATAAAATCGTTATTCCAGATGCTTCGATTAATTGCCGTACAAAATCAAAACGCGGGAATTTTTTTATTGATGCTCCGCGTTTTGTAATGGAAGTATTGTCTCCTTCTACAGAAGCATATGATCGTGGAGAAAAGATGGAGCTGTATTGCCAACAGGAGATCGAAGAATATTGGATTGCTGATTGGAGGCAGAAAAGGGTTGAGATTTATGAGCTGGATTATGAAAATGGTATTCCAAAATATTATTTATGGAAAACGATCGAAGAAAAAAATAAGGAGGAACTGAAAATCATCCATTTTCCAAATATTAAAATAACCTTTGATGAATTGTTTGAAGAGATTGAATCAATGTAGAGGTACGCACAGGCGTGTTTGCCGGCGGAAACCAAAAAGATGCCTGGAAATGAAAGGTTCGCCAATCATTTCCGGGCATTTTTTATTGGAAAATATATTCATGAATCTGATTTAAGGATTATTTAACATTCTCTGCCGTATACTGATGCGCAGACAAAGAAATCTACAGCAAAACAGAAAAAAACAACAACAAACAAAACAAAAATCAAAGAAAAGAAAGGAGAAGCCAGATGTACATACAGATTTTGAAAAAGGATTTGAAACGGAAAAAGACGATGAACCTGATCCTGTTTTTGTTTATTATCCTGGCGGCGACGTTTATTGCAGGCAGCGTGAACAATATGGTTTCTGTGATGACTGCACTGGACACATTTTTTGAAAAGGCAAAAGTACCAGACCATTTGATTACGTTTGGGGATCTGGAACAGGCGGAGGCATTTGCGCAGTTTGCCGACAAGGAGGGGTATACGTTCCTCCGGCAGGAGGTTATACAGATTGACCCAAAAGAGATAGAAAAAGCGGACGGGGACAGCAGCGGCAGGCGGACAGGCGATGCGCCGCAAGGGTACGTGCAAATAGATTATAATAATACGATCGTCCTTTCACGCTTTCAAAATACGGTGAACATATTCGGCGAAAATGACCAGGAGGTTACGCACGTCAGCGACGGAGAGATTTACTTTGCGGCGAAGGTTGGCAATGAAGAAGGCA
Source organism: uncultured Eubacterium sp. (assembly GCA_947178105.1). Lineage (GTDB taxonomy): Bacteria > Bacillota > Clostridia > Lachnospirales > Lachnospiraceae > Eubacterium_J. Next base: position 29,667 of record CAMWXD010000037.1, on the reverse strand, counting down.
TTGCAAAGGACAGCAGGGTTCGAATAAGCGATGGCGCCAGCACGAAGCAGTTTACAGTAGCGGGCAGTGTCAAGGACGCGATTTTTGCGTCGGAGATGGCTGGCATGACGCGGATTTTTGTCAGTGACAGCGACTATGCTGCTTTTGATACGCCGGATGCAAAGCATTTGTATCTGTTTTGCGTCTATACGGACGATACAGATTTTTCGGGGAAATTTAACCGGCTTGGGCTGTCGGTACTGATGGTTGTCTCGCAGGATGAAATACGCCTGCTGTATATGGTCGATATGGTGATTGCGGCTGTGATGCTTGTTGTCAGCGTGTGCCTGATTTTGATTTCGATGGTAATTCTGCGGTTTACGATTCATTTTACAATGAGCGAGGAGTTTCGGGAGATTGGGGTGATGAAGGCGATCGGTATACCAAACCGGAAAATACGCGGGCTGTATATCGTCAAATATTTTGCGGTAGCGCTCGCTGGCGGCGCAGCCGGCCTATTGTTTAGTATCCCGTTTGGCAGGCTGATGCTTGACAGCCTGTCGCAAACGATCATGATGGAATCGGATGGGAATTTTTTATGGAATGTAGTGTGTACGGTAGCGGTCGTCGCTGTGGTTGTGCTGTTTGGCTATTCCTGTACACGCAAAATCAAAGGCATATCCCCGATGGATGCGATCAGAAATGGGGAAAACGGGGAGCGCTATGCGCGAAAAAGCGTCCTGGCGCTGCATCGGTCGCGCCTGCCGGCAGTACTGTTTTTAGCGCTGAATGATATTTTAAGCGGCATCAGGCGGTATGCGGCGCTGATTTTGATTTTTACGATCGGGATTTTGCTCATCGTGATTCCGGTCAATGCGATGAATACATTACAGTCAGGCCATTTAATTACGTGGTTTAGCATGGCGCAGTGCGACCATGTGATCAGCAAGGAGATGCTGTTCCATACAGACAGCGATAACCGGGAGTTTGTTGAAGAAGAGCTGGAGGAAGTCAGAGAAAAGATTTCCGGCAATGGGATTTCGGCAAGGGTCTATGAAGAGGTGTTGTTCCGCATGGGCATCACTTTTGAGGGAAAGCAGGAATCTTCGCTTGCTTTCCAGGGCGTCGGCGATATTACGGCTGACAAGTACCAGTATTTAAAAGGCAGCGCCCCGCAGGATTACGGAGAAGTCGGGATTTCCCACCTGATCGCAGACAGGCTCGGCGCAGAGGTTGGGGATACGGTTTCGATTCAAAATGGTGATACGAAAGGCAGGTATCTTGTGACTGCTATTTTTCAGACAATGAACAATATGGGAGAAGGGATTCGGTTTTATGAAAAGGAAGCGCTGGATTACAGCTATGTATTCGGCAGCTTCGGCATACAGATCTCGTATACTGACATGCCAGATGGCAGTGAGCTGAAAAAAAGAAAGGAGCAGCTTATGGAATGGTTCCCGAATTATAAGGTATATACGGCGGGGGAATATGTCAGTGAGATGATCGGGGATATCAGCGGACAGCTAAAGGGGATGAAGTATCTGATTTTAGCGGTTGTGTTATGCATCAATATGCTTGTCACGGTATTGATGGTAAAGAGCTTTCTTACAAAGGAACGGGGAGAGATTGCCATGCTAAAGGCGATTGGGTTTGAAAATGCTTCCCTTGCCATATGGCAGGCGATGCGCATTGGGATCGTGCTGCTGTTTGCAGCGGTTGCCGCTGCCGTGCTTGCAGTCCCGCTTTCGCAGGTTTCCATCGGGCCGATTTTTCAGATGATGGGCGCGCAGCGGATTACATTCGATATCAGGCCGTTTGAAATCTATGTGTTTTATCCGATGCTTGTGTTTGCAGTGGCCGTTCTCTCAGCAATGCTTACAGCGCGCCAGGTCAACCGGATTCCGGCATCCGATGCTTCGAATATAGAATAAAAGAACGGGGCGGAAGCAGGAAGCTGAAACAACAGGCAATCAGCAGGCGCAGGAAGAAACAATAGTAAGAAACAACATTAAGAAATAACAGCAAGAAAAACAGAACAAAGCAAACATGAAAAACAGCAAAAAAAGAAAAGCCGGCAGGCTTGAAAAAAGAGAAGAAAACAGATAGAATAACAGGAGGCAGGTATGGAGGCTTTATTAGATGTAAAAAATTTATGCAAAACTTATATTGTGAACAAGCATCAAAACCATGTGCTTAGAAATGTAAACCTTTCGGTTCGGGAAGGGGAGATGGTTGCGGTGATGGGGCCTTCGGGTTCGGGAAAATCCACGCTTTTGTATACCGTATCCGGCATGGATACGATTACGGCAGGCGAGGTGCGCTTTTGCGGCAGGGAGCTTTCCAAGCTCTCGCCAAAGGAGCTTGCCGGGCTGCGGTTAGACGAGATGGGCTTTATTTTCCAGCAGATGTATTTGCTGAAAAACCTGACGGTGCTGGATAATATTATCCTGCCCGCCTGCCAGTCCAAAAAGAATCAAGCGGGCAGGAAGGAAATGGTACGCCTTGGGCAGGAGCTGATGCGCAGGCTTGGCATTATTGAGATCGCAGGCCATGATATCAACGAGGTCTCCGGCGGGCAGCTCCAGCGTGCCTGTATTTGCAGGAGCATGATGAACCGCCCGAAAATGATCTTTGCAGATGAGCCTACCGGGGCATTAAACCGCGGCGCGTCCGAAGAGGTGATGGAAGAGCTGTCGAGGATCAATGCCGACGGCACGACGGTTTTGCTTGTCACCCATGATGTCAGGGTGGCGGCAAAATGTTCCCGGGTGCTTTATATTGTAGATGGAGGGATCCAGGGGGAATATGAGCTTGGCAGGTATTCCGGGCAGGCAGGGCTGCGGGAGAGGGAGCGGATGTTAAACCACTGGCTGATGGAGATGGGATGGTAGATATTTTAATTGTTGAGGACAATGCGGAGCTGGCACAGCTACTGTGCAGCTTCCTGCTTGCCGAGCATTATACGGCGTGCATAGCAAAGAGCGGGGAAGAGGCGCTGCGGATGCATGGGCAGTGCCCTGCGAAGCTGGTTGTATTGGATATTATGCTGCCTGGCATGGACGGGTTTGCGGTCTGCAAAAGTATCCGGGAAGTATCGGATACGCCAATTCTTATCATAAGCGCAAAAAATCAGAAGGAAGACCAGTTGAACGGGCTTATGCTGGGCGCAGATGATTATATTGAAAAGCCCTATGATATCGATATCCTGCTCGCAAAGATCAGTAATATTTTTAAACGCAGGTATGCGCAGGATGCGCTTGTGGACAATGGCGTGCGGCTTGATAAGATCCGCCGGACGGTATCTAAGGACGGGGCTGTGCTGGAGCTTACGGCAAAGGAGTTTGAGCTGCTGCGCCTTTTGATGGAAAATAAAGGGAAGGTGCTGCGCAAGGAATACCTGTTTGACAGGATCTGGGGGATTGACAGCTTTTCGGAGCCGCAGACACTGACGGTACATATCAAGTGGCTGCGCCAGAAGATCGAGGACGACCCGAAGCATCCGAAGCGGATCGTCACAGTATGGGGTGTGGGGTATCAGTATTTATGAAAAGTTTTTACAGGCTGGCTGCAGTTGTCTTTTGGGCGACGGTAGCCATTTTTATAGGCGCAAACGCTGCGCTGCTTGGCATCAGCCGGAATACGCAGGGGCGCATGTACCAGGTAGAAGCCGCCAGGCTTGCAAAAAAGATCCGCCTTGGCGGGTATGAAAGCATAGACTTGTCCGGTTGCCAGTATGTAGACCAGGTCATACGCTGTGAGTCAGGCGCTGGTATAACAGAGCAAAAAGAGGACGATATGCTGCATGAGTTTTTGGAAGGGCAGGGCAGCGATTACCTGATCCGCAGCATTGACGGAGTGCTCTACCGGTTTGATTATCATATAAATACGCAGACGGACAGGGGGCGGATAGTGGTGTATGCCAACCTGGCGCTTTTTGCGGTGGCGCTGCTGCCAGTGTTTTTGCTGTTTTATATTTGGCGAAATATATTAAAGCCGTTTGAAATGCTAAAGGACATCCCGTATGAGCTGTCCAAGGGCAGGCTTGCCACGCCGCTGCCGCAGCAAAAGAGCCGCTTTTTCAGCAGGTTTATCTGGGGCGTCGACCTGCTGCGGGAATATATGGAGCAGCAGAACAAACGGGAGCTGGAGATGCAGCGTGCCCAAAAGACGCTTGTGCTGTCGGTGTCCCATGATCTCAAAACGCCGCTGTCCGCGATCAAGCTGTATGCAAAAGTGATTTCCAGGCGCCTGTATGCAGATACGGCGCAGCTTGAGGGGATAGCTGAAAGCATTGACGTAAAGGCAGACGAGATCGGAGAGTTTGTGTCGCAGATGGCAAAGGCTTCCGAGGCGGATTTTTCGTATATTGAGGTGATAAATGGCCAGTTTTATTTATCGGAGCTGATTCGTAAAATCGCTGTTTATTATGAGGAAAAATTAAGGCTTTTGCATACGCAGTTCCAGGCCGGTGCTTTTAGCGACTGCCTGCTGCGGGGAGACTTTGACCGCAGTGTGGAAGTCTTGCAGAATCTTATGGAAAATGCGGTCAAATATGGGGATGGCAGCAAAATCACGCTGTCGTGTTCCGAAGAGGAGGATTGTGTGCTGGTTACGGTTACAAACAGCGGCAATACGCTGCCGCAGGCGGAGATTGTGCATGTGTTTGAAAGCTTTTGGAGGGGGTCAAACGCCACGGGAAGTACCGGGAGCGGGCTGGGGCTTTTTATCTGCCGGCTTTTGATGCGCCGGATGGGCGGGGATATTTTTGCGAAGGCAGAGGGAGAGGATATGAGTGTGACGGTGGTGTTTCCTATGTAAAATAAAAACGGTAGGAATATTTTTATGCCAGCCTTGACCCGCTACTTCCGGTTGGGTATAATGGAGCTAGTATTCCATAGTTGAAGCGACAAGGTGAGGAGAGAGTACATGAGAAGAGTCAAACACGATAAACTGAGAAAAAACAGTCAGGAGGCGCAGCTTCGCGCGTTAGTCAGACATGCTTTTATGGTCGTGGGGGCAGGGATCATCTTATTGCTTGGATTTGCCATATTCAATTTGGCATTGTCCAATATGCAGTCTGTCCAATTAAATGCTGCACTTGCCCTTGACCAGTACCGTGTCGGTTCCAAGACGCTGACGTATGCGGTGCGTTCGTATGCGGTCACAGGTGACCAGAAGTATTGCGATGCTTATTGGAAAGAGTTAAATGAAGACCAGCACCGTGATAAGGCGAGGGAAGCGCTGAAAAAATGCGGGCTTACCAACCAGGAATGGGAAAAGCTGGATGAGATCGCAGGCTTATCCGAGCATCTGGTGCCTTTAGAAGAACAGGCAATCGAAGCCGCAGGAAACGGGGATCTTGCCGGGGCGCAGGCGAGTGTGTTTTCTTCCGAGTATGGAGATGCGGTCGACCAGATCAATGCGCAGACCGACCAGACGATCCAGGAAATCAACAGCCGCAAGAGCGGGCAGCAGAAACTGTTGAAGGTTGTGCAGATTTTACTGGCAGTCCTTTTGATGGCTTCGTTCGCCCTGATTGTATGGCATATCGCGAAGATTATCCGGTTTGCCACTTCTGAGCTGTTAGAGCCGATCCAGAAAGTATCGGAACAGATGGCGGCGCTTGCCGACGGCGATTTCAGCGAGCCGCTGGATTTACAGGAAGATGACAGCGAGGTCGGCAGCATGGTGTCTGCGATCGCATTTATGAAACATAACCTGCTGCATATGATCCAGGAAATTTCAGAGGTGCTGGAACAAATGGGGAACGGCGATTACAACGTCCGCCTGGAGCAGGAGTATGTCGGGGAATTTATCAAGATCAGGGAATCGCTGGAGGTGATCAGCGGAAAAATGCGCGAGACGTTAACGACACTGAAGGAAGTATCTGTACAGATCGACAGCGGTTCTGAACAGCTTGCGTTTGCCGCAGAGGACTTGGCGGAAGGAAGCACCGACCAGGCAGGGCAGGTATCCGAGCTTGTGACAGCATTTGAACAGATGACACAGACGATGGAACGGAACGTGGAAAAGGCACAGGAGTCTGTGGATATCGCGTCTAGGGCAGGAGAGACATTGGCGCAGGGAAATGCCAAGATGCAGGAGCTGAAAGCTGCGATCGGGGAGATCAGCAGGTGTTCCGAGCAGATCGGTACGATTATCGGCACGATCGAAGAGATTGCATCACAGACCAACCTGCTGTCTTTAAATGCGGCGATCGAAGCGGCGAGAGCCGGGGAAGCAGGCAAGGGGTTTGCCGTGGTGGCAGACCAGGTAAAAAGCCTTGCGGAAGATTCGGCGCGGGCGGCAGGAAAGACGACTAAGCTGATCGAGACAGCGATTGCCGCAGTAGACAGCGGGATTGCGATTGCAGACCAGACGGCGGCAAATATGGACGAGGTCATGGCAGGCGCCGGGGAAGCGACTGAGACCATGAGCCAGATTGCTGTCATGCTGCAAAACGACGTAGAGCATATGCGCCAGGTAAGGAGCAATTTGCAGCAGGTATCCGCGGTTGTGGACAACAATTCGGCGACTTCGCAGGAGACGGCGGCAGTCAGCGAGGAGCAGAAAGCACAGGTCGAAGCGATGGTAGAGCTGATGGAACGTTTTAAATTTTGAGAGGAGTAAGGAAGTAATATGGAAACCAGGGAGGAAGCAAAGGATAAAGTGCATTTTTTTCATTCGATCTCTTTTAAGGTCACACTTGTAGTAGTGATTGCTTCGATGATCTGCATTCTGGCAAATGTCATCAATGCGGAGAGAGGCGCAGAAAAGGCGATACGGGCGCTGAATGACGAATATCTTTTGAGCGTGGCGTCAAATTCGGCGGAGACGATCAGCAATATTCCCGAGGGCCAGTTTTCCTACGAGGCATGTGCAGGGATGATCAGTTCCGTAAAAATGGAAGGCATCGAGTCCTCCTACAGTTATCTGATGGATGCGGACGGAACGATGGTATATCACCCGACAGCTTCCAAGATCGGCCAGCAGCCGGAGGTCGGGGAAGTCCGGGATATGGTGGAAAAGCTGAAATCCGGTGCGGCGCCGGATACCGGAATCCTTGTCTATGAGCGGGACGGGGTAAAAAAAAGCGCGGCTTATGCGAAAACACGCCAGGACATGATCGTTGTAACGACGATTGACGAGACGGATATCGTAGATCCGGTGAACAAAATGGTTTCTTCCATGCTGCTCGTATCGCTTGCCAGTACAGTAGTATGCATGATCGCGGCATATATCGTCAGCAGGTTTTTGTGCATTCCGATTGAGCGCCTGACAGGAATTATTTCCGATACAGCCAGGTTTAATTTTAAGGCGAGCCAATACAGCTCTGTTTTGTGCAGGCGCAAGGATGAGACGGGCAAGATGGCAAGAGAAGTCCGCCAGATGCGCAATCAGTTGCGCAAAATGGTCAATGAGATCGAAGATGTAGGAAAACAGGTGACTTCCAATGTGAAAAACCTGCATACAGCGGCAGGCACTGTCAATACGATGTGCGCCGATAACTCGGCTACCAGCGAGCAGTTGGCTGCAGGTATGCAGGAAACGGCGGCCACAGCGGCGACTGTCAATGAAAATGTCAATGCGATCAAGGACGGAGCGGAAGATTTGAACGCGATGGCAGAGCAGGGCGCAAAAACCTCAGAGGAGATTATGGAACGTGCACAGAGCCTGCGGACAAAGACAGTGGAAGCAAGCACCAAGACGATCGCGATGTATCAAAATGTAAAGACAAAAGCAGACCAGGCGATCGAGGGCTCCAAGGCGGTAGAAAAGATCAATGCACTGACGCAGACGATTATGGAGATCTCCTCACAGACCAGCCTGCTGGCGCTGAACGCTTCGATCGAAGCTGCGCGGGCGGGGGATGCAGGACGCGGGTTTGCAGTCGTGGCGACAGAGATCGGCGGGCTTGCCGACCAGACTTCCCAGGCGATTGCCAATATCAACGAGATCGTAACAGAGGTCAACCACGCAGTCGCCAATATGTCCGGCTGCCTGGAAGATACGACTGTATTTTTGGAAAAGGCCGTACTGAAAGAATATAAGGAATTTGAGCAGGTCAGCGAACAGTACCGGCAGGATGCGGACGTATTCAGGACAAGCATGGACAGCGTCAGCGAGGCGGTCAACGGGCTTACCGATTCTGTCGAAATGATTGCACAGGCGATGAACGGCATCAGCGACACGGTAGGGGAAGCCTCTGCCGGTATTATCGATATCGCGGAAAAGACCAGCAATATGACGGAAAAAACAGGCAATGCAAATACACTCGCAGCCGAATGCTTTGATTCGGTCGAGCATTTGCAGGGCATTGTGGGGCAGTTTGTACTGGAATAGCGTAAGAGGCAAGAAAAACAGTGTATTTTATCGGTATCGGGCGGATAAAATACGCTGTTTTTTGTTGTGGGAGCAGGCCTGTTGTAGACAAAATTCGAATCGTATTTTGTGTCTGTTCATGTTAAAATAAGCAGACAGGAAATCTTGTCCCTTACGAACAAGCAGAAAGGAAAACCATTATGAATTATTATGACTGCCATGCAGATACCCTTACAGAAATCCCTTTATCAGAGGATCTGAGAAAAAATTCATGCTGCCTTGACCTGGAACGCGTACGTGCATTCGCGGGCAATTACACCCAGGTTTTTGCACTTTGGAAAGACGCGTCACAGTTAGCAGTCAGCCAGGAAGATACAGAAGAAGCGTTTTGGCAGATGTACCAGCGTGCGCTCCGCCTGCTGCTGGAGCAGTCCGCCTATGTAAAGTGGTGCCAGAATGCGTCAGATATGCAGGAAGCGCACGCACAGGGAAAAGCGGCGGTATTTCTTGCTGTGGAGGACGTCTCTTTGATGGGGAGCCTTGTCAGCCAGATGCAAAAGCTTGGCTTTCGGTTCGCAATGCTGACCTGGAATTATGAAAATACATACGGCTGCGGCGCAGTCACATGCCAGGAGCATGGATTGACAGAGGAAGGGCGCAGGCTGGTGGAGCAGTTGGACAGCCAGCAGGTGATCCTGGACATCTCCCATTTATCCGACCGCGGGGCAGAAGAGGTCTTTGCCCTGACAGCCAGCCCGGTGATCGCATCCCATTCCAACGTACGCGAGGTTTGCGGCCAGGCGCGCAACCTGAACAACGGGCAGGTCAAAGAGCTGGTTCGCAGGAACGGGCTGTTAGGGCTGAATTTTTATAAAGAATTTGTCGGGCACAAAAAAACTGCCGCAGACATTCGCAGGCATATCGATGCGGTATTAGAACTGGGAGGGGAAGATATTCTTGCGGTCGGCAGTGATTTTGACGGCTGCGGCGACCAGCTTGCAGCGGGCATAAAGGGCGTACAGTCAATCCCGTATTTCAAGCAACTGCTGGAGCGGGAAGGGCTGGAAAGCAGCATAACCGAAAAAATATTTTGGAAAAACGCAGAGCGTTTTTTTCAAACGTATGTGCTATAGCGTATTTGTTCAAACAGCGTTTTGTACTTTCTCATCAGGATATAAAATAGTGCACAAAACTATACGATTAAAATTAGATATTATATACAAACTGTAAAATCCCTATTGCAATATCCGGCAATAAATTGTACACTTTAAGTGAAGCTAAAATAGTTTACGAAAAGGTAAATAAAACAAGCGAAGGGAGAATGGGTAACGATGAGAAAGAAAACGTATTCCCGTTTATTGGCGGGGGCAATGGCTGTAATGCTGACAGCAGGCACGGTATGTACGCCGCAGGCTGTATGGGCGGAAAAGACAGTGGCTACGGAGACAAAGACAGAGAGTATCAAAAGGGTGACCGTACACGATCCATCGATCGTAAAAGACCGTGAAACCGGTACATACTATGTATTTGGCTCCCATATGGCGACCGCAAAGTCAGACGATCTTGTGAACTGGACGCAGATCTCTACGGATTATCAGTTTCCAAAAGCAGGACAGGCTGATCCGGTATATGGGAATGTAGTGGAAAATTTTGCGGAATCGTTCCGCTGGGCAGGCTATGCAGACGGGGACTGCAAAGATAACAAAGATACGGCAGAGCTTGCAGTCTGGGCGCCGGACGTATTCTGGGATGAAGCTTATGAATGGGCGGACGGCTCCAAGGGCGCATATCTGATGTACTATACGGCGTCTTCTACCTGGAAGCGTTCCTGTATCGGCGTTGCCGTAGCCAAGACGATCGAAGGGCCGTATGCGCATCTGGATACCCTTGTTTATTCCGGCATGACATCAAAGGAAGGGACAGACGGCAACAGCGAGCGGGATACAAAGTGGGACAACGATTATTTGAATTTTAAAGAGCTGATTGAAAAAGGGGCAAATGGCGGCGGCATTGACGCAGTAAGCGACGACTGGTTTAAGGCGGACGGCAGCTACAACACCGCAGTCGCACCGAACTGTATCGATCCTGCGATTGTAACATCCGCAGACGGCAAGATCTATATGTCCTACGGCTCCTGGTCGGGCGGCTTGTTTATGCTGGAAATCGATCCAAAGACCGGCCTTGCAATTTATCCGGGCGTAGACGGTACAGACGCAGCTTCCGGCAACCGCGTTGACCGTTATTACGGCATCCATATCGCAGGCGGCAACCCGACAGGCGATAATATTGCATCCGGCGAAGCGCCGTATATTACCTATGATGAAAAAGCAGGCTACTACTACCTGTATGAGACTTACGGCGGGCTGACAAGGACTGGCGGCTACAACATGCGCCTGTTCCGTTCGAAAAATGTCACAGGGCCTTATGTAGACGCCGCAGGCAACGAAGCGCAGAACAGCTCCAAGGATACGTACAAGTACGGCGTCAAGCTGATCGGCAACTATGCATTTTACAACCAGCGCGGCTACTGCGCGGCAGGGCATAACTCCGCATTGATCGATACGGACGGCGCACATTACCTCGTATCCCACCAGAGGTTTGACGAGGGCACAGAGTTTCATGAGGTCAGGATCCGCCAGCAGATTATGAACGAGGACGGATGGCCGGTAACAGCCGTATATGAGAACCGCAACGAAGCGATTGCAAATTACAAAGACGACCAGGTAGTCGGTACATACGAATTTATCAACCACGGCGACGGTGAAAAAGACGGCAGCATGATCGAAAACGAGATCGTTATTTTGAACGCGGACGGTACCGTATCCGGCGATGAAAAGGGCACATGGAAAAAGACAGACTCCGGCAGCGGCTATGATTATGTCACGATTACGCTTGGCTCCGCTGTATACAAGGGCGTATTCTTTGAACAGACGACAGACCTGAATGAAAAAGCGATGACCTTTACTGCGATCGGCAACAACAACCAGTCCATTTGGGGCAGCATGTTGGATGCTTCGGATGAAAAAGTAGCGGAAGTGATTGCTTCCAGAATCACCGTTCCGGCAGCAACTAGAGAAAAAATCACACTTCCAACAGAGCTGAGCGGCGCGAAGATCACTTGGGCTTCCAGTGACGAAAGCGTGGTTTCGACCGAAGGCGAAGTAAAATCTCCGCAGGCAGAGAAGACGGTTACGCTGACAGCGACGATTGCATACGGCACAGCATCTACGAAGAAGGATTTTAAAGTCAAGGTTTATGCAAAGCCTTTGATGATTTACGGCTACAACTTTAACAAAAGCTCCGGGACAAGCGTGACAGGCCACAGCAAGCTCGGCGAAGGCAAGGCTGCAACGCTCGAAGGCAGCGCAAAAATCGTAACCGATTCAGTAAGGGGCAACGTCCTCCAGATTGAAAATGAAGCAGGTGCAAAAGGCGTTAATTACTTAAGGCTGCCGGAAGATACGTTTAAAAACGTAACAGACGCCGGCTACACTGTCAGCATGTGGGTTAACCTCTCAGGCGATACGTTTGAGCACAGCGCCCTGTTCGAAGCAGACGCAAAGGCGGCTTACCCGATGACAAGAATCGGTGCGAACCTGATCGGACGTATCAATGCAACCGACTATAGCGATGCATTAGGCAATAAGCTCGTTCCGGCTGACGAATGGCATATGGTGATGTATTCCGTCGGCACAAAAGGAATCCGTGTATACTTAGACGGCGAGCTTGTGACAGAAGATGCAAAGGATATCAGCGGCTGCTTCAACAAAGCAAATGATGTGTGTATCCAGAATGCAACAGATGTAATGGTAGGCGCAGGATTTATCTGGAATGATGAAGATGTGCGCGGCGGCAAATTTGACCTTGTAAAAGTATACAACGGCGTATTTACACCGGAAGAGGCAAGATCTGCTTACCAGAAATCTTCAAAATAGTGCAGCCTAAAACTGCAATAGGATGCTTAAAACCGCATGATCCGAGATGTCGACGGTCATGCGGTTTTTTTATAAAATTCCGATCAGAGGAGGGGATTGAATGAAAAAGAAAATGATTTCCGGTGCAGCCGTAGCGCTTCTTGCCGCAGCGCTTACCGCATGTGCCATAACCGATGGCGGCGCATCCGGCACAGAGCCGAAAATAGCGCAGATGAAGGAAAAGCCGGTTGTCACAGCCGGGCACTACCAGATTGAACGGGCAAGCGTGCATGACCCTTCGATCACAAAGGATATGGATACCGGCACTTACTATGTGTTTGGTACCCATCTTGCAACAGCAAAGTCAGATGACCTTGTAAACTGGACGCAGATCACGGCGGATTATCAAAATACGGAAAACAATCCAATCTATGGCAATCTTGCCGAAAACCTTGCAGAATCGTTCGAATGGGCAGGGCATGACGACGGCGACTGCATGGGGCGCTTCGCAGTCTGGGCGCCGGACGTACACTGGTTTGACGATTATAAATGGGAAGACGGCAGCAAAGGCGCCTATTTGCTGTATTACAGCGCAACCTCCACCTGGCGCCGCTCCTGTATTGGCTTTGCAGCCTCTAAGACGATCGAAGGGCCATATACGTATGTGGATACGCTCGTTTATTCCGGCATTACCGCAGACGGTACGCCGGACGGCAACAGCAAGCGCAATACAAAATGGGACAACGATTACCTGAACTTTACCGAGCTGATAGAAAAAGGCTCAGAAAACGGCGGTATTGACGAAGTAAACGAAAAATGGTTTAAAGGCAGCGAATACAATACCGACTACGCGCCAAATGCCATTGACCCGACGATAGTACGCGGTGCAGAAGGAAAGATGTATATGGTATACGGCTCCTGGTCAGGCGGCTTGTTTATCCTGGAGATCGACCCGCAGACCGGGCGGGCGCTGTACCCAGGCAAAGATTCCACCGACGAGGCAAGCGGCAATTACATCGACCGTTATTACGGCTGCCATATCGCAGGCGCAAACCACCAGTCTGGCGAAGGCCCTTATATCCTGTACGATGAAGAAGCCGGCTACTATTATATGTATGAAACATACGGCGCGCTGCAAAGAAAAGGCGGCTATAACATGCGACTGTTCCGCTCCGAACAGATCTACGGCCCATACACAGACGCCGCAGGAGGAAACGCCGCAGACAACGGCGTGGATAACTTCAAATACGGCATCAAGCTGATCGGCAACTACGAGTTTGACGGCCAGCGCGGCTACCGCGCCGCAGGGCACAATTCCGCGCTGATTGACGGAGACGGCAGCCGCTACCTCGTCTACCACCAGCGGTTTGACGAAGGAACCGAATACCACGAGGTCAGAGTCCACCAGCAGTTCTTAAACGAAGACAACTGGCCAGTTACCGCTGTCTACGAAAACAGGAACGAAGCGATTGCAAATTATGACGACGCGCAGGTCATTGGCAGCTACGAGCTGATCAACCACAGCACCGGCAACGAGACCAATATGCTGAAAGTCCAGTCAGTCGAGCTGCATGAGGACGGCACCATATCCGGCGATCTGACAGGCACCTACACAAAGGCGGATTCCGGCAAAGGGTACGATTATGTTACGATCAATGCCGGGGATGTTGTCTACAAAGGCATGTTCTTTGAACAGACAGACGACACCAGTGAAAAGGTGATGACGTTTTCGGCGATTGGGAATGATAATACGTGTATTTGGGGAAGTATGTGAGAGCTTTGAATATTGGATTGTGCAAAATTATGAAATGCCATGTTGCACAATAGATACATGGATGATATTATGAAAGCGGAGGCCAATCTAAGACGATACTGCAATTATCAATCATACAGTAAATAAGCTTAAATGAAGGAGGTTCCACAAATGGGGATGCCGGAGAAAAAGTATGCTTTAAAAGACCTGCATATTGGTATGACAGTGAAGGCGGAGCAGCTTAGTGAAATTTACAATAAATATATGATACTGCTGTTTGACAATAAAGAAAGTAAAGCAGGAAGGCTTGTGTTCTGCGGTGATGCCCAGAATCAGGAATATGACAGTTGGTTTATGCAGCCGTTGCCAATTACTCCGATTTACAATGATAAGAATGAATTGGAGGATATGGCTTAATTCCCAAAATAGGCTGCACACACCCAAAACGCACAGAGCAGAAACGGCTGTTCTGCGTGTTTTGGGTGCTTTTAGGGCTTCGTACTAAAAATGATACAGCATTTTAGCCATGCCGAATTCATAATACGTAAAAAACCTGCATAGAAACAGCAATGCGACAAAGAAAAAAGCCTCAGGCCTATGAGAAGCTGTGTCATCCTCAAAAGCTCTGGCAGTCCGTTTTATCAACCGAACATACAGCCTGAATAACACAAATCCCAAAACTGTTCCCAGTGTATTTAAAATCAGGTCATCTACATCTGTTGCCCGGATATTCAGCAGTTGGCTTATTTCTACTAACAGTGACAGCAGAAAACCAAATACGCAGGCACGCGGCAGGCGGTCATATTTTTCCCAGAGAAACGGCAGAAAAAAGCCAAGCGGCATAAAAAGCACTACATTCAGCCCATATCCGGTGAGGTCAATGGCTTCGGAAGAAAACGGGATCAGATTGATCGACGCTGTGCTAAGCGCTATGCCATATTGTTTTACGTGGAATATCGTTCCAGTGCCTGTAAAATGAAAGACACCGTACAGATAATAAGCAAATACAAGCAAAAACAAGCTGTGCCAGATGGCTGCTTTTGGATGCAGCTTTTTCTTCGACAGGTAAAACATTCCCGCCAGAAGCAGGGCTGGCAGCATGACAGTCAAAAATTCATATCCTGTTAAAATCAAATCTTCCATATTGACGCAGATTCCTTTCGTTTTGTCTTTTTGGTTCCTTGCATCTATCATACTTCAAAAACGTATTCCATGTATTTGTATTTTAATGAAAAATTTTAACGAAAAGCTTAAGAATCGATGGATATTTTATGAAGGCGCGGGCAGGACAGTTCCATTCCGCAGAAAACATCTGGCAGGTATGTTGGAAACGTGTTATGATAAGATGGAGGCTGTTTAGGCGTGATGCGAGGTTTTGTTCCTGAAAGCGAGGTGGAAAATATGCGCAAAAGATTTAATGTCAATGGCGATTGTAAGCCTGGGATTCATTATATGGCAAAGATTGATGAAAAATTAAAGCAGATAAAATATATGGTAGACCAGGGGCAGTATTTTACGATCAATCGTGCCCGCCAGTATGGAAAGACGACTATACTGCATGGACTGGAGCGGATATTGGAAAAAGAGTATATTGTGGTCAGCCTGGATTTTCAAATGTTCAGTACGGAAGATTTTAAGACAGAAAAGGGTTTTGTTGAAACCTTTACGGCGGAATTGCTGCATTCAGATGGACTTTGTAACTGGATTTTGCCGGATGTGCTGATACGTCTGCAAGAGATGGCGGATCAAGCTGCATCCGGCAGCAGGCTTTCTGGTTTGTTTCGCTGTCTGAGCAAATGGTGCGGTGATTCGCCAAAAAAAATTGTGCTGCTGATTGATGAAGTGGACAATGCAGTAGAGCATCAGGTGTTTTTGGATTTTTTATCGCAACTGCGCGGATATTATTTAATCAGAGAGAAAAAACCAACCTTTCATTCTGTAGTGCTGGCAGGAGTGTGTGACATTAAAAATTTGAAAAACAGGTTTGTAAGTGAACATAAAATGAACAGCCCATGGAATATCGCGGCAGATTTTGATGTTGACCTGAGCTTATCCCAGGAGAGCATTGAAGGAATGCTGAAAGAATATGAGAAAGACTGCCATACAGGGATGAATGTGCAGGAAATGTCAGCCAGCATCTATGATTATACAGCAGGGTATCCTTATCTGGTATCCCGTATTTGCAAGCTGATCGATGAAAAAGTTGCAATGGCAGATGGTTGTTTTCATCCGCAGGCATGGACAAAAGAGGGGTTTCTAACGGCGATCCGTATGCTTTTGTCGGAAGAGAATCCATTATTTGAATCTTTGGATAACAAGCTGGTTGATTATCCAGGACTTAAGCAAATGCTGCAAGAGCTGCTTTTGCAGGGCAGGCTGATTGAATATATTCCGGGTGATATGGGGATTCGAATGGCAGCTATGTTTGGCTTTGTAAAGATCAGGAACCAGAATGTATCTGTAGCGAACCGCATTTTTGAAACAAGGCTGTATAATGGTTTTTTGGCAGAGCAGTCACGCAATCTTTGGGCAGCACCGTTTGCTGCGTCAGAAAAAAGCCAGTTTGTAGAACAGGGGCGTCTGAATATGGAGCTGGTGATCCAAAAATTTGTAGATTACTATACGGATATTTTTTCTAAATCGGATGAGAAGTTTTTGGAGGAATATGGCAGGTGTCTGTTTCTGCTCTTTTTAAGGCCCATTATTAACGGAACGGGAAATTATTATATTGAGGCGAGGACGAGGACAAATCGCCGGACAGACTTGATCGTAGATTGTTATGGGCAGCAGTATATCATAGAATTAAAAATATGGAGGGGTTTGGAATATCATAAGAGAGGGGAAGAACAGCTTGTGGATTACCTGGATTCCTATCATGCGGACCGTGGATATCTGATTAGTTTTAATTTTAATCAGAATAAAAAACCAGGTGTAACAAAAGTACAGGTCAAAGATAAATGGATCATAGAAGCAGTTGTTTAACAAAAGTTGATTAACAAAAGTTGATAAGAAAAGATGAAAAAGGATATAGCCAGTATCCCATAAAAGTGGTATGATAAAAGTGTTGGAACATAGTGGCTATGCAGGAGCTATACAGGCAGCTCCGCAGCCAGGAAAGAAAAGGAGCACAAAATTATGCCGTTTATTGATTCAAAAATTACAATGAAAGTATCAGAAGAAAAGAAGGAAGCAATCAAAGCAGAGCTTGGAAATGCCGTTTCTATTTTAAGCAAACCAGAAAGCTTTTTAATGGTAGGGTTTGCAGACGAATACTGTTTGTATATGGGAGGCAGCAGGATGGAGAAGGGGGCTTTTGTCTCTGTCAGCCTGTATGGAGGCGCATCCTCCGGCGCATATGAAAAAATGACTGCCGAGATCTGCCGTATTTATGAGCAGCAGCTTGGAATTCCAAAAGACAAGGTGTATGTCACTTATTCCGGCATCAGCGATTGGGGCTGGAATGGGAAAAATTTTTAGGATAAAAGGAGAATGGCACAGATGAAAAAGATGGAAGAATATGTAAGGTCCATTCCGGATTTTCCGGAACCGGGTATTATCTTTCGGGATGTAACAAGCGTCCTGCAAGATCCGGAAGGGTTAAAGCTGGCGATTGATTCTATGATCGGGCTGCTGGACGGCGTGGAATGTGATGTGATCGCAGGCACAGAGTCCAGAGGATTTATGTTTGGCGTACCGATTGCTTACCAGTTGGGGAAAGCATTTATTCCGGTGCGCAAAAAAGGCAAGCTGCCATGCGAAACGATTTCCGCTTCTTATGAACTGGAATATGGTTCCGCAGAGATCGAGATGCATAAGGATGCCATAAAGCCAGGGCAGAAGGTCGTCCTGGTCGACGACCTGATTGCAACCGGCGGGACGCTTGCGGCAAGCATTGACCTGATCGAACAGCTCGGCGGAAAAGTTGTAAAAGTAGTTCTTTTGATGGAGCTTGCGGGATTAAAGGGACGCGAGAAGCTGTCCGGCTACGAGGTAGCTTCCGTCATTACATATGAAGGAAATTAAAAGAAGATCTGGCAGGAGTTTAGGAGGTAGAAAATGGTTATCGTAAATACAGATTATATTTCTGGAAAGGAGCTGGAGATGCTTGGCATGGTCAAAGGGAGCACCATCCAGAGTAAAAATCTCGGGCATGATATCGGCCAGAGCTTTAAAACGCTGGTAGGCGGGGAGCTGAAATCATATACAGAGATGATGAATGATGCGAGGGCGCTCGCTACAAGGCGTATGGTGGAAGAAGCAGAAAAGCTCGGCGCAGATGCCGTTGTAAATGTGCGTTTTGCTTCTGCGTCTGTGATGGCGGGCGCTGCCGAAGTGATGGCGTACGGCACAGCGGTAAGGTTTCGGTAGCGGTTTGAAAATCAAAGGCACAGGTACAATGGAACGATACAAGACGATCAGACATACGTTTGAGCCAGTATGGAACCAGAAATCTGAAATCCTGATCCTTGGGACATTTCCTTCGGTAAAATCCAGGGAAAACCAGTTTTATTACGGGCATCCGAAGAACCGCTTCTGGAAGCTTTTGGCAAATATTTATAAAGAACCTGTACCAGAGACGATTGATGCGAAAAAAGAGCTTGTGTTAAAGCATCATCTTGCGGTTTGGGATGTCATCGGCGAGTGCGATATTGTCGGCTCGTCTGACAGCAGTATCCGTAATGTAGTCCCGAACGACCTGACAGGGCTGCTCGAAAAGAGCAGCATCCATACGATCCTTGCAAACGGTGCAAAGGCGCATAGCCTGTACCAAAAGCACCAGCAGCCGAAAACAGGAATGGCTGCGCATAAGCTTCCGTCAACCAGCCCGGCAAACGCGGCATGGACGCTGGAACGGCTAAAGGAGGCATGGAGTGCGGTGTTATTGCAGGGCAGCGATCCATGAATCATTTCGCTTCTGGCAGACACGCTCTAGTGCACTAGCAGGCACAGAGAAAGTATCGATCACAGGGAGGGCAAAGCATGGGTATTGTGGTAAATATTTATTATACAGGAACGGGTGAAAATGCGCGGAGGTTTGCACAAGAGATGGAAAGCAGCGGGATTGCCGATGCGATCCGCGGAGAGGAAGGAAACCTGCGGTATGACTATTTCTTTCCGATGTCAGACCCGCAGACGGTGCTGCTGATTGACGCCTGGAAAGACCAGCAGGCGATTGACAGGCACCATGCGTCTCCTATGATGGAATCCATTATAAAGCTGCGGGAGAAATACGGCCTGCATATGAAGGTAGAGCGGTACATATCGGATGAGGGCGGCATACCGGAGGAGGACAGCCGTTTTATAAGAGAATAGCAACAGGGAAGCTATAAAGCGGTAAATCTTTTGCAGATTTGCCGCTGTTTTCTTTTAAAAATAATCTCTTGACAAGAACATGCGTTCAGTGTATAATCAGAACATACATTCGACATGAGTGTAAAAAGAAATGACCGAAAGCGAGAGATGACAATATGGAACTGCGGATAGCCCCAAAGATGACGACGCTTCAAAAACTGGAAATACTGACCGATGCGGCAAAATATGACGTGGCATGTACCTCCAGCGGGATTGACCGGAGCGGAGACGGCACGGGAATCGGCAATACCAAATTAGCCGGGATTTGCCATAGCTTTTCATCTGACGGACGCTGCATTTCCCTTCTTAAGATCCTGTTTACCAACGAATGCATCTTTGATTGCCGTTATTGCAGGAACCGCCGCTCTAATGATGTGCCGCGCGCCACTTTTACGCCGGATGAGATCTGCGAGCTTACGATGCAGTTTTACCGCAGAAATTATATCGAAGGGCTGTTTTTAAGCTCCGGCATTTTATACAGCCCCAGCTATACGATGGAGCTGATCTGCCAGGTGCTTTGGAAGCTGCGTACGGAATATCATTTTCAGGGATATATCCATGTAAAAGCCATTCCTGGTGCAGAAGCAGGGCTGGTCAGGACGGCAGGGCTGTATGCAGACCGTATGAGCGTCAATCTGGAGCTGCCTACGGCAGAAGGGCTTCGTATGCTTGCGCCGAATAAAAGCCGGAAAACGATCCTGACACCGATGCGCATGATCCAGAATATACGGGAAGAAAACCAAAACGAGCTGATGCTGTACCGCCATGCGCCGAGGTTTGTGCCGGCAGGCCAGTCCACGCAGATGATTATTGGGGCAACGCCGGAAAATGATTACCAGATTTTATCCGTAGCAGAGAGCTTATACCAGAAGTTTGGCTTAAAGCGGGTCTTTTATTCTGCGTTTGTGCGCGTCAATGACGATGCCATGCTTCCGGCGCTTCCGGGCGGGCCGCCGCTGCTGCGGGAGCATAGGCTGTACCAGGCGGACTTTTTGCTCCGTTATTACGGGTTTCTGGCATCAGAGCTGCTCAGTGTCCAGCGCCCGCATTTTAATGTCCTGCTGGATCCGAAATGCGACTGGGCAGTACGCCATCTGGAACAGTTTCCGGTTGAAATACGCAAGGCTGATTACAAGACGCTGCTGCGCGTACCAGGGATCGGGGTAAAAAGCGCCCAGAGAATTATTGGGGCAAGGAAGAGCGCGGCGCTTGGCTTTGACGACCTGAAAAAAATCGGTGTCGTCTTAAAACGCGCCCTTTACTTTATTACCTGTGGCGGCAAAATGATGTACCGGACAAAGCTGGAGGAGGATTACATTGTACGCAACCTCGTTGACCCAAAAGAAAATTTTCCGTTTTCCAAAGACGGGATGACGTATCAGCAGTTATCGTTATTCGATGATAGAAACGAAGGAATGTTTATCAAACAGGAGTAAATGGAAGGTATATGGAAGAGACAATTTTCATCTGTGAAGATTCAATCGAAGGGATTCTAACGGGCGTATATGAGGCATATAAACTGCGCAAAGACCACAATACGACCCACCTGCAAATCGGGGAAGCTGAAAACTGCCGCCTGTTTACGGTGTATCAGAATGTGCAGGCAGATTTAGAAAAGAGCGCAAAAGTGCTGCGCACGATTTACCGCAGATTTGGAGAAGAGGCTTATACGCAGTTGTGCCAGGCAATGGTATCTTATGACCCGGAAAAGGCGGATGCAGTATATCATACGATTGTAACGGGAATATCCGGCAGTTACCGCAGCAGGCTGATGGATCATTTAAGCAACCGCTATATCAATAAAGTATTCCGCTTAAGCCGAAATACTGGCATCGAGATTCATCACCTGCTTGGATTTTTGCGTTTCAAAGAACTTCAGGGCGGGATTCTGCTTGCCCGGTACAGCCCGAAAAATGATGTGACAGCATTGCTTATGCCGCATTTTGCTGACCGGCTTCCAAGAGAGGACTTTGCGGTCTACGATGAAGGAAGAGGATATTATGCAGTCCATCCGAAGGACAAACAATGGTATCTCGTCCGCGGGGAGCTGCCGTTTTCGGCAGAGCAGGAGGTTTATTCGCAGCAGGAAGCAGAATACCAGATGCTTTACCAGCATTTTTGTCAGTCGATTGCGATTACAGAGCGAAAAAACCTGAATTTGCAGAGAAATATGCTGCCGCTGCGGTTCCGCAAATATATGGCGGAGTTTTCGTAAAAGCAGCAGTTTTGCAGTGTTTTTTACAGTTATTTGTGCAGTTTGACTGATTAGTTCGTATATGGAGATACAGTTCTATAAAATTTTCCGAGATTTTGCTTGACAAATGGCCGCAATCATGTTAGTTTTTATATAGATGATATAGTGTGTAACTGGGAAGCAGGCATTAACTATGCATAAGACCAAAGGGATATTTATGCATATAGGGCCTGCTTTTCTGCGGTTTTCTTTAGAGGAGGCAGACTGCATCTTTTTATCTGGAGGAAGATTTGCACGGAAGGAATGGAATGCGGCACATATGCATAAAATACCAAAAAATGCAGGGAGGTATTTTTTATGAAAGACAAGATCTTTGGAGTATTGCAGCGTGTAGGCCGTTCCTTCATGCTGCCGATAGCGATCCTGCCGGTGGCTGGCTTACTGCTCGGTGTAGGCGGGTCGTTCACAAATGAAACGATGCTCTCAACCTATGGGCTGATGGGCATTATGGGGCCTGGGACGATACTGAATGCCATTTTACAGGTCATGAGCGAAGCCGGAAATATCGTATTTGCCAATCTGCCGATTATATTTGCCATGGGCGTGGCGATCGGTATGGCGAAGAAAGAAAAAGAAGTAGCGGCATTGTCCGCTGCGATTGCTTTTTTCATTATGCACGCTTCGATCGGAGCGATGATTACAAACAACGGAGGCCCGGAAAACATGCTGGAGGGCGCGACTGCATCCGTTGTCGGTATTACTTCGTTGCAGATGGGTGTGTTTGGCGGTATTATTGTAGGGCTTGGTGTTGCGGCGCTTCATAACCGGTTTTACAAGATCGAGCTGCCGCAGGTACTGTCGTTTTTCGGCGGTACAAGGTTTGTGCCGATTGTCAGCGGGCTGACGTATACGGTTGTCGGCATTTTGATGTTTTTTATCTGGCCGGTGATCCAGCAGGGGATTTATGCAGTAGGCGGTGTCGTACTGGAATCCGGGTATGCAGGAACGTGGGTCTATGGATTGATGGAGCGTGCGCTGATCCCGTTTGGGCTGCATCATGTATTTTACCTTCCGTTCTGGCAGACAGCGCTTGGCGGCACGATGGAGGTTGGCGGCCAGGTGATCGAAGGTGCGCAGAATATTTTCTTTGCACAGCTTGCTGATCCGACAGTTGAGCATTTTGCAGTTTCTGCTACAAGATTTATGGCAGGCAAATTCCCGTTAATGATCTTTGGGCTTCCGGGCGCGGCGCTTGCTATGTATAAAACAGCAAAGTCAGAGAAGAAAGAGGTGGTTGCAGGGCTTTTGGCGTCTGCCGCGCTGACTTCCATGCTGACGGGGATTACAGAGCCGCTGGAATTTACCTTTTTGTTTGTAGCACCGTTGTTATATGCGATCCACTGTGTATTTGCAGGCCTTGCCTATATGCTGATGCATGTATTTAATGTCGGGGTGGGCATGACGTTTTCTGGCGGATTGATCGATATGTTCCTGTTTGGTATATTGCAGGGAAATGCGAAAACAAGCTGGATCTGGATTGTCGTAGTTGGGATCGGCTATTTTGCAGCATATTTCCTCCTGTTTTCCTTCCTGATTCAGAAGATGGATCTAAAGACGCCTGGACGGGATGACAGTGAAGAAGTCAAGCTTTACCGCAGAAGCGATGTAGATGCCCGAAAGAAAGGAGAATCCGGGCAGGGGGCAGCCGTTTCCGAGGAAGACGCGCTGTCAGAGACGATCTGTCATGGGCTTGGCGGCAAGAAAAATATTTCGGATGTGGACTGCTGCGCAACCAGGCTGCGCTGTACGGTGCATGATTCCGGGCTTGTAAACGATGCGATGCTGAAATCGACCGGGGCGTCCGGCGTCGTACACAAAGGAAACGGCGTACAGATCATATACGGGCCGCGTGTCACGGTTGTAAAATCCAATCTGGAAGATTATCTGGAGACAGCGCCGGATACCTTGTATCAGCCGCAGGCAGGCGCTTCGGATGCAGCTTCCGGGCAGCCGCAGGCAGCAGCGGAGAAAAAGGCGGAAGGTAAACTGGTTCGCTCAGAGATCATTGCAAGCCCGGTAAACGGCACGGCAGCAGACCTGTCAGAAGCACCGGACGAAGCTTTTGCCGGACGGATGATGGGCGACGGGGCGATTGTAATACCTTCGGAAGCAAAGGTGACAGCACCGGAAGACGGGGAAGTGAGCTTTGTATTTGATACCAAGCACGCGATCGGATTTGTGACGGCATCTGGCACGGAGATGCTGCTGCATATGGGAATCGATACAGTAAAGCTGAACGGGCAGGGGTTTGAAGTATTTGTCAAAGAAGGCGACAAAGTAAAGAAGGGCGACCCTTTGATGAAGCTTGACCTGGCATATTTAACAGAACATGCGCCTTCCCTGGCATCTCCGATATTGTGTACAGAGCTGTCAGACAACCAGAAGATCCGGCTGCTGAAAAGCGGAACGATCCAGGCGGGAGAAGCATTATTTGCGATAGACACGTATGAAGAATAAGAAGCATGGAAGCTGCTGTCCGCACGCAGGTGCGGGCAGCAACATGCGCGGGGCTTGTGGGGAGAAGGAGTATGTTCAGAGTAAAAAAAGTGCTAAACAACAACACGGTCATTGCAATCGGAGACAGTGATAATCGGGAGTACCTTTTGATTGGAAAAGGAGCCGGGTTTGGGAAAAAGGTGAGCCAGAGGATGGAAGCGCCGGATGGATGTGCGATCTATTCGATGTATGAGCATACGGAGCGCGGAAATGCGATGGAGCTTGTAAAAGGAATGGATCCGGTTTTTCTGGAAATTGCGGAGCAGGTGTTAAAGGAGGCTGAACGTGTTTTTGGAAAAATCGACTGGAGCATACTCTTTCCTATGGCTGACCACATTGCCTTTGCAGTCAAGCGGATACGCAGCAGCGAGCAGATCAGCAATCCGCTGACAGGAGATATACGGGCGTTGTTCCATATGGAATATGATACGGCTGAGTGCATCCGCCCGATCCTCGCAGAACGGCTGGGCGTAGAGATCGATGAGCATGAGGTTGGTTATATTGCGCTGCATATCCATTCTGCGATTGAAAACGAAAATGTTGCATTATCAATGCAGATCGCAGGTACGGTACGGGAGTGTATCCAGCTTGTAGAAGAAAAGACAGGAAAGGAAATTGACGTCCGGTCGCTATCTTATAACAGGCTGATGAACCATGTCCGCTATATGGCTGCGCGTGCGGTCAAAGGTGAAACGATCAAAATTGATATGAATGATTATATCGCGGAACAGTTTCCGGATGCGTTCCGCCTGGCAAGCGTTGTATGCGGGCATTTGGAAAAGTATTTGAAAAAAAAGATGGACGAAGTAGAGACCGGGTATCTGGCAATGCATATCCAGAGGGTGCTGGCTGAGCTCGAATGAGCAGTGATTTCAGTGCAAGGATAGAAGGGAAGCTGCCAGTCAGAACGCCCTTGGCTGTGAGCAGAAGCTCATGGCTGAGGGCGTTTTTGTTGTCTGAATACGCTGCTTTTCATGCGCCAAGTCATTTTGCCAAGTTTTCTTTGCAATTACTATTGACAAGAAAACTTGGCAGTGATACAATCTAATTGCAAAGAAAACTTGGCAAATGTTTTTTAGAGAGGAGTGTCCTTATGAATAGGGAAGATATTTTGAGAAAAGCGCAAAAAGAAGGCAATGATGAAATGGAAATGCAGGTTCGGGACAAATCTATGAAATGGACGTATGTTTCTATGGTTATTGCTGCGGGTATTTTTTCTTTTATCAGAGATATGCAGGATTATCCAATGATGGACTTGACTGCCACAGTTGCCATCTCGGTGGCTGTCGGAAATTTTTACAGGTACCTAAAATGCAAAGAAAAATCCAATCTGATGATTGCTGTTGTGATGTTTGCAGTCTTTGCCCTTTCAACGATACGTTTTCTGATGGGACATTGAGAGCTATGAATGATGCTTTGATATTAAAAAATAATCTGAAAAATATCCGCACAGAAAAAGGGTTGTCGCAGGCGCAGCTTGCGGAAATGGTCGGAGTTTCCCGCAATACAATCAGCTCTATAGAGACGGGGCAGTTTAGCCCTACGGCAAAGTTAGCGCTTGTTATATGTATCGCTCTTGACAAAAAATTTGAAGAACTCTTTTATTTTGACTGATGAAACGGATACGTTGCGCTGCAATAGTAATTTTGCTTCAAAAAAAAGAAAATAGTACTTGACACACAATGACTATCGTGATAGTATACTTATGAAAACACTATTGCAATAGTCATTTTTCCGAGGAGGTAAAGTTATGGAACTGAAATTGTTTGATTCTGAGTTAAAGGTGATGGATACGTTGTGGAAAGCGGGAGGCGGCCTACCTGCCGGACAGATCGCAAAGATCTTGCAGGAAGAGATCGGCTGGAACCGGAATACGACGTATACGGTCATTAAGAAGTGTATCGCAAAAGGAGCGATAGAACGCAGGGATCCGAAGTTTCAATGCCATGCACTGATTACAAGAAAGCAGGTGCAGGATTACGAGACAGGGGAATTGATTGACAAGATGTTTGACGGCTCGAAGCAGAAATTTTTTGCAGCGTTTTTGTCTGACGGCGATCTGACAGAGGAAGAGATCATGCAGCTCAAGGAGATGGTTTCCGGCATGGAAAATGCCTGAACAGGACGATGTCTGGAAAAAGGAGCCATGCAGGGGAACAGGATGATTTTGGATTCGAAAAGATTTGAAAAGTGAGGACAGAAGTATGGGATTGTTGGAAATGAGTATTTCTGCGGGCGTGCTGATTCTGTTTGTGGCGGTATTACGCGGAGGAACGTTTGGAAAGCTGACGAGGAGGACAGTGATGATCTTGTGGATGGTCGTGCTGGCAAGGCTGCTGCTGCCGGGATGCCTGCCGATTCAAAATGGAATTGCGGCTCCGGTATTTTGCCTGCTGCGGCGCGCCGGCATCCTGCATACAGATTTGCAAAAGGCTGCGGGCGTAAAGGCTGCCGTTTCCGCAGTGCCAAAAGCGGCTTCTTTTGGCACAACAGGTATGCAGCAAAGCCGCCTGTTTTTGGAACTGGCAGGATGCGTCTGGCTGGCAGGGTTGGTTGGGACAGGTATTTATTTTGCGTATTTATTCTGGAAGGAGCATCGGCTGTTGGCAGAGGCGCTTCCACTGGAGAGGATGCCAGACAGCAAGAGTATCTATTTTTGCAGGCAGATTTTGGAGCCCTATCAAACGGCAAGCAGGCTGGCAGGCAGGAGCTTGCAGAAAAAAAGCATCCAAATACTCGTCCACGACAGGATACGGTCACCGCTTGTCTTCGGAGTCGTCAGACAGAAAATTGTAATCCCGAAAGGGTTGCTGCATCTGGACAAGACGCAAATGCGGCATATTTTGGTACATGAAATGATCCATATTAGGAGGCATGACAATCTATGGAAGCTGTTAGCGGCGGCAGCAGCCTGCATCCACTGGTTTAATCCGGCGGTTTGGCTGATGTATCTGCTGTTTGCAAGAGACCTGGAGCTGTCCTGCGATGAGCGGGTGCTGTCCATGTATGGAAGCCAGGGAAGGCAGGAATATGCGATGACGCTTCTGGAACTGGCGCAGAATCAAAAAAGAATGGTATTGTTTTGCAGCGGGTTTTTGGAAAACCCAGTAAAAGAAAGGATTGTGGCGATTATGAAATATAAGAAATTAACAGGAATCGGTGTTTTATGTACAGTGATGCTTTTGGCTGGTGCGACCTCTGTGTTTGCAACTAATGAGCAGAAGCCAAATACGCAGCAGGATGAAAATGCACAGCAGGATGAAAATGTGCAGCAGGATGAAAATGCACAGGATATTGTTTATTACAAAATTACAAGCAGCGAAAACGCAGAGACAGAGGAAGGCGAAAGCCAGGCGCCGACCATTGAGGCTGTGGATGGTGCTGAGGGTACGGAATCAATCTGGGTGTCATTTAGTGAGGACGTAAAATTACACGACGGGGAAGAGGTTGTGTTGACCTGCCAGCCAGCTTCGGATGCTGACAGCGAAATGGAATATTATTATGAAGGCCAGGACGGAAAAACATATGCCTACCGCTTGGAGAAAGGAGACAAAAGCTACACGCTCAAAGCAACCGGAGAAGTGATTGAGGGAACGGATACAGAAATCAGGGAACAGGCATACAACGGCAAGGGCGATGCGGCAGCGAGTACAGAGGTGCCGGAAAGCGATACGGAAAAATTGCCGGAAGCGGCGGAAATTCAAGGCAAGGAAGAAGCTTATGAATGAGGAAGCCTATGATGCACAAAATTCTAAAAGGCAATGCTCAGAAGATGTAAAGGAAACGAAATAAAGGATCAGGCAGGCTGAGGCAGGAGAAACAAGGCAAATTCCTGCAACTGGTATTTGGGATTCCGGTTGCAGGGATTTGCCTGTTCCAGTTTTTATGTTCCAGTTTTTATCCTTTTTGTCCTTTTCAGGCATCTGCTTTTCTGTTATACTGTATGACAGATTCTGAATGATTCGGCGGCTGTACGATCAAGTATTTACGGAAATGGAGGAAACGGATGATTTTTGCGTTAAGCGAGACGAGAAAAGCTATGCCGTTGTTTGACGGATGGCAGGAAACTATGGTCTGGTCATGTTTGCAGGGGGTAATGGGAAAGATTTATGTGAACCATACAAAAGAGCCTGTCTCTGCGATGGCTGTGCTGGGAGATTTTTGTTTTCTTGCAGGAGAGCCAGACCCGGAACTTGTTTTATCTCATTCGAACGATCAGGCATTTTGCATTATGGTTCCAAAAGACAGTGCCTGGGCAGGCTGCATCGAGGCATGTTATCAAAAGAGGGCGAAAAAAGTAGTGCGTTATGCGGTCAAAAAAGAGCCGGATGTTTTTGATACAAAACTGCTGCAGCGGATCGTGGATCGCCTGCCTGGCGAGTATAGCCTGCGCATGATCGATCAGGCACTTTTCCGGCGCTTTCATAAGATCGGATGGTGCAGCGACTGGGTAGCGCAGTATGAAGATTATGAGAAGTATCAAGCATATGGCATGGGTGCAGTGATTTTGAAAGACGGCGAGCCGGTTTCGGGAGCGTCGTCTTATTCCGGCTATCTTGGCGGCATAGAGGTCGAGATTGATACGAGAGAGGATTTCCGCAGAAAGGGGCTTGCCAGCGTGTGCGGTGCAAAGCTGATTTTGGAATGCCTAAAGCGCGGCTGGTATCCAAGCTGGGATGCCCAGAATCTATGGTCTTTGGCTTTGGCGGAAAAGCTCGGATACCATTTTGACAAAGAATACACGGCATATGAGGTTTTGGAAAGGGAAAAGGACGAGACATGGAACAAAAAGCAGATCCGTTAAACAATATTCAAAATGATATGATAAAAAATGATAGGATGAAAAATGATACGATGAAAAAGGTGCAGGATTCTATGACCGAGCAGGTCTATGTAGTACGTTCCCGTCATATCAATCCCCAGGGCAGGCTGTTCGGCGGCTGCCTGATGCAGTGGATCGATGAGATCGCTGCGATTGTTGGCAGAAGGCATTCTGGAAAACTGGTAACGACAGCCGCGATCGATAACCTGCATTTTAAGGCAGGAGCGTATCAGGACGATATGGTGGTACTCATAGGCAGGCTGACGTTTGTCGGGCGCACATCCATGGAAGTGCGGGTCGATACTTATGTGGAGGATTATCAGGGAATCCGCAAAAGCATCAACCGGGCATATCTGGTTATGGTGGCGGTGGATGAAAACGGCATCCCGGTTCAGGTGCCAGGGCTGCTGCTGGAGTCCGAGGCAGAGCAGGAAGAATGGGCAGGCGGGCAGAAACGGAACCAGTTGCGGAAGCAGCGCAGGAAAGAAGGATATTAAAATGAACATTGCAGCGATATCATTTCAAATAAAATGGCAGCAGCTATAAAAGTGGAGATTTTATGATGAAGTGTCTGAAAAAATCCCAAAATAGGATATTTACATAGTAAGCCAGATATGATATATTATAAAAAAGGCGCTGTCGATAGACGGTTAGCCTGGTTAACATTAGTTAAAATAGCCGCTTAGTTTTCCAGACGTGGGCGGCTATTTTTGTGTCTTCTTACTATCTTTACCAATAGAGTATCCGATTCCAAAGCAGGTCAAGCCGAAGCTCA
>CAMWXD010000036.1 GCA_947178105.1 uncultured Eubacterium sp. | reverse complement strand
CATTCTCGCTTCGCTCAATCCGTCCATCTGGATAAACTCGCTTTGATACGCTCCCGGCTCCGCAGGCAACTATCGTCTGCTTTTCCTCCATAATCAAAATATTATAAATACCAGCCTTCCCATCTAACGCATACCCCACATTCTCAAAATTACCAGCCATATTTTTCTGCCGGTACAGATAATAGGGTACCATTCCCATCTGTGCACACGCCTGCGCGGCAGCGTCCAGGTGCTCCTGTGTATTTATCATTTTAAGGTCGGCATAATCCTCCTTAAACATTTGCAGCCTTGCAGCACGCTTTACAGCAAGGGAATGCACGGTCACACTGTCTGGCAGCAGTTCTTTTATCTGATCCAGCGTGTGCCTGACGTCTGCCAGCGTTTCCTGCGGAAGCCCCATGATCAGATCCATATTGATGTTTGTAAAGCCCAGGCTTCTTGCCAGGTGAAAGCTTTCTACCGTCTGTGAGACGGTATGGCGCCTGCCGATCAGGTCGAGCGTTTCCTGCTTCATCGTCTGCGGGTTAATCGATATCCTGGAAATGCCGTGCGCGCGCAGTACTTGCAGCTTTTCTTCCGTAATACTGTCTGGCCTGCCGGCTTCTACGGTAAACTCCAAAAGGCGCGTCAGGTTAAAGCTGCGTTCCAAGCCTGTGAGCAGGCGGTTTAGCTGGCATGGAGACAGTGTGGTCGGCGTTCCGCCTCCGATGTAAATGCTGTTCAGCGGCCTGTCTGCAAAGCGCTCGGCTGTATATGCGATTTCCCGTTCCAGTGCGTCCAGGTAAGTGTCTATGCGGCTTTCCCACATAGATACTGGAAAGGACGTAAAAGAACAGTACAGGCAGGTACTTGGGCAAAACGGGATGCCGATGTAAAGGCTGTATCCCCTTTCCACATCCAGGCCCTTTAGCAGCTCTGTTTCGCGCTGTGCGATGTCCAGGCTCAGGCGGATCTTTTCCCAAGATGCGCCATAAGAGCGTTTCATAAAATCTGCAACTGCCTGGGGACTTTCCCCCTGCTCCAGCATAGACAGCGCCAGCTTTACAGGGCGTACCCCGGTCAGCGTACCCCACGGGAGCGTTTTTCCCGAATAATCGGAAAGCATTTGATAGATATGCTGTTTCAGCAGGTTTTTCTTCTCTTTCCGGTCTGCGTCATTGACTGGAAACACCATCTCACGCAGCCTGTTTTCCGCAGCCTGGCGCGTATGTCCCATTGCGGAATGCGTATGCCTGGATGCCGCCGCTTCCTGCTGTGCCGCAGGCACCGGCTCTGCCATTGCCAGCGTGACCTGTCCCGGCGCATAATCTACATAGATCCTAAACAGCACCGGCTCTGTAATGGTTTTCGGAATCGTATACACAGAAACATTCTCTGATGGATAAAACGCCTTCACCAGAGAATGAATATCGTATGCAAAATCATCTTTATTTAACTGTACTGTAATCATAAAAACCTCGATTGTATTTGCATTATAAAAATGGATTATTCTGCCGTTCGTTTCCAATCGTAGTCCATTCTCCGTGCCCCGGAAGCACCTTTGTATCATTCGGCAGCGGAAACAGTTTTTCCTGAATACTGCGTACCAACTGTGACATGCTTCCTTTTGGAAAATCGGTTCGCCCTACGGATTCATAAAATAACGTATCTCCGCTGAACAAAAGTTTTTCACTCTCGATATAAAAACATACGCCGCCTACGGTATGTCCCGGTGTATGCAGTACATCGATTTCAAATCCTGCCATGGACAAATGGTCTTTTTCTCCATGAAAATAATGGTCTGCATGAAATACCAGATTCCTGCCGATCATAGTGCAGCAGTTATATGCCGGATTTTCCATCGTCTGCTTCTCATCCTCATGCACATAAACTAAGATCCCATAGCGGCGCGCCAGCTCTTCCGCCGCCATACAATGGTCGAAATGTCCGTGTGTCAGCAAAACAGCCACTGGATGGAGCTGGTTTTGATCGATATAGCTTGCGAGCATCTGTGCCTGGTCGCCCGGGTCGATGATAAGCGTTTCTTTTGTATCGCTGTTTACCGCTAAAAAGCAGTTTGTGCAGACCACGCCTACCTGAAATTCTTTTACTGTCATCATTCTTATCCTACCTGCCTTACTAATCTATATTTTCGCTCCGCCTTGCGCATTACGCCGCCTTGTGGCAAACCGCTCAGCCTGACGTGCGCTCAATATCGGTCACACTTTCCACCTGGCGGATTTTTGTAATCAGTTGGTTCATCTCGTCTTTGCCTTTTGTTCCAAAGGAAATGGAGATCGTTGCCACGCCCTGCTTGCTCGTTTTGGAATGGATGGAATTAATGTCGATCTCGCGTTCTGTAAATATTTTTGTAATGTCCACGAGCAGCCCTGTCCGGTTATTTCCATAGATCTTAAGCTCGCCCAGATACAGGCCATGCTCGCCGCTGCTGCACCCTTCCTGCCATTCCGCTTCGATCAGGCGCGTTTTTTCCGGGTCTGACAGGTTCATCATATTGATACAGTCTGTACGGTGAATGGTCACCCCGCGCCCTCTTGTAATATAGCCGCAGATTTCATCTCCCGGCACCGGGCTGCAGCATTTTGCAAAATGGGCCGCAATATCGCATAATCCATGCACAATAATCCCGCTTTTGGAATTTGTCTGCAAATTTTTGGAAGTGCCTTCTTCTGCCGCTGCGAGCACCTCATCATCCGTAACCTCGATCGGATGGTCTTTGCGGTATTCGTCCTGCATCTTATTGACAATGCTTGCTTCCTTGACGCCGCCATGCCCGACCGTGGCAAGGCAGGAATTCCAGTCATGGAAGCCGTATTTGCGCACGACCTTTGTCTGGTACGCAGGTTTGTTGATAAGCGAAAAATCAATTCCCTTTGCCTTGCAGTACGCGGCAATCAGCTCTTTGCCATGCTGGATATTTTCTTCTTTCAGCTCGCTGCGGAACCACTGGTTAATTTTTGTCTTTGCCTGTGTGCTCTTTACAATGTTCAGCCAGTCATGGCTCGGCCCTCTGGAATTTTGCGAAGTAATGATTTCAATGCGGTCGCCGTTTTGGATCACATAGTCGATCGTGACAAGCTTTCCATTGACTTTGGCGCCGATCATTTTATTCCCGACCGCCGAATGGACACTGTATGCAAAATCTACCGGTGTGGAACCGTTTGGCAGATTTTTGACATCGCCGTCGGGCGTAAAGCAAAATACTGTATCAGAAAATAAGTCCAGGTCGCTTTTCAGCAGGCTCATAAATTCTTTATTGTCAGACATGTCCTGCTGCCACTCCAGAATCTGGCGCAGCCAGCTTAGCTTTTCCTCTTCCTGGTTGACGCTGGATTTTACGCCGTTGGCGGATTCTTTATATTTCCAATGCGCCGCAATCCCGTATTCCGCAACGCGGTGCATCTCTACCGTACGGATCTGGATTTCAAACGGCTGCCCGTCTGAGCCCATCAGCGTCGTATGCAGGGACTGGTAACGGTTTGGCTTTGGCATCGCGATATAATCTTTAAATCTGCCAGGCACCGGGACATAATTTTCATGGATCACGCCCAATGCCGCATAACAGTCCATCACATTGCGGACGATAATGCGGATTGCAAACAAATCGTAAATCTGGTCCAGTGTTTTATTCTGGTTGACCATCTTTTTATATATACTGAAAAAATGCTTTGCCCTGCCGCCGATCTCCGCCTGGATACCGGCACGCTCAATATGCCCGCGCACCTCGTCCGTCAGGTTGCGGATATAGTCGTCCTGCGCCGTCTTGCGCTGTGCCACCTGCTGGATCAGGTCATAATACGCCGCTGCCTCCAGGTATTTTAAGCACAGGTCATCCATCTCGATCTTGACCTTGGAAATCCCAAGCCGATGGGCGATCGGAGAGTAAATGTCCATCGTCTCGCGGGCGATCTCCTTTTGCTTTTCCGGCCTCATATACTGCAGCGTACGCATATTATGAAGGCGGTCTGCCAGCTTGATCAATATGACACGGATATCCTTTGCCATCGCAAGAAACATCTTTCTTAAATTTTCAGCCTGCACCTCGACCTTATCCGCATCGTAAGATAACTGCCCTAATTTGGTAACGCCGTCTACCAGCAACGCTACTTCGTCGCCAAACTCGTGCGCGATCTCCTCGTCCGTCATCACCGTATCTTCCACAACGTCATGAAGCAGCCCCGCCACGATCGTCTCCTTATCCATCTCCAGCTCCGCTAAAATCATAGACACGCAGAGCGGATGGATAATATATGCCTCTCCTGATTTGCGCTTTTGATCCTTGTGTGCCGCCGCCGCAATCTGGTATGCCTTTTCCACCTGCGTGATATCTGTGGACGGATGGTATTTTTTGATACTGGTTATCAGTTCCTTGTACAGCTCCTGCGGCTCAATAAAGTCAGGCATTCTTCGAATTCCGTTTCTTTTTGCACCTATTTTTGCTTCTAATTCTTCTACTGACTCCTTTGGCTCGTTTAATTCAATAGAAAAATCTGCCATATTCATCACCTGCTCTCCCGGCTTTCGCTCATCTCTTCTCATCTTATCTCTGTTAATATTTAAGCATTATACTCAATTTCCAACAAAATTGCAACAATTGTGTGAAATTTCCGTGAATCTTTTGCAAGGGATCCTCCAACATCCCCGCCAGCGCACAAAAAAAGCAGGCTGTTCCTTTCTGAAAAAGAACAGCCTCCCCAGCAAATCATTCTGTTATTTTTTGATTAATAAAGATTCCCCTGTCATTTCCGCAGGCTTCTCCATTCCCATCATTTCAATTAAAGTCGGCACAATATCTGCAAGACGCCCGCCTTCCTTTAACGTATACGCCGGATCATAGTTAATCAGGATAAACGGCACCGGATTGATCGTATGCGCTGTAAACGGCACGCCTGTTTCATAATCGATCAGTTGCTCCGCATTGCCGTGGTCTGCGCACAGGAACATCTGGCCGTCTACCTCCAGCAAAGCTTCCAATGCCCTGCCAACGCAGGCGTCGACTGCTTCCACCGCTTTTGTCGCTGCCTCCATCACACCGGTATGCCCTACCATGTCCGGGTTTGCAAAGTTGATAATAATTACGTCATAGTTCTGCGAACGGATCGCTTCACAGAGCTTGTCGCATACTGCCGGCGCACTCATCTCCGGCTGCAAGTCATACGTCGCCACCTTCGGTGATTTTACAAGAATACGCTCTTCCCCGCTATTTGGCTCTTCCACGCCGCCGTTAAAGAAAAAGGTCACATGGGCATACTTTTCTGTCTCGGCGATTCTTGCCTGCGTTTTGCCGTTTGCCGCAAGGAACTGCCCAAATGTATTTTTCAGCTCTACCTTTTTAAACGCAATTTCCTTGTTCGGGATCGTCACGTCATATTCGGTAAAGCAGACATAGGTCACCTGTTTTCTGGCGCCGCGGTCAAATCCGCTGAAATCATCGCAGCAGAATACTCTTGTCATCTCTCTGGCACGGTCTGGGCGGAAGTTAAAAAAGATAACAGAATCCTGATCCTTTACAGTTGCCACCGGCTTTCCATCCTGTTCGATTACCGTCGGCAGTACAAACTCGTCCGTCTTGTCATCGTCATAGGATGCCTGCATTGCCGCTACCGGATCCTGCGCTTTCACGCCTTCACCCTTTGTCAGGGCAACGTAAGCCTTTTCCACACGATCCCAGCGGTTGTCACGGTCCATCGCGTAATAACGCCCGGATATCGTCGCGATCTTGCCAACGCCGATCTCCTTCATCTTGTCTACCAATTCCTGAATAAAGCCCTTGCCAGAAGACGGAGCCGTATCACGCCCATCCATAAAGCAATGTACATAGACCTTGTCAAGCCCTTCTCTTTTTGCAAGCTCTAACAGCCCGTAAATATGCGTATTGTGGCTGTGTACGCCTCCGTCTGACACAAGTCCGAACAGGTGCAGGCATGATCCATTCTTTTTGCAGTTTTCCACTGCCGCAAGCAGCGCTTCATTTTTGAAAAAGTCGCCGTCTTCAATTTCCTTTGAAATTCTTGTAAGCTCCTGGTATACGATACGCCCGGCACCCATATTCAGATGCCCAACCTCGGAATTTCCCATCTGCCCGTCCGGAAGGCCGACAGCCAGCCCGCTGGCATAGCCTTTTACAAACGGATACTCGCTCATCAGCTTGTCCAGCACCGGCGTATTTGCCTGCGCCACAGCGTTGCCCTCGCTTTTCTCATTCAGGCCAAATCCGTCTAAAATCATTAATACCGTAGGTTTTTTACTCATATTACTTTCCTCTCTCCTCCTAAATATTCTTCTTATTATAAAATATCACTTATTTACAGATTTCACAACTAAAATTCTTTCTTTTTTCCAGTTCTTTATTTTCTGCGTCTTTCTTTCCTGTTTTTGCCGGCTTCTAAGCTGCGCCGCCCACATCCGCAGCCGCCCGTTTCAGCAGGCGGGACTCTCTAAGCAGCATCGCCAGGGCAATGACAAACGCCACAAAATCCGCAATCGGCGCCGCATACATCGCGCCCTCCAGCCCGAAAAACTTTGGCAGCACGATCAGCAGCGGCATTAAAAACAGGATCTGCCTGGTCAGAGACATCAGCGCTCCGGCGGCAGCTTTTCCGATGGAAGTGTACATATTTGCCACAATCGGCTGAAACTGGTTTACAAACGTAAAAAACATATAGATCCTGAAATACCGTTCAGCAAACGCAAAATATTCTTCACTTTCCTGTCCAAACAGCCCGATGATCTGCCTTGGAAAGATCTGAAAGCACAAAAATGCCACCAATGAAATAACCGTCGCACAGAAAATAGACTTCCATACAGCCTCCAATACCCGCCCGTACTGTTTCGCCCCGTAATTAAAGCTGACAATCGGCTGCATCCCCTGCGAAATGCCTATGACGATCGAAAAAAACATCATCCCGACTTTGGATATAATCCCTGCGCAGGCAAGCGGGATATCGCCGCCATAGGCAGATTGTGCGCCGTAAAACGTCAGTACATTATTCAATACGATTTGTACCGCCATCATAGCAAGCTGGTTGATGCACGGCGACATGCCAAGCCTTGCGATATTGCCCCAGCAGGCTGCCTTCGGCAAAAAGCATTCCCGTACGAGCTTCACCGTCTGAAAGCGGGACAGATATGCCGCAACAAGCACCGCAGATACAACCTGCCCAATGACCGTCGCCCATGCAGCTCCCTGGATGCCCATGCCAAACTGTATCATAAACAGGGCATCCAGCACCGTATTCACGATCGCGCCGACAAGCGTACACAGCATGGAAAACCGCGGGCTTCCGTCCGCCCTGACCAGGTTGGAGCCGCCGGTCGTAAAGATCAAAAACGGAAACCCAAAAGACGTAATCCCTGTATAAGTAAGCGAATAAGCAAGCGTCTGGTCGGTCGCGCCAAAGGTAACCATCATCGGCTTTAAAAACAGCTTTGTAACCACGCACAACAGCACGCCGATGACAATAGTCATTGTAACCGCATTTCCCGCATACTTCGCCGCTTTTTCCTTTCTGCCGCGCCCCATATTCAGGTTAAAATTCGCCGCCCCGCCAATCCCGCACATCAATGAAATCGCCGTACAGCTCATCGTCAGCGGAAAAGCCACATTCGTCGCTGCATTCCCAAGCATACCGACATAATGCCCGATAAAAAACTGATCCACAATGTTATACAAAGCGCTGACCAGCATTGCAATAATGCTCGGAACCGCAAACTCCACAAGCAGGCTGCCGACCGGCTTGCTTCCCAGAGGATTCCCCTTTTGCTCCTGCTTCCCGTTTTGCATTTGCGTCACTTCCATCGTTTTTTGATCCTTCTTTCCTTAGTGTTCATTCCTTAGCGTTCTTTCCCTATCACTCTTTCCTTAGCGCTTTTCCTTATCATTCCTTTTGCCTGTCTTTCCGAAAAATTTCAATCCCGCATAAAAGAATTCCGGCAAATACAAAAAAATCCGCCATATTAAACACCAGCCTGCGAAACCGCTTCGGCCCAAAACCAAAACTGACATAATCTACCACATACCCCTTAGTCAGACGGTCATGCAGGTTGCTCAGCCCGCCGCCCACTAAAAATGAAAGTCCTGTCTTTGCCGCGGCGGCGCCCTTTTTTTGCAGGATGCATACAAATGCCAGCAAAGCGGTCAACAGCGCACATATATGGATACGCCGGACCCATTTTGGATAGCTGTCTAAAAAGTTGCCTGCCGCTCCTGTATTATAATATTTTTTCAGCACGATGTTCCCGCCGGCAAGCGGGCGCTGCTCCTGTAACGAACGCACCCTGTCCATATGCCGTTTCACATAGTATTCCATAAAAAAGGCCAATCCAACCATACTAATATAAATCATGCGGTATCCTCTTTCTTTCGCCTGGCAGGGCTTTGGTTAAAACCGAAAGTCCCGCTGCCCATCATGGATCTGGCTGATATATTGTTCGGCTTTTTTCCTGACTGTTTCATTTGGAATCTTTTTCAGCTCCTCAGCAATCAGCTTTTCCCCAAGCGCTTTTGTCTGC
Organism: uncultured Eubacterium sp.; assembly: GCA_947178105.1. Lineage (GTDB taxonomy): Bacteria > Bacillota > Clostridia > Lachnospirales > Lachnospiraceae > Eubacterium_J. The sequence goes on along the minus strand of CAMWXD010000036.1, from coordinate 31,931 downwards.
GGTGAGGCATAATCCTCCAAAAACTCCTTTAACGTCATCAGCGCGTTTGGATGGCAGCAGTTGACAATCTGCCTGCTTTTTAACAGCTCCATAAAACGGTCGCCGGTACGTCCGGCACGATAGCAGGCGGTGCAAAAGCTCGGCACATAGCCCATCTCCATCAGCCAGTGCACGACTTCTTCCAATGTTCTGCGGTCGCTGACATCAAACTGCGCAGAATTGTCCTCTTCCTTTTCCTCCTCATAATAACCGCCGACGCTCGTCCTGGAGCCGCCGCTGATCTGTGAGATGCCAAGATGCAGCACTTTTTTGCGCGTCTGCGCTGATTCCCTGGTAGATACAATCATACCCGTATACGGCACTGCAATACGGATACAGGCAACGATCTTTTCAAAGATCTCATCCGAAATCCCGTTATCAAATACATCAGGGTCAATATCATCGGCACGCCGTACCCTCGGAACGCTGATCGTATGCGGGCCTACCCCCTTGTACGCCTCCAGATGCTCTGCGTGCATCAGGATGCCGGTAAAGTCATAGCGATAATTATTCAGGCCAAACAGCACACCCAGCCCGACATCATCAATCCCGCCGTCCATCGCGCGGTCCATCGCCTCTGTATGGTAAGCATAATTGCTCTTTGGCCCTGTCGGATGCAGCTTTTCATACTGCTGCTTATTGTATGTTTCCTGAAACAAAATATAAGTACCGATGCCTGCTTCCTTTAGCTTTTGATAATCCTCGACCGTCGTCGCCGCTATATTTACATTGACACGCCGAATCGCGCCGTTTTTATGCTTGATACTGTAAATGGTATGAATGCATTCCAGAATATACTCCAGCGGATTGTTTACCGGGTCTTCCCCCGCTTCCAGCGCCAGCCTTTTATGCCCCATATCCTGCAATGCAACCACTTCCCGCCGTACTTCCTCCTGCGTCAGCTTCTTTCTTGTAATATGCTTGTTTTTTGCATGGTACGGACAGTATTCGCAGCCGTTAATACAATAATTGGACAAATACAGCGGCGCGAACATGACGATGCGGTTCCCGTAAAACTCCTGCTTGATCTGCTCCGCCAGCTTATAGATTTCTTTGTTTTTCTCTTCCAGCTCACAATCCAGCAATACAAGCGCCTCTTTGTGGGAAAGCCCTTTCATGTTCCTGGCCTTTTCCAGGATTTCATTGATCAGCGCTTCGTTCTGTTTGTTTTTTTGCGCATACTCCAGGCATTCCCGGATTTCTTCATCATTGATAAATTCCTCTGCTTTCGGTGACATTACATCATACATACAATCAAACCTTCCTTTTCATGCTTCTATTTATCTATTCCGGCATTTTAGAATACGCTACCTTTGCGGACACCCCGCGTATCCTTCCCAGCTTTCCGGACAATCCGCTGATCACATCCGCCGGGGCATCCATCGCGATACTGATTAAGGATACCCCACGCTCTCTGTGCGGGATTCCCATTCTGCCAATAATATAGCGGCTGCATCCGTGGAGCAGCTCGTTCAGTTCCCGGACGCTCTCTTCCTGTTCTACCACAATCGCGACCACGGCAAGCTTTGTCTCCCCTGTTTCCATCGCTACTGCTGCTCCTTCCTGCTCTGCCCAGGCAGTTCCACCTGATCTAAAATCCCGTTCAAATACGCTGCCGCAACCCCATAATTGGTCATAGGCACCCTTTGCTCTTTTGCCGCTTCGACTCTGGACATCACATACTTACGGTTAAACATACAGGCGCCGCATTGGATAATCAGGCTGTATTTTGCCAGATCCTGCGGAAAATCCGTGCCGGAGACAATGTCTATACGCAGCCCTTCGCCAACCTTTTTACGCAGCAGGCGCGGCAGCTTTACCCGCCCGATATCCTCATCCAAGGGAGCATGTGTACAGCACTCTGCGATTAATACCTGATCCTGCTCCGTCAGCGTTTCGATCAAATGCGCGCCCTGTACAAAATAGTCCATATCCCCTTTATAAGCGGCAAACAACACCGAAAAGGAAGTTAACATGCTTTCCTTTGGCTTTTTCTCATAGATCGTGCGAAACACCTGGGAATCTGTCACGATCAGCTTCGGCGGCTGCTTGAGTGCTGCCAGGGCGTGTGTAAACTGATCCGTCGACGTACATACTGTAATGCATTTTTGATCCAAAAGCTCCCGCAGCGTCTGTACCTGCGGCAGGATCAGGCGTCCCTTCGGCGCCTGGATGTCCTGCGGCATCACCAGCATGACCAGATCTTCTTTGCCGACAATGCCTCCGGTAATCTGGCGCATTTGTTCTGTGCTTTTGTCTGCTGCGGCAGCAATCAGCGCCTGTTTCAGCTCCTCGATCCCCTCTTTTGCCGCAGCGCTTGCAAGAAGCGGTGTTTTCCCAAACTGTTCCCCGATCTGCAATGCCAGCTCTTTCGCCCGTGCATTTGTATCGGTTTTATTCAGGACTAAAATAACCGGTGTATCCCTTTTTTGCAGCAGGCAAAACCACTGCTTTTCTTCGTCAAACCGGCTGTTTTGCCCGTTTCCGTCAAATACAAGCACCGCCAGGTCCGCCTGTTTCGCCGCCTGCCTTGCCAGTGCAACCCGGCTCTCGCCCAATACGCCCGTATCATCAAATCCAGCCGTATCGACCAGCACACAAGCTCCAATCCCATGTATTTCCATCGGTTTTTTTACAAGGTCTGTCGTTGTGCCGCTGATATCAGACACAATGGATATCTGCTGCCCTGCCAGCGCATTGATCAGCGACGATTTCCCGCTGTTCATTTTCCCGAAAAACGTAATATGCACCCGGTCTGCACTGGGTGTATCATTCCATGTTGTCCCCATGCCCCGCCTCCTATTCTATAGTAAAATTCAAAAATAAAACCGTAAAACAGGATTCTCTGCCGGTTTTTGCAATACCAAAAAGAATCTACCTGTTTTACGGTAAATCATGCTTTCAGACTTCTTCTTTCCTTCATGCTTCCTTCCGGTCAGTACATCTGCCCTATGCGGTTTTCACATGCAGATACGCAGGGGTTAGGCTTTGTATCCGCAATTCCATACGATTTGTCTATACTGCTTTTTCAATACTTTTCATATCCACATGCCTGCAATTTTTCATCTTTTGCCTGCACCTGCGCTTTCATGTCTTTTGCATAGCCTTTCAGCTTTTGCAGCAGCGCGTCGTCTGAGACAGCCAGGATTTTTGCAGCCAAAAGCGCCGCATTCGCGCCCCCGTTAATCGCAACCGTCGCCACAGGGATGCCGCTTGGCATCTGCACAATCGAATACAGTGAGTCCCTGCCGCCCAAAGATGTCGTATGCATCGGGATCCCGATGACAGGCATCGGAAAAATCGCCGCGCACATCCCCGGCAGGTGCGCCGCCATCCCGGCTCCTGCAATAATGACTTTCAGCCCTCTTTCTTCCGCTGTCTTTGCATAATCAAAAAATACATCCGGCTCCCGGTGCGCCGAAATAATCCTCATTTCATAGGAAATGCCAAGCTGCTTTAATACATCCGCAGCCTTTGCCATCACCGGCATATCCGAATCTGAACCCATTACAATACCAACCTTTGCCATCTCAAATCCTCCCTTTTGTATCCTGTCCTTTGAATGCATTTATTTTTCCGGCTCAGACAGCGGAACGTTCAGCACCTCTGTCCCCGGCACAACAAATTTCCCATCCCGGATCACATCGATCGTACCGCGATCCGGCAAAATTACTGTAATCTCATCCAGCTCATCATAAGGAATGGTAATATCCGTATGGCAGTTAAAATACGCCTTGGATACATCCTCTGCGCGCAGCATGGAGACCTCGTTCTCCCTTGCCACGATCTCTTTTCCGTCTGGATTGTATACTTTTGTATCTTCTGCATGGGAATAGCACGTATCCCCGACTGCAAAATGCGGCCCGGTCTTTTCTGCAATTAAAATCGGCAGCTTATCCGCAATCTGATAATCCCTCGCCATGCGGTATGCAGCCGTATTTGTCCCGACTGCAAACTCTCCCATCGGCAGCGTATCATGCTGCATCAGCACGTTTTCCCGAATATAGCGCCTGTTTTCAGCCGGATCCGCAAAATTGGCGCAGCTATAATCCGTAACCATTCCGTCCGTAAAGACAAGCTCCAGATCTTTATAAAACAGCTCATTCAAATAAACACCTGTCACATGCAGCACGCCGGACGTCCCTTTTAAAACCGGCGATGTAAATACCTCCCCGACCGGAATATTCACATCCGCCACGCAGTTTTCAAAGGCTGTCTGCTTATTCGGATCATCAAGCCTTCGGATCGATACATACAGATCGGTGCGGTTGCCGCCCCTGCCTGTAATATGCACACGCTCCGCCCTGTCCAGCACATCGATCAGCTTCTGCTGCATATTCCGGTACAGCATATAATCAAGCGTATTGATCCTTACCGTCTCTGCAAAAATCTCCTTATAATCCCGTCCGATCGCAGGCAGCGGGTACGCTATAATCGTATAGCTGCGCTCTTCCCCTTTGATATACCGGTTTGTAATCTGCCCCGCCTGATTTGCATAATAGACGAGCAGCTTTTGCTGTTTTTCATCATAATGTGCCGCTTCCTTTTTATTTTCCGGTGCAAACGGCTGCTCTCCAAACACCTCCTGCACCGCCGGCCCGCCGAAAACGGTTGCAAGCTCCCTGTATGTCTCATAGGCATCCCGCAGCACCTCCAGCCTGCGTTCCACAAACGCCTTGTCCAGATAATACGCACTGTCATTGCGGTGGTCGTAGTCAAACTGGCGGTTTGCCGCCGTAGAATAACATCCGCGCTTGCCATGTCCCCGGTTTCCCATGGAAGATACCGCATCCCGAAATACAATCGGCTCCAATCCAAGCTTTGCAAAGTTTTCCATGACCCTGCGCACGACACGCTCAAACCCGATTGCATAATGGATGCTGACTGTCTTTTTCTTAGACAAGTCTTTCCCGGTCACCTCAAATCCAATCCGGTAGCCCTCGGTAAACGTATCCGCCATTGCCTGAATCTTATCATCCGAAAGGCTTAACAGGTATTGTGCGCTTTTGCGCTCATTTTCCGAAATATACTCTCCATACCGATACAGGTAAGACAAATCATCCAGGTCAGACTCACGCACAATCCCTGTAAAAAAATCTAGCTGCGGGTCAATCCCTTCCCGTACGCTCTGTGCCACCAGAATCTCACTGTAATCATGGAAATGCCAGTATAAAATCTGCCTGACCGCTTCCGCATCCGTACCGTCTACATCACAAAAACACGTATAAATCTCCACAAACAGTTCCAGCAAAATCGTCATATCCGACAATCTGCCCTCAAATGCATAAGCAATCAAGGCACGGCATTCCGCATATAAAAAGCACAGCATCCCGCCATATTCGCTGCCCAGCTTTTGCACTGCATACGAAGGGTTCGCGTAGCTATACTCGTAGCATGGCTCTTTAGCCGCCGTTGCGCCATCCTGTCTTTGCCCTGGCAGTGTGTCAGCCGTTTCCCTCCTCTGCTCCTGGCACGGTAATAGATCTGCATAAAGCCGCCTGTTTAATGCCTCGCATTCCTCGATCGAACGATGCTCCAGCGCTCCCTCCTGCTGCATCTTAAAAACATCCACCGTAAGCAGGATAAATGCCGCTGTCCTTTTAAAATAATCCGCAAACTGCTCCTGTGTCTCCGGTGCCTGCGCTGCCTCCCGGATCCGCTCACAGACAAGCGCAAACCGCTCTGCTGCAAGCGCATGTCCTGCTGCATAAATATCTCGATAACTCATAATCCAATCCATCCTATTACATAAACTGCTGTCCATCCCGCCAGCATCAGCACTGACAGCACAGCCCCGGTGACCGGTACCTTTTTCCTTATATTCTCCTTGCGCGCTTCCCTTACCGATATCCGCAGCGTCCATAACGCGGACAACACCGCCGCAATTCCAATGCACCCGATCTTTGCCGGCGCCTGCCCGCCTCTCAAATAAGAGACCGATACTGCATAAAAAAACAGTGCCAGCGGCACAAAGGAAAACACCAATGCCGCCGTACCAGGGCCGGAATGCTTTTTGCCGGAAAATTTATAATTTTTATCAGCCCGTTGTTTTTTCTTCATCCAAAGCCCCTTTCAGCTCCATCCTGTGCCAGTGGAACATCATTTTAAAACACAAATATCCTACGATCCCGCCCAGCGTATTCAGGATCATATCATCCACATCACAGCTTCCCACTCTCGTAACAAGCTGAATCAGCTCCACAAGAAGGCTCACCTCAAAGCTGATCAGCGTCACCTTCCACAGGCTGCGGCTCCTGCGCGACAAAAGCGGATAAAACAGCCCAAACGGCACAAACGCCAGCACATTTCCAGCAATATTTAAAAATACGGTATAAGGCCCGATCACATCAAAATAAGTAAGATAACGATGAATTTCCTTAAACGGCACCAGGTTATAATGGTATTCCCGCCCGACCAAAGTCCTTCCCATACTTTCCGCAAAAAACAAAAAATAAATCATAGAGACCAGATAAAGGCAAAACAGCAGCCAAGCCGCCATTCGGTATCCTTTTTTATGCTTTTTATAATTCAATTCACATTCCTCAATATTATTTAGCACCATACTGTTCATAGTATGCGTCAATCGCAGCTTTTAATGTATCATTAATGATCATTTTTCCATTGTGCGGCATCTGGTATAAATACTCTGTCACCTCCTGCATCGTAACAATCGCATTTGCCTCAAACCCGTACAGCTCCCGAATCTCATCCAACGCGCTCTTTTCTCCGCCCATCCCTTTTTCCATCCGGTTTAACGAAACGATCAGCCCAAGAACCTGCACATCCGCCTGTGCCTTTAAAATAGGAAACGTCTCCGCAATGGACTTCCCCGACGTCGTGACATCTTCAATCATCACCACACGGTCGCCGTCCTTTAGGCTGCTCCCCAGCAAAATCCCGGCATCGCCGTGATCCTTTACCTCTTTCCGGTTTGAACAGTAACGGATGTCCTTGCCGTACAAATCCGCATACGCAATCGTTGTCGCAACGCTCAGCGGGATCCCCTTATACGCCGGCCCGAATAAAACATCAAAATCATCCCCATAATGCGCATGGATCGCCTTCGCATAATATTCACCCAGCTTCATAAGCTGCGTCCCGGTCACATAGCCGCCTGCATTCATATAAAACGGCGACTTGCGCCCGCTCTTTAATACAAACTCCCCGAATTTTAACACATCACTGTCTACCATAAACTCAATAAATTCTTTTTTGTACTGTTCCATAAAATTATTTTCTCCTTTATTTATAGGCTTTTTGGCTTATTCCTGCTTCCTCATACAGATGGTTCTATGTCTCTTTCGTTGCTGCGCAGCCAGAAAAATCATTTGATATTTTCCTAATTCTACCATACTGACATTATATTTTCAACTGAGAAGTTTTTGCAAAGCTATTGTCATACTTTCAGAAGAGAAAAAAAGCTGCAAGGCTATCTCCTACGGCAAACAGGGGATAGCCTTGCAGCTTTCTTTGATTGTCTCTAAAAAAACCCTTGCTATGATCTCAAACAAAATCATTCATGAAATAAACAACTCATTTTCTTTTCTTCCAGCACAGGCTTTTTTCATTGCTAATGCCGCAGCAGAAACCATGGCGCCATTCACTTTGCGGGCTGACTGCGGACATTGTACGACACAGCGCATACACGAAATGCACTTTTTACTGTCTGTTTCCTTTGGATTTTTTTTGCTGATTGCCTGTGCCGGGCAATGTTTCGCGCAAAGCCCGCAGCCTATACAGGTTTTGCCCGCTTTTGGCACCAATCCGCCTCCGCCTGCTTTTTTATAAGGGCGGTTCCCTGGAATTTGCAGCTTTGAAACCTCCATATGACTGCCGTTGATCTTATCCAGAATTTTTTTTGCAAAAGAGCTTAGCTCGCTTTTGTCCTTCGCATCGGGCCTGCCCGCTGCATACTGGTGCATAATCGAATGCTCGGCTATGGCGGCGATTGCCGCAACTACCTGAAAACCGCATGTTTCTGCCAGATCGTTTAATTCTGTCAAAGTGTCCTCATATGCCCTGTTTCCATAGACACAAACAAGGACGCACCGCGCCTGATTGCCCTTTATGTTAGCCATTCTCTGCGCGGCAAGGCGGGGAACGCGCCCTCCGTAAGAAGGCACCGCAAGCACCGCAAGATCTTCTGCTCCAAAACAAACTGAGGATGGGTTCACGTCTGGATTGGATAAATCGATTTTATTGACAGGCATTCCCCATGCTTTTGTTATGATTTGTGCAACTTTATCCGTTCCCCCGGTCGGGCTGAACGTAATTTGTGAGACTTTCATCGTTATTCCTCCTGTAATTTTTAGATTTACACCATTGTAACAAGCACAAGGTGTCATGTCAACATTTACAGCAATGCGCAAATATGTTACACTCTAATCGTATTACTGATACACCTGTGATGCACACAGCCATTTAACCTGGAAGGGAGAAACGTCATGCACATCAGTACGAAATGTTCTGTCGCCATTCATTGCCTTATTTTTATTTATGAATACGGAGAACAGAAAAAGGTAACGAGTGACCTTTTAGCCTTATCTACCGGAAGCAATCCTGTCACAATCCGAACGATTATAAGCTCCCTGCGAAAAGACGGCATCCTGTCTGTAAAATTTGGAACCGGCGGCGCAACGCTGAACTGCCCGCCGGACGAGATCACCTTATACCGCATAGGCAGCGCGATCGAGCCAGACTTTATTTCGAAGCTCATCGGCATCCACCCGATGCCCTCGCCATTATGCCCCATAGGTAAAAATATCCATAACGTATTGGATTGCTCTTATCAAAAAATCAGAAGCGATTTATGTGAAAGCCTGAAAAATATTACACTAGAAACGATTCTTTCCGATTATCACCGCATACAGCAAAAGCTTGATTAAACGTTACTGTTCACACCTTCGGTGCTCACAGTAACGATTAGACGCTGCCTTTGCCTTGCTTTTTTCTTTTTTTGTTGCATTGTAACAAATTTTCGTTTACACTATAAGAAAAAGTTGTCATAATTTTTCAGAACTATACAAAAAATAACAGGAGGAAGGATATGAGCAGGTTATCAGTAATTTCCACGGACAAGGTAAATTCTACCACAGAAAAACTGATGAAAGAATTTACGCAGCGTATCATCGCAAATCCGCCAGGCGTCTGTCCGGTCGATATGCAGCTTGCATTTTTGAAAGTCTGCCATGCGCAGACCTGCGGAAAATGCGTGCCGTGCCGCATTGGGCTGGGTATCTTGGAGGAGCTTTTGGAAAGCGTCCTGGACAATACGGCAACAATGGATACGCTGGAGCTGATTGAGCATACAGCGGTCAATATCAAAAATTCAGCAGACTGCGCGATCGGCTTTGAGTCAGCGCGCATGGTGCTGGCAGGGTTTGAGGGCTTCAAGGAAGATTATATCTCGCATGTACAGGAGCATCAGTGTACAGGCACCTTCGAGCAGCCGATCCCATGCGTGACGCTGTGTCCGGCAAACGTCGACATTCCGGGCTATATCGCACTTGCCGGGGAAGGGCGCTGTGCGGATGCCGTACGCCTGATCCGCAAGGACAACCCGTTCCCGACAGCCTGTGCGCTGATTTGTGAGCACCCATGTGAAACCAGGTGCCGGCGCACGATGATTGACGACGCCATTAATATCCGCGGCATGAAGCATTACATTATGGACAGGGCGCACGCCAGCGAAGTTCCAGTTCCGGCATGTGCAAAGCCGACCGGCAAAAAAATCGCGATTATCGGCGGCGGCCCGGCTGGGCTTACTGCGGCTTATTTCTTACAGCTAATGGGTCATCAGGCTGTTATTTTTGAAGAAAAGGCACAGCTTGGCGGGATGCTGCGTTACGGCATTCCAAACTACCGTTTCCCGCGGGAAAGGCTGAAAGAAGATATCGACGCGATTCTTTCGACCGGCGTGGAAGTAAAGCTGGGTACTGCTGTCGGCACCGAGGAGCTAAGCGAAATCAATGATACATACGACGCCATCTTTGTTGCGATCGGGGCACACGCAGAAAAACGGCTGAACCTGGAAGGAGAGGACAGCGGCAACGTTGTTTCAGCAGTGGAAATGCTGCGTGAAATCGGAGACGACAAATATCCTGATTTCAGCGGAAAGCGCGTGATCGTCGTAGGCGGCGGCAACGTGGCAATGGACTGTGCAAGGACAGCGATCCGCTCCAGGGCAAAGACTGTCAGCATCGTCTACCGCCGGCGCAAAGAAGATATGACCGCGCTCCCTGCGGAAGTGGAAGGCGCCATTGCAGAAGGCATTGAGCTGCTGACGCTGAAAGCGCCGCTGCGCATCGAAGCAGACGACGCCGGAAACGCAAAGGCGCTGTGGGTACAGCCGCAGATTATCGGCACAGTAAGGGGCGGGCGGCCTTCGCCGCGAAAAGCGGATAAGACAGAGGAACGCTTAGAATGCGATGTGATTTTGATGGCAGTCGGGCAGGATATTGTGTCTGCGCCGTTTGAAAAAGCAGGCATCGCAACAAAGCGCGGACAACTCCTTGCAAATGCTTACGGCGAATTAAACCGGGTAGGTATGTATGCGGGCGGCGACTGTGTGACAGGGCCTGCAACTGTGATCAAGGCGATTGCAGCAGGCAAAACAGCAGCGGCAAATATCGATGAATTTTTAGGCTTTCACCATGCCATTTCCGTGGATGTGGAAATACCGGAACCACTGTTAAATGATAAAATCCCATGCGGCCGCGTGAACCTCGGAGAAAAAGAATCCTGGGCGCGCAAAGATAACTTTGAGGGCATCGAATATACGATGAGCGATGAAGAAGCATTGCAGGAAGCAAGCCGCTGCCTGCGCTGTGACCGCCACGGATGCGGTGTATTGAGAGGAGGAAGACAGGACAAATGGTAAATTTGACAATCGACCATAAACAGGTACAGGTGCCGGAAGGCACGACCATTTTAAAAGCTGCCGCTGCCGCAGGAATTGAGATTCCGACGCTCTGTTTTCTGAAAGATTTAAACGAAATCGGCGCCTGCCGCATCTGCTGCGTGGAGATCGAAGGAAAAGAAACGCTTGCCGCATCGTGCAATACCAAAGTGGAGGAAGGCATGGTGATCTATACGAGCAGCCTGAAAGCACATTACGCACGCAGGATGAACTTACAGATCATCCTGTCCCAGCATGATTTCCGGTGTGCGTCATGCCAGCGGAACGGAAGCTGCTCTCTGCAAAAAATCTGTGCGGATATGAATATCAATGACGTGCCGTTCCAGCAGCATTTTGAAAAAAGCGAATGGGACGCAAGCTTCCCGCTCATACGCAATGCAGGCAAATGCATCAAATGTATGCGGTGCGTGCAGATCTGCGATAAAGTACAATCCTTAAATATCTGGGATATTGTAAATACCGGCAAGCGTACAAGCGTAGGCGTATCCAAAATGCGCAAAATCGCGGAAGCAGACTGTGCCCTGTGCGGACAGTGCATCACACACTGCCCGACGGGTGCGCTCCGTGAACGGGACGACGTGCGCAAGGTTTTGGACGCTGTCCATGACCCGGACAGGATCGTCGTGGCACAAATCGCGCCTGCTGTACGCGCATCCTGGGGCGAAGGGCTTTCGCTGCCGGAAACGATGGCTACCGAAAAGCGCCTGGCAGCAGCAGCCCGCGCACTCGGCATCGACTATGTGTTTGACACCAATTTCAGCGCAGACCTGACGATTATGGAGGAAGCAAATGAATTTTTAGAGCGCCTGACACACCGCAGCGAATACCAATGGCCAATGTTTACCTCCTGCTGCCCGGGCTGGGTGCGTTTTCTCAAATCCCAGTACCCGGATATGACAAAGCAGCTATCCACTGCAAAATCCCCGCAGCAGATGTTTGGCGCAGTTGCAAAGAGCTATTTTGCCGAATACGTATTGGGCGTCGACCCGGAAAAGATTTTCTGCGTATCGATCATGCCTTGTACAGCCAAAAAAGCCGAGTGCGCGCTGCCAAACATCAATGACGCCGGCACCCGTGACGTAGACGCAGTCCTTACAACAAGGGAATTTGACCGGATGCTGCGCAGCGAGCTGATTACCCCGGCAAACCTGGAGGAGGAAGAATTTGATTCCCCGCTTGGAATAGGCTCGGGAGCCGCTGTGATCTTTGGCGCTACCGGCGGCGTTATGGAAGCGGCGCTGCGTACGGCGTACTACGCCCTGAACAAAGAAAATCCAAAGCCGGATACATTTCAAAGCGTCCGCGGGCTTGACGGCGTAAAAGAAGCGGTCTTTGAGATTGCAGGCACGCCGGTACGGACAGCCGTCGTACATGGGCTTGGAAACGCAAGAAAGCTGATGGAGCAGATTGCCTCCAAGGAAGCCGACTACGATTTTGTAGAAGTCATGGCATGTCCGGGCGGCTGCGCAGGCGGAGGCGGCCAACCGATTACCGAAGGGCGCGAGATGGCAGGAACACGCGGCGAAAAGCTGTATCAACTGGACCAAAAAAATCCGCTGCGTTTCTCCCATGAAAATCCATCTGTGCTGGAGCTGTATCGCAACTACCTGGAAAAACCGCTGTCTCCGAAAGCACACAAACTGCTGCATACCGATCATGAGGGATGGGATATGCCGTAGGATCTCCTCCTCACTGTAATTGGTTATGCCATATTGCAGTGAGGAAACAGCGCGCTCCCTTTCATCTAAAAAATAAGAAGCCTGCCTGTATTTTACCCGTTTATACCGACACACCCAGTGCATAAGCCTGATCCAGCGCCGGGTTTCCTTTGATGTCTCCCCGCTCTTTTACGTCCCGCACCAAAACCATGCCGGCATCCTCCAAATGAAAAAACGCAAGAACCAGCTTATACTGCAAAATAATTGCGTCAAATAACTCCGGCAGAGATGCCGCTCCCACTAATAAAAGCGCCGCCCTCTTAATTTTAAACCGATTACGCATCGGGGTATGCATCCGGTCGATCACTGCTTTTAGCTGCGCGCTGATCCCATAAAAATATACCGGCGACGCTATCACAACCATATCCGCCTCCGCTAACTTCGCATAAATTTCCGCCATGTCATCCTGCTGAAAACAACGATGCCCTTCACGCTCAAAACACGAATTACATCCCACGCACGGATGTACCTTATAATCCGCTACCGATACCATTTCAACATCATGGTGTTCTCCGGCTCCTTTCGCAAAAGACTGCGCCAATAACTCCGTATTTCCGTTTTTTCTTGTACTTCCTATGAGTATTAGAATTTTTGACATAATGCATTTACCTCCTTATAAAACTTCGCTGCCGTCTCCATTCCCTGTTTTTCTTGGCTTGCTTTACCGCATCTTTCAGCTTCTTTACAATTCATCCCTTATTTACGTCATCCTGATCACTGTCTGCATTGAGAAAGATGCTTGTTTCATGCATTCCTTTCCATCTTTTTTAACTCTGGAATCATTGTTGCGGCCATCGTTATAAAACAGGACAGCCCTCCAACCACATTGGAAACCGGCTCTGCAAGAAAGACCCCGTCCGTCCCCATATGAAATACATAAGGCAGTATATAGGTGAGCGGAACTACCAAAACTACTTTTCTGAACAAGCTGAAAAAGATCGCCTGCTTCTTTTTATTCAGTGACTTGAAAACCGTTTGCCCGGAATATTGAAATGCCTGAAAGACAAAAGCAAAAAAATACAAGTGCAGCGGACGGAGCGCCAACTGCTGCAGCATCGTATCGTCGCTGAAAATCCTGATAAACAGCAGCGGAAACTTTTCAATGAAAATCCACATCAGACAAGTATACGAGATGGCGATAACTGTCATAATCCGAATAGCATCCCGCACTCTTTTCGGCCTGTCTGCGCCGTAATTATAAGAAATAACCGGTGACGCTCCGTCAGTAACGGCTAAAATCGGCGTATCCAAAATTTGCCTTACCGAAGAGATCATAGTCATCACAGACACATACACCGTCCCTCCGGTTTTTATCAGCACACTGTTGCCTGCCGCAGATACAAGAGAATTTGTACACTGCATAACAAAAGACGATAATCCAAGGCTCATAATTTCTTTTGCATAGGGAAACGTAAAAAATTTCTGAAAAGATACCGGAAATTCATTTTTAGCACCCAAAAGGAACCTCAGAACAAACAGCATGGATAAAAACTGAGAAATCACAGTCGCGATTGCAGCTCCGTTTACACCCAAGCCAAATGTAAAGATAAACAGCGGATCCAAAGCTATGTTGGAAATCGCCCCAACCAATACCGATTTCATCCCGATGGTAGCGTATCCTTGTGCATTGATATACGGGTTCATGCCGGTAGAAACCATTATAAATATCGTTCCTGTCAGATAAATCCTCAAATAAGGAACCGAAAACCCCAGTTCTCCCGATGCCGCACCAAAAACCGACAAAATCCAGGGCGCAAACAGTTCACATAGCAGCATCAAAACCACGCCTGCCGTTATCTCCAGGCGGAATGCCGTATTGAGCACAGCGCCGGCTTTCTTTTTATGATTCCTTCCAAGCTCGATCGAAAATAAAGGCGCGCCTCCAAAGCCAAACATATTCGTAAACGCACCAATTATCATAATAACAGGAAAACACAGCCCAACTGCACCGAGCGCCTGCGTGCCATAACCTTCAATCCTCCCTATGTAAATCCTGTCCACGATACTGTACAAAAGGCTGATCACCTGGGCAACCAGCATGGGCAGCGCTGTCTGCATGATATTATTTATAATCGTGCCATGATCAAAGTCTACTTTTTGCATTTTGTTGTTTTCGCCTTCCAATCCGCTTTTTTTTAATTATAGCATAAAAGACTGGAAGATTCAAATTCTGGCACAATTCGAATATCCATGAATGCAAGCTGATCACCTCATTCATTGTATATTACCAAAAACAGCATCCCAGACTGCTTGTATCACTTCCTCCTGCTGCCCGTCCGTCAACCCCGGATACAGCGGCAGGCTAAGCAACTGCCTGTAGATCCGTTCCGCTTTCGGACAGCAGACATCCCGGTAGCCGTTTTGCCTGTAATAGGGATGAAAATACACAGGTATATAATGCACATTTACCCCAATCCCATTTGCACGCAAAACATCAAACACCTTTTTCCTGTCACAGCCTGCTACTTGAATCATATAAAGGTGCCACCCGCTTTCCGTTCCAGGTAACTGATACGGCGTAATGATACGCGGACAATCCTGAAACGCTTTGTCATACCGCTGCGACAGCTCCCGCCTGCGTGCTAAAAAAATATCCAGCTTTTTCATCTGGCTGCACCCAAGCGCACACTGTATATCCGTAATCCGATAATTATAGCCAAGCCCAACCTGTTCATAATACCACGCGCCCTCTGTCTGCGTATCCCTTGTCATCCCATGGCTTCGAAACAGCTTGATTTTCTCCCAAAACCTCTCATGATTCGTAACGACCATTCCACCCTCCCCGGTTGTCACCGGTTTTACCGGATGAAAGCTGAATGTCGTCATATCCGCAATCGAGCCAACTCTTTTTCCTTTATACACCGCGCCAAGCGCATGGGCAGCGTCTTCGATCAGGGTAAGGCGATACTCGTCAGCAACCCTTCGGACTGCATCGTGGTCACACGGCTGGCCCGCCAAGTCTACGATTATCACAGCTTTTGTTTTATCCGTGATCTTTCGTCTGATATCGTCCGCGTCGATATTATAAGTGTCCGGGCATACATCCGCAAATACGGGCTTTCCGCCGCAGTAAAGGACGCAGTTTGCGGATGCCGCAAACGTCAGCGGTGACGTAATCACTTCATCGCCAGGCTGGATACCGGCTGCATAGCAGGCTGCGTGAAGCGCGGCTGTGCCGTTTGCAACTGCGGCTGCATATTTTGCTCCGACGTAGCCTGCAACCGTATGTTCAAATTGTTCGATTTTAGGGCCTGTAGTCAGATAGTCGGATCGCAGGACATCTGCGACGGCTTGGATGTCGTCTTCGTCAATGGACTGTGTGCTGTATGGTAGTATCATAATGCTTTTTTACTCCTCTGTGTTTGTTTACTCTGACCTCTGTTCTACTCTATTCTGTCCTGTCCTATCTCCACTTCTGATAATCGGCAGCGCTTTTTCAAACCCCTCGTTAAACAGTAAATCATAAATTCCAATATGCGAAATAAATGCAGTTCCTGCCTGTCTGTACTGCGGATGTATGTAGTGATGATAACATAACCGGATCCCCTTTTTTGTAAATGCTCCTCCTGAAGAATCTTTTTCGTCCTCCTGCGGCAGGCCAAATTCCAGCCTGCGCATCAATAATTTCAGCGAGATAAAATGTTTTGACAATACCTGGATATCCACAGAATCGTCAAACACGGTATATTCTGCTTCCTGCATAGCTTCTATGTGTAAATGTTGCGGCATTCAGCTCTTTCCCGTATTTATTAGCTGTAAATGTAATCGTATCCGCTCCGACAAAGCCAGTGATCGTCGCATCATTAGAGGTTGCCTTAACGCCGCCTTCTGTTGCAGTACCTGCTGTTCCTGCATTATTATCTGCATTAAATATGCCGTTCTTTAGCGTAACCTTTACTTCTGCTGGCGCCGCAGTAGCCGTACTGTCTTCCTGTTTTGCATTTGCAATCAGTTCATCAATCTCATCCTGCGTATATACTTTGTTCAGGGAAAGATTTAATGTTAACGTTGTACCAGCCGCATCCCAGATTGCTGTTTCCTGTCCGGCCATTGTTGTGCTTGCCGCTGTGGTTGCCACTTTCACACCGCCTACATTAGACGTTACCAAAGCGCCGTCCAATGTTGCATCTACAATACCAAACTTCGGCCCAGACCCAGTCGCAGCGCTGCTTGGGAAATGTATCAATATAAATTGCTTGGAAGACTTCGAGATGGTTCAGAGTATTGGGTAGAAGCTGATTGGAGAAAATTTTACCTTTCAAAGCTGCAATGCAATCAAGCGGAAACACAGCAGTATGGACACGCTGACACGAATCTGCGAAATATTGGATTGTGGCATTATGGACGTGATTTGGCTGGCCAGCGACGAGCCTTCCGACTCGTTAAAGTATTTCCAGATATGCCTTTATGATATATTTATCTATAAAGCAGGACGTATCCCCATGAATAAGCGCATCGTGACAACCACCCTGACATTTCGGCAGAAACACGCACTTTTGGCATTCTTCCCTTCTTCCTGAAAGTTCCCGTTCTTCCAAGTCTGGTTCCATTTTATCCTTTACATTGCCCAACGCATAATCATGATGTCCCAGCATCCTTTCACAGATAAAAACATCTCCATTTATATCTACTGAATATGCCCCTCTTTGGTAATAGAAACATGCTGTTGTTTTTGGTATCCGATATAAATAGCTGTTTACTGGCAGCTTGTTTTTATCTATTTCTAGTATCTGCTTGATCAGATCTATTTTTTCGCGTTCAGACAACGCATCTTTTCTGCCAGTAAGAAAAGATGGATAATAAGACACATTGGTATTTTTATAAAATACTTGCTGCAAGTCATTCACCAGTTCTAAAATACTGCCAGCATTGTCCCGGTCTATATTCAGGCGGATCTGAACAGATATTCCTGCGTTTGAAAGCTTCTTTATCGTCTGTAGCATACGGTAATAAATATTCTGGTCCTGATCTGTGTAGTTCTTTCTTCTGGCATATTCTTCACAGCTTCCGTCAAAGGTAATTTGAATACTATCAATATTCCATTCCTGTTTCATTTTTAAAATAACCTCATCATCTATCTTGCTTCCATTGGATATCATAAAAGCAGAAAACACTATCTCCTCTTTTTTTAAACAGGAAGTAAAATAATCCATCCACTCCTGGTTCAGCAATGGTTCACCACCAAACCAAGTAAGCTGAATTCCTCTGCTCAAATCCATCTTCTTTATAAATTCTATTATCTTTTCTGCACAGTTTTCATCCATTCTTCCATATCTGATGCCTTCCTCATAACAATAAAAGCATCTTGCATTACATTCCATCGTAGGTGTTACTGTAATATTAGGCTTTGGTTTCATGTATTTTGAAGCTAAAAATGTATATGTATGATATGCTTGCAGTTCATCAATCTCTTTTCTTACCACAATCCCTTGCTCTATAAACGCATGTAAAAGCTTCTCCTCTGCCATATTAAGATTCAGATACTGGGCATACTCTTCCTCATTGATTCTTGACAGAGAATTATAGAGACAGTTATAGATCAAATATCCTTTTTCACTTCTGGAAATATAATTAAATCTGGATTTCCTGTACTCTGGATTCATCCCTAGCCTCACCCTTTCCACTTCTCAGCACCCATTCCCAGTACGCTTCTTCACTCATATTTTTTGACAGATCCAGTTGCGGAGCGGATACCATCGCCAGAATATCCTGATTCGCTGATATGATAATCTCCATAGTCCTTAATCCTCCATATCCTGCAAAAGTAGTTTCGCAATTATGAGCCTGTTCGCATCATCCAGGCACACAACATTTTGAATAATTTCCTTAAAAGAATGGTTCATAATCCAAAGATACCTACCTTTCTACTTCACTCAGAATCAGCTCGCAGAGACTGCTTTGGTACATGTACCCTATCTGTTTTTTCTCAAGTTCCGAGTTACTCTGATTCTTTACTTCCATAATGGTTGTCAGCTCTTCGATCGATTCCTCCAATCTTCTGTTGACTTCTTTTTTCCTAGTATTTATTTCATCTGAAACAACTTTCGACTGCTCATGAACCGTCTTCTCTACTTCTTTTTTAAATTTTTCCAGAGCTCCTTTTTTAATTCTCTCAATAAACTTTTCAAAGTTTTTCTTTCTTTTTTTATCATCTCTTTCTTCCAGTATTGTGCTTAATTCTTTATCCGTCTGAACCAAACGCATATTCATAACATTTCCTACACATCCAACAACATGGCGTTTTAACTGTTCATTTTTTTCCTTGATCGCTGACGTATTGATATTCAACGATTCTTTGCCAAACGACTGTTTATTTAACTGTTCAATCTCTCCCATAAACGTGTCCATCGAAGCATTGATATAATCCAGAATAATACTTTCCTGCTTACTCGTAGATTCTCCGATTTTTTCCTTCATCTCAGCCAACTCATCCGCGACTTTTTTTGCATGAAGCTCTGATTCTGAAGGTCCCGGTGCATTTCCAACACAACAACTGTCCCCAACACAACAGCCAGAGTCAAAAAAACATGGCAGATGAAAATCACCCACGCAGCATGAAAAAAAATCTCCTACACAACAGCCTCCGCCCATAATCAATCTTCCTTTCTTTCAAAAAACCGTCTTATCTTTGCTGCAAGCTCTAATTCCTCATTGAAATTTCTGCCAAAATATCCAAAAACAACCTGTCCATCCTCTATAGATCTACTCACAATTGTTTTTGGCTTAACAGTCACATAATCTCCAATCACGACATTATTGGATATCCCTGCCTGCCCATAAACAGTCACATAATTTCCAAGTATCGCGTTTCCTGCTATCCCAGTCTGCGATACGATCTTACAATGATTGCCAATCTTTACATCATGACCAATATCGATGCAGTTTCCAATCATACAATGACTGCCGATCACTGTATCGGATATCGTCCCTCTTTGTACAACACTTTGGCTGCCGATATGTGTTCCCTCGCCAATCCATGTTCTGCCACATCCTGTAAAATGAGAAAAACCTTCCCATTCATCATAAGCATGATAAAAACTCTCAGCTCCAATCTTACTTCCGGAACCGATAAAAACATGATCTGCAAGTACAGTCCCAGAGCCAATGACTGTAAACGGCTCAATTACGCAATTATCTCCTATGCTGACATCATTCCCAATCACAACCCCTGGATATATCTTTGCAGAATGGCTGATCTTTACACGTAAGCCCGTGTAAAATCTGTCCTCTGTCCTTTCCAGAACTTCTGGAAGCCCGTAATCTGCAAGCACTCCAGCTTCCGCCAGCACAGAACACGCCCGCACAACAGCCATCTCTATTTCATCATAGCTCATGATCAGCGTCTTGTCCGTATCCGTTATGACAGGAGGTGTCAGCAAAACGTTCGCCTGTGTCTGCCGTATCTGCGTCCTGTTTTTTATTACAGCTAGGTCACGTACTCCTGCTTCAGCAGCATAGGAGATCCCCGTAATCTCATGATCTGTCCCAACGATATCGTATCCTAAGCGTCCTGCTAATTCCGATGCTTTCATAATCTACACCAGCTTTGAAACAATCCTGCTCAGTCTCTTTTGCGTGCTTTTATCCACGCTTTTTAATGCAGCATCTAACTGCTTCTGACACTTAAGAATCGCATCTCTGTTCTCTTTTGTTTCTTCTATTTTTTTCTCGATTTTTTTCATATCCGTATAGGAAATTGTAATCTGTTCATCCAGCGTTTTCTTCCGTTCTCCGGCCACACGAGATACCATATGTCTGATATCCTCATATTGTTTTTTTATATCACCATACAGCAGTTTTACATACTGATTCACAAGCTCGCTGACAATTACCTGATGAATGTTTTTAATATTTGTAATATCCATAAGCTTTTGAATGTCATCTGGTGTCAGCATTCCCATCTCCACATCCATATCCAACTTCATTGGCAAAATATTTACAAAATTTTTGTCTTTTTTTTCAAGTGAATGATAATCCCTGCAAAGATTGTATACATAAGCTGACGCATACATGATATTGTGCTCCGCCATCTCTTTTGTTTGATAAAACGCTTTTCCGGTTAACTGCTCCACCATGTACTTTTTCTGTTCTTCCCAATCAGTTGCCGGGTCGTTTAAACTATCCCAATGCGTTGCAATTATATATACTTTATCCTTCTTATGCGCAGAAAAAGAAAATACCGAAGCAATCGTTTCAATCTCCTCTTTATAAATTTTTTTCGCATCCACACAAACTAAAACAGCATTCGCGTTCCGAATATACGTTCTTGATATCTGAGACCGGTACGCAACTGGATCTGACAATCCGGGCGTATCTACGAATACAACCTGCCTTGGAAAATCCTTTGGCAATGTAGAAATTCCCACCTCAATCTCTTTTACAAAATAATGCACTGCACTTTTTGAAGAAGACCAGACAGCTAATTCCTTCTTTATATCTTTATTGGCTAATTCAATATGCTCCTCAGCATGTCCTACCCACTTATTTTTCTGCTGGCCAGCCTTTAAATTTCGAAATTCTTCTAAAAACTTATCCGCTCCCTTTTGAATCGAATCCCATAATTTTTTCCATTCTCCCGCCGTATAAAATGTAATATGTATGTAATCCTGCTCACTGCTTCTGAATTTTGTAAGTGCTGCTGTTTCCGGTGTCACAGCTATGGAAGCATAGTTATTGCCTAATAAGGCATTAATCAGCGTTGATTTCCCTGTCTTTATCGTACCTACAAATGCGATTTCAAAATCTGGTTTCCGGCAGATTCTTAAAAATTCGCTGACCTTCTGATTCAGCTCATCTGAACGGATTCCTGCATCTTTTAATCTAAGCAGGCTCTGTATACGTTCTACACTCCTGCTGTATGCATCAACCGTATCATTCCATAAAATATCAATATGTGGATTTTCCTTAAGATTTTCTGTTATCCTGCCTAATTTTACTTCCGCACTTCCAAAAGCACCCGCATTATCAAAGCTACCAGCCATTAAAAAATGTCCGCATTTTTTACAAAAATATGCATGAGTATCATTTTGATATCCGCATGACTCACAAGTTACTGATTCCATTTTCCATACCTCCTCACTTATTCCAGATTCATCAACCCGACCATATCTTCACTATGAACAGTATATGCCAGCAAATCAAATTCTTTTTTTTCAATATCTCCTGACAATTTATAAGAATACCCGTCATAGTTAATCCCATACTCACTAATCATAAGCTTCTTATCCCGAGACAGCTTTTTCAATACTGTTTTCAAAGCATCATCAATCTGATACCTTTTGTCAGTATAATCTTCTAAAACCCGAAATATCTCTGCATTGCGCAGTTGATCCGTACTTTCTAGAATATCAAATTCCAGCTTTGCTTTCGTTCCAAGATTTTTTTCGTATGCCAAAGCTTCTAAATATGCATTGATATCTTCACAAATACTGCTGCTGTTATACGGATATAAATTGCTGCCTTCTATAAACTGTGGTTCAAATCCCTGTCCGTTTTTCTGATATGTATACAGTGCTTTTTTGCTGATTATCATAAAAAATTTCATATGCGATCCTTTCTGCTTATTTTATAGAATAAAAAGATGCCGCTTTATTATATGCGCGTTCATCGCTGATACCTGGTTCGATACTTTTCTCTATATCCATAAAAAGATCTGTTACATCATTTACAACTGCATGGTCTTTCGCTTCGCCTGTGACATATTTGACAACATTGCCAAACATATCTGGATTCGTATCCGCCAGTTTTCCAATTTCCTCCATCCTGTCCACAGAAAAGAAATCTGGATTCGTACCTGCAATTACAAAGAAATCTTCCATCGGAAGATCCTGAAACTTCTCCATTACTACCGCAGAAGATACTTCAACCCCTTTGAGAATCTTTTTTTCTGGTTCCATATTTCTATTTTTTTCCGGATCATATCCCCAGTCCTCTTCCTCAATCTCTCTCACCCATGCCTCATACGTATCAAAATCTTCTGGACGGATCCCCTGTTCTTCTGCCTGCATCGCCCGGTCTCCGATCTCTTCTACATTCGATTCCGGTTTCAAAACTCCAAGCGCTTTCGCGATAGATGCAATCGCGTTTCCAACTACTTTCAAACCCTGTACTGCCATCCCAGCAACGGCAAGTGCTTTAGAAATCGCTACCCCTGAAGCCAGAATCGCTCCTGTGATGAGCCCAAACACATTTCATTCCTCCCCTATTGTATATTTTTGCATTTCTCACGATCCAAAACTTTATAATTCAAATCCTCATATTCCATTTGGAAAATCTTATTTAAAAAATCACTCATTTCTTCAGCAAGCTGATCATTCTCCGCATTTCCACGCAAACGCTCGCGCCTTTTATATAATTTCTTCAAAACCTCTTTTACAGAAGATCCAGAATGATCTGAAATCTTCTGAAGATTCTTTTTAAATTTTTCAAAAGATTTTTCATCGATTTCCCGACACCTGATCATTTTCGCTATTTGAACATATTCATCAAAATATGGACGTATCTCCAGTTCATCATATATATCGCCAAAGATTTTATGGTTTTTATCAAACAGCTTTTTAATCTCCTGTTCTTTCATCTCCTCCTCATTGGTATCTGTTTCTCTTTCCACATACACATGAACAGGCTTATCCGTATCCTCTGAAAATATAATCGCATGGCCAGGTTCCAGCGCTGACAGAGATTCCTTTTGCTTTTCATTCATCAGCATAGTATCCCCTACCGCTTCCTTATCGTCTCTCGCTAAAATCTTATGGATGATTTTTGTATTTGTATTTTTCAATACCTCTGGCGCAAGCTTATTAGGAATCTGGTCTACTACAATAAGTCCTTCTCCATATTTTCTTATCTCTGCCAGAAGATCTGTAAAAGTCTCTACAGCTGCTTTTTTTGATCCGCTATCTCCATAATCCGCTTTTGCAAGAAGCCGGTGTGCTTCTTCAATCAGCGTCAGATGTCTGAACCCAGAATCTTTTTTATGCTCCAGTTTGATCACTTCAGACAGCCTTGACAGAATAAAACCCATAAATAATGCCTTATCTTCCGGAGATTTCAGTGCTTCCATCTCAATGATGACATTGTTATGCACAAGAAAATCAAAGTCTATCGAACTCGGACAGTTTAATATGCGCCCTTTCGTACCCTTCGTCAAATTTGACAGCCTGCTCACCAGCGATCCTTCATAATCTGCCCGCATCCGGTCACTGAATCCTTTTTCTTTTACAACCAGCTTCATTTCCTCCAGCAGGTCTGACATCATCGGAAACTCGACGTTATCTTTCTTATTTTCATTGGTATCCAGTTGCCATCCTTTTTTCTCATAACACCCGATCATGGCTTCTTCCAAAATCTGAGGCATTGAAGCTTCCATTGGAAAAGCTGATGTAAATGCAGCTTTCAGCATATCTATATGTGATGAGATGACTTCCCACTTTTTTTCTCCCTTTACCAGCTCAAACGGATTCAAACGAAATGGCGCAACACTTTCATTTCCAAGTGTAAAAACATACACTTGCCCAAATTTGGGATTTCCCGCCAGCGTCCTGTACTCCGTCTTTACAGGCTCTATCACCAGAAACGCGTATCTGCCGCGGCTAACAGCTTTTGACAGGTCGTCGTCTTTCCCATACCAGTCACACCGGCAATAAACGTGTGTTTCAGCATCGAATCTTTTTTCAGAGAAAACCGAATATCCAATTTCCTTCCCTTTTGAACGACTACTCCAAGATCAATGGCTTCTTCCCGCTTTATCTCATGTTCATTCAATCCAAAGTCTACTCCTTCGCTCAACACAATTCCAGGAACCTCCTTCTGTGGAAGTCCAGCCAGAATACCAGCCTCTTTTGCTGTCAGATATGCACAGATTCCAAGTCCAAGCTCCTCATCGAAAGGTTTACTCAAAAGCGTAGCTGCATCCAGTGAATACTCTTTCCGTCCATAGAAGCTGTTTTGATAAGATTTCAGTACTTTTTGCCCAATTCGTTCTTTCATGTCTAATTCCCGTGCAAGCAATGGGCTGAACGTTGACTGATTTCCCTGAAATAATGACAAAATAGACAACTTTAGCCGATTAGCCGTGGTAATCTTGTCTGCCATGTAATACATTGACGTCTTAAACATTCCTTTTCCATATCCCTGCTTAATCCGCGGCAGCAATTCTTCATCTATATACTGCATCAGATCCTGTGCATGCTTATTGGCCATCTCCAATGTGACGGCTTTTGAAGTACCTCTGTTATTGTTATAACTCCAGTTTTTTCCTTCACTGTGGTCTTTGCTGTCTCCGCCTCCCTTTCCAAACTGCTGTGAAGAACTGCTGTTCTTTGTACCCTTTTTATTGGCTGTACCTTTCGTCTGTGTATCGCTCTTACTCCAATTCCTATTCTTTCCCTGAGAATCTGATACATTTCTTCCAAAGGAAACACTACTCCCCTCATTGATGGATTTTTGAACAGAAATTTTCGAATATACAGACAAACGGTTGTATAATTCATATGCATCATCTTTCATTTTCAGTATTTCCGTCCGACTAGCCGGTTCACATACTACTACAATCCTCCAGTTCTGTCCAAGCATACTGTTAATCAGACGGTCTATTCCCTGAAAGTCCTTCTCCTCTCCAGTATCACTCTCATTTATTGACGGTATACCGGAAATAATACCTGCATGTTTATAGCTTCGTGTCTTTTCTATCATCTGCTCTCGGAGTTCGCCGGCTTCCATTTTCTGTAATGCGCTGCCGTTAAAATTACCTTCAAAAGCATTTGCTATGATTTCTCCATAATTAACCGTAGACAGCGTTTTTTTGTTCAGATGGTGATTTTTCACAACACCGATGCATAGTTCTACACCATGTGAATTTCCTGATAACATATAGACAAAATTATAAGCCTCGTTATCCAACGCATTTAATACATTTTCAAACGCTTCTCTCCGTGGATACTCTTCGTCATAAGAAAGCTTTGCAATCTGGTAAAAACACATATCTCCACTGACATCCAAGTCATCTTCCTTTGGATAGCCAGCATACGCAATCTGCTCATAGTCCCGATTCAGATCCATCCCCTGTACAGAATGAAATAAACTGAACAATTCATCTGTAAGATCCATCTGTACCACAGACAAATTTTCCATACTCATAGTTTCTTTACTCATAGTCCTCCAATCTCCTGGACATTTATCTTTCCCTGCCGCTTTGATATCCCGATTATTTTGCTGCATCTTCGCAAAACCATTGGCATACATAGTTTTTCTAAATCCTTCTGCTCCATCGCTGCATACAGCAGTTTATCATGATCTGTCTCTGGCAAGACCGCCAATTCCTGTTTTTTCAAGAATATCATCTGCAAAGGACATATTTTGTCATCTAACAGTAATTTCCACTACCTGATTCTTCTCCACACTATTTTACAAATTATTTACTTTCCCGATTTATATGATGAGCATATAAATACCTCATTTATAAATATATCATACGAATATGAATCTTACAATAAAAACCTTTATAAAATAGAATAAAAATGGAGGTTTATCATTATGGCTAAAAAAGAAAATCCCCTGCGACAACTGCCCCAAAACCATATGGAATACGGTGAAATCCGCATACATCTTGCCGAACTCATGCAGGAAAAGAATGTCTCCATGAACCAGCTTTCTTTCCGCACCGAAATGCAGCGGACACAGCTCCGTAACTACCGTGACAACAAAATCCAGCGCCTTGACATCGATATTTTAAAGCGCCTGTGTTATGTGCTGGAATGTGACTTGCATGATCTTGTGGAATACATCCCTTATACCGAATAATACCCACAAACAAAAGAGGCAGTACATACCACTGCCCCTTTTACTGCTGTATCCTTCTATTTCTTTGCCTGTCTATTCCTTTCCATCTGCCAGCAGCTTCACCAACCCTCTAACCGCAAAACGCACACCGCAATAAAATCCTCCCTGTCTTGCAGATGACGCTATATCATCCACCTGCTCCGTCAGCCTCTCCAGATCTTCCTCATTCATTTGATCCTTGTATCCTGTAATCATTCCAAGCACTTCATTTTCCATATTCCTGCCAAATTCATACATCTCTCTTTCATTACAGATAAGTTCCCGATAGATTTTTTCAAACAATTCATCCATAAATATACCTGCTTTCTTCCATAATGCCTGACGCCTGTTTACATACTTCTAAAAAACAGGATACCATCTTTCTTTGACAGGATATGTCATCCACATTTAATCATATTTTGCAAGCATCTCTAAAAGAGTTTTTTTCATCTCCTCTCTGAATGATTCCGGCTTCAATACTTCCACCATTGTTCCCTGGCTTAAAAGCCACATCAGAATCCCTCTGCCATATACTTCTGCGTCGATCACACACCCGCCTTCATCCTCCTGGATGACTTTTGCTGTCGGAAGCCTGTCTAAAATCGCATCTACACTGTTTCCCGTAAAACAAAACTGCATCCTGATCAGCTTTCCGGCAAACATAAACTGCAGGCGTTTCCGGTACTCCCCCTCTTCAAACCTGTCCGCATATGGAACTCTGAATTTGTCTCCGGTCTTTCTGTATGTATGAATCCGGTCAAGGCGGAAAATGGTTGGATAATCATAGGCGTGCACATATGCATTCTTTTCATCTTTTTTCATAATGTAAGCATTCAGATAAAAATAGTATTCTGAAAAGAGCACTGCCACTGGCTGTATGATCCGTTTTACCATTTCCTTTGCATCGATCTGCTTCTCATAGGTAATTTCCAACAAATTATGCTCCTCTATTTCCATACCCATCTCCCAAAGCATATCCCCGATCTCTGTTTTATGCCGAAGCTCTACATAATGAAACTTCTCATTCGCAATCAGGTCAGATACGAGTTTTAGATTTTTTCTTGGGACGCATCCTGCGATCATCTTATCAATGATAGAATACATATGCTTCTTGGTAAAGGCTCTGCTCCCTAATAAAATTTTGCTGATCGCAAGTATTTCACTGTTACTCATAATAGAGCTTTCTATGCCAGTCATTACAAAACCTTTTTGGAGATAGTTATATTCAATCTTCCTTACATCTGTAACATTCATGGAACGTTCTTCTAAAAATGCACGGATATCGTCAATATCCCTTTGTATAGAACGTGCGTCTACACCAAATTTTGCTGCTTCCTCCGCCTTATTTATTATTTTACCTTCACAGAGCCTGACATAAATATCAAGAACTCTGAAATTTTTTGACTGTTTATCCATCATACCATCATTTCCTATATATTTTAGATTGCTCCTTTAACCTTAAAAATTTGTATAGCTGTATCATAAACTCTCTATATTCTCTGCGCCCATCGCATAAAAATGTTTTACCTCGTCCACAAATTCGTCCTGCTTGATTGAATTTCCGCCCCTAATAATACTGAGATAAATAAAACTGAAAAAAAGCGATACTGATCTATCCATCCTACCCCTCAGCAATTTTTTCTCCTGCTGGTAAACGCGCTTCGCGCAGGATGGGATTGGATGAGATGGAGGATTACCGTGAACTGATCTTAGAAAATATCGGCTATGACATTCTTCTGGAACTGTATCCCTATGACAAAGATTTGCTGGACGGCTATGTGGAACTGATGCTGGAAGTCTGCTGTTCCACACGGGAATTTGTCCGCATCTGTGCACTATCCTGCCAATTTCTTAATATCAAGTCTTTTGTTTCCATGGATTATTCCCTTCTGAAATTGAGTTTTGCAATATATCTTTCCCACACCCCTGGCAATTTTGACTTTATAAACGAAGCATAGGAACAATCCGGGGTTTCTATCATATGCTTTTCTGTTAAGTATTCGATGCAGCATGAGTACCACCAGTCCATCTGTTTTTCCGATTTATCTTCAAAACGCCCCACTTTCATTTTGCCTTGCTTCACATATTCCATAAACAGTGCATATGCATTCTCTACCCGAATACACTTTGTCACTTCAACGGGTTCTGTCGCCAGTCTCGCACAGGGGATATTTTTAAATGGAATGACCTGGTTTTCTTCTGCCAGAACTTCATAGATATATCCGCTGACACCTTCCGATACTTCTCTGAGCGCATTCGGGTACAGTTCGTGATAGACCGGTATATCACTATTGGTTTCAAACCCATAAGGGAACCAATAATAGGGTCTTTTTACGGCGTTGCATAAATAAAACGCGGCAACCACATCTATTGTAGTCATATACACATATGGTCGATCATGGTCAGCCTGATTAGGTTTTAATACTTTAATATTTCCGGTGTTACTTCCATGATATAGTATCATAACGACTCTCTCCTAAGCTGGAATTTAGCATTCGGAATCATTTTCCAATGTATCCAAACGAGTTTCTGCCTCATCAATATCAAACAATAGATCCTCTATCCTGCTTTCCAAATCATCAACTCTGCTTTCTGCATCTTCAATATCTGGTTTCACGCTTCCAACAGGGCAACTATTCAATGTGATCTTGCAATTATCACCAAGTTTAATATCTCCCAAGGAACACTTCGTAAGTGTTATCTCTTTACATTGATTAATACATAAATGTTCAAACAGTTTTTCAAGTTTTTCTATTCTTTCCTCTAGGCTTTTAATATATTCCTCTTTATCAATATTCATAATATCTTTTCTCCTTCAGTACTTATCAGCGCTACAAACGCCGATTTTTCGCTGAGCCCATTATACACTATCCCATTAAAAAAGTATAGCCGGATTTCGGAAAACTTGTCGGACGGGAGCAGCTTGTAATGCAAGGCGATTCTGTCTGACAAGTCCACAAAAGGGTGGCTGGCAAAGCCAACGCAGGGGAAGGGTAACTTCCCGGCTTCCTCGGACAGACGGTATCCATAATTTGCCCCTATGGACTTTGATGCCTGAATTATAGATTCTTTCTATCCCAGAAGCCGCCCATGCCCCCTTACGGTAAGTCCGGGCATATCCTGCGTTACTTCAAAATACCCGCCGCTTCTCCCACGCCCGGCATGCCTGCGGAAATGGCAGACCGCCGCATATGGCGGATGAAGTCCATAGTACGGCGGTCATTGTGTAGTTCCTTTAATCAACAATCCCAGATCACAGGCTCCCTTTTAACAGATTGCTCCCATTACTTGTTTCATTCCACCAATGACAAAATAAAATTTTTATCTTCATCTGATACAGTAACATAAAATGTCAAAAACTCTTCGGGAACATATCCTCCCTTTATTGTTTCCGGGGCAATTTGTTCTTTTATGATATTTGAATCTTCATATACCGTCAGTTCCATCAATTTCTCCAAACTTCCATCATTATAGGCAGCTATCGGTG
Organism: uncultured Eubacterium sp.; assembly: GCA_947178105.1. GTDB lineage: Bacteria > Bacillota > Clostridia > Lachnospirales > Lachnospiraceae > Eubacterium_J. The sequence goes on along the minus strand of CAMWXD010000036.1, from coordinate 1,951 downwards.
TCTTGTAGGAAACAATTGTGTATAATACGTTAAGGTCTCCAGCCTTACTCTCCAATGTGTCCATCTCTGCATCTGTATCAGATGGAACGTCTGCGTAATTTAATCCATTAAACTGGCTGAGGATTTCCTCATCCAAAATAGTATTTATCAAATGCCCGTCACTTGAATATATTTCTATCTGCGAAAGCCCCTGTAAATCTTTTCCCCTGCTGCCCTGGTTTACACCACAGCCAGCCAATCCTATGGCGGCCAGAATACCCGTCAGTAAAAAGCATATTACCTTCTTCATTTAGCTTCCTTCCTTTCTATCAATAATTTGCATACAGTTACCAGCAATATACAAAACAGGAATATGATCGGAAAAACCGGTCTCCACGCATTTGTGATAAGCCCTATCACCACTGCCAGAACCGTAGCAGGCAGAGCTACATAAACCCATGCAAACTTACCCCGTAAATTTTTCTTATGGATATACTCTGCATTCTGTGTAATGATATTTTCCGCATGGATTGACATACCCGCCATGACCAAAAGCATAACTGCCGCAGCATCTATCAGCCAGTCCAAGGCATTGCACACTTCGCTTCCTACGATATCTTTTGCCATAAATATAAATTCTGAGCCAAAGAAGAACAGCAAAACGCTTAATACGATCATGCCTGCATATCTTTTCCGGTTTCGGCTGCTATCCTCACGGAAAGACTTTATGACCGCCTCATCAAACAGCAATGGATTTGAGCAGATTTCCTGATAATGCTTCGGCTGGAAAAAAATCCATACCAATATGGCTATTCCTATTGCCATAGTTCCCCAATATAGCGGGAGCAGAAGCTGCCTGTAATCGGAAAAGCTGCCAAAAATATCAGAACCAATAATCAGCCCCACCCCAATAGCAATGTTCTTCGCACGATGCCGCTTATAGGAAAGAAACCCATCCATCGTCTCCCGGCTTACATAATAGCCACCGCTTTGGTTATTCTCATCCGGGCTTTCACTTTTCAGCAGATAGTCCAATGTCACACCAAACATATTGCTGATCTGCAATAATTTACCAATCTCCGGTATCCCCCTGTCACTTTCCCATTTGCTTACAGCCTGGCGTGACACATCCAACAGTCCCGCCATCTCCTCCTGAGAATATCCTTTCTCTTTGCGGATAGCCTTCAATTTTTCTCCAAAAGTCATCTGAAACAACCTCTCTTTCTGTCTGGATTATAGAATCAAAGCTGTCTAAATGCCACCACCTTAGCGTGTCATCTTGTCAATTTAGCGTGTCATTCCCTGTTTTTATACCCTGATTCCGTTTTTAGGTAGGGTGACAAGTATCAAACTATCATTCCATCTCCCTAAACGTGCCAGCCATTCCTCCCACAAGACTCTACTGGCGCTGCATATAGGATTTGAGATTTTCCGTGCTTTGCCAATATGCTTCACAAGCTATTTGCTGAATTCTGCTATTTCCTATTACTTCGGCTGAAAGCCTTTCCTGCTAAAGCAAAAGCGCCCACTTATTATACCACAGAAATTTTCCCGTATTTTATTGGATTGCATGAAACGATTATTTTCCGGGTATGGAAAGCAAAAAAAGAGCCTGCACAGCCCTTATCATTTTCACATTTTCTTTTTACCGTTATACCTATATATCATTTGGCGAAACCCCCATACTTTTCGGCAAACCCCTATACAATTTGGCGAAACTACCGGCTTTTGCCAAATCGCTGTCTACCCGCTTTATTTGACATGTCTAAAAAATCGGCTGTGAATAGTAACCGCCCTTTGCGAAAAAATACTACTCGTCCCTTGACAGTCTGGATAGTCGGAACGGACACAGAGCGGGGATTGTTTTTTGTAATCGTGTATGGTATAATTTTCCCCAGTGCAAACCGATAAATCGGTATTGTAGAAAAGGAGAAAAAGAAATGAACATTATTGAGAACATAAACAAAAAGCT
>CAMWXD010000035.1 GCA_947178105.1 uncultured Eubacterium sp. | reverse complement strand
CCCCCAGCAGTACGCCTTCACCGCTTGCCATCTTCCCATAAAGCCTGTGCGCATCCGCTTCTCCTTCCTGAATATCCATACGGGCAAGCGCTGTTTCTTCCATGCCATACACATTACAGATCGCATGTCCATCATCTCCCAGATTAAAGACAATTCCATCATGAGTGCCCGCATAGTTGATGCCGCTCTCTTCGTCAGTGCCGGTGTAATCAAATTCTATCGGAAAGTCATAGGTCACATTACTGTCGTCCAATGTATTTTTATAAATGGCCGAAGCCCCGTTTACTCCCGGCTGTGCGCTGACGGCGTCGATCACTTCCTGCCCCAGCCCGTGCTCGCGCCGGGTGAACCCTTCCAGAATGTTTTTACTCACTGCGTTCACTACAACGAAATCCGTTCGGATGCTGTAGGATACCTGCTTTTCTATGTCCACGCTGTCGGCGGCAATCCCGATACAGTTCAGCAGGATAACACATAGTGACAAAGAAGCTACGATAAAAGCAAAACGGCGCTTATTACGTCCCAAATTAGACCACGACAGCCGGAACAGGCTGGCGCCAGCGGTACTTTTCTTCATCGTTTTTTTGCCTGTCGCTGCCTCCACATAGCGAAACGCTTCGATTGGCGGAATATTTGCTGCTGCACGAATGGGTTTCTTTATAGACAGTAATACAGTAAAAGCGGCCAGTACAGCGGCCCCCGCAAAGATTACCGGGGATGGATTTACATTGATTGCCACGTTCTCATAGCTGGAAGACAAAATACTCATCGTATAAGGCAAGGTCATTTTTCCAACAAAATAGCCAATCAGCAGGCCTATGGGAATACCAGCACAGGAAAGCCACAACGCCTGTCGGTTTAACAATTTCTTTACCTGGCGCTTGCTCATACCCACAGTGCGGTATAGGCCGTAACGGCGGATCTCCTGCATCACCGCAATGTCAAACACATTGTAAATCAATAAGTATCCGCAAAGAACAAACAGTGCGATTATAACAGCACCCAGCAGAACCGCCGTTGGCTCCAGTACAGGATTGGTCACTGTATTGATTGTTGCAGATAAATTACAGGAGTCCAGATTTTCTTTAAGCCCTATTTTGCTTACAGCTACAAAGTCAGAATAATAGGTGCCAGCCATATCCCCATCTTGGTCATAGGTGTACTCAAAAATATCGGGATGCGCGTCCCGAAACGCCGTTCCCGTCCACATCATACTAATCTGCTCATTGGTGGCTTCAAACCAGCCGGACACAACCATATCCATCTGGTATTCCTTGCCATGAGCAGTAAAGGCAATGGCAACAACAGCTCCCACCTCCGGCTCCACTCCCAAATCTCTAAGCGCCGCGTCCGAGGTAACTATCTCGTTTTCTGCTTTTGGTACACTGCCGTGGACAGGCATACAGAAAGTCAAATCAGCCTGAACAGAATCCAGCACATCAAACTCGATGTTATGACGGGCCGTATTCCTAAGAAAACCTACCGGCATCCGCAGGCCATATTCCCGGATAAAACTGACATCCTCCAAAGCCTCATACTGCTCGGCAGTCATATTGTGGAAATCACCGTCTGACCGGCTGCCTTTCAGCATCTGCATCGTCAAAGTTATAGATTCTGCCGCTCCCATACCGATTGTGGTAACAGTAGTAAACAGAATTGTTGTCAGCATAATCGCTAATGCCGCAATCAGGTTTCGCATCCTGCTGGCTCGAAAGCTGCGCCTGGCAAGAACACTTAACATATTTTTCATTGTATGTTCCTCCTCCTTCCTGTTTCTGAAAACAAGGATATCACAGCCATGTCACAATTCAGGCACACGAATGTCACAAATTTGTGACTAAAAACAGCGGTAAATCTTGTTCAAAGGTTTACCGCTGTTTAGTATTATTTTGGCGTATGGATTCTTATGACACGATTTTTCCATCTCGCAGCCGCACTACCCGGTCCGCAAGCTGGGCAAGGCCCGGATTATGGGTAATCACAACCAATGTCTGGTGAAATGCGGCGGCAGTCATTTTGAGCAATCCGGCAACATTTTGTGTTGTTTTCATATCAAAGCTGGCGGTAGGTTCATCGGCTAAGACAATCGAAGGCTTTGTGATTAAGGCACGTGCTATCGCCGTACACTGTTGTGCTCCGCCTGAAAGCATATGCGGGAAGGCATCCAGATCATTGTCCAATCCCAGCAGATGAACAAGGTTGGAAAAATACGCCGCGTCTGGCCGGGCGTCATCAAGAGCCAGAGGAAATACGATATTTTCTTTGATTGTTAATTCAGGTATCAGGTTGTATCCCTGAAAAACAAATCCAATCTTTCTGCGCCTGAATACCGTAAGCTGTTCCTCTCCCATTTTTGATAAATCCAGCCCGTCCACAATTACGGTTCCTTCAGTGGGCTCGTATAGCCCGGCAATCGTATTGAATAACGTAGTTTTTCCAGACCCTGATGCGCCTACAATGACTGTAAATTTTCCTTTTTCTATAGACAGGTCGATTTCATCCAACGCTTTGGCTACCTGTGGCCCATCCTTGAAATATTTCTTCAAGTGTCTTATTTCCACGATGTCCATAATTCGGCGATCTCCATCAGTTTAACAGGAAGACTGAAAATGTACTTCCTTTGCCCTTTTCTGATTTTACTGTGATATATCCATTTTGCTGGGCAATGATTCCTCTTGCCAGATACAGGCCCAAACCGACACCTTCCTTAGCGGCCGCTTCCTCCGCCCGATAAAAGCGTTGGAATATGGCATGATAATTTTCCGGGTCAATGCCTATCCCTGTATCGCTTATGTCAATCCGGGTATAAAATTGCCACGGACGGGCCAAAATGCTGATTGTACCGCCTTTCGGCGTGTACTTCACCGCGTTGTCCAAAATGTTGCCGATGGCTTCCGCCGTCCATTTCGGATCTTGCTTCACGGTCAATGTACGATCACAATCAGCCGTAAGCTGGATCTTTTTCTTTTCTGCTTCTGCCAGTATCATACTCATAGCTCCTGCAATCGTATCACTCAATCTCGCTTCTTCCAAATGCAAAACAAAAATCCCGGTTTCCAGCCGGGACATTTTAATCAGTGACTGCATTAAAAAATCAAGCTTTTCAATCTGGGCAGCCATTAAGTTCAGAAATTCCTGCTGCTTGTCGCGGGGCAATTCATGCTGGTTCAAAATGCCGGTGATCATCTGAATGTTCGCTGTTGGCGTTTTGACCTGATGGGAGATATCGCTAACCAATTCCTGTATCGTCTGCTTGTCCTGTCTGCTCTGGCGCTGTTCGTCTTTCATTTTCTCGTAATATTGCAGTAGTTTATTCTGTACCTTTGAGAGAACTGTTTCTTCATATGGAAAAAAGTTTTTTGGCTCCCGACCCTCCATTAGAATGTCAACGGTTTCACATATATCATTGGACAAATCAGAAAGCTGCCTGTTTTGCCAAAGAGCCCAAAATACCGTTGCAAGAAAAGTAGCACCACAGAAAACAAATAGAAATCCGCGTATGAGCTCTTGGGGAATATAAGGGAAAAAAAATCCTGTCATTCCGGCACAAAAGGCAAGGCCCAAAAGCAATCTTTTGCAAAATCCTGTCAGGCGCATTTCTTTCATACTGCTTCCCCCGTCCAGACATATCCTATGCCGCGTACTGTCTTGATATATGTATGGGAATCGTCTTCAATTTTGGCTCTTAACCGATTGATCGTGACAGTCAGCGCATGATCGTCAACAAAATTATCCTCAATATCCCAAAGCCGCTCCAACAGCATCTGCCTGGTCAGTATGTTTCCGGCATTTTCTGTCAGGACTCTCAGCAGCTTATACTCATTAGAAGTAACGATGATTTTTTCATTTCTGCGAACCGCAGTAAGTTTACTAAAGTCAAGCGATAGAAAGCCATCGCTCCAACAGTTCATCGTTTGCTGTTCTAATGAATGATTTCTTCGAACTGCAACCTCTATGCGCCGCAGAAGTATTTTCATATTGAACGGTTTTGTAACATAATCCTCTGCGCCGAGATCAAAACCATTCAAAATATCCTGTTCCAGATCATTCGCTGACAAAAATATCACTGGCATTTGCGGGCAGATCTTTTTTATCGTACGGCATAGATCAAAACCATTTCCATCCGGCAAATTCACATCCAGTATAGCTAAATCAAAATGGTCGCTTTGAATGAGCTGGTATGCCTTTTTGCAATTATAGGCAGCAACCGTCAAGTAATCGTTACAATCCAGTTCAAAACAGATCACCGTACTCAAGGTTAAATCGTCCTCAACAACTAGCAATTTCATTTATGATGCCCTTTCATTACTTGTTCCAATGTAAGTTACTCCACTTTAATCGAAAATCCCGCAAAAATCCCTACCGGCACCTCCTCGCCGAATACGTACTGCTCCACGATTTCTTCCTCAAACTGGTATGCCATAACCTGTGTTTTTTCCGGGTCGACAATCCAATATTCCCGCACGCCTGCGGTCGCGTACTTAATCATCTTTTTGATATAATCCCTTGGCCTGCTGCTCGGCGATACAATCTCGATCACCCAGTCCGGCGCTCCGTGGCAGCCTTTCTCATCCAGCTTGGACAGGTCGCAGACCACAGTAAGATCCGGCTCCAGATAATTTTTATCATCTGCATCATTTAAAAATACTGCAAATGGGGCTGCAAGCACCTGGCATGTTCCATTGTTTGTCAAGATATAATTATAAATCTGGTTATGCAAATAGCTGGAAATCCTCTGATGTGTCCAGCTCGGCGGAGCCATATTATAGATCTGCCCGTCTATTAATTCTGCACGCTCTCCTTCCGGCAGGTTATAAATATCCTCGATTGTGCAAACCTGATCGTCCTTTAATAATGCATCCATACTATCCTTATTTCCCTCCTGTCTTCTTCTGCGTTCCTTTATCACTTTGCCACCTTTTCCGGCTAATCCCGCGCCTCCACCAATATCAAAATCCCGTCCGAAAGAGCAATCACAGCCTCTTCCTGCTCGATTTCATTGCTGATTCCAAGCGAGGTAAAGCCATCCAGCGTGTAGTTATGCAGCGGATACCGAAAGCCTGTGAGCGTCACGCCGGACACCTGCATGGTAAGCGGAATCAAAGAAACATAGTTTCCGTACTGCCCTGCCTTTGTCAGGACTGTCCGCTCCTTAATCAGACGGATACGGTTGTGCGGGTCGACCATATAGCATGGTACCCCGCGCTCCAAAGCAAAGCCAAGCAGGCGCACGGTGCCGAGCATATGGTCAAGCCTTGTGCCCATACCGCCTAAGATATGGATCTCGCTGCTGTTTTTTTCCAGTGCAAGCATAAGCGCAAGCTCAGTATCTACCGCGTCTTTTTCCGGCTGGTACTGGTGGAAGATAATCCCTGGATCTTTGCGCAGCGCCTCTAACTGGCTCGGATCGGCGGAGTCAAAGTCCCCAAGCACTTCATCCGGCCGCAGCCTTGCCTGTATAAAAAAATGAATGCCGGAATCTGCGGCAATCATATAGTCAAATTTCTGCTGGCGGATATAGCTGACAGCAAAGGAGGCATCTACGGTACCTCCTGTCACAAGTAATGTTTTCATACGTAAATGCCCTTTCTGTAATCCGATCTGCTCCTATCTGTATTCTCAATACTTCCTTCGCCCCGCCAGTTCCTGGTACAACTGCCTGTAGTTCTCATAGCGTACCGGATGGACGGCGCCTGCTTCCACTGCGTTTTTTACGCCGCAGTCCGGCTCATTGATATGGCTGCACCGCTTATACCTGCACTGCGGCTCAAACGGTGCAAACTCGGTATAATACTGCCCCAGTTCTTCTTTTTCCATATCGGGCAGGAACAGGGAGCCAAAGCCCGGCGTATCCATCAGGTACGTAGTTCCTTCGATATGGACAAGCTGCGTATGCCTGGTCGTCTGTTTTCCGCGCCCGATCTTACGGCTTAATTCCCCTGTTTCCATCAGAGCCTTTGGCTGCAACAGGTTCGTAAGCGTAGATTTGCCGACGCCAGAAGGCCCGCAAGCTGCCACCGTCTTTCCGCTAAGCGCAAGGAGCAGCGCTTCGACCCCTTCCCGGCGCTTTGCGCTTATAAACCGTACCGGAAATCCGCAGCCTTCATAAATCTGCGCCAATGCTTCCCTTTGTTCTGGTTCGAGCATCTCCATTTTGTTAAAGCAGATCGTAGCTGGTATTTGCTGCATCTGCATAAAGATCAGAAAACGGTCTAAGAGGTTCAGGTTTGGCTGCGGGTTCGCCGCCGCAAACAGTATCAGCGCCATATCAATATTTGCGACAGCCGGACGCAGCAGCTCATTTTTCCTCGGAAGGATCTCCTCTACATTTCCGGTCTTTTCCTGCTCGTCGATTACGGTAATGTTTACCATATCCCCGACCAACGGTTTGATTTTCTGCTGGCGGAAGATTCCTTTTGCCCTGCATTCGTATATTCCGAATCCTGCCGCATGTACATAATAAAACCCGCCAATCCCTTTTAAAATCTTTCCCTGCATAACCTGTTCCCTGCTGTTACTTCTGTTCAAAGGCCACCGACTGTTCCTGCATGTGCGTATCGCCGTCTTCCAACACCCACTCAATGGAAATCGTACCGGTGCTTGTCGTGATCGTCTCCTTGGTAGAGAGCCTGTATGGGAAGGAGGAAATCGGAATCCCGTCCCATCGGTCAATCAGCGTGCCGTTTGCGTCTAACAGGCTGATATTTGCAGAAATAACCGTTTCACTGTTTTCCGGCTCATCCACCCGTAAGTCTTTCATCTGGTACAGGATCTCTTCTTTGCCAAGGCTGACGACATAGTCCACCTTGCTGTGCGCATTCACGCTGCTGCCTGGCTGCGGCGACTGGCTGATAATAGAGCCTTCCGGTATCGTATCGTCATAAGCAGAATCTATATTGTTCCCTTTTTCCAGCTTGCTGTCCAATAATAGCTGTGCCGCTTCGGCTTCCGTACGCTTGCGCAGGTCTGGCACCTGTACCTGTTCGATGCCCTTGCTGATTGTAAGCGTAACGACATCCCCCTTTTTCACCCTTGCGCCTGCTTCCGGCGACTGGCGGATGACTGTGCCTTCCGGCAGCTCGTTATATTCGTACCTGGACTCCGGATTGACCTCCAGCCCGCGCGCAGTAAGCATATCCCTGGCTGTCGCTGCCGGGTTGCCCGTTACCTTAATCATCTCAAAATCTGCCGGGCCGCTGCTGACTGTGACCTGGATGACCGTACCCTTTGCGACGCTCTTGCCTTCCTCAATATCCTGTTCTACAATCTGCCCTTCCTCATATTCGTCCGAAGCCTTCGTTCCAAGCCTGCGCAGCTCTAAGCCCATTTCTTTTAACTCGCTGCGTGCTTCGTCCAGCTCTTTTCCAAGCAGGCTTACCATCTTTACCTTTTCCTCTGCTTCCGTATCGGTATCATCCTGTGCGCCGGTATCATCCTCCGCCTCCGACGGCTCGATATCAGGGAAGCTGACCTCTTCCTGCGTGTCGCCGCCTTTTCCTCCAAACGGCAGTTTAAAGCTGCCAAACATGCTTGCGGCAAGGTATACGACAATCAAAAGGATAATAATGGCAGCAACGATGCCCATGATCGTCATTGCTTTTTCCATTTTTGGATTTAAAAATCCGCCTTCCTCTTCGTCCTCATCCTCTTCGTCCCGCAGAGGGCGGCGAGGCTCCTGCATCATTTCCCGCTGGCTGATAGGAACGCCTGCGGTTTCTTCCCGGATCTGGTTCACCTCAGCCTCAGAGATCATGCGCGTCTTATCCTGGATAAACGCAGGGGAAAACACGACAAAATCCTCATCCGGGCTTACAAGCGCATGTCTTAAGTCCTCTAACAGCTCGCCCATCGAAGCATACCTGCGGTCGGCGCTTTTCTGCGTACATTTTAAAATAATCTTTTCCAGGCTGATTGGCAAATCCGGCACAAAACTGCGCGGAGACTCCATTTCCTCCTGCAAATGCTGGATCGCGATTGCTACCGTCGTATCGCCGTCAAACGGCACCCGCCCGGTCACCATCTCATACATCACGATGCCGAGCGAATAAATATCGCTCTTGCCGTCTACAAAGCCATTGCGCGCCTGCTCCGGCGAAGAATAATGCACAGAGCCCATCACATCCGAATGGATCGTATTGTTCGTTGCCGCCCGCGCGATGCCAAAATCCGTGACCTTTACTTTTCCTTCGGTCGAGATCATAATATTCTGCGGCTTGATATCGCGGTGCACGATATTTTTATTATGCGCTGCCTCAATGCCGCGCCCTACCTGGATCGCAATGCTGATCGTTTCCTTATAGGACAACTGGCGCTTTTTTTCAATATAGGCCTTGAGCGTAATGCCTTCCACATACTCCATGACGATATAATGAAAGCCCTCTTCGCTCCCGACATCATAGATATTTACAATATTCGGATGCTCCAGCCCGGCTGCTGACTGCGCCTCCGTCCGAAACTTTGTGACAAAATTTACATCCTCGGCAAACTCCTGCTTGAGCACCTTGATCGCTACAAACCTGCCCAGTACATGGTCTTTTGCCTTGTATACGTCCGACATGCCGCCTGCGCCGACCACGGCGAGTATTTCATACCGGTCTGCTACAAATTTCCCTTCTTCTAACATTCTTTCACCTCATCAGCAAACGGGTCTATGATAATCACTGAGATATTATCTTTCCCGCCGTTTTGATTGGCTGCCTCCACAAGCTGCCTGGCGCCCCGCATAAGACCAGGCTGGCTTGCCAGGATCTGAAGGATCTCTCCATCTTCCAGCATATTGGTCAGCCCGTCGGAGCATAGTAAAATCCGGTCGCCCGGCGTTACGTTCACCTCAAAAAAATCTGCCTCGATGTCTTTTAACGCGCCTACTGCCCTCGTAATAATATTTTTATCCGGATGGAACCTTGCCTGAACCTGGTTCATCTCACCCATACGCACCATCTCCTGTACGAGCGAATGGTCTCTCGTGACCTGTATAATATCCTGGTTGATCTTATACAGCCGGCTGTCCCCTACATTTGCGACATACAGGCAGTCTTTTGTGATCGTTGCAGCTACAAATGTAGTCCCCATTCCATGAAGCTGCGGGTTTTCGGCTGCCAGTGCCAAAAGCCCTGCATTTGCCTGGCGAAGCGCTGTCCCAAGCAGAGAAATCGGCCCGGACAAGCCGCTGTCTGCAACTGCCTTTACCACATGCTCCACCGTATACCGGGAAGCAAAATCCCCTGCATTATGACCGCCCATCCCGTCTGCAACGATAAAAAGATTCGGAAGATTTCCAACCGGAGTCTCGGACGCATAAATATAATCCTGATTCATTTCGCGACGTCTTCCTACATCTGTTATGGAAAATGCCTTCATCTCACTCGCCTGCCTTTCACACAGTTTCCGCCTGTTTCGCCTGATACTTCTTTCGTAATTGCCCACATGCGCCGTCGATATCGCGGCCCAGCTCTCTTCTTATAGTAACATTTATTTTATTTTTTTCAAGTTTATTTTTAAAAGCCAGCGTCGTATTTTCGTCTGGCTGTACAAAATGCCGCTCCCTGACAGGATTGACGGGGATCAGGTTTACATGGCAGTTTTTCCCTGCCAGGAGCCTGCTTAGCTGCGCTGCATCCTCCGGGGTATCGTTCACGTCGTGCATCAGGCTGTATTCATACGTCATCCGCCTGCCCGTCTTTTTAAAATAACGATCACATGCCTTTATGACTTCTGAAAGCTCATACTGTGCTGCAACCGGCATCAGCGACAGCCTTTTTTCCTGCGTCGGCGCATGTAGCGACAGCGCCAGCGTAATTTGAAGCTTTTTCTCTGCAAGCGCATAGATCTTTGGCACAATGCCGCATGTAGAGACTGTCAGGCTGCGCTGGCTGATTTGCATACCGTCCTTTGCAGACAGCAGCTCAATAAACCGCAGCAGGTTTTCATAATTATCCAAAGGCTCGCCGGTACCCATGACGACTACATTTGAGATCCTTTCGCCGATATCCATATGGATGCGGTACACCTGCTCAAGCATCTCCGAAGGCTCTAAGTTCCGTACAAGCCCGCCGATTGCCGAAGCGCAGAACCTGCACGCCATGCGGCAGCCTGCCTGGGAAGAAATGCAAACGGCATTTCCATGCCTGTACCTCATCAGCACGCTTTCAACCATGTTTCCATCCGGCAGCGCAAACAGGTACTTCCTTGTGCCGTCCTGCCTGGATTCCTGCATTTCCGCCGTTTTCAATACCGTAAGGCGCGCCGTCTGTTTCAGTTTATCGCGCAGCTCCCTGGAAAGGTCTGTCATCTCGTCAAAATCAGCGGCGCATTTTTGATGCAGCCAGGAAAAGACCTGCTTTTCACGATATGGTTTTTCACCAAGGGAATCCAAAAATGCAGAAAGCTGCTGATGTGTCATAGAACGGATGTCCGGCGCCTTTTTAAATTCCGCGATATAAAACCCGTCGCCTCCTTCTGCCTGCGGCAGGATCTGCCTGTCTGCCAGCAGTTGAAAATCCGTATGGTTTTTGGCAAACCACTGCGCATTTCCTTCGTTTTCCTGCCTGCTGATCGTGCAAGTGCTGTAAATAAGCCTGCCGCCAGGCTTTACATACTGCTGCACGACAGACAGGATCTCCTGCTGCAGCAAAACCAGTTCCTTGATTTTCTCTGGCGTCATATTGTACCGGATATCTTTTTTTCTGCGCATAACGCCAAGGCCGGAGCACGGCACGTCTGCAATGACGATATCTGCTTTTCCTGCAAGCGAAGGATCCGGTACTCTTGCATCCCATACCTGTGCCTGCATATTTGAAATTCCACAGCGCCTGATATTTTCCAAAAGCAGGCTTACCTTATGCTCTGTTACGTCCCGTGCGAGCACATTGCCGGTGCCGTGCAGCAAAAGTGCAGTATGTATCGCTTTGCCGCCAGGCGCCGCGCAGACATCCAGCACAAAATCGCCTTCCTTTGGATCCGCAGCCTGCGCGGCAAGCATAGAGCTTAAGTCCTGTACGTAAAACAGCCCTTCCTGAAAGCTGGAAAGCGCCCCGATATGGTCATACCCCGTAATGCGCAAAGCTTGCGGAACCTCCTTGCAGCACTGCGCCGCAACCCCTTCCGCTTCCAGCCTCTTTATCAGCTCCTCTTTCGTACAAACGCCGGTGTTTACCCGAACCGTCACAGGCGCAGGCGTTAAAAAGGCTTCCAGCAGCCGCTCCATAGACTGCACATCCTCATGCCGCTCCCAGTCCAGGCAAAGCTCCTCCTTCCACATCTGTATCATCCACTCCGGGATCGAATAACGGACAGACAAATACCGCACCAGCTCCTGCACGGAGCCTGCGCCTGCCTGGCTGTCCCGCTGCTTGCGGCTATCTGCGCCTGCCTGGCTGTCCTGATAAGCCTGGTAAGCCTGCCTGCTTTGATAAGCCTGGCTGATCTGCATTTTATTGCGGCTGATCTGGCGCAGCACGCCGTTGACAAAGCCGCTCAGGCTGCGGAAGCCTTTTTTCTTTGCCAGCCGTACAGACTCGTTGCAGGCGGCGGCGTCCGGCACCGCATCCATAAACCGGATCTGATACACGCCCATCCGCAAAATGCACAGGATTACCGGCTTCATTTTATGGACTGGCACGCTGGAAAACCGTCCAATAATATCGTCAATCTGTATCCGGTTTTCCAGCGTGCCTTCCACGATACGCGTGATGAACGCACGGTCTTTTTTATCCAGGTACTGGTATTTGCCGAGCACGCCCGCAACAGCGATATGGCTGTATTCGCCCTGTTTTGTAATGTTTTGTAAAATATCGAGCACCAGCTCCCTGGTGCGTGCCGTATCCGCCATCTTTCCCTCCAACATCTGCCAACCTATGCTTTAATCATTGTCTCTTCCGCCAAATAACAGCAGCAGGCGCAGCAGTTGCAAAATAGCCGCCGCTGCCGCCGCAACATACGTAAGCGCCGCGGCTTTTAATACTTTTTTCGTATAAGGAAGCTCCTGTTCGCTTAAAATGCCGGTATCGCCCAGAATACGCACTGCGCGGGCAGAAGCGTTAAACTCTACCGGAAGCGTAACGATCTGGAACAGTACGGCGGCTGAAAAAAGTACAATGCCGATCTTACATGCCATACTGCCTGCGCCGCCCAACACCACCCCAAGGATAATCAGCGGCCACGCAGCCGCAGACCCAAAATTTGCCACCGGCACAAGGGCGCTTCGGATATTGAGCGGCGAATAGCCCTGCTGATGCTGGATCGCATGTCCGCATTCATGTGCCGCGACGCCGACAGCGGCTACCGAAGTAGAGCCGTACACTGCATCCGAAAGGTTCAGCGTCTTGTTTTTCGGATTGTAATGGTCTGTCAGGTTCCCTGCCACATGCTGGATCCTGACATCGTAAATGCCCGCGCTGTTTAATACGCGCTGCGCTGCCTGTGCGCCGGTCATATTTGTCCTGCTGCGCACTTTGGCATATTTGTTGAACGTCGTTTTTACCCGCATGGAAGCAACAATCGAAATCAGCGCCCCGGCTAAAACGAGTATATACGTAGGGTCAAAATAGTACCCATACCGATATCCAAACGGCATATCTATCCCTCCTTATTTTTCTAAAGAACTGTATGCTTGTCATATGACTGGCTTTCTTACTGTTGTAACAGGCTCTTTCCTGCCTCCAGCGGATACCCGCGCAGAAACGCATCCGCCTGCATCCGCTTTTTGCCTTCCAACTGTACCTCCAGCAGTGAAAGCTGCCCGTCTCCTGTCTGTATGACAAGGTGCTGTTTGTCCGCCTTTATGACCTTTCCTGCCTGCGTGCTGTCCCCGCCTGCAAGCACCTTTGCCTTCCAGATCTTAAATGTCTTTCCGTCCAGGAACGTGTAGGCGCTCGGCCACGGATCCAGCCCGCGAACCAGCCGTTCAATACGTTCGGCCGGCAATGTCCAGTCAATGTTGCCCATTTCCTTTTTTATCATGCCGACCCTGGTAGAACGTGCATCATCCTGCTTCGTACGCGTAACTGTGCCGTCCTGTATGCGCTCGACCGTCTGCACGCACAGCTTCGCGCCTGCCTGCGCCAGTTTTTCGAATAAGCTGCCCCCGGTTTCATCCGGTGCCAATGGGACTTCCAGCTTTTCCAGGATCTCTCCGGTATCAACGCCAATGTCCATCTGCTGGATCGTCACTCCCGTCACCTGCTCCCCGTTTATGACCGCCCACTGGATCGGCGAAGCGCCCCGGTATTTTGGAAGCAGGGACGCATGGACATTGATACAGCCGTATTTTGGCATTTCCAGTATTTCTTTGGAAAGAATCTGCCCAAACGCAGCCACGACAAACAGCTCTGCATCATATGTGCCAAGATGCGCGACACATTCCGGCTCTTTGATCCGCTTTGGCTGGTACAGCGCAATGCCTTGCTCCATCGCGGCTGTCTTTACCGCGGAAAACTGCACCGCCTTTCCCCTGCCCTTTGGCTTATCCGGCTGGGTAACTGCCAGCACCACCTCATGCCCTGCCTGGACAAGCGCTTTTAATATCGGCACCGCAAAATCCGGCGTCCCCATAAATATCATTTTCATCCCATTTCACCTGCACCTTCCCACTATATATACTTTGTATTTCCTGTATTTTTTATGCCCTGCCGCCCACTATTCATCATCCATCACGGCATCGTGGATATCTCCGATCACATGCTCCATATACATATGTCCGTCCAGATGCTCGATCTCATGGCAGAGAGCGCGCGCTAACAGCTCTTCGCCTTCAATCTCATACTCTGTCATATCTTTGTCAAACGCCTGTACGACGACACGGTTCGGGCGCTTTACCTCTCCTGCTTTTCCCGGAAGGCTCAAACATGCCTCGTCCCCGGTCTGCTCGCCTTCCTCTTCCAGGATCTGCGGGTTGACCAGCACAATCGGCCCATCGCCGATATCGATGACCGCGATCCTCCTTAAAACGCCTACCTGCGGCGCTGCCAGCCCTACGCCGTTTGCCTCATACATCGTATCAAGCATATCCTCGATCAGTGTCTGCATATTCGGCGTCATTTCTTTTACCTGCTTACATACCTTGTTCAATATCGGGTCTCCCGCCACCCGGATCTGTCTGATTGCCATTTTCTGTCGGTTCCTCCTCAAAATTTTCGTATTCCTTCTTATATTAACCGTTCATCGGGTTAAAGTCAAACTGTACGCTGACTTTTTTTGATTCTGTCAAATCTCGCAGCCGTTTTTCCAAAAAATCTTTCACTTTTACCAAAATCTGCATCTGCGGATGCTTCATATACAGCACCCGCCTGTAAATATCATTGACCTTCGCAACGGGCGGGTCAGCCGGGCCGATGACCTTTAGCTGTTTCCAGACGCCGTCCGCACCGGGCTTTTGAAGCTCTCCCTGTATCCATGCCGCGACCTGCTCCATACAGGAAGCGGCATCTTCCTGGCGTGCAGACGCCGCAGCGATATGCAGCATATTCCAGACAGGCGGATACTGCATCAGCCTGCGGTATAAGGCTTCTTCTTCGTAAAACGCCAGGTAGTCCTGTTCCTTTGCCGCCCGGATACTAAAATGGTCTGGCTGGTAAGTCTGTATTACGGCTCGCCCGGGCTCCTGCCCGCGCCCGGCTCGCCCCGCAGCCTGCGTCACAAGCTGGAACGTCCGCTCCGAAGCGCGGTAGTCGCTGATATTTAAAGACAGGTCTGCCGCAAGCACCCCGACCAGCGTGACATTTGGAAAATCATGCCCTTTGACGATCATCTGCGTCCCGACCAGGATATCCGCCTCATGCCTGGCAAATGCCGACAAGATTTTTTCATAAGAATCCTTGGAACGCGTCGTATCATAATCCATACGCAGAATACGTGCGCCGGGAAACCGCTGCGCCGTAACTTCCTGGATCTTTTGCGTGCCAGCCTTAAATCCCCCGATAAAGCGCGAACCGCACGAAGGGCACTGCGTCACCATCTGCGTCTCATACCCGCAGTAATGGCAGACAAGCCTGCCGTTTTTATGCTGGCTTAACGATACATCGCAATGGGGGCATTGCAGCACACTGCCGCAGGCGCGGCAGGAGACAAACCCTGCCATGCCCCTGCGGTTTAAAAACAGCATGACCTGCTGCTTTTTTGCCAGGCGGTCTTCGATCAGCTCTTGCAGCCTCAGGCTTAAAATCGACCGGTTGCCTGCCCGAAGCTCTGCGCGTAGGTCTACGACCTCACAGTCTGCAAGCGCCGCTGCCTGTGCCCGCTGCTGCATCGAAAGCAGGCGGTACTCCCCAGTTGCGGCACGATAATAGCTGTCCACGGAAGGCGTTGCAGACCCAAGCACAACGCTTGCGCCTGCCAGCCTTGCCCTTGCAATCGCGGCGTCCCTTGCATGGTATTTTGGCACCGTCTCGCTCTTGTAGCTGCTTTCATGCTCCTCATCAATCATAATAAACCCCAGTTTTGAAAACGGTGTGAACAGCGCAGACCTTGGCCCGATCATAATATCAATCTCGCCGTTTTTCGCCCGTTCCAACTGGTCTGACCGCTCTCCCGGCGACAGCCTGGAATGCAGGATCGACACCCGGTCGCCGAACCGCTCGTAAAAACGGCGCACTGTCTGAAACGTCAGCGCGATCTCAGGGATCAGCATAATGCACTGCATCCCCTTTGCAGCCGCGTGCGCAATCAGCTCCATATAGACCTCCGTCTTGCCGCTGCCGGTCACTCCATGGAGCAGATACGTATGCTGCCTGCCTGCGTCAAACTCCGCCGTCACTTCACGCACGACGTTTTTTTGGATTTCATTGAGCTGGATCTCATAGCCTTGCTCAGAAATCCGGGATACCGGGTTACGGTAATACAACTCCCGCTCTATCGCAACAATGCCTTTTTCCTCCAGGTTGCGGATCACTGCGGAAGAAATGCCAAGATCCTTTGTCAGGTGCAAAAACGGCTGCGGGGAACATTCCAGCAACTGCGCCAGCAGCTTTGCCTGCGCCGAACGATGCTTGCGCACACATTCTGCATACAGGCTCTGCGCTTCGTTTTGCGCGGCGCGCAGCACAACCTGCTTTTTTTCCTTCTGGCGCTCCCTGCGCTTTACCGGCAGCACGGTTTTTAACGCCTGGTTCATCGTACCGCCGCAGTTTTTATGCATCCATGCGGCAAGGGCGATCAGCTCCGACTCGATGGCGACCGCCCCTTTTTCGATCGAAAGGATCGGCTTTAGCTTTGCGACGTCATATTCCGGCGTATCGGTCAGCGCGACGACATACCCGGTGATCCTGCGGCTGCCAAACGGCACGGCGACGCGCATCCCCTCCGCCAGCTCGCCCTCAAGCTGCTCCGGCACAAGATACTGGAACGTCTTATCCAGTTTTTCATGTGAAATATCTACAATTATATTTGCATACAACATTTAACTAAGCTCCGCCAGTATATCCGCGATCAGCTCCCGCTCATCCATCGGGTATTTTTTTCCCTCGATCTCCTGGTAATCCTCATGCCCTTTGCCTGCCAGCACAATCACGTCCCCTTGCCTGCCATGTGTAATCGCATACCGGATCGCTTCTTTCCGGTCAATGATTTCGACATATTCCCCGTTTGTCTTTGCAATTCCCTGTTTAATATCGTCGATAATCGCCTGCGGCTTTTCATACCTTGGATTATCTGACGTAATAATCGTAAGGTCGGCAAGGTTGCCGGACACCTCCCCCATCTCATAGCGGCGCAGCCTGCTGCGGTTGCCGCCGCATCCAAACAGGCAGACAAGCCGTCCCGGCTCATACTCCCGAAGAGTCGTCAAAAGGCTCTTAAGGCTCATTGCATTATGGGCATAATCAATCATAAGCGTAAAGTCATCCGACACCTTTACCATCTCGATACGCCCCTTTACCCTGGCTTTTTTCAGTGCTTTTTTCATATTTTCCTCCGGTATGCCAAAATGCCTGCATACCGCAACAGCGGTCAGGGAATTGTAGACGCTGAACGTCCCCGGCACGTCTACCTCGACATCCATCTCGCACAGCCCGCCCGCATGATAAGCTACGCCAAGGCATCCAGGGCTTTTTACAAGCCGGATATCCTGCGCCAAAAGATCCGCCTGTTTTGATATGCCATATGTTTCTATGCTGCATGTATGCCCTTTGATTACCTCGTACGCATGTGCGTCGTCGATATTGATAATCCCTGTTTTGCACTGGCGAAACAGCATTCCCTTGCAGGCAAGGTATTCCTCAAAGGAAGCATGTTCGTTCGGCCCGATATGGTCAGGCTCCAGATTGGTAAAGATGCCGATGTCAAATACAAAACCGCCGACACGGTGCATCTTAAGCCCCTGGGAGGACACCTCCATCACGCACGTATCACAGCCTGCGTCCACCATCCTGCGGAAATACTGCTGCACAAGGTAAGATTCCGGCGTCGTATTCGCTGCCGGAATATGTTCTTCTCCGATCACTGTCTCTATCGTGCCGATCATGCCAACCTTATGCCCGGCGCTTTCCAGGATCGATTTGATCATATAAGTCGTCGTCGTCTTGCCTTTTGTCCCGGTAACGCCAATCGTCTTTAGTTCACGCGCCGGATGGCAAAACCACGCCGCTGACAGCTTCGCCAGTGCCAGCCTTGTATCGGCAACCTTTAGCACAGCAGGCCCCTGCGGGATTTGTACATCCTGCTGCACAACAATGGCTGCCGCCTGCTTTTTTGCCGCTTCCTCTGCAAAATCATGCCCGTCAAAGTTCGCGCCCCTGATGCACACAAACATGCATCCCGGCTCAAGCTTCCTGGAATCGTAAACAAGCGCAGTCACTTCCTTGCCCATGCCAGCAGCAAGCAGCTCATACTCCAACTGTTCTGTAATTTGTTCGATCGTCATAAAAATCTCCATTCCGCCGCACTTGAATTGGCGGCATAAATAGTAATATAAAAAATATATGTATCTATTTTGGAATAATGCGTGAGGGATGTCAAGCTGTATTTTTCAAACATGCTCTAGAGCCGCTCTAATTAGGATGGTTTCCTAAATTATCATAGACTTTGTACTATGATTATGATATACTAAAAACATGCAAACGTTTGTTTTTATAACCTTGGAGGTGATCGTATGCCAAATACAAACTTAGAAATTACACAAAAGGCAATGGAAGACTTTAAAAAAATACAGGAGTATATGTTGTTGGCAAAAGAAGAGAATTCTACAAAAACATACGCAAAATTAAAAGACGAATATGTATATTTAAAGAGTTTCCTTAATATAGCAGGTGTCAATCTTACCGAATTAGACAAGATCAAAGAATAGTGCCAAAACCGCATAGCGCTAAAGAATCAGGGTGCCAGCCTTACCAGCCGCGCACCCCTATTTTCTGAATATCAAAAAACTCTGCTCTCCAAAAACCATCATTTCCCGTGAGACAGATTTCCTTACAGATACTCCAGTGCTTCTACAAAAACATCGCCATATAAATTGGAAGATGCATCACACCGTCTTTGATAAGCAGGTCTTTTGTATAAAGGATAAACGGCTGGCCGATTTTCCCGCCAAATCTATTCCTGAATTTATCCAGAGAAGAATGTTTTCGATATCCCCCCGATTTGACTTCAACCGGACATATTTTTCTTTTTTTGCGAATTAAAAAATCGATTTCCATATTGTTTTCCCGATTATTAGAATCTGACCTGGAATAAAAATACAGCTTATGCCCACCTGCCCTAAGCTGCTGCGCCACAATATTTTCCATTATCATGCCTTCATTCACATGCAGTTTATCAAATAAAATATCCCTGTATAGCTCATTATCCATAAAAGCATCATCCATAAACGAATGTGTAACCAAGAGCCCAGTATCCCCCATATAACATTTTCGCGTCATATGTTCCTGACTCATAGACAATCCTACGGTCGGGTCCGTCGCATTATAACAATTATTGACAACCATTGCTTCTGTAAGCCACATAAACGCATTTTCATAATCTCGGTATCTTGCTCCTTTTTTAATCCCCGACAGCTTATACTTTTTCTCGATTTTAGAAAGCTGTGACGGCATTTGATCAAAAATCGCAAGTACTCTTGCTTCATATCCTTTTGCAAATTTTGTAATATCCTCCCTGTACAATATCAAAATACGCTTCTTAATCCTGTCAACCGCTTCAAAACTTTTCGTCTTCACATAAGCCTCGACTGCCTGCGGCATTCCCCCGACCAACATGTATTTACGAAAATCGTTCATAACCCTTTTATGCATAGCCTGCCCTAACGGAACAGCCTTATGAAAACAATCTCTCAGAAACGGAACCGTCGTTTCATCTCCTAATGCCCACAAAAACTCTTCAAAATCCATAGGAAACATTTCTATATGTTCCTCCTCTGACGGAATCACAATATCCTCAATGTTCATTCGCAGTGAAATCAACGATCCCGTCTCCAAATAATCAAACCTGCCATCAGATACCAGATACTTGATCAATTCCCTGGCAGGAGGAAACCTCTGCACCTCGTCGAAAATAATCAGAGATTCTCTCTTATACAACGTTTTCCTGTAGTATACAGATAATTTTTGAAAAAACAGATCAAAATCATCAATATCGTGTTCAAATACGTCGCGGATTTCTTTCGGCAAATGAGCAAAATCGATCATTAAATAACTTTTATATTCGTTCTTCCCAAATTGCTCCGCGATATAGCTTTTCCCCACACGCCTGGCACCATCCAGCAAAAGCGCACAGCTCCCTTGGTCTTTTTCTTTCCATTCGATTAATCGCTGATAAATTTTTCGTTTCATAAATCCCCTCCTTCTCCATTTATTATATACATAAAAGGCAGTTTTATTCAATCCTTATCTGCACAAAAAAGCAGTTTTATTTAAGCCTTATCTGCACAAAAAGGCAGTTTTATTTAAGCCTTATCTGCACAAAAAGGCAGTTTTTTATTTTTCAAAAAAAGCCTTAAGAAATCCGCAAAGAAGCCGATATTAATGATAAGAGCACTGAAAAACGGATTTTGCAAGGACCTGCCTTACGGCAGTTCCTAAGTGTCTCGGACATCATGCGCAGGATGTTGTAACTGTCTAAATTTACAACCAGGGAGGGGAGTAAAGCAGCAAATGTTAATCCTTTATTTAAGATTGAAAACGTGATTTTTGTAACAAGCCTTCACGATACTGCTTCCAAGCGCAAAGACCAGAAGCAGCGTGAGAAAAAACAACCCAAAAGTTTTGACATGCTCTTGCAGGAAGCCTGTGCTGACACACAAAACGAAATCTCCTACACGGCAAATGGATATACAAAAGACGGCGCAGCCTTTTATCACTTTGAAAAGCGAAGAGAGTATGCTTACAAATGAGCTTTCAAAACACAACATGATAAATATGCAGACAGGACTGTCCCGATCAGGCAGAGGATAACGCCTCTTATGATCCGGGACAGCCCTGTTTTATTACTTTTATATGACTGCCAGGTATACTACGACAGCCTTATAAGAAAAACCGCTCAATGATCTCCCCGACTGCCCCTTCATTATGGTCTTTTTCACACAGATAATCCGCAGCTTCCTTTGCCGCAGGATGCGCATTGCGCGGCGCAGCCCCAATGCCGGCAGCAGTAAGCATCGCAAGATCATTTCGCTCGTCCCCTGCGGCAACCGATGCCTCCGCCGGGATGCCCAGATAGCCGCACAGCGCTTTTACTGCCGCGCCTTTGGAGATGCCTGCGGGACAATATTCTAGATACTCTTCACAGGAAAAAAAGCTGTTTAAATGCTCGTCTGCCCAGCCTGCCTGTTCCTCCTGAAACCGGACGAGCCGTTCGTGGCAGGAAAGTCCTGCCACAATCAGTTTTGCCGGCTCCCCACAAAGCGTTTCCAGCACATCCATGCCGACTCTTGGCGCAAGCTTAGTATGCTTTGTATAATACTCCAGCTCCGGGGCATTGCGGTAAGTTAACACCGTATCATTCCGCCTGTCGTAGGTATGGATATACAGGCCGGCACGCTCTGCAAGCGCAAACATCCGGCGCACGACAGGGATTGGGATGGATGCGTAGGAAACAACCTGATCCTTAGCCGGGTCATAGAGCACGCCACCATTGTACGCTGCAAGATAGCAGCCCTTCTGATCCAGCCCAAACTGCTTTGCCACCGCCCGCGCGCTTGCAAGCGGCCGCCCGGTGCAGACGGCAAAAAACGCCCCGCGTTCCAGCAGTTTGCTGATTGCCGCCTTTGTCCCTGGCTCGATTTCCTTCTGGTCGTTTAACAGCGTCGCATCCAAGTCTGAAAATAAAATCTGATACATGAAAATCCTCCGATTGAAAGATACGGGCAGCCTTTTACATCCCTGGCTCTGCCGGTACAAACACCCGTTCTTTATAAGCTTTATCCTGTTTCGGCACCAACTGCTCTGCTTCTCTGCTGAAAATCTCCTGTGAATTGACCAGCACTTTGCCGCGCTTGTCGATCTTTTCATAAGTACCGTCCTCTTGCAGGATATGTGCCTTTACATTATCTTCAAACTCCACATCCAGGATATGCAGCACTTTCTTTTTCAGCGCTTCGTCCAGAACCGGAAATACGATCTCCACCCTGCGGTCTAAGTTGCGCGGCATCCAGTCTGCGCTTCCCATATAGACCTCGGCACGGCCGTCGTTACAAAAGTCAAAAATCCGGCTGTGCTCTAGGAAATTGCCGACGATCGAACGTACCTGGATATTTTCGCTGATCCCTTTGATTCCCGCACGCAGGCAGCAAATCCCGCGCACAAGAAGCTGGATCTGCACGCCTGCGGCAGACGCTTCGTATAACGCCTCAATCATCTCCTGGTCGCAAAGCGAATTCATCTTTGCGCGGATATACGCCTGTTTTCCTTCTCTGGCATTTTTTGTCTCCCGGCGCACAAGCTTTAAAAACTTTTTACGCAGCCAGATTGGCGCTACTGCAAGAGAATTCCAGCTAAGCGGTTCGGAATAGCCAGAAAGCATGTTAAAGACCGCTGTCGCATCCTCGCCGATTGCCTCAGAACAGGTCAAGACCCCGCAGTCCGTATACAGTTTCGCCGTGGAATCGTTGTAGTTTCCGGTGCCAAGGTGCACATAGCGGCGGATTCCCTCATCTTCCCTGCGCACGACAAGCGCGATCTTGCTGTGCGTCTTTAATCCGACGATCCCATAGATCACGTGACAGCCTGCCTGCTCTAATTTTTTCGCCCAGACAATGTTGTTTTCCTCGTCAAAACGCGCTTTTAACTCTACCAGAACCGTAACCTGCTTTCCGTTTTCCGCCGCCTGGGCAAGCGACGCGATAATCGGGGAATTGCCGCTGACCCGGTACAGTGTCATTTTAATTGCCAGTACCTGCGCGTCCAGCGCCGCCTGCCGGATCAGCTCAACGACAGGGCCAAAGCTCTGGTACGGATGATGCAGCAGGATATCCCCTTTCTGGATTGCTTCAAAAATATTTTCTCCAGGCAGGATCTCCGGCACAAGCTGCGGCGTATGCGGCTCATAGCGCAGGTGCCCGCAGCCCTCCAGCCCGTACATCTTCATTAAAAAGGTAAAATCAATCGGCCCGTTAATATAGAAAATATCCTGTTTGTTTTCCACATGCAGCTCATCCTTTAAAAACTCCAGCAGCTTTTTGTCAATGCCGTCCTCGACCTCCAGACGGATGACCTCGCCCCACTGCCGCTTTTTGAGCTGCTTTTGGATCTCCTTTAACAGGTCAGGCGCTTCGTCCTCATCGATGGAAAAATCCGCATTGCGCATAATCCGGTAAGGATAGGCGCACAGCACCTTATAATTTAAAAACAGTTTTTCGATATTTTTTTCGATCACCTGCTCTAGTAAAATAAAGACCTTTTCCTCCGGGTTTTTGGAAGGAACCGGGACAAGCCTTGCCATACCGCTTGGCACCTGGACGGTAGCAAATTCCGGCTTGATTCCTTTTTTGCCCTTCTTGTCCTTTTTGTCTTTTTTGCTGCCTTCTTTTCCGCTTTCTTTTCCTGCCTCTTTGCTTTCTTTTCCTTCTGGTACCGTTTCTGCCTGTCCTGCCTGGGTACTGCCGCCTTCGATAAACAGCTCTTCGTCCTGCTCATTGTCTGGCTCCTGCCCTTTATGCGCAAGCAGCCCGCCTGCCCCTTTATGCTCAATGACCGCAGCGATGTTCAGCGATTTGTTGCGGATCAGCGGAAATGGGCGGCTTGCATCAACTGCCATCGGCGTCAGCACCGGATATACCTCATTTTCAAAATAATCGTCTACAAACGCCGCCTGCTCCTCGGTCAGTTTTTCATACGCATCTATAATATAAATGTTTTCCTGGTTCATCAGTGGCAGTAAAGACCGGTTGTAGGTAGAATACTGCAAATTGACCAGTTCCCTTGTGTCCTCATTGACCCGCTCCAACTGCTTTAACGCATCCATGCCCGCAATATCCGCTTTTTTCACGCCTGCGTGCAGCATATCCTTTAAAGAAGCAACCCTGACCATAAAAAACTCATCCAGGTTCGAAGATGTGATACTAATAAATTTTAACCGCTCAAGCAGCGGGATCGTCTTATCCCTTGCCTCATTTAATACCCGCCTGTTAAACTTGATCCAGCTAAGCTCCCGGTTTTCAAAATACTCCGGTTTTCCATATTCAGTTGTCTTTTCCATGAAATCCTCCCTCTTTCTATGTATATACCCGTTTTTCTTTAATCACAGGCTTTAATCCAAAAATAGACTCAAAGGCGTCTGCCTTTGCCGCCAACAACCCTTTTTCCAGCGCAATATCGCTCATCGTCTCAATCGTAATCACAAGCTGCTTGTTTTTTAACACTGCCTTGACATTTTTAAACTTCTGCCTGTGGCTGCGGTCCATGGCATTTGCTACCCGAAGGATCGCCGCCAGCTTTGCAACGACCAGATAGCTTTGCTGGTCCATACGGTCTGCAAGCTCCGCATAAGGGTCAAGCGGAGAAGAATTGTACAATACGACGCTCGCCACCATCTCACGCTCCAAATGCGTCAGGCCGATAATCTCCGTCGCCCGGATAATCTGATACGCGCAGATCGCACTGTTGGCAAGGCTGATATATTTTCCGCAGTCGTGCAGCATCGCCGCCACCTTAAGCAGCAGCCGCTCCCGCTTGCCCATGCCGTGTACTTTTTTCATCGCGTCAAACAACAAAGACGCCATCTCCGTCAGCGCATCGATATGCTGGGAATAGCTCATATAGCGCATGGACATATTTTTTGCCGCCGATAAAATATCCTCCTCAAAATCATGCGTGGAGTGTACGATCTTTTGGGACTGCGCATAGTCGTACGCAATGCCGTCGCTCGTATCCACATTCGGGAACCAGATCGTCTGGGCGTGCATCGCCTGGGTCAGCTTCGCATACAAAATCACAGACGGCAGTACCAGCATATCCTTTTCATTGGACAGGTTTAGCACCTCCGAAATCTCTTCCACGCTCTTTTTATCCAGCTTCTTTAAAAAAGCGATAAATTTCTGCGCCTCCACGACATTCAAATCCTCGCCGCCTTTGCTCAGCTTTCTCATAATCTCCGAGATATAATCCCCCATCAGCACCACATTTTTGATCGCTTCGCCCGGATGCATATACTGTGCCAAAAATACGGCAAGCTCTTTGTCCACCAGCTCTTCCAACTGGTTTTCCAGATGCAGGACATTGTGCTCGATATCTGAAAGCATTTCCATCAGGCGCATCGTACCGATCGCCAGATGCTGTGTCGTAACTACCCTTCCGTTAATAAACAGCGTAATTTGCAGGCTGCCGCCGCCCACATCGATCACAGCCGCGCTGTCTTTTGTCATTTTGTCAAAGCCCGGCCTTGCCGCGACCCCTTTATATGTCAAAAACCGCCGTTCCGAATTGCTTAACGTCGCCACCTGCAACCCGGTCTTTGTCTTGATCTGGTCTAAAATAAACAGCATGTTTTTCGCCTCGCCGACGACATTCCCGGCAAAGGCGCGGTATTCCTTTGCCTTATAGCCCTGCATGATTTTTGCAAAATCCGCCAGTATCACACACAGCTCATCGACCAGGTCGGAACCGATCGTGCCGGAATGGAACGTATCCCTGCCCAACTCCAGCCTGGTGCGGATATGGTCGATCTCACGGATCTTTTTTTTGCCGGACAGCTCAAAAATTTTCAGGCTCACTTCATAGGAGCCGATATAAATTGCTGCAAATGTTGTAATTGCCATAATTGATCTCCTTTTAATAATTCCCAAGCACACGCATACTCTCACATTCCTCCGAAAGCCCGCGCAGCGCATTGGAAACGGCGCTTTCATTCAGGTTCCCTTTAAAGTCAATGAAAAACCGGTACTGCCAGTTTGTGCCGTCTTGTTTATTCAGCGGCCTGGACTGTATAAAGTTCATATTCAGGTCATTATAAATAATATGCGATAGCGCATGATACAAAGAACCGCTCTGATGCTTTACTTCCAGGCAGATACTCATTTTAGACGCGTTTTTTAAAAATATTTTCCGGTTCGTGACAATGATAAACCTGGTCGAATTCTCATCGCTCGTCTGGATACCCTCTTCCAATATTTTAAGGCCGTACAGCTTTGCCGTCAGCTCACTGGCAATCGCTGCCTTATGCTTTTTCCCAGACTTTTTCACTTTGCACGCCGCGACCGCTGTATTGCTCTCAGTCGCACAGTCCCAGTCCTCATGCGCCTGCAAATAACGGCTGCATTGGGCAAGCGCCTGCGGATGGGAATAGACGCTTGTAATATCCGACAATTCCGCGTTTTCCAGCCCAAGCAGGCAATGCCGGATCGGTATAATCTGCTCTCCGACAATGTAATTGTCATACTCGATCAAAAGGTCGTAATTTTCCGCCACCACGCCGGCAGTCGAATTTTCAATCGGAAGCACCGCATAATCCGCCTGCCCGCTCCTGATCGCCTCCATCGCTTCCCGCCAGCTTTCTACATGGAAGCTGTTGAAAGCATCTGTATCCTCACCCCCGCCAAAATACGCATTCATGGCGATATGGGCGTAGGCCCCTTCTACTCCCTGAAAGACGATGCGGCTATTCTTCGCACAGATCTCATCCACCTGCGTAAACGCATTCGGCGCCTCCATGCCGTGTTCCGTCAAAAGCTGGTACTGCCTCTTTCGGCTGATCGACATAATATGTTCAAACAATTCCCGGATGCCATGCTTTAAAAAGCTGCCCGGCACAAGCGCAGATAATTTTTCCAGCTTGTCACGCTCGCGCTCCTTGTCAAACACCTTTTTCCCAGTCTGGATCTTGTATTCTGCCACCTCGCTTGTCAGCTCCATGCGCTTTAAATACAGCTCCGTAATCTGTCGGTCTACCTGGTCGATCTCGTCTCTTATCAATAATAAGTCTTTCATCCTGTCCACCTTATATTTCTGTCCGCATCTTTCCCCGGCTGCTTTCGGCATTGACTGATCCTGTTTACCCTGCTCTTTCTCATTCAATATCACCAAAGGGAAATCTGCACAGACATTTGTTTTGGGCATTTTATACATATCTATCATAGTACTTTCAAGGGCAAATTTCAAGTATTATTGAGGCCGTATTCTATGAACTATTTCTAAATTTTGTTTTTCAATATGAGCCTCCTTTCATCGATAAAAAGGGGCTGTCGCACTAAGAACAATATATACAAGATATAGTAGAATTTGATTTGAAACCAAAACGATATCTTGTATAATCAATTCTTAGTGCGACAGCCCCGTTCCATCTCTGTACCATCTGGATCTTAGAACACTGAACTATACTTTCCATCCTCTTCTATTCTAAACTGCAACATTACTAAACAGATGCGGTTCTGGAATTGGCAAGCCATCCTCTCTAGCCGTTTCAATCCATAGTTCCTTAGCGATATCAATTTCTTTCAGCGCCTGTTCCTTTGTTTCTCCATGCGCCATACATCCTTGCAATTCTGGAATGCTTGCAACATATATTTTATCTTGTGGATCATACTGCATAAATATAGAATACTCTGCCATGTGAAAACCTCCCTTACAACCCATGTTTTATTATAATATGAAGCATGAGAACCTTTTTGACCCTTAAATGAAAAGCCAAGATCAACAATCAGATTTCTAAAATCATTGAACTTAATATTATTATCACTGTTTCCGCTTACAACATCATTATATATTTTTAGATTCATGATACTTCACTTCCTTCTGTATATTATATCAAATTCTTTTCTATTTTCAAGACTGAAATATTTTTACAGGAGTTAACCTATTTGGTGTTACAATTAAGAGGGGGATTTTTATGATTTTATATTCATTCGCTTTACACCTTTTCCGGGATCTGTTATGATAAAAGCAGGCAGCCAAAAAAAGCGGGGTGATTATATGCCAGGTGAAAAAGAACTCAATGTAAATCTTTTTGAACGGTTAGATTTGTTAGACAGGCTGGAAAGAGTCGCCAAAAAAGCAAACTGTGAGCCGGTCTTACAGGAAATTGCGTTTGAACGCAGCTTGATCGAACGCAAGTTATATCAAAAACTGCCATTGACAGACAGGCAGGAATAATAAATTTTATTGTGTCCCTTGCGATTTATGAAATAGCCGCCACTAATAATAGTGGCGGCTGATAAAAAACTGTTTTCTATTTTGTCACGCAAAATCAAAAATCGACATCTGGTTCGATTCCGGAATCCCGCCCAAAATCCCGAGGTCGCCCATCAGGTCTGCGACGGATTTGCTGACCTTGGAACGCTGCCTGAAATCGTCCTTGGATAAAAACGGCCCGTCTTTGACCGCTTCCACTACGCCGTCCGCCGCCTTCTCTCCAAGCCCGTCGATCGCGCTTAGCGCCGGCATCAGCTTTCCGTCTATGATCTGGAAATGGCGCGCCTTTACGAGATTCAATTCAATCGGGGTAAACTCGAACCCCCTGGCATACATTTCCTGCACGATTTTCATATCCTTAATCGTATCCAGCTCTTTTTTCGTCAGCGAATCTTTGCGCTTTTCATAATCACGCATAAAATACTCCAGCTTTTCCCGCCCCTGGCACATCAGCTCATAGTTAAACGAAGTCGCCCGGATCGAAAAATATGCCGCATAGTACGCAAGCGGATAAAACACCTTACAATAGGCAATGCGCCATGCCATCATGACATAAGCCGCCGCATGTGCCTTTGGAAACATGTATTTGATTTTCTGGCACGACCAGATATACCAATCCGGGACATCATGCTCCTTCATTGCCTTGATCCAGTCTTCCTTTAACCCTTTGCCCTTGCGCACCGATTCCATAATGGTAAACGAAAGCTCGCTTTCAAGGCCCATCCCGATCAGATAAATCATAATATCATCTCTCGTACAGATCGCCGTAGAGATCGTCGCTTTGCCTTCTTCAATTAATGTCTGCGCGTTTCCAAGCCACACATCCGTCCCGTGGGACAATCCCGAGATCCGTACCAGGTCGGAAAACGACTGCGGCTTTGTATCAATTAACATCTGGATGACAAACTCTGTACCAAACTCCGGGATCCCCAAAGACCCTACGGTACAGCCGCCAATATCCTCAGGCGTGATTCCCAATGCATCCGTACTTTTAAAAATCGACATGACCGCCGGGTCGTCTAACGGGATCTCTGTCGCGTGAAGCCCAGTCAGGTCTTCGAGCATACGGATCATCGTCGGATCATCGTGCCCGAGAATGTCCAGCTTTAACAGGTTGTGGTCGATGGAATGGTATTCAAAATGCGTCGTAATAATATCCGTCCCCATATCGTTTGCCGGATGCTGGATCGGTGTAAACGAATAGATCTCCTCTCCCATCGGGAGCACGACAATGCCACCCGGATGCTGCCCGGTCGTACGGCGGATGCCGACACAGCCCTGCACGATCCGGTTAATCTCACAAAAGCGCTTATGGATGCTGCGCTCCTCGTAATAGCGCTTGACATAGCCAAACGCCGTCTTGTCCGCCAGCGTGCCGATCGTCCCGGCACGGAACGTCTGCCCGGCGCCGAAAATAACCTCGGTATACTTATGCGCCTTGCTCTGGTAATCACCGGAAAAGTTCAGGTCAATATCCGGCTCTTTGTTCCCTTTAAATCCCAAAAACGTCTCAAACGGGATATCAAACCCCGCCTTTACTAACGGCTTGCCGCATTCCGGGCATACCCGGTCAGGCATATCGCAGCCGGAGCGCCCGCTGTAAGATTTTACCTCGTCCGAATCAAAATCGCTGAAATGGCAGTATTCACAGTAATAGTGCGGGCTTAATGGATTGACCTCCGTAATCCCCGCCATCGTCGCTACAAACGAAGACCCGACCGACCCCCTGGAGCCTACGAGATAACCGTCCTCGACCGATTTCCATACGAGTTTTTGCGCAATTATATACATGACCGCATACCCGTTGGAAATAATCGACGTCAATTCCCGCTCCAGCCGCTTGTGTACAATATCCGGCAAGTTGTCCCCATACATCTCATGCGCCTTGTTGTAGCAAATATCCCGAAGCATCTGGTCTGAATTTTCAATAACCGGAGGCGCTTTATCCGGCCGCACCGGAGAGATCTTTTCACACATATCGCAAATCCGGTTCGGATTGGTAATCACGACTTCTTCCGCCTTTTTGCTGCCCAGATAATCAAATTCTTTCAGCATCTCCTCTGTTGTATGTAAATACAGCGGCGCCTGTTCATCCGCATCCTTAAACCCATGCCCCGCCATAATAATCCGGCGGTATTCCGCATCCTCAGGATTTAAAAAATGCACGTCGCACGTCGCTACGACCGGCTTTTTAAAATCCTCGCCCAACTGCACGATCTTTTTATTGATTTCCCATAAATCCTCGTCGGAGCTGACCGGGTAGCGCTCCTCCCGGATCATAAATGCATTGTTGCCGTTTGGCTGTATTTCCAGATAGTCATAAAAATTTACAATCCGCGCAATCTCCGTCTGCGGCCTGCCAAGCAGCACTGCCTGGTACAGCTCCCCCGCTTCACATGCCGAGCCAAGCAGCAGCCCTTCCCGGTAACGCAGCAGCTCGCTCTTTGGAATCCTTGGCCGCTTGTTAAAATACGTAAGGTGCGACATCGATACGAGCCGGTACAAATTAACTCTCCCATAATCATTCGTAGCAAGCAAAATCGCATGGTACGTCGGCATCTTCCTGATCTGCCCCGGCGTCGCCTTCCCCTGCTCATTCAGCGTATCCAGGTTATCAATGCCGCGGCTTTGCAGCATAGTGATAAATTTTATAAAAATCTCTGCCGTACACTCCGCATCTTCTACGGCACGATGGTGGTTTTTCAAAGAAATATGCAGCTCCTTTGCGACGGTATCGAGCTTAAACCGGTTTAATCCAGGCAGCAGGTACCTTGCCATAGACACCGTATCCACAACCGTAAACGCACAGTCAAGCCCCATAGCTTCACAGTTTTTCTGGATAAATCCCATATCAAACTCTGCATTGTGCGCGACCATGACGCTCCCTTTGCAAAATTCCATAAATTCCGGCAAAATCTGCGTAATCTCCGGTTCGTTTACAAGCATCTCGTCCCGTATTTTTGTAAGCTCCTCGATCGAAAACGGCAGCGGTACTTTTGGATTGACAAACTTGGAAAACCGGTCCACAATCTTTCCGCCTGCAACCTTCACCGCACCGATCTCAATGATCTTATGGACATTCGGGCTAAGCCCGGTCGTCTCTAAGTCAAACACCACATACGAATCCATCAGGCTCTGCCCCTTCGGCTCAAACACGATATTCTTTAAATCATCGACCAGATATGCCTCCACGCCGTAAATAATTTTAAAATCCGCCCCGCCGGGAATCGCATGGTTGGCAATCGGAAACGCCTGGATCGCCCCATGGTCTGTAATTGCGAGCGCCTTATGCCCCCAGGAGGCCGCCTGCTTGATAATATCCCCCACATCCGAGATCCCGTCCATATCGCTCATCTTTGTATGGCAGTGCAGCTCCACCCGCTTCTTTGGGCTTGTATCCATCCGCCGCTTTACAAAATCCGGGATTTTCTTAATCCCTGCAACCGAACCAAGCGTCAGCTCACTGTCAAAACGGTCAAACGCCGTCACGCCCTTGATCTTTAAAAACGCGCCCTTTTTCACACCGTCAAGCAGCTCCTCCAGATGCTCGTTTTTCGTAAAAATCTTAATGACAATCGAGTCTGTAAAATCGGTAAGCGTCACAATGACAATACTTTTCTCGCCGCTTCTAAGCTCCCTCGTATCCACCGCAAGCACCTGCCCACGTATCGCGATCTCTCCCATCTCGCCCTGGATCTGGTCAATCGCCACCGCATCGTCGTCAAAGTCCCTGCCGTAAATAACGTCTGGATTGTCCGAACGCCGCAGCGGATAATCCCTGCGCCCGCCGCCGAACCTGCCCGCTGTCCTTGACGACGCAGCTTTTTTTCCAAAAGCTTTTTCTGGCTTGCCCGCTGCATTCGCTGCATTCCCGTAGCCGCTGTCCTGCATCCTGCCGTTTGCATCCCGTGCATTTGCATAAGCGCCGTCTGCTGGCTGCCCTCCTATGCCTGACGCATTCGCTGCACTTGCATAGCCGCCGTCTGCCGGCTTGCCATTTTTATAGCTGCCGTCTCCTGGCTGCCCATTTGCATAGCCGCCGTCTCCTGGAGCATTCACTGCTGCTTCTGTTCCCAAAATCCGCCGAATCTCATAGGCAATCTGCTTGTCGCTCTCTTTTTTCAGGCTGTTCTCCTTTTTCGGCTCAAATACCGGCTCGATCGTAAGCTCCAGCCCGCAGCGGTCACGCACGACCTTGTACAGGATTTCCAACAGCTCATCCGCCCGGTCCTGTGCCACGATCGAATCCTCCAGATACAGCTTCATATGGTCTGTGCTGTCAAACTCCATCCTCGCGCAGCGAAACAGGTTGTATATCAAAAGGCTGTACGCCTTCATTTCTTCTAAAATACTGTCCTTATAAATATCCATCAGCGTCTGCGGCGTATACTGCGCAGAAAGCTGGTAACGCTCAATAATCTTTACCGTAAGCTCCTGCTCTGGAAACAACTGGTTTTTCATATTGTGCTCCAACTGGAAAATATGCTTCTTCTGAATCAGCCTCGATCCATGCAGATAGACCCGAAGCCTTGTGCGCTCCTGGTTTGACACGACACGCTGTACCTGCGTGTCCGCCAATAGCTGGCGCATCTCTCCGTTTACTTTTAATACAGGAAACACCTCAAAAAAATTTTTTTCCATATTACCCGCTTATCCCTCGCATCCTTTATTCTTTCCAATGCAGCAGTTCTTCCCGCAGTGCCGGCAAAAGCTCTGCTTCCGGCAGCTTTTTCACAATTTCCCCACGCCGGATCAGAAGCCCTTCCCCGCATCCGCCGGCAATGCCGATATCTGCCTCCTTCGCTTCCCCCGGGCCGTTGACCACACATCCCATCACAGCCACCTTAAGGTCAAGCGGAATGTCCGCCACCATATTTTCGACCTCGTTTGCAAGCCCGATCAGGTCGATTTTTGTCCGCCCGCAAGTCGGGCAGGAGACTACTTCAATCCCGCCTTTTCGAAGCCCCAGCGTACGCAGGATCAGCTTTGCAGACTTCACTTCCTCCAGCGGGTCTCCCGTCAGAGAAACCCGGATCGTATCCCCGATCCCCTGGTGCAAAATCAGGCCCAGCCCAATCGACGACTTGATATTGCCGCTAATAATCGTGCCTGCCTCTGTAATGCCCACATGCAGCGGATAATCTGTCTGCGCAGAAATCAGCTCATGGGCACGCACACACATCAGCACATCCGAAGACTTGATGCTGATCACCAGATTGTCATAGCCCATGCCTTCCAACTGCTTGACCTGCCCTAACGCGCTCTCTACAAGCCCCTCCGCCGTCACGCCATGATACTTTTCCACCAGCTCCTGTTCCAGCGACCCGCTGTTGACTCCGACCCGGATCGGGATCCCCCGTTCCTTCGCAGCGTCCACGACAGCCTGCACACGCTCCTTGGCGCCAATATTCCCCGGATTAATCCGTATTTTATCCGCTCCGTTTTGGATCGCCGCAACCGCCAGCCGGTAATCAAAATGAATATCCGCCACGACCGGGATCTCCACCTGTTTTTTAATCTCAGAAAGAGCCTTTGCAGCCTCCATCGTAGGAACGCTGCACCGGATCACCTCGCAGCCCGCAGCGGCTAATTGTTGAATCTGCGCAACCGTAGCCGCCACGTCCTCCGTCCTTGTATTTGTCATAGACTGGATTAAAACCGGGTTTCCTCCGCCGATGACACGGCTTCCGATTTGAATTGTTTTCGTAATCTTTCTTTGCATCATAATCCTTCCTTATGCCTCCTCAATCCTGCACCTGTGCTCCTTCTTTGCCGGATTATAGCTGATCCCTACCAAAAGGATGCGTCCTACAGCTTCTTTTTGCAGCTTTTGTGTATATTCCCTCTCCCGAATCTGGCGAAGCGCCGCCTGCGGCGAAGCGTCCGCCTTTAACTCAATCACCATTCCTGGCAGATGCCTCCTCTTTGGATAAAAAATAAAATCAGCAAAGCCTTTCCCGCTTTTTTCCTCGCGTTCTATCCGATACTTGTCTCTTGCTGAAAGATACGCAAGTGTTACCACACAGGCAAGGCTGTTTTCATCATTATATTGGAGGATTGGAATTTCACTGTTATGGATATTGTGCAAATACGATACAACAGCCTCCTCCTGCTTTGCCAAAGTCGCCCGCAGCACCTCCTCAGAATTTCTGACAAGCTCCGCTACATCTCCAAAATCATCGTCCTCCAGCGCATTCTCAAACTCGATCATAAGCTCTTTGTCCGGAATTCTCAGCTCACCCTCATAATAAGACAGAAATCCATAGATAATCATTGCCGCATAGATCTCTTTCCTGTTTGCCGGGCTTTGCTGCCCTGCTGTATATTCTTTTTTAATATCTGCAAATACAGGCATATGATTCACCATTTTTACAATATCATCCCGTACCTGTGCGATATTATATTTCAGGAAAAACAATACCTCGTCCATCCTGCCAGTCCTTGTCCAATAGCTTTGGCATGTTCCGTTCATAAGCGCCAGTACAACCGAACGAGGATTGTAAATTTTATTTCCGCTGCCCGTCAAATATCCGTTATACCACTCCTCCAGCTCCTGTTTTTTCACTACAGCCTGCCTGCTGCAAAGCTGTTCAGCCTCTTTTTGCGTAAACCCAAAATAGCTGTCAAACACAGAATCATTGAGCATCGTATATTCGTCAAACATATTCAGCGCCGAACCCATACTGTATTTTTTCATCGGCAGCACCCCTGTCATATAAGCAAGCGCCACATAGGGCTTATCTTTTAACAACTCCCTGAAAAACTCCAGATAGTCACTCTGGTTCTCCTGGTACATGTCATGGCTGAAAATATAGTCCCATTCGTCAATAAGAAAAACAAATTCCTCCCCCGCAGCCGCCAGCAAGTCTGAAAGCTTGCGAAAATTCTTCTGCTTGAGCCCTGGATAAGCTTCCAGCAGGTCATCCCGCAGCGTTTCCCGAATCAATGCCAAATAATCCGCATACGTGTCGCCATCCTCCGGCAGCCGATTCATATTCATATGGATGAGCGAATATTGATTCAAATGCACCGCATACTGCCCGCTCCCTGCAATATCCAGTCCCTTAAACAACTCTTCGGAAGCATAAGCCTTCCCATAATACGCGCCCAGCATATTTAATACCGATGTTTTTCCAAAACGGCGCGGCTTTGTAATGCACAAATACCTGTTTTTTGTTAAAATCCGCTCGTTCACCTTCTCAATCATGCCGGATTTGTCCACAAAATATTTATCCCTGCGAAGCATCCGAAAATCCTTGTACGCTGCGTCTGTATTTAAGTACACTGCCATACTCCACCTTCTTTCCCATGCAGGCTGCTGCTTCTTTTTAATACCTTACCATAAACATGCTGTGAATGCAATCTTTAAGAAACATCCTGCATCAGCCATTCATTTCTGCATCAAAAGCACGCTCCCTGTAACTGCACTCCTGCCAAAACTGCTTGAATATCCCTCGCCTTCTATGATACAATCACAATCAGCCGTCCCGTTCCAAAAGGCGTGTGATGTAAAAATACATAACAGGAGTAAACACCTATGAGCAATGGCAAAAATACAAAGCAGGAACAAACACCGACAATAAATAAAATAGAGATCATGGATAAAAATAAAATATACAACTATTTAAAAAGAAAAGGCATCTGGTTTGAAGTGACTGCGCACCAACCGGTATATACGATGAAAGAACTTGCAGAAATTACCTTTCCGTATCCGCAGGCAGATGCAAAAAACCTGTTTGTGCGCGATGACAAAAAGCAGCATTATTACCTGCTTACCGTCAAAGGCGACAAACAGATCAATCTGAAAGAATTCCAGCACAAATATCAGACACGCCGCCTTTCTTTTGCTTCGGAAAACGATTTACTAAAGATCCTGGGACTGCTGCCCGGGGCTGTGACTCCTTTCGGATTGCTGCATGATACAGAGCACAAAGTGCAGCTTTATATAGACCATTCTTTTTTAGATGGTCCCGGCATCATCGGCGTGCATCCAAATGACAATACGGCGACAGTCTGGATGAAAACAGAAGATATGATTTCGATTTTAAAAGAACATGGGAGCACTGTGCACGTAATGCAGATTGCATAAAAAGCCGTAAAATGCATACAAGACTATTTATAACAGACAAAAAATGCATAATGAAAATCAATTTTGCAAATCGATATGCTGAGTGGATAGCAGAAGCAACAGGAGCTGAATGCATTTTGTGTTGGCGGAAGCCCGATATTTCAGACAAGAAATATATTGAACCCATTTTGGAATGTTTAAAAAAGAACGATCCCCTTTTGTAAACACTTGTATAAACCTATTGACTTTTTGAACAACGTTCAGTATAATACAGATTGAACATTGTTCAGGGAGGGCATTATGGACAATAAAGAAATAATCATTCAAGCCACGATAGATCTCATCAATGAAAAGGGTGAACAAATGACTGGCATTACGGTACGGGAGATATGTAAAAAGGCAAATGTAGGATTGGGGCTTGTCAATTACCATTTTGGAAACAAAGACAAACTCATAGAATTGTGTGTGGAACGTATCGTGAATGGTATCGTTGATAACTTTAGTACCATTCGGGAAAAAACAGAAAAACTTACTGCCTTTGAAAAGCTTGATTACCTTGGAAACATGACATTTACATTTTTGTTTGAGCATTATGCGGTAGCGAAAACCTCTATTCTTGCTGATATGCGTATGCCGAAGGAAGATGACAATACGCACAGAACATATCTTGCGTATCTTCCGCTTATGTCCGCCTGCCGCCCCGATTGGGATAAGGAAACGCTTGAACGAAAAACGTTTTATTTGATTTCAGTAATGCAACAGTCATTTTTGCGGCATAAAATAATTATGCAGCTCTATGGGATAGATTTGACATCTCCAAAGGAACGCAAAACATTTCATACGGCAATATTACACGATATTTTGGAGGTATAGATTGTGAAGATTACAGTAATAAACGGAACAGAAAAACACGGTGTAACTTATCGTCTGAAAGAAATATTTCTGGAGCGGTTTAGAAAAAAAGCAGAAATCACAGAATTTTATCTGCCGAAAGACTGCCCGTCTTTTTGTTCGGGATGCGTAAGCTGTACATTGAAAGGCGAACACACATGCAAGGACTCCGAATACATACAAAAAATTGCGGCGTCGCTGTTAGAATCTGATTTGATTGTGATGACATCTCCTGCTTATGTGATGCACACAACAGGTTCTATGAAAGCATTGCTTGACCATTTTGCTTATTTGTGGATGCCACACCGTCCAGCTCCTGAAATGTTTACAAAACGGGCGGTTATTATTTCGCAATGTCTTGGCGCGGGAGCAAAGTCTACGGCAAAAGACATAAAACACAGCCTTTCATGGTGGGGCATTTCCAAAATCACGGTGTTTACAGGAAGAAAGCTTTCAAGCATCAACTACGAAAAACCTTCAAGGGTAAATGCAATTACAAGGATAAAATTTCTTTTCTGCCGCATGATGCAAAAATCGTTACATAAAAACGACCCTCAATATCTTGACGGAAAATATTGGGCTGAGCGGGGATGGCTTGGAAATATCAGACCATGGGGAGCTTAGAAAATGTAACCTCTCTTTTTCGTGCAGGGATTGAGAGGAAAAAAACGGAATCATAACTTATACTAAAAGCTGTCAGGAGGATTTTTGTTATGGAATGGATTGAACGATTAAATGATGCAATCGGTTATATTGAGGAACATTTGGCGGATGAAATTGATTATGAACAGCTTGGGCTGATTGCCTGTTGTTCTTCTTATCATTTCCAGAGAATGTTCGCTTATATGGCGGGGATTCCTTTATCTGAATATATCCGCAGGAGAAAAATGTCGCTTGCCGCTGTAGATTTACAGGGCAAAAACATGAAAATCATTGATGTGGCAGGAAAATACGGATATAATTCCCCCACCGCATTTAACAGAGCGTTTCAGTCTGTTCATGGAATCGCCCCATCTGCTGTAAAAAATGAGGGCGTATCCGTAAAATCCTTCCCACCTATCTTGTTTAAAATTACAGTCAAAGGAGTGGAAGAAATGAATTATCGAATTGAAACAAAAGACACATTCCGTATTGTAGGCGTATCTGTACCTCTGCACAAGGATATTGAAAAGAATTTTACAGTCATTCCCCCAAAGTGGCAGGAAATATCCATGAATGGAACCTTACAGAGATTAATCAGTATGATGGACACACCGCCTAAGGGAGTGCTTGGTGTCAGCACTTGTAATGATACGGAGCCATGGAGGTATTATATTGCGGTATCTACTTCACAGGCAAAGAATGACCTTGAAGAATATATCGTGCCAGCAGCTACATGGGCGATATTTTCTGGAGAGGGTACGAATGAGTCTATCCAAGAATTGGAGCGGCGCATCGTAACAGAATGGCTGCCGGCTTCGGGATACGAATATGGCAATGCTCCCGATGTCGAAGTTTACCTAAATCCAGACCCGCAAAATGCACAATATGAAGTATGGATACCTGTGGTAAAAAAATAGTTATGAATACTAAAACAGAATGGATATACTGCCAATAGGCAAAACGAGAGTACAATTTCCATGTTAAAACCTCCTCCTGTTGCCAGCTATCAGTAAGACAACACTGATATTATAACGTATCTAATTGGTATCGACAATCATGATATCCTTTTAAATAATAATTTCCTTAAAATATACCCCTAGAACCATCCAGGGGTATATTATTTTATATTTTATCTTTCACCAGTATTTCTAATTCATTCTGGATAATTCCATCAACAATGACCTGCAACATAAATGTACTGTCAACCGCACCCTCATCATCAACTCACAATATAATCTGATTGCCTTTTATAAAACCAGATCCAAATTGCAAACAGGATTTTTGAGACGTTGCTCTATGAACTTCAATGCAACAGCCAAACCGTATCCTCACCTATCTAAAGCAACTACGGAACCGTCTCCTCGCCTGCCAAAATCCTAGCCTTTACAGGAGCATCGCATAGTTCGCTGATTTTATAGTAAATTTCTCTGCATCCTGCTGGCAGATTGATCTTGCCTGCTATGACATTTCCCTGCCTGTCTGTAACCTCCACTGCAACCTGCCTGCTTATTCCCGTATCCTCATAATGGATCTGCATATAATCAGCATCCCAGCCTAATGCCATATCTGTCCCACAATCCGCCTGCAAATCATATGTCCTGCTTCTGCTTACAATCTCTTGTGCTTCTACTCCATTATAAAATTTATATACATACCCATCCGGGCTGCCAGGATACTGAACTACCACATCATAATACTGCGCAAAGATTCCTGCTGTATCTAAGGAATGGGCGGCAAGCGTTGTATAATGATCTTTTTGCAAAAATGCAAACAGCCTGCTATCTGATAGCCACTCTGCCATTTTTACCATAAAGCCTTTCCGCTGCGCATAATACAAGGTAACCGGGCTCCAGTCCTCTCCTTCGATTACAACCAGCTCATCTTCCTTTGTAACCTGGCGGATATATCCGGCAAGCGCGCTTGTTTCCTTATTTCCTTGTATCATGCCGTCCATATATGGCTGGTTGTATTCTATTTGCAGGCACAGCATAGCTGCACATAAGATCCCAAAACATATTTTTCCCGTATTTCCTTCCTGCCAGACCGAATCTTTGATTCCAGCCAGCAGGATTCCTATAAACATACATACAAGCGGCGAAACCGCCATCAAATAGTAATCATGTACGTAATACAAATTAAATAATGTAAATATCGTCAGAATGCATGATAAAAAACTAAAAACCAGCGCAGAGATTTCCCGTTTTCTGAATATGGCAATGCCTCCCCC
Source organism: uncultured Eubacterium sp. (assembly GCA_947178105.1). GTDB lineage: Bacteria > Bacillota > Clostridia > Lachnospirales > Lachnospiraceae > Eubacterium_J. The sequence continues at coordinate 1,735 of CAMWXD010000035.1, read as the reverse complement.
TGCTAGAAGTATACAAAATATTATACTGCCGCCAAAAAAGCCATATAGGCGCTCTGTAATTGCCTGCCATTGGCTGATGTCACATTTCTGCGCAAATGTACCGTAATTCCATGAGCTTAAATTTGCAGAAGAAAGCCATGCGGTATACTCAGACCTGCTTTTTATATAGTCTGCGTAAGAGGTCCACAAGCCTCCCACAACAGCCGGTATGATACAGATTGCTAAAAGCAGCAGCAAGCGTTTTCGATTTTTCTGCAAATAGCTATAGATGCATATACTCATTTTCTCTTCCCGCTGCTGTATTTCCCTGATCAGCAGCAAAGGAATAGAAAACATAAGCAGATAAACATAGGGAAACATCGTCGTTGCCTTTAAAAGATATCCCAGACAGCCAAAAAACAGCCCTATACAATACTTACTCCGTTTTCCGTCTAATAGCCAGCCATACAGCCCCCAGACATAAATTAAAGCAAAAAGGACAGACATATAATCAATCATTGCTGCCCGGCTCCAGTATATATTAAATACAGCTAATAAATATACACAGCATACATATATCGGCGCATCTCCTTTTACAAACATGCCTGCCACCTTTTTCAGCATACCTGCACTCAAATAAAATGTCAGCAAGCTGACTGCCCGACAGCCAAAATCTATATTTGACGGCCTGAATACCCGCATAAACACATACACGACAGTTTGATAAATAGGGCATTCCATCAGCACCTGCCATGGAGCGCCAAACAATGGCGTCTCATAGTGAAAAAGGCTCCATCCATCCCTGAAATAGTTTTGGACAGCCATTGCTGTCTGCGTCTGCCTGAATGCGTGCATATCATTTCCAATTGGAAGATCCAGATGGATGATCCGTATGAAAAAAGACACAAGCACAACCATTCCAAATACTGCCTTTTTATTTCTGCCTTCCTGCTGCATAAATCACGTCCTCCATGCTGCAAAATTATGGTTTTGATAAAACCAGAAAACTTTGCTCTCCAAACAGTTTTCCGCTGAATGGCATCAGATGTAAATACAAACGTACGATCCACCGGGACTGCGGGAACCTGCTTTTCGTTGTAAATGGCAAAAACCTTGGTATGCATGTTTTTATTTTATACCCAATCAGCTCTGCCTCTTCCATTAATGCTTTTTCTGTAATGGGCGTAATATGGTCGTAAAAATCCCAGTATTTTCCACCGGCATATCGTATATTCGGTGTCAAAATCCACACCTGCCCTCCCTTTTCCAGCAAACAATATTCCAGCTCAAGCAGCCTGCTGATACTGTCCTTCGGCAAATGCTCCAAAAAATTGCTCATAAAAAACAGTGATACGGTTCCTTTCCCAAAATACTTGCCTAAATGGCACACCTGGTCTACCAGTACTTCCACATCCCTGCCTGCATATTTTCTGACATCCGGGTTCACATCGAGCGCATATTTTTTGCAATTACAACAGATATGGTTAATAAAGCTGCAATAACCTGCTGCCACATCCACAATACATGTTACATTTTTACCCCCCCCTTGAGAAAACGCCTAAGATATATGCAGATCTCTTTCCATACAGCATCTTTCCTCTTTTTCTCATATATCCCAAACCTGTTGTCATACAGCTTTTTCATCTTCAAATCCATTTTATCCTCTCCCCAAACTGATTTTCAAATACCATGCTTCACCGCCCAAGCCACTTCATCCTAATACAGTAAAAATACCAATGCAGGTAATGCGGCAGCC
>CAMWXD010000034.1 GCA_947178105.1 uncultured Eubacterium sp. | reverse complement strand
GCTAAGGGCTTCTAAACATTCTTCCAAAGCCGCAGTCAAGACGTGCCAATCCTCTCTCCCGGCTGCTCTTTGGAAGTGTTACGAAAACAAGTTCGATATGGTTCGTTTTGTTCGCTCTAGTCAATAGCATAGCTAAGGAACGATTTTGTAACACTTACGCCAGCCAGATGGAAGAATGGATTTTCCCAGCCTGCCAATGGCTTTGGAAGAATGTTTAGAAGCCCTTTGTATTCTGCACAGTAACCAGGCGGCAAAGCCGAAGCGGCACCTTTAGATGCTGGAGGAGCCAGGGGCGGACAAGGTGCCGCGCCCGTCCGGTGCCATAACGTTCCAGCAGAATACTTAGGGCTTCTTAACATTCCGTAACGGACACTGGCAGGCTGGGAAAATCCATTCTTCCATCGTCCCATTGGTAGAATGTAACACCCTATCTGAATTGTTACAAAATCAGCAGCAGATTGTCAAATATTTCTCCAAAACATTTGCTTTCTTTTAGGTAGTTATGGTAAAATCAATCGTGTCAATCATATGAATAGCAGAAGACGCAGACAGAAAGGAGAATTACGATGCCGGATTTAAAGATCAGCCGGATTAATGAATTGTACCATAAATCAAAAGCCGAAGGGCTGACCGAAGAGGAAAAAAAGGAACAGCAGCTTTTACGACAGCAGTATGTTGCGGCAATCCGCGGCAGCATCCGCAGCCAGTTGAATCACATTGACCTGGAAATGGAAGATGGCACCGTAGTCAATCTTGGCGAAAAATATGGGAATAAGAAGAAAGGTGCAGATGCTTAACATATGAAGGATCAGGATCAGGTTCAGGTTCAGGAAAAGCACCAGGTTGAGGTAAAACGAAAAGTCCGCAGCTTTTATAAAAGCAAGCGGGATAAGATGCCGGATTTGCTTGCGCAGGAGCTTTCCTTAAAGATCTCCCGGATTGTCCTTGCATCAGAATGGTACCAGCACGCCAGGCTGCTCTTTTTTTACTATCCGCTTGGCAGGGAGGTATCTTTGCTTCCAGTAATACACGATGCGCTGCGGCAGGGCAAACGGGCTGCGTTTCCAAAAACGATCGGTGAGCGGATGGAATTTTTTGAAATCACAGACTTGTGCCAGCTAGAGGAAGGCTGTTTTCATGTGATGGAGCCGGATGCAGAGGGAAAGAAGCCGGTCAGTGAGGAGCCGGATCTTTGCTTTGTGCCGGGGACGGTTTTTGATAAAAAGGGCGGCAGGCTTGGTTATGGAAGAGGATATTATGACCGTTACTTCGCAGAAAAAAATACGGCAATGCTGGTTGGGTGTGCTTATGGATTCCAGATCGTGGACGAGCTTTGCACGGATGCCTGGGATGTCCGCATGGATGTGCTGCTCAGTGAAAATGGGGCGGAGGTTTTGCCGCCAGTATGATTCTGAAAAACCAGCTTTTTTCTGGGTATTATATATAGAAAGGAAAGAAAGTCAAGAGAAAATGTATATGGAAGAAAGCATTTCCAACAAAATTGATTTGGATAAAATAGATATAAATGCGCAACCACCCATAGAAGAACCTGCAAGACAATACTACTTCATGGCAAAATGCCGGGAATGGGTTCGGGAGTTTGAGAGGAAAAACGGCCGTCGCCCGTTCTTTTTTACTCAAACGTTCGGGTGCCAGATGAATGCCAGGGATTCGGAAAAGATTGCCGGTATTTTAGAGCTTGCGGGCTTTATAGAAGCAGACAGCGAAGAGGCTGATTTTGTCATTTACAATACATGTACTGTCCGGGAAAATGCAAATAACAGGGTGTATGGAAGGCTTGGATACCTGCATAATCTGAAAAAGAAAAATCCCGGGATGCGGATTGCGCTGTGCGGCTGTATGATGCAGGAGGCTGCGGTTGTGGAAAAGCTCAAAAAGAGCTATCGGTTTGTGAATCTTATTTTTGGCACGCATAATATTTATAAATTTGCGGAGCTTTTGGCACAGGCTTTTGAGACGGACGGCATGGTAGCCGATGTATGGGAGCAGTCTGCAAAAATCGTGGAAGATCTTCCAGTAGAACGCAAATATCCGTTTAAGTCTGGTGTTAATATTATGTTTGGCTGCAATAATTTTTGCAGCTATTGTATTGTGCCGTATGTCCGGGGCAGGGAAAAAAGCAGAGAGCCGAAGGATATCCTGCGGGAAGTGGAACAGCTTGCAGCGGACGGTGTCATAGAGGTCATGCTGCTTGGGCAGAATGTCAATTCTTACGGGAAGACGTTTGATCCCCAGGTTACGTTTGCGGGGCTGCTGCGGGAAGTGGAGAAGGTGGATGGCATAGAACGCATCCGCTTTATGACTTCGCATCCGAAAGATTTGTCGGATGAACTGATTGAGACAATGGCGCAGTCCAAGAAAATCTGCCGGCACCTGCATCTGCCGCTACAGTCTGGAAGCTCCCGGATTTTAAAAGCAATGAACCGAAAGTATGACAAGGAGGCATATTTGCGGCTTGTAGAAAAGGTACGCAAAGCAATGCCTGGAATAGCGGTTACGACCGATGTGATTGTAGGATTTCCGGGAGAGACAGAGGAGGATTTCCTGGAAACGATGGATGTGGTGAAAAAAGTCAGGTTTGATTCTGCGTTTACGTTTGTGTATTCCAAACGTAGCGGAACTCCGGCGGCACAAATGGAAAACCAGGTGCCGGAGGAGGTTGTAAAAGACCGGTTTGACCGCCTGTTAAAAGAAGTACAAAGCATTGCCGCACAAAAAGCCGAAAAACTGACAGGCAGTGTGCAAAAAGTGCTGGTCGAGAGTGTCAATGACCACGACGCATCGCTCGTAACTGGCAAGATGGACAACAATTCCACTGTGCACCTGAAAGGGACGCAGGAACTGGTCGGAAAGCTTGTAAATGTGCGGCTGGACGAGTGCCGCGGATTTTATTATTATGGAACGCAGACAGATGCATAAGCAGGGGCAGGAAGATAAGGGACAGGCAGTAAAGCGGATAGCAAAAGCAGACTTTCTGCTGCTTTTTGTACTGCTTTTGCTTGGTATCGCAGGGGTTTTTACGGTCCGCATCATGACACAAAAAAGCGGGGCATCCGTACGGGTGCTGGTGCATGGGGAAATCTACGGGACGTATGGCATCGAACAGGAGCAGAGTATAAAAATCCGCCAAAACGGGTCGGTCACGAATGTGCTGCAAATATCCGAAGGAAAAGCGAAAATGGTGCAGGCGGACTGCCCGGATAAGCTTTGCGTCCATCAGAACGCCATAGCAAAACAGGGGGAGACGATCGTGTGCCTGCCCAACCAGGTCGTTGTGGAGATCGAAGGAGAGGAAGCGTCGGATCTGGATGCGGTTGCGCGGTAAGGGCAAAAGAAAAGTAAGGATAAGTAAGGATAAGAAAGGAAAGGCAAAGCATGAAGCAAACGGCATATCTTGGCCTGTTTTTAGCACTTGCGCTGATATGCAGCTATATTGAATCGCTGATTCCGTTTCAGTTTGGTATCCCCGGCATAAAGCTTGGGCTTACGAATATTGTGGTCTTACTGATGCTGTATCGTATGGGGGCAAAATATGCGCTGGCTGTATCGGTGGCGCGTATTTTTCTGGCGGGGCTGCTGTTTGGAAACCTGTTTAGTATTTTATACAGCCTGGCAGGAGGGCTTTTGAGCTTTGTCTGTATGGTACTGCTAAAGCAGACAGGAAAATTCAAAGTCGTTTCCATCAGTGCGGCAGGCGGGGCTGCCCATAACCTTGGGCAGGTATGCATGGCTGCGGCAGTTGTTGAAAACTTAAATTTGTTTTTTTATTATCCGGTGCTGCTTCTTGCGGGTGTCGTTACGGGCGTCCTGATCGGGATTTCGGCACAGGAAATTTTACTGCACCTGCCAAGGGGCTGATAGAATATAAAAAAATGTAAGGAGATAGTATGATTTCTTATATCAGAGGCAAATTGGCGGATATAGCCGCCGACAGCATAGTAGTGGACGTATCCGGCATTGGCTGGCAGATCTTTGTGCCGGGGCAGGTGATCGGCCGCCTGCCGCCAGTTGGCGAGACAGTAAAGATACATACCTGGCTGCAAGTGCGGGAAGACGCGCTGACGCTGTTTGGTTTTTTGACAAAGGACGACCTGCGTATTTTCAAGCTGCTGATCGGTGTGAACGGAGTCGGGCCCAAAAATGCATTGGCTGTTTTGTCTGTTATGACGACAGACGATCTTCGCTTCGCAATACTTGGCGACGACCCGAAGGCGATTGCAAAGACGCCCGGCGTCGGCACAAAGACGGCACAGCGGCTGATTTTGGAGCTGAAGGATAAAATCAGCCTGGAGGATGCATTCGAACAAAAACTGACACATGTACAGGAAGCACAGGAGGATGCATCCGGCGTGAAGGCGGAAGCAGCCATGGCGCTGACAGCGCTTGGCTATTCCTCCTCAGAAGCGCTGCGGGCGTTAAGCGGCATTGAGATTACGGAAACGATGGACGTAGAGACATTGTTAAAGCAGGCGCTGAAAAATATGGCTATGATCTGAGGACAACCGTAGCAACTTGGAACATCAGTTCAGAAAGGACAGGCTCCTTATGGAAAAACGTGTGATTTCCACACAGATTCAGGAAGAAGATCTGGTTGTGGAAAAAAGCCTGCGCCCGCAGACATTGGATGAGTATATCGGGCAGGAAAAGGCAAAGAAAAATTTAAAGGTATATATCGAAGCTGCAAAGCAGCGTGGGGAAGCTTTAGACCATGTGCTGTTTTTTGGGCCTCCGGGCCTTGGAAAAACAACGCTGTCCGGGATTATTGCAAATGAAATGGGTACCCATATGAAGATCACCTCTGGCCCGGCAATCGGAAAGCCCGGAGAAATGGCTGCGATTTTGAGCGGGTTGCAGGAGGGCGATATTTTGTTTGTAGATGAGATCCACCGGCTGAACCGCCAGGTAGAGGAAGTATTGTATCCGGCGATGGAGGATTATGCGATCGATATTATGATCGGCAAAGGTGCGACAGCGCGGTCGATCCGGCTGGATTTGCCGCACTTTACGCTGGTAGGGGCTACGACGAGGGCAGGGATGCTGTCAGCGCCGCTGCGTGACCGGTTCGGTGTGATCCATCATTTGGAGTTTTATACGGTGGAAGAATTGCAGACCATTATTTTACATTCCGCCGCAAAGCTGGAGGTCGGGATCGATGCGGCAGGAGCTTTTGAGCTGGCGCGCCGCTCACGGGGGACGCCGCGTCTGGCGAACCGCCTGCTAAAGCGTGTCCGCGATTTTGCACAGGTAAAATATAACGGCGAGATCACGCAGGAGGTGGCGTCGTTTTCCCTGGATCTTCTGGAGGTGGATAAAATGGGGCTGGACCAGAATGACAGGAATATCCTGCTTACCATTATTGAGAAGTTTTCCGGCGGGCCGGTGGGGCTGGATACGCTTGCGGCAGCAATCGGGGAGGATGCCGGGACGATCGAAGATGTGTATGAACCTTTTTTAGTTTTAAACGGGCTTGTCAACCGAACGCCGAAGGGCCGTGTTGCGACAGATTTTGCCTACAGGCACTTTGGAATTTGCAAATAATGGTTGTTTTTCCTGAAAGAAGTCTGTATAATGATAGACGGAGGATAAAACGATGGCTGCAAAAAAAAGTACGGATGTAATGATTGCAGGAAAAGTATATACATTGAGCGGTTATGAGGAAGAAGGGTACCTCCAGCATGTTGCATCCTATATCAATACAAAAATATCAGAGATCACGGAGCGTGATGAATACCGCAGGATTCCAAACGATATGAAATCCATCCTGATCCAGCTTAATATCGCAGATGATTATTTTAAGGCGAAAAAGCAGTATGAGGCTGCGGAGGAAAATTATAAAAAGGCGGAGAAAGACCTGTTTGAATTAAAGCATGAGCTGGTAGACACACAGATGAAGGTGGAAGAGCTTCTGGAAAAGCTGAACCGCGAACGGCAGGAACGCAACCAGAAATCAGACCGGGAAAGCAGTCTGGAGGAAAACTATAAAAGGCTGGAAAACCGTTATGAGGCTTTGGCAAACAGCGCGAAAGTCGCAGAGGAACGCAACCGCCAGTTTGAAGAGATGCTGCGCCTGACCCAGCAGGAAAAACGCGAGATCGAAGCGGTCAATAAAGAGCTGCGCCTGAACAAGGAAAAGCTGGAGGCAACTTTGGCAGATGCATTGCTCGGTGCCGCGTCTTCCTCAGCAAAGGAGGACGAAGCGGATTTTCCCAGTAAACCGTCCAAAGAAGCAAGCGGAAAAAAACGGCTGACACAGACGCCTGATCCATCAAAAGCATCTGATGTGAAACAAACGGATACAAAAGCATTGCAACCAGAAGAAAAACGTACCGGAAAAAAGCCGGAAGAGGAGCCTGGTGTAAAAACTGCGCAGAAAGAAGGAGAAGCAGCGGCCAGCCAGGACGCAATGCCGTCTGAAACATCAGGTGGACTTGTTTCAGAAGAGACGGATACAGGCGGACTTGTTTCAGAGAAGATGGATGCAGGCGATCTTGTTTCAGAGAAGATGGATACAGGCGAACTTGTTTCAGAAGAGCCAGATGAAGAAGAAACTGTATTCCAAAATCCAGGTGCAAAAGAGGCTGTTTCAAGAGAATCAGGAGCAGAACAATCCGGCGCAGAAGCGGCAGATGCCAGGGAGCCTGCATTGGAAGAAATACATACGTCAGATACAACTGCATTCGAAACAAATGCAACGGAAATAAATGCACTCAAAACAAATACAACAGAAAGAAATATACTTCAAACAAATCAAACAAATGCAGCAGAACCAGGCCCAGGCCCAGTAAAACCAGATCCAATCAAAATGGATCCGACAGAAACAGATTTAGAAGCAGATACAGAAACAGAAGAAAACGTTCTAAAAGAAACAAATAGAAAAGAACCTGTTTCAGAACCGATTGCTGCGAATACCGGGCAGGTTGATGCAAACCAGTTTGATGCAGAAGATTTTTTGGCTCCAACAGAACTCTCCAAAGAAGAAGTAAAAGAGCTGCGGGAAACGGTACAGGAAACCTTGGCGGAGCTTTCCAGGGAAGAAGCGTCGCTGAGCGAGCCTGAGCTGCAAAGCGGCGATTTGGGTGATGAGCTGTTTGTAACGGCAAAAAATTCGATCCCGGTTACGCCGTCTCTTTCCGAAGAGGAGCTGACAGAGCTGCTTGGGCCGATCAAGGAGCCGCAGCCGGCAATGGCGGAGCTTTCCAAAGAGGAACTGGAGGAATTGCTGGCACCGACGGCAAGGCGTGAGATTACGGATGAAGGGCTTTTTTCGGATGCAGAAGAGGAAGATGAAGATGAAGAGTTTATTTCTTCAGTGATGTCCGAGGTGTCTGAATACGATGACCCGGAATTAAAAGCGCTTGCGAGGGAAATTGCCGAGCTGGAACGCCAGGAGCATGAGCAGCAGGCAGAAAAAGCAAAGAAAAAATCAAAAAAGAAGCAGAAACGGAAACGCTGACAACAGCACAAGACAGGGAAAAGGGGATGGAGTGGAATCTGTTCCCTGTTTTCATTCCGTATAGGAGTTTTCTATGAACATACAAAGACAGCCAGCTTGTGTACAAAAAACAGGAGTACCTGTACCGGAACTGCTTGCGCCAGCCGGTTCTTTTGCTATTTGCAGGGCAGTTATTTTTGCTGGGGCGGATGCCGTCTATGCAGGAGGCAGCCGCTTCGGCGCAAGGGCATATGCGCAAAACTTTACACAGGAAGAGCTGCTTGCTGCGATTGATTTTGCTCACCTGTATGGAAAAAAGCTGTATTTGACGGTAAATACGCTGTTAAAACAAGAGGAAATGGACGCGTTGTATGATTATCTGCTGCCGTATTATCTGCATGGGCTGGATGCGGTCATTGTCCAGGACTTTGGTGTGATGCAGATGGTTCGCCAAAGTTTTCCGCTTCTCGCCGTGCATATCAGTACGCAGATGTCGGTCGCCAGTGCATACGGCTTTGCGTATCTGAAAAAACTCGGCGCATCGCGGATTGTACCGGCAAGGGAGCTGTCATTTGCAGAGATTCAAAGCATCCGCAGCCAGTCTGATTTGGAAATCGAATGCTTTGTGCACGGCGCGCTATGCTATTGCTATTCCGGGCAATGCCTGCTCAGCAGTATGCTCGGCGGAAGGAGCGGCAACCGCGGGCGCTGTGCACAGCCCTGCCGCCTGCCGTATACTGTGCTGGACAGACAAAAAAAGCCGGTGCAAAGCGGTTATCCGCTAAGCCCGAAGGATTTGTGCACAATCGAAAGAATACCGCAGCTTATCGATGCGGGCATTACCTCGTTTAAAATAGAAGGCAGGATGAAATCGGCTGAGTATGCTGCCGGTGTAACAGCAGTTTACCGTAAATATATTGACCAGTACCTTGAGACAGGAACAGCAAAGGTGGACAGCAGGGATTATGAACGGCTGCTCCATGCCGGAAACCGCAGCGGATTTACAGACGGTTATTACAGCCGGCATAACGGGCGGGAGATGATTACGATGGCACGCCCGGCGCATGAAAAGGGAGAACTTGCGGATCTTAATTTTCTGCATGAAAAAAAGCTTCCGGTGCAGGCAAAGACAGTCATAAAAATCGGAGAGCCTGCAAGCCTTTTCGTATCCTGCCAGGGAAATACAGCCGCTGCCTGCGGGGGCATTGTACAGCAAGCGAAAAAGCAGCCGCTTCGCCGCGAAATGCTCGCAGAACAGTTGTCCAAAACCGGGAATACGCCGTTTGCAATGGAGCGGCTGGAAGTGGAGATGGACGCTTCGGTGTTTTTGCCGATACAGTCGCTGAACCAGCTTCGCAGAGAGGCATTGGGGCAGTTGGAAGAGCAGATGCTGTTACGCTTTAGAAGAAGCAGCCAGGGCTGTAAGGATCACAGGGCAGGCTTTGCAGGCAACAAACAAGGGCAGCCAGAGCAAAAAGCAAGTTTTACTGCGGTTGTAGAAGAGAACGGGCAGCTTGGCGCGGTATTGGAACCGGATTTTATACGCCGCATTTATTTAGACAGTTCCATGTATAGCAGAAAGCATTTTACCGCACAATTAAAAGAGCACGTAAATCTGGTTCACGCAGCCGGAAAGCAGGCTTATCTGGCGCTTCCTCCGGTATTTCGGCAAAGCACGGCGCAATTTTACCGGGAGCAGTGGCAGGACGTGCAAAGGAGCGGCGTAGACGGGTTTCTTGTGAAAACGCTGGACGAGCTTGGATTTTTAGACGAGATGCAGGCAGATCAAGAGAGCTGCGTTTTATGCCACAGCCTGTATACGTATTCTGACGACACAAAAGCAAGTTTTTGTAAGGCTGGATGGCAGTATGATACGGTGCCGCTGGAATTGAATCAAAAAGAGCTGCGCGCAAGAAACAATACGGCAAGCGAACTGATCGTATATGGGTATATGCCGCTGATGGTAAGCGCGCAGTGCATTCAAAAGACAGCAGGGCGCTGCACCGGGGAACGCAGCATTTGTTATTTAAAAGACCGTTATGCAAAGGTGTTTCCGGTCAGAAATGTATGCAGCGAATGTTATAATACGATTTATAATGCGCAGCCGTTATCGCTGATTCAGCTTTCAAAAGAGTGCAGGAGGCTGCATCCTGCGGCATACAGGCTTTGGTTTACGACAGAGGACGAAGAGACGGTGCGGCTTATATTGCATTGTGTGCAGGCGTCATTTTTCGGGCATCAGACAATCGATATGGCATCTGTGGTGGGCGCTTATACAAACGGCCATTACAAACGTGGGACAGAGTAGGAGAACGAATGGAAAATCTGATCGTAGAACTGTCGAAATATTTGATGATCCTGTTATTTGCATGTTATACATTTATCTGTTTTCATGTGTTAAACGGGAAAAAATCACAAAGACGGCAGAAAAGGATCTTAAAAAAACAGACGAAGCTTATTTTTTTGATACATTTGAATGCGTTTGCTGTTATTTTTGCGATGCAGAAAACAGAAAATGTACTCATTGCATATGTGATGCAGGCGGCGCTGCTTGCCTGCATCCTGGTCATATACAAATATATTTATAAGCGTGCCTCAGGGCTGGTCGTCAACAATATGTGTATGCTGCTTGCAATCGGGTTTATCATGCTGTACCGGCTGAACCCGGATAAAGCAGTGCGCCAGTATGAGATAGCTGTTGCGGCAGTGGCGGTTACGCTGATCGTTCCGTTTTTTATTCATAAGCTGCATTTTTTAGACAGGCTGACGTGGCTGTATGCGGCCTGCGGCATCGCGCTGCTTGCGTCTGTCGCGGTGCTTGGCTCAGTGAGCTATGGCGCAAAGCTTTCGTTTACCGTCGCAGGCATTGCGGTTCAGCCGTCAGAATTTGTCAAGCTTTTGTTTGTCTTTTTTACCGCGTCCATGCTGTCAAAATCTACGGAATTTCCGCAGGTGGCAAAAGCGACTGCCGTTGCCGCCATACATGTGCTGATCCTGGTTGTGTCCAAAGACCTGGGTGCTGCGCTGATTTTTTTTATTACCTATTTAGTCATGCTGTATGTGGCGACACGCAGCCCGGTTTATTTTATCAGCGGGTTTGTTTGCGGCAGTGCAGCGTCAGTAGTGGCTTACAAGCTGTTTCGGCATGTCCGGGTGCGGGTGAGCGCCTGGAAGGACCCGCTGGCAGTGATCAACGACGAAGGCTACCAGGTCAGCCAGTCTTTGTTTGCTATCGGCACCGGAGGCTGGTTCGGCATGGGGCTGTACCAGGGGATGCCGAATAAGATTCCGATTGTGGAGGAAGATTTTATATTCGCAGCGGTATCAGAAGAACTGGGCGGCATTTTTGCAGTCTGCCTGATTATGGTATGCGCAAGCTGCTATCTGATGTTTTTAAATATCGCGATGCAGATGCATGACCCGTTTTACAAGCTGATTGCCCTGGGGCTTGGCACCGTATATGGGTTCCAGGTCGTTTTGACTGTCGGCGGCGTGACGAAGTTCATCCCGTCTACGGGCGTGACACTGCCGCTTGTAAGCTATGGCGGCAGCTCGCTGCTTAGCACGTTTCTCCTGTTTGCAGTGATCCAGGGGCTTTATATATTACGGGAAGAGGAGACAAAAGTTTGATGAGAAAAGGTTGGATACAAAAAGATCTGGAAGAACGGGAAGAAAGACGGCGGAAAAAGGATGCCCAAAAATTTTTGTATGAGCAGGAAGGCAGGAAACGTCAAAACATGCCGGTTCAAAACTCCGTCAGGAACCGGGAGTTTGCCGTTGTCGCATATTTGTTTCTGGCGGTCTTTTTGGGCATGATCGCCTACTTTACCTATTTTCAGGCGGAAAAAAGCGAAGCCTTTATCAACAGCCCTTATAATGCCAGGCAGGACGCATTTGCCGACCGCATCTTGCGGGGAGATATCAAAACAGCGCAGGGAGAGGTGATCGCAACGACAAAGACAGCGGCAGACGGCAGCGAGTCCAGGAGTTATCCATACGGCAGGCTGTTTGCACACGCAGTCGGCTTTGCTACAAATGGGAAAGCGGGCATCGAGTCGATCAGCAATTTCCAGCTTCTTCGTTCGCACGCTTTTTTTCTGGAGAAAATCTTAAAAGAATTGCAGGATAAGAAAAACATCGGGGATACCGTTGTGACGACGCTGGACTTGCGTGTGCAGAAGGCGGCATATGACGCGCTTGGAAGCTATCAGGGAGCGGTCATTGCGATGCAGCCGTCTACCGGGAAAATACTTGCAATGGTATCAAAGCCGGACTTCGACCCAAATACGATTGCCAAAGACTGGGAGGATATTACAACGGCGGACAGCAATTCTTCGGTACTGCTAAACCGTGTGACGCAGGGGCTGTATCCGCCTGGCTCTACGTTTAAGATTTTTACGCTGTTAGAGTATATGAAGGAGAACCGGGATTATAAAAACTATGCATATCAGTGCGGCGGAAGTATCTCCAGAGATGGGAATGCCGTCCACTGCTTTGGGAACGCGGTGCATGGGCAGGAAGATTTAAAAACGGCGTTTGCGCATTCCTGCAATACTTCCTTTTCCGATATCGGGCTGTCTTTGAATCTGGATAAATTTGCCCGGACAAACAAAAGCCTTTTATTTCAAAGCGAGCTGCCATGTGAATTTCCATATAAGCAGAGCAGCTTTTCGCTGGAATCCGGCGCTTCCGATTGGGAAGTGATGCAGACATCCATCGGACAGGGCAAAACGCTTGTAACACCGTATCATATGGCGCTTATTATGTCTGCAATTAACAACGACGGTATTTTAATGAAGCCGTATATCATAGACAGGGTGGAAAATTATGACGGGGCAGAGGTGGCGGCAAGCCAGCCGGAAGCCTATCAAGAGCTTTTTACACACAAAAAAGCAAGTACGCTCAGGCAGTATTTAAGGGCAGTCGTGACAGAAGGGACAGGGACAGCGCTAAACGTACCAGGCTATACAGCGGCCGGAAAGACGGGTTCGGCAGAATTTACAAGCAAAAAGGACAGCCATGCCTGGTTTGTCGGATATGCTTCCAAGGAAGGGGAACAGGATTTGGTTGTATCGATTGTCCTGGAAGGAGCAGGGACGGGAGGCGCTTATGCGGTGCCTGTTGCAAAGGCTGTGTTTGATGCGTATTTTGGTTCCTGATGGAAAGGGAGTGTGCATGGGATGGCGAAAACGTTTAATGTGGCTGCCGTATGTATGCCACAGAAGCACTATATGGTAGGACTGGCAAAACGCCTGGAAGAAATGAAAGGCTATGTGGATGATGGAAAATACTTTATGGTCAACCGGGCAAGGCAGTATGGAAAAACAACGTTATTACTGGCTTTGGAGCAGTACCTGCAAGAGGACTATGATGTTGTATTTGTAGATTTCCAAACGTTTGGAAATGATGAGTTTGCCTCTGAGCATGTATTTGCATTGTCTTTTGCAGAGACGTTCGTACAGCTTTTGGAGGAAACAGATTTTGTGCCAGGATTAAACTTTCAGGAAGTGGCGGGCAGGATCAGGCAATTTTCAGATACGGGCTATACAGGATACAGGCTGAAACGGCTGTTTAGCGATTTGAGCAGCATATGCGCATGTTCGGATAAACCGATTGTATTGATCATTGATGAGGTAGACAGTGCTTCGGATAACCAGGTATTTTTAGATTTTCTGGCGCAGATCCGGGCATATTATATCAAACGGGTGAAACGGCCGTTTTTTCAGTCTGTCATTCTGTCAGGCGTATATGATGTGAAAAATCTGAAGCAGAAGCTTCGCCCAGATGAGGAAAAGAAGTACAACAGTCCTTGGAACATTGCTGCTGACTTTGATATGGAGCTGAGCTTTTCCAAGGATGAAATTGCCGGGATGCTTTTGGAATATGAAGCAGATTATCATACAGGGATGGATCTTTATGGGATGGCAGGAAGGATTTTTGCATATACCGCAGGCTATCCGTTTTTGGTGTCCAGGCTTTGCAAGCTGATGGATGAGCAGGTCAGCAGGAAAGAGGGCTTTTTATCTAGGCAGGCAGCATGGACAGAACGCGGGTTTCAGGAAGCGGTCAGGATGATCCTGGCAGAGAGGAATACACTGTTTGATTCCCTTGCCGGAAAGCTGGAGGGCAGCCCGCAGTTGAATGCGATGCTGTATTCCCTGCTTTTTACTGGAAAAAGCATTGCGTTTCATCCAGATGAGCCTGTGCTGAATCTGGCAGCCATGCTTGGATTTATCAGAGAAGAGAAGGGGGTAGCTGTCCTTGCTAACCGGATCTTTGAAATGAGGCTTTATAACCTTTATCTTTCCTCTGCACAAATGCAGGCATTGGATATTTACAGGATATCTTTGGAGGATAAAAACCAGTTTCTTACAGGCGGGCATTTGAATATGCGGCTGATTCTTGAGAAGTTTGCCGTTCATTTTAATGACCTTTATGGAGACAGGGATCTTTCATTTGTGGAGGAAGAGGGCAGAAAATATTTCCTGCTCTATCTGCGCCCGATTATTAATGGTACCGGTAATTATTATATTGAATCACGCACAAGAGGACTTCGCAGGACGGATGTAGTCGTAGATTACCGTGGAGAGCAGTATGTGATTGAAATGAAGATCTGGCATGGAAACGAGTATCATCAGCGCGGGGAAAAACAGTTGATTGGATATCTTGAAGATTATCATATTCAAAAAGGATATATGGTCAGTTTTAATTTTAACAAAAAGAAACGCATCGGAGTTCAGGAGATCCGGATCGGAGATAAAATTTTGATCGAAGCAGTCATATGAAATCAAAAAAAGAAGCACGATTTTCTTGCATGTGAATCAAAAAAGGGGTATACTACTGATTAGTTATTTGTTTCAGGCAGTTATGCTTGGGCAAGAACCACATCAGGAGGTGTTGTAATGATAGAAGCAACGAGTTGTGGTGGTGTGGTAATATTCCGTGGTAAGATTCTGCTGCTTTATAAAAACTATAAAAACAAGTATGAAGGATGGGTTCTCCCGAAGGGAACTGTGGAACAGGGTGAGGATTACAAAGAGACAGCAGCCCGCGAGGTACTGGAGGAAACCGGTGTAAGTGCGGCAATTATCAAATATATTGGGAAAAGCCAGTATACCTTTAATGTACCGGAGGATACGGTGGAAAAGGAAGTCCACTGGTATCTGATGATGGCGGACAATTATTACAGCAAGCCACAATGGGAAGAGTATTTTGTGGACTCCGGTTACTATAAGTTTCATGAAGCTTACCATCTGCTGAAGTTTTCCAATGAAAAGCAGATCCTGGAGCAGGCTTACAATGAATACCTTAGCTTGAAAAAGAGTAATTTGTGGGGAAGCAAAAAATATTTTTAGAGATTTTGCAGAGAAAGGCAAAAGGACTGTTTGTGTGTGCGGCAGTCCTTTTGTAAGAAACCGACATATCCAGTTCTATCCATTACAGGCAGAGTCTGGTGCATGATGCAATGTGGTGAATACATTTGTTTGGCTGGCTGATTATAAAAAAGCCGTAAGGAGCCTTAATGATTTGGTATGAAAATTTATATATTGGGGAAAGTATCCCTAAAAAAGGTACAAAAATCAGACGTTTAAAAAGAAAGATTGATCAGAATGCCTGCTTTACGAATGCTTTTATTATTGTGTTGTGCAGGTATGGGACAAACCTGCTGGAAATTATTCCGGCAAGAGAGCTTTGCCAGAAGGCTTATCCAAAGCGAAACCTGTATGTGGTAGGGCTGGCGAAGGGGTACGACGATGCGCTTAAGACTGCGGCGCAGATTGTAGAGGATGTCTATCAAAAAACAGGCGGGTTCCAGGTAAAACGCTTTATAATGCAGCAGCAGAAGGCAGGTGACAGCTCATGATACGTGCGGTGGTACTGTTTTTGCTGGCGCTGTTAAAATTTTTCGGATGGGCATGTTTGATCCTGCTGCTGTTGCTGCTTGTAGTACTGCTGCTGGTAGTGTTTGTGCCGGTACGGTATGATGTCCTGGTGTCTAATGAGCGCAGTGAGCCTTTACAGAAAAATCCGGCAGCAAACCTGCGGCTGCGTGTAAAGGTAACCTGGCTGCTGCATCTTGTCCACGTATCTGTCAGCTATGGGGAAGAAGGGCTGCAAAACAGTATCCGGGCAGCCGGCATAGACCTGAAAAAAGTACTCGCGTGGTTTGGCAGGCGTTCAGGAAGATCTGACGAGGCAGCAGACAGTGCGCCGGAACAAGACAGCGCAGGCGAGTATGAAAATACAGCTCCAGAGGCGTCTTTGGAGGAGGTTGCGCTAAGCGAGGATGTGCAAAATCACGTTGCGCAAAGCCGCGTTGCGCAGACGCAGCCTCAGAATGAGCCGGAACAAGATAAAGATGTAGATAAAGATCAAACCGGCGATTTCATGCAGGCAGACGAGTCGGATCAAACGAACGATTCCATGCAGGCAGACGAGGCAGGGCAAATCAAAGAGCCCATACAGGAAACAGACCCTGTACAGGCAAATGAGGCAGGACATCCAGAGAAAGGACAGCAAAAGAAGGGCACAGGCAAAAAAAAGCGGAAAAGGAAAAAGGCAAAAACAAAACAGCAAAAAAATAAAAAACAAAAAAATAAACAGCAAAAAATAAACAAGCAGAAAGAGAAAAAGCAAAAAGCCCATGCTCAGAAAAGGAAAGCTTCAAAAACGGATGCAGACAGCACAAAATCCAAACCGGAATCCGAACCAGGTATTTTTACCAGGCTCCGCAGCATGTATGAGCGTTTGCGCAGGGAGGTTACCGACGAGGCGAACCGCCATGCGTTAAGCCGGCTGTTTGCTGAGCTTTTAGGGCTTTTAAAAAGCTATAAGCCAAGAAAGCTGCGGGCAGAGATTGCTTTCTCCCTGGCGAACCCTGCATGGACAGGGGAAGCAGTCGGGATCCTTAGCCTGATGCCGTGGGTTTATCGGCATCCGTGCAGCATAGAACCGGATTTTACGTCCGAAAAGCTGTATGTCGAGGGAGAGATCGAGGCACGCGGTAAAGTAACGGTATGCGTCTTTTTGCTGTCCCTGCTGCGGCTTGTGCGGGACAAAGAGTTTATGCGGGTTGTCCGCCGGCTGCTGAAAAGAAATGGGGCATCAAAGAAAACATAAACAAAAATAAGGGTTTCCTATCAGATTATATTACAGGAGGTATACACATGTCAGATAACAGCTTTAGCACAACTGTCGCGTCATTATTTAAAGGAATGGACAGTTTTATCACAACCAAAACCGTAGTAGGCGAAGCCGTGCATATCGGAGATACGATTATCCTGCCGTTGGTGGATGTTACGTTTGGCGTCGCAGCCGGCGCTTTTTCCGGTGAAAACAAAAATAACGGCGGCGGCGGTATGGGCGGAAAAATCACCCCAAGCGCTGTGCTTGTAATTCAAAACGGATCCACAAGGCTTGTCAACGTCAAAAACCAGGACGGCATTACGAAGATTTTGGATATGGTGCCGGATTTTGTAAACAAGTTTACATCCAAAGATAAGCCGTCAGAAGCTGACCCGCAGGCACAGAAAAAAGCGGCGGATGCGCTGGAGAGCCAGTTGTCCGACGCGATGCGTGACAAATAAGAAAAGACAGATAGGAAAAAGAACCAGCCCCGATGTGCCTGCGTGTTTATGCGGCATTCAGGAGGCTGGTTTTTTGTACAGGCGGGCAGGCTTACCCACAAAACAGATTATATCCGCAAATCAGTAAAGCGCAGATGATCGCTACTGCAAGCCATACACTTTCCAAAAACAGCATAATGACCATACCGACTGCGACCCAAAACATTGCAAATCCACATATTTTTTTCATACTCCACTTCGATTCTAAAAGTTTTTCAGAGAAACATTCTATACGGCCCTTTCTATTAGTATATGTGGACATTTTCTGTTTAGTCCATAAAAAAAGCTGCCTGCGGCAGCTTTTTTCCAAGTCCTTAACAGAGCCTTCGGTGATTCTACGCTCTTTCAACTTTTCCAGATTTTAAGCAGGAAGTACAAACGTACAATTTCTTTGTAGCCCCATTTACCTTGCATCTGACAGATTTGATGTTTGGCTTGAACATTCTGTTAGACCTTCTATGTGAATGGCTCACATTGTTACCGAAAAGAACGCTTTTCCCACAAACTGAACATTTCGCCATAAGAACACCTCCTTGCGTAATCGAGTGTTTGAAAATCCTAAATCTGACTTCTTTTTCAGACTTACAACACGATTATTCTATCAGAAGCAGTACACAAATGCAAGGAGAAATTCCAGAAAAATTCATTTTTTTTGAAAATGCAAAAATTATGTTTTCTTTTTGGCAAAAAGCGGTTATAATATTTCCTAAATAGTGTTGTGGTATTTGAACAGGATGATTGGAGGTATGCTATGAAAGGGCAGTTTGAAAACGAATATGGCAGGGTTATGATTGGCAGCGAAGTAATCGCGACTTACGCAGGCTCCGTTGCGGTAGAATGCTTTGGCATTGTCGGTATGGCGGCAGTCAACGTCAAAGACGGCATTGTAAGGCTGCTGAAAAAAGATTATCTGACACATGGTATAAATGTGACGATTGAGGAGAACAATGAAATTACGATAGATTTTCATGTCATTATCTCATATGGCGTCAGCATCAGTACAGTAACAGACAATTTGATCAGTACAGTAAGGTATCGGGTAGAAGAATTCACAGGAATGCACATCAAAAAGATCAACATTTTTGTTGAAGGCGTTCGCGTGATCGATTAAGGAGGATTAGCAAGTGGAGATCAATTCAATCAATGCTGCGGTTTTAGCGAAAATGTTTTTAAATGGTGCAAAAAATCTGGAATCCAAAAAGGAATGGATCAATGAGCTGAATGTATTTCCGGTTCCTGACGGAGATACCGGCACAAATATGTCCATGACGATCCTTTCAGCGGCAAAGGAAGTCAGTGCGATTGAAAATCCGGATATGGCGTCGATTGCAAAGGCGATGTCATCTGGTTCGCTGCGCGGTGCAAGGGGCAATTCCGGCGTTATTTTATCCCAGCTTTTCCGCGGGTTTGCAAAAGTGATCGGAAAAGAGCAGGAGGTGACTGTCCCGGTTTTATCCGCGGCGGTGCAAAAGGCAGTGGAGACGGCATATAAAGCGGTTATGAAGCCGAAGGAGGGCACGATCCTGACTGTGGCAAGGGGCGCGGCGGATAAAGCGGCGCAGATGGCGGAGGAGACGGATGACCTTGTTTTCTTTTTGGATGCAGTGATCAAAGAAGCAGAACGCGTCTTAAAAAAGACGCCGGATATGCTGCCGGTGCTAAAGCAGGCAGGCGTGGTAGATTCCGGCGGGCAGGGGCTTGTCGTGATTTTGCAGGGAGCTTATGACGCGCTGCTTGGAAAAGAGCTGGATACATCCGTCCCGCTGGATGCGCAGGAAAAAACAGGAGTAACAAAGATCACAAAAGAGGCCGAAGCGGAGATTACGTTTGGCTATTGTACGGAATTTATCATTGTACTGAACCATCCTCTTTCCGAACAGCAGGAACACAAATACAAATCCTTTTTGGAATCCATTGGTGACTCGATCGTGGTAGTGGCTGACGATGAAATCGTAAAGACCCATGTACATACCAATGATCCGGGACTTGCCATCCAGGAAGCATTGACACATGGTTCTTTAAGCAGGATTAAAATTGACAATATGCGTGAAGAGCATCAGGAACGGCTGATCAAAGACGCACAGAAAGTAGCGGCGATGCAGGCGGAGGAAGCGGCACAGCGGGAAGAAGAAAGAAAAGAGATCGGCTTTATCGCAGTATCCGCAGGAGAAGGACTAAGCGAGGTATTCCGCGGGCTTGGCGCAGATTATATGATCGAGGGCGGGCAGACGATGAACCCAAGTACCGAGGATATTTTAAACGCAGTGGAAAAGGTGGCGGCTGACCATGTGTTTGTGCTGCCAAACAATAAAAATATTATCCTGGCGGCAAACCAGGCGGCAGCTTTGTCTGAAGAAAAACAGGTGCATGTCATTCCGACAAAGACAATCCCGCAGGGGATCACGGCGCTGATTAATTTTATCCCGGAACAGTCCGCAGAAGAAAACGAAGCGCGGATGGTAGAAGAGATCGAAAACGTAAAGACCGGACAGGTCACTTATGCCGTCAGGGATACGGTGATCGATGATAAAGAAATCCGCCAGGATGACTATATGGGCATCGGAGATAAGACGATCCTTGCAGTCGGGCAGGATTTAGAGCAGGTAACGCTTGCGATGGCTGAAAGCATGATCGATGATGATTCTGCGATTGTCAGCATTTATTATGGAGAAGACGTTACCGAAGACGCTGCCAATGCGATCGCTGAAAAGATACAGTCAGGCCGTGATGAGCTTGAAGTAGAGGTACAGTATGGCGGGCAGCCGATTTATTATTATCTGATCTCAGTAGAATAAAAACGGCATTCTAATCCGGGCGGGCTTTGCATGTCTGCCTGTCCGGGAGCGATCCGGCAGGATGAAGGAGGTTTTCATGGAGCTTGGTACACCGATTAAGGGAGTCAAAGGCGTAGGGGAAAAGACCGAACAGCTTTTCCAAAAGACGGGAGTATACACCATCGGTGATATACTCCTTCGTTTTCCGCGGGAATATATCAAATATCCTGTTCCGGCTGAGATCAGTAATGTGCAGGCAGGAAGAAAACAGGCAGTCATCCTGCGTGTCGATGCGCCGGTGATCGTAAAACGGACAAGGTCGATGCAGCTTGCCATTATAAATGGTACGCATGACGGACGGAAAATGGAATTTTTGTGGTTCCATATGCCTTATGTGCGCAATACGCTCATCAAAGGCCAGACCTATATTTTATACGGCAGTGTACAGGAAAAAGGCGGGATGCTGTCGATGGAACAGCCAGTGATCTATACGCCCAAACAGTATGAAGAACTGGCGGATTCCTTACAGCCGGTATATGGGCTGACATCCGGGCTGACGAACAACCTGTATAAAAAGACGCTGCGCCAGGTATTGGATATGCAGATCCTCATGCCGGAATATCTGCCGCAGGAAACGAGGCAGAGCTATAGGCTGGCAGAATACAATTACGCAGTCTCGCAGGTTCATTTTCCAGATAGCCTGGATACGCTGGCACAGGCACGCAGGCGGCTGGTGTTTGACGAATTTTTCCAGTTTGTTTTGTTTATGCAGCTTCAAAAAGAGCAGGGACAGAAAATCGAAAATATTTACCGGTTCCGCGAAGAAGAACTGATCCGCCCGCTGCTTGAAAAGCTTCCCTATGCACTGACCCCTGCGCAGTTGCGCGTGCTGGATGAAATACAAAAAGACCTGCATGGGCCGTATATTATGCAGCGACTGGTGCAGGGAGACGTCGGCTCCGGCAAGACGATCGTTGCATTTTTTGCGATGTACCTCGTGTCGGCAAGCGGTTACCAGTCTGCGATTATGGCGCCGACAGAAGTCCTTGCAGCGCAGCATTATGAGACGTTTGCACAGTACATAGAATTATTCGGCATCAGCACCCATCTCGTCCTGCTGACAGGCGCGATGACCGCAAAGCAGAAGCGCCGCGCTTATGAGCGGCTGCAGTTGTTTTCCGATGCAATGGTCATCGGGACACATGCGCTGTTTCAGGAAAAGGCAGTATACGACAACCTGGCGCTGGTCATTACCGATGAACAGCACCGGTTTGGCGTCAGGCAGCGCGAGACGTTTTCACTGAAAGGGGAAAGCCCGCATATCCTTGTAATGAGCGCGACGCCGATTCCACGCACATTGGCGATTATTTTATATGGTGACCTGGATATTTCCGTGATTGACGAGGTGCCGGCAAAGAGGCTTCCGATTAAAAACTGTGTAGTCGGCACAGGCTGGCGCCCAAACGCATACGAATTTATCCGCAAAGAAGTAGAAGCCGGGCACCAGGCATATGTCATCTGCCCGTTTGTGGAAGCAAGCGAGTATGCAGAAGGGGAAAATGTCATCGACTATACGGAAAAGCTGCGGCAGGCGCTTCCAAATCAGATTGAGGTTGCTTTTTTACATGGAAAAATGCAGTCAAACCAGAAAAACAAGGTGATGGAAGCATTTGCTGCCAATGAAATCCAGGTGCTTGTATCTACGACCGTCGTAGAGGTCGGCGTCAATGTGCCGAATGCGACCGTAATGATGATCGAGGACGCCCAGCGGTTCGGGCTGGCACAGCTCCATCAGCTCCGCGGACGCGTTGGGCGAGGAGACGCGCAGTCCTACTGCATTATGATCAATACCTCAGGCGCCAAAGGCGCAGCAAAACGGCTGGATGTGTTAAACCGCACAAACGATGGGTTTCAGATCGCCAGCGAAGACCTAAAGCTGCGCGGGCCAGGGGATTTTTTCGGCATCCGCCAAAGCGGGGATATGGAATTCCAGCTTGCCGATATTTACCAGGACGCTGAGGTCTTGCAGCAGGCATCCGCCGAGGTGCAAAGCATTTTGGACTGCGACCGCAGCCTGAGCCTTCCAGAGCATCAGGGCTTGTACCGCAAAGCGCAGGAATATTTTGCAAAGCAGATGGAGCGGCTGAATTTGTAAATGGTTTTTATGGAAGGAGGAAGTTTGCATGGCTTCTGTTTTGGATGTTGCAAAATATATTTTAAAGGAAATCGGCGGGACAACAGCAATGAAGCTGCAAAAGCTGGTTTATTACTGCCAGGCATGGTCTTTGGCATGGGATGATGTGCCGTTGTTTTGGGAAGACTTTGAAGCATGGGCACATGGTCCTGTCTGCCCGGATTTGTTTGAGAAGCATAAAGGAAGATTTTCAGTCGATGCATCTTTGCTGTCAGATATCCCTGACTTTGATTTTTCAGATTCACAGAAGGAAACGATACAAACGGTTTTAGATTACTATGCACAAAAAGAGCCGCATTGGCTTAGTGAATTGACCCATAAAGAAGCTCCATGGAAAAATGCCAGGTCAGGCATTGCGGCAGGCGAGCCTTCACATGTTGTCATTACAAAAGAAAGTATGCAGCAATATTACGGAGGGCTTCAGTGATGGGACGTAAGAAGAAAGTAGTCCAGGCAGAAAAAGCGGGCAGAAAAAAAGTATCTGCGGTAGAGAATCCAGAAAGCTTTATGGGGAAATGTCCAGTATGGGGATTTAAAATGCATGATGCGTCGCATCCGAGATGGTCTATCGAAAACTATTCCTTTTATGAAGCGATTATGAACAAACTGATCTCTTTTGAAGGGCTTACATGGTCAGAAATACAGGCAGCTTCTGGCGGAAGGCGTATTGGTACCAATCATCATTTTGAACCGATTGAGATTCTTTCCAAAGAAGCACAAAAGCGTATATTGGAATTAAAGCTTGATATTGATGAGGTTTTTTCTTTCAGGCTTTCTTCTACAGAACGGCTTTATGGGATTGTGGAGGATGGTGTATTTTATATACTCTGGTATGATCCAATCCATGAAATCACGCCTGTTTCGAAGAAATAATGGAAATCACGCTTGCAGGTATTTTTGTTTGTAAGGACAGAAAAAGGGCTGATGCGTTGAGAACAATCGTCTCACAGCATCAGCCCTTTTTCAAGTGCGTTCACAGCAGTTTTCGAATCTGTGTTTTCAGCGTTTGAGTGTTTCAGTTGTTATGACTCAGATCCGTCTCCTGCCATCTGTTTTTCCTGGGCTTCAATCATCTTTTTCACCATATAACCACCCACGGAACCGTTCTGACGGGAAGTCAAGTCGCCGTTATAGCCTTTCTTTAACGGCACGCCGAGTTCGTCTGCGACCTCGTACTTAAAACGGTTTAATGCTTCCTTTGCCTCTGGTACTGCGTTCTGATTAGAATGATTACTCATAGTTAATTGCCTCCTTTATCTTGAGTGTTGCTTGTAAACAATGTTTGTTTACAAAGATATTATGTCCGAATCAGCGCTTCTTACACTGGTAAATGCTGTA
Organism: uncultured Eubacterium sp.; assembly: GCA_947178105.1. Classification (GTDB taxonomy): domain Bacteria; phylum Bacillota; class Clostridia; order Lachnospirales; family Lachnospiraceae; genus Eubacterium_J. Next base: position 22,087 of record CAMWXD010000034.1, on the reverse strand, counting down.
AAAAAAGAAAGTTTTCCAGAAAAGAGCTTGCGAATCACTGGCTTTTACGTTACAATGCCGTAGAAGGGAGTGATCACTGTGGCTTTTGACGGAATAGTTATTGCAAATTTAGTAACGGAATTGAACCATGCCGTGCTGAATGCACGTATTTCTAAAATCGCGCAGCCGGAAAAAGACGCGCTGTTGTTGACTTTGAAAGGGGCTTTTGGGCAGAAACGGCTGTTTTTATCAGCGAGCGCATCGCTGCCGCTGATTTATTTGACGGAGACGAACAAGCCAAGCCCTATGACAGCGCCGAATTTTTGTATGCTGTTAAGAAAGCATATCGCCAATGGGCGTATCGTAAAGATCTGGCAGCCGGATATGGAACGGATGATCCATTTTGAAATCGAACATTTAAATGACCTTGGGGATTTGAAAAAAAAGACTCTGACGATCGAGGTGATGGGCAAGCACAGCAACCTGATCTTTACGGATGAAAACGGAATGGTCATTGACAGCATCAAGCATATTTCCGCACAGGTCAGTTCCATCCGGGAGGTGCTGCCGGGGCGGGCGTATTTTATTCCAACCCAGGGAAAAAAGAATCCCCTGCTGTCCGACGAGGTAGAGTTTTGCGATCAGGTACTGGCAAAGCCGATGACAGTCGCAAAAGCGATCTATATGGCGTATACCGGGATCAGCCCATGCGTTGCCAATGAAGTGTGCTGCCGTGCGGGCATCGATGCGGATGCGCCGACAGCAAGCCTGCGTGAAGAAGAAAAAATCCATCTGTGCCATCAGTTTCTTTGGATGATGCAGTCTGTGAAAGAAGAAGCGTTTGTTCCGAATATTGTCCAAAAGGACGGCTGCCCGATGGAGTTTTCTTCGATCCGCCTGACACAATACGCACATCTGGAAAGTACGGAGTATGCATCGGTCTCAGAAGTATTGGAGCATTTTTATGCAGCACGCGATACGTATACAAGGATCCGGCAGAAGTCTGCGGATCTGCGCAAAATCGTATCGACCGCGTTAGAACGCAGCCATAAAAAATACCAGCTCCAGCTAAAGCAGCTTAAGGACACTGAAAAACGGGAAAAATACAAGGTCTACGGAGAACTGCTGACGGCATATGGATATGGCGTTGCAGAAGGTGCAAAGTCGCTGGAGGCGCTTAATTATTATACAAATGAGATGATGACGATTCCGCTTGACCCGCAGCTTGCGCCCATGGAAAATGCAAAGAAATATTTTGATAAATACAGCAAATTAAAGCGTACGTACGAAGCGCTTACAGAGCTGACGGAGCAGTCAAAGGCACAAGTCGGGCATCTGGAATCGATCGCGGCTTCGTTAAATATTGCACGCAGGGAGGATGACCTTGTACAGATCCGCCAGGAGCTTGTGGAATATGGATATATCCGGCGCAAAGGCAATGATAAGAAGCAGAAAATAAAAAGCCAGCCGTTCCATTACCGTTCCTCGGATGGATTTGATATATATATAGGTAAGAACAACTACCAGAATGAAGAGCTGACGTTCAAAGTCGCAAACGGCGGGGACTGGTGGTTTCATGCAAAAAAAATACCTGGCTCGCATGTCGTTGTAAAAACAGAAGGCAAGGAGCTCCCAGACCGAACCTTTGAAGAGGCGGCGATGTTGGCAGGCTATTATTCCCAAGGCAGGGATGCAAAGAAGCTGGAGATCGACTATTTGCAGCGCAAAAATGTGAAAAAGCCAAACGGTTCCGCACCTGGCTTTGTTGTTTATTATACTAATTTTTCAATGGCAATCAAGCCGGATATTACAGGCATTGAGCTGGTCAGCGATTAATGATTCGTTACTTTTCACACCGCCAAAAAACGGCTGTGCTGTGAAAAGTAACAATGATTGTAACAGTTCAGATAGGGTGTTACATTCCGCCAATAGGACGCCAGAAGAAGGGATCGGCACGCCCTGGCTGCGTCCATTCCAGAATGTTAAGAAGCCCTATGCATTCTGCTGCTACGCTGTGGCTATGCACGGTCGCGCCACCTTGTCCGCTTCCGGCTGTCTGCCGTAAGCTAAAGGTGCCGCTTGGCTGCGCCCCTGGTTCCCACGCAGAAGGCTAAGGGTTTCTAAACATTCTTCCAAAGCCGCAGCCAGGGCGTGCCAATCCCCTCTCCCGGCTGCTCTTTGAAAGTGTTGCGAAAACAAGTTCGATATGGTTCGTTACGTATCACAAACAATGCGCTGCTGTTTTAATCCAACCATTACACATGGGAACGATTTTGTAACACTTACGCCAGCCAGATGGAAGAAAGTGCTTTCCCAGCATGTCAATGGCTTTGGAAGAATGTTTAGAAGCCCTTCGTATTCTGCACAGTAACCAGGCGGCAAAGCCGAAGCGGCGCCTTTAGCTGAAGGTGAAACCAGGGCGAATAAGGCGCCGCGCCCGTCCGTAGCCATAACGTGCCAGCAGAATACTTAGGGCTTCTTAACATTCTGTAACGGACACTGGCAGGCTGGGAAAGCACTTTCTTCCATCGTCCTATTAGCCAAAATGTAACACCCGATCTGAACTGTTACCAATGATTCATAAATTTTTGTAAATTTTACCAAGAGGAATTGACTATTAACATCCGAATGTCTATAATAAGTATATCTATGCAAATCTATGCAGAAAGAACAACTCAGAATCGGCGAGCCCGATTGGAGAGGAACGGGATGATGATTAAGAGCATGACAGGGTTTGGCAGGTTTGAGGCTGTCAAAGACAAGATGAAAATTGCAGTAGAGATGAAAGCTGTCAACCATAGATATTTGGATATCAGTGTCAAGATGCCGAAAAAGCTGGGCCATTTTGAAGCGGCAATCCGCACGGTTTTAAAGGAATACATTCAGCGGGGCAAGGTCGATGTATTTATCTCCTATGAGGATTTATCAGAGCGAAGCTGCGCGCTGCGTTATAACGAAGCTGCCGCTGCTGAGTATTTGCAATACCTGCGCCAGATGGCAGATACGTTTCAGATCAAAGATGATATCACGGTAAGTGTATTGGCGAGGTTTCCAGACGTCTTTTCCGTGCAGGAGCAGGAAACAGACGAGACAGAGCTGGAGGGGGCGTTAGAAGAAGCAGTCCGGGGTGCGGCACAGCAGTTTGTGCAGTCCCGTACAAAGGAAGGCGAAAACCTGAAAAATGACCTGTTGGGAAAGCTGGAGGAGATGCTTGCTGACGTTGCCTTTATTGAGGAGCATTCCCCGCAAATTATTGCACAGTATCATGAAAAACTAAAGGCAAAGGTCAAAGAGCTGCTTGGCGATAAACAGCTTGACGAGGGCCGCATAGCGGCGGAAGTGACGATTTATGCGGATAAAATCTGTGTGGATGAAGAAACTGTCCGCCTGCGCAGCCATATCGAGGCGGTGAAAAAAGAGCTGCTGGCTGGAGGCAGCATTGGCAGGAAGCTGGATTTTATTGCACAGGAGATGAACCGTGAGGCGAATACGATTTTGTCAAAGGCGAGCGACCTGGCTGTTTCAGATACCGGGATCGAACTAAAGACTTCCATTGAAAAGGTCAGGGAGCAGATCCAGAATATTGAATAAGGATAGCAGAGGAAAGGCAAAAATTAAGGATAAAACAATGTCAAAGCTAATGAATATCGGTTTCGGGAATGTCGTCAATACGGAGAAAATCGTATGTATCATTACCCCGGATTCTGCGCCTGCAAAGCGGCAGATCCAGCGTGCAAAGGAAGAAAACCGTCTGATTGACGCCACGCAGGGGCGCCGTACCAGGGCTGTGATCTTTACATCCTGTGAGATGGTGATTGTATCTGCTTTGCAGCCGGATACACTGGCGGGACGTTTCGGAAATGAAGAAGAATGAACAGGCACCAGGAAAAGTGGAAAGGAGTAAAACATTATGATACATCCATCTTATGTGGAATTGATGCAGGTAGTAAACAGTGACCAGACAGAGATCGGGGAAGAACCGGTCATCAACAGCCGTTATTCGATCGTAATAGCCACTGCAAAGCGTGCAAGGCAGATTATCGGCGGCGATGAGCCGATGATTGCAAAGGCAGCCGGCAGGAAACCGCTGTCTGTAGCTGTGCAGGAGTTGTACGAAGGAAAGGTCAAGATCGTCGGAGAAGACGATGTGGCTGAAGAAGCCACACAGGCGCCAATGGAGCCTGCCATACCGGCGGCTGGCATGTAAAGTCTGAGCAGAGGGTTGTGCTTGCCGCACAACCTTTTTTACAAGTACAATGGTTGTCAGGAGATAATTTTATGGAAGCAGTACAGTCACACAGCGTATTTTTTGTTTCGCTCGGATGCGACAAAAATCTTGTAGATTCTGAGTTTATGCTCGGAATGCTGAGAGAACATGGTTGCAGCATTACAAATGAGGAAGAAAAGGCAGAGATTATCATTATCAATACCTGCTGTTTTATCAACGATGCCAAAGAAGAAAGCATTCAGACGATTCTTGAGATGGCGGAATATAAAAAAAGCGGGAGCTGTAAGGCGCTGCTTGTAGCAGGGTGCCTGGCACAGCGTTACCAGCAGGAAATCCGTGAGGAAATCCCAGAGGTCGATGCCGTTTTGGGCACCAATTCTTATGATGATATCGTACATGCCCTTGAGGAAGTATTGAATGGGATGCCGTATGAAAATTTTCATACGTTGGAAGGGCTTCCGAGGCTTCATGTAAAAAGAAGCATTACAACTGGAGGCCATTATGCATATTTAAAAATTGCGGAAGGATGCAATAAGCATTGCACGTACTGCATCATTCCGTCTATCCGCGGCAGCTACCGGAGCGTGCCGATGGAAGAGCTGCTTGCACAAGCCTCAGAATTAGCCGATGCGGGGGTAAAAGAGCTGATTTTGGTGGCACAGGAAACAACCTTGTATGGCATTGACCTTTACGGCGAAAAATCCTTATACCGATTGTTAGACGAACTGAATCAGATCCGGGGGCTGCATTGGATCCGCATTTTATACTGTTATCCCGAAGAAATTGATGACAGGCTGATCGATGCGGTCTTGCGCAATGAAAAAGTCTGCCATTATTTGGACATGCCGATCCAACATGCCAACGATGAGGTCTTACGCCGTATGGGGAGGCGTACGACAAAGCGGGAGCTTCTTGAAACCGTGGCAAAGCTGCGCCGCAAGATCCCTGACATCTGCCTTCGCACGACGCTGATCTGCGGGTTTCCGGGGGAAACAAAAGCCCAGCATGAAGAGCTTCTGTCGTTTATAGATGAGCTGGAGTTCGACCGCCTGGGCGCATTTGCCTATTCACCGGAAGAGGGGACGCCTGCGGAGACTTTTCCAGGCCAGGTTGCGGAGGAGACAAAGCTGGACTGGCAGGAGGAAGCCATGGCATTGCAGCAGGAGATTATGTTTGACAAAAATGCTGGTATGGAAGGCGAGGTAACCTGGGCATTTGTAGAAGGAAAGCTGCCGGATGAAAATGTATACGTTGCAAGGACTTACCGAGATGCGCCCGATATTGACGGATATGTCTTTGTATCTGGCGCTGACAGGGAGCTGATGACCGGGGATTTTGTAAAAGTGCGCATTACAGGTTCGCTGGAATATGACCTGACGGCAGAGCTTGTCTTGTGACCGGATAGTTGTTTATGGAATAGAAGGAGGAGGGAAACTATGAACCTGCCAAACAAACTGACGATGCTGCGTGTGCTCCTGATACCGTTTTTCGTATTTTTTCTGCTGGCGCCTGCCTTTGCAGACAGCGGGAAATACATCGCGACAGTGATTTTTGTGATCGCCAGCCTGACAGACCTGTTTGATGGAAAAATCGCACGAAAATACAATTTAGTGACAAATTTCGGCAAATTTATGGATCCACTTGCAGATAAACTACTTGTATGTTCCGCATTGATCTGCCTGGTCGACCGGAAAGAGCTGGCATCCTGGATTGTCATTGTGATTATCGCCAGGGAATTTATTATCAGCGGCTTTAGGCTGGTTGCAGCAGAGCATCAGATCGTGATAGCGGCAAGTTATTGGGGAAAATTTAAGACAACCTTTCAAATGCTGATGATTATTGTATTGATTTTGGATCTGGAACAGCCGGTGTTCCGTACGCTTGGCGTGGCGCTGACGTACATTTCACTGGTGCTTACGGTCATATCGCTGGCAGATTATCTGTATAAAAATAAAGAAGTATTAAAAGAACAGAACTGACCTGCCGCAGACAGAAGGCGCATGAGCCAAATGCCGGATACCAGACTGGAAAGGAATGAAGAAGCTATGAAACAGTATCAGAAAGAATATGCGTTGGAAGAGCGAGTGCTTGCCTTATTAAAGCAGCGCGGATTTACCGTTACGACAACGGAATCTTGTACCGGAGGGCTTTTGGCGGGGCGGCTGTTAAACGCTGCCGGCGCATCCGAGGTGTATAAAGAAGGGTATATTACGTATTCCAACGAAGCAAAGGAAAAACTGCTTGGCGTATCACACGAGACGCTGGCAGCTTACGGCGCAGTCAGCGAACAGACTGCACTGGAAATGGCGCAGGGGGCGGCAAGGCAGGCAAAGGCGCAGGCAGCGCTTGCAACGACTGGAATTGCTGGCCCGGATGGCGGGACGCAGGAAAAACCGGTCGGCCTTGTCTATATCGGCTGTTCTGTAAACGGTGTGTCCGTTGTGGAAGAGCATGTGTTCGCCGGAGAACGGGCACAAGTACGAAACCAGGCGGTTGAAGCGGCGCTTTTACTGCTGGAGCGGACGCTGCCCGCAGTACAATAAGACGATCTTAAAAATCAGGAGTTTGCGATGAGAGTGATTGCTGGAACGGCAAGGAGCCTGCCGTTAAAATCTATAGAAGGAAGGGATACAAGGCCCACGACAGACCGTATCAAGGAAACGCTGTTTAATATGTTGCAGGCTTCCATTGCAGGGTGCAGTTTTTTAGACTTGTTTGCAGGAAGCGGGCAGATCGGGCTGGAGGCGTTAAGCAGAGGGGCTGACCATGCAGTATTTGTGGAAAATAATAAAAAGGCGTGCGCCTGTATCGAAGAAAATATCCGCTTTACCCGTTTTGTGCCGCGCGCGAGGCTGCTTGCGATGGAGGCATTCAGCGCGCTGCGCACACTGGAAGGAAACGATTCCTTTGATTATATTTTTATGGATCCGCCGTACCGCAGCGGCATGGAACAGGAAATACTTACCTATCTGGCGTCTTCCGGGCTTTTGAAGGAGGATGCGGTAATTATTATCGAAGCGGCATTGGATACCGATTTTTCCTATGTGGAGAAGCTGGGTTTTACAGTGATAAGAGAAAAGAAATACAAAACGAATAAACACATATTTGTGTCAAAAGAGGTCTGATATGAAAAAAGCAATCTATCCGGGCAGTTTTGATCCGGTTACCAAGGGACATCTCGATGTTATAGAACGTTCTTCACGGCTGGTTGACGAGCTTGTCGTCGGCGTGCTGAACAACAGTGCAAAAAATGCATTGTTTTCCGTTCACGAACGTGTTAATATGTTAAAAGAACTGACAGCACATTTCCCGAATGTAACAGTGGATGCATTCGACGGGCTTTTGGTTGATTATGCAAAAAAGATCGGGGCTGTGATCATTGTCCGGGGACTGCGCGCAGTGACCGATTTTGAGTATGAACTGCAAATTGCGCAGACAAATCATGAAATAGATACAGAGATAGAAACCATTTTTCTGACTACCCGCCTGGAGTATGCTTACTTAAGTTCTACGATCGTGAAAGAGGTCGCGTCTTACGGGGGAGATATCTCGCATTTTGTGCCGCAGCAGGTCATTGCGCGGCTCTATGCGAAATATGGCATCGAAGGTTTCGATCAATAGAAAATGAAGGAGTATTGCGTATGAGCAGTAAAATAGACCAGATCATAGAAGAGATAGAAGATTATATCGAGAGCTGTAAATTTCAGCCGCTTTCGAGTACAAAGATCATTGTAAATAAAGAAGAGATCATGGAATTGATCGCAGAGCTGCGCCAGAGGACACCGGAAGAGGTAAAGCGCTATCAGAAGATGATCAGCAATAAGGAGGCTATTTTAGCGGATGCCCATGCAAAAGCAGATACGATCATTTCACAGGCACAGTTTCAGAAAAATGAACTTGTCAAAGAGCACGAGATCATGCAGCAGGCGTACGCGCAGGCAAATGAGGTCGTGTCTATGGCACAGGGCCAGGCGCAGCAGATTATGGATGAAGCGACAAACGATGCCAACGAGATCCGTATGGGCGCGATTGCCTATGCAGACGCAATGTTAAAATCCATCGAAGACCTGTTAAGCGGTTCCCAGAGTATTTTTAAGACGAATTTTGCCCAGTTAAGCGCGTCGATGCAGAAAACGTTGGAAATCGTATCTGCAAACCGCGCAGAATTAGCGCCCGCTGAGATCTTCCAGGAAGAAGCGCAGGCGCCGATGGAAAGCATGGATGAGCTTCCAGAGGCAATGGAAGCATCCGATGAGCCAGCACAGTAGAACGGTTCCGGCAGGCTCTATACGGAAAACCTGTCTGGCAATAGACAGCGCTTTCAAAAGATACATACTGCCAGCAAAGTGCTGATGAGTGTCTGCGCCAGCCGAAATACCAGATAAAACCGCATGGAAATACCGGTTTCCTTGACCATGGAGGCAGTCTGTGCGAACCCGCTCAGCCCGCCAAAGGCGGTAGCAGCTATCAGCATTGGGTATTTGGCTGCGAGCGGATAAGCGCTTTGTGCAATGGCATGGATGCCATTTGTAATTTCTGTGGTTCCTGCAAGGCAAAGGTACGCCAGCTCGTGCCTGCCTGTCAGACGCGTACACATCTGCGACAGCAGGGAAAACAGCATAATATATCCTCCCAGCTTTAGCAACGTCTCAAATCCATTCATAATTCCGGCATCGATGATTTGAAAATTCAAATTAGATCCAGATGCCGTATTTTTTTTGATTGGAAGGGCTTTTGTCCGACGCAGCAGGAAAAGCCCGCATACGAGCGGCGGCAGGTACAGGATGGCATAAGTCTGCCACGTCCTGTTATAAATGCCAAGGGAAGCGATCAGCAAATAGCTGCTGATAAATACCGGGCTGATATTGTTGCACATCGCGCATAGTATATTGGCTTCTGCGACGGTCAGCTTGCCTTCGCGCAGCAGGTCAGCCGTAGTTTTGCTGCCCATAGGAAAGCCAAACAGGAAGCCTGCGATCATCGGATAGGCTGCCTGCGGATGGTGGAAAAAGAGCCGGTTCAGCATCGGCATTGCGGCACGTACCAGGTCATCCAGATATCCAGATTGTATCAGGATATTGGAAAAGATCGTAAACGGAAGCAGCGCAGGCAGGATATTTTCATACCACAGGATCAGCCCGTTGGCAGCCGCCTTGACACAGTCGTCAGGATAAATTAGTATGAATAGGATAAACAGCATGATAATACATATAGATAACCTTTTTTTCATGACAGCACGTATTTTTTTTATTAGTATACGCGTCTGTAGGAGGAAACATGAATCAAAAACGTATCTTTTGGACGATTGTGCTGTTTCTGATCGCAAGCCTTGACGTTGTGCTTGTGCGCAGGCTGGAACAAAGCTATGGGCTGTCTGGGCAGGAATCGCAGTTGGCGCAGGACGAAGCGCTTCTTACGCTGCGGGCACTGGAGCTGGAGCCGGACGCCTTTGCACAGCTAGTCGGGCAGGAGCCAGGCGGGGACGGCGAATCGTCGGGAAACGGGGAAACGCTTGGAGAGGATGAAAGCGGAACATTGCTGGCATCTCTGTATTGCCAGTCGCAGGATGCATCCGAGCTGGAGCAATGGTGCAAAATCGAGCAGGAAGCGGCGCCGCAGGCATATCATACGTATGTAGCAGTGATGCAGGGCATTTTTTCCGATGCCGTGTATTTCCCGGTGCCGCAGGCAGCGGATGAGAAGGTAACCGTTACTTATGAAAATAGCTGGCAGTCGCAGCGTACATACGGCGGTGTCCGCGGGCACGAGGGCTGCGACCTGATGGCGTCCGTCCAGCAGCGTGGGTACTATCCGGTTGTCAGCGTCAGCGACGGCGTAGTAGAAAAGATCGGGTGGCTGCCGCAGGGCGGCTACCGTATCGGCATCCGCAGCAGCCACCAGGTATATTATTATTATGCGCATCTTGCAGAATACGAGGACGGGATTGAGGAAGGGACAGAAATCACTGCCGGGCAGTTGATCGGGTATATGGGAGATACCGGCTACAGCGAAGTAGAAGGGACGACCGGCAATTTTCCGGTGCACCTGCATTTTGGCATCTACCTGGATCTGGAAGGACTGGGTGAGGTCAGCTTTAATCCGTACTATGTGCTGCGCCTTTTGGAAGCGCATAAGCTGAACTATGTATACCGAAAGTAAATCAAAGCACACAGAAATACAGAACGCAGAAAGGCATGGCACAAAAGAGCGTGCAGAGCCTGCTGCATATGGAGGGAAAAACGATGTCTGGATTTTTGCCAATCAGCAGGGAAGATATGGAAGCGGCAGGGATTAGCCAGTTGGATTTTGTCTATGTGACAGGAGACGCTTATGTAGACCATCCGTCTTTTGGACACGCGATCATCAGCCGCGTCTTACAGGCGCACGGGTACCAGGTAGGGATCCTTGCACAGCCGGACTGGAAAAATCCAGACAGTATTTCGGCATTAGGCAGGCCAAAGCTTGGGTTTTTGGTGACATCAGGAAATATGGACTCGATGGTGAACCATTACAGTGTGTCAAAAAAACGGCGCAGTACAGATGCCTACGCGCCTGGCGGCGTTATGGGAAAACGGCCGGACTATGCCGTGTCTGTCTATTGCAGGCTGATACGCCGCGCCTATCCGGACATACCGGTGATCATTGGAGGCATTGAGGCATCGCTTCGAAGGCTGGGGCATTATGATTACTGGTCTGGCAAGGTGAAGCGTTCGATCCTCTTAGACTCCGGCGCTGACCTGATCAGCTATGGGATGGGGGAGCGCAGCATCGTGGAGATTGCGGATGCGCTTGCATCCGGGATTGCCGTCTCAGATCTGACCTTTATCGACGGGACGGTATTTTGTACAAAAGACCATGCGCTTGCATCTGAGGATGCGGTGCAGCTACCGTCTTTTGACCAGATCCGGCTAGATAAAAAAGCCTATGCAAAAAGCTTTCACATGCAGTACTGCAATACAGACCCGTTTGCTGGAAAGCGGCTGTACGAAACCTACAAGGGCGGCGTGTATGTCGTGCAAAATCCTGCTGCCAAACCGCTCAGCCAGTTGGAAATGGATGATATTTACGCGCTGCCGTATATGCGCGCGTACCATCCGTCCTATGAAGCGGCTGGCGGCGTGCCTGCAATCCAGGAGGTCAAATTCAGCCTTGTCAGCAGCCGGGGCTGCTTTGGCGGGTGCAGCTTCTGTGCGCTGACGTTCCATCAGGGGAGGATCATCCAGAGCAGGAGCCATGCTTCGATCCTGGAGGAAGCAAAGCTATTGACGAAAGAGCCGGATTTTAAAGGGTATATTCATGATGTCGGAGGGCCGACTGCAAATTTCCGGCATCCGGCATGTGACAAGCAGCTTACAAAAGGGGCATGTCCAGACAGGCAGTGCCTGTTTCCAACGCCGTGCAAAAACCTGAAAGCCAGCCACCAGGACTATATGGAGCTGCTGCAAAAGCTGCGCCGGCTGGACGGGGTGAAAAAAGTATTTATCCGCTCTGGCATCCGCTATGATTATCTGATTTATGATAAAGACCGCCGGTTTTTGCGCGAGCTGTGCGAGCACCATGTCAGCGGCCAGTTGAAAATAGCGCCGGAGCATATTTCAAATGCAGTGCTGCAAAAGCTTGGAAAGCCTTCCGTCGGGATTTATCATAAATTTGTGCATGCTTACAATAAGATGAACCAGGACATCGGAAAGGAGCAGTATCTGGTTCCATATCTGATGTCGTCCCATCCTGGCTCTACGCTAAAGGAAGCCGTTGAGCTGGCGGAGTTTCTGCGGGATATGGGCTATGTGCCGCAGCAGGTGCAGGATTTTTACCCGACGCCGTCTACGGTCTCTACATGCATGTACTATACCGGGCTTGACCCGCGGACGATGGAGCCTGTCTACGTAGCGGACAATCCGCACGAAAAGGCGATGCAGCGGGCGCTGATCCAATATCGGAATCCAAAAAATTATGATTTGGTAAAGGAAGCTTTAAGAAAAGCCGGACGGGAAGACCTGATTGGGGACGGAAAGAAATGCCTGATTGGCGCAAGAAACTATGCAGGGTACAGGCAGCGAAAAAAAGCAGAACAGCAAGACGCACGAAAGACAGGCAGGCAGAAAAACGGCAGGACAAGCAGGCAGGAAGGCGAAAAGCAGAAAGAGCATAAAACAGACAGGCGCAGAGGCAAGCAGGATACACGAAAAACAGGAAAGCATGGCAGGCGCAAAAAATAAAATACAAGATGAACGGAATGGAGATATGATAAATAAACATGAAGCAACTGGAAATTGGCAAAAACGAAGCCGGACAACGCCTGGACAAGTATTTGAAAAAACTCCTGCCAAATGCGGACAGCGGGTTTTTCTATAAAATGCTGAGAAAAAAGAATATCGTATTAAACGGAAAAAAGGCAGAAGGAGCCGCGCATCTTGCGGTGGGAGATCTGGTTACGCTGTACCTGTCTGATGAAACGTTTGAAAAATTCGCAGCAGGCAAAAAAAACGATGCTGCACCTAAAGCTAAGACACGTATTCCAGGAGCATGGATCCCAAGGCTTCCGGTGCTGTTTGAAGACGCGGATATCCTGATTGTAAATAAGCCTGCCGGGATGTTGTCGCAAAAGGCAGCTTTTGCGGATATTTCTGCAAATGAATGCATTTTGCAGTATTTGCTGGATACAGGCGCTGTGTCTTTGCAGGAATTGCAGACATTCCGCCCGTCTGTCTGTAATCGGCTTGACCGCAATACGTCAGGCATATTAATTGCAGGGAAAACGCTTTTGGGATTGCAGAGGATGTCCAGGCAGCTTAAGGAGCGTACGGTAAAAAAATATTACCGCTGCGTAGTAGCGGGGACATTGACAGAAGGGCAGCATCTAAAAGCTTATCTGAAAAAAGATAACGAGAAAAATAAAGTCAGGATTTATGATCGAAAGGACATAGATGCAAAAGGTGTTGCTGACGGCAGCCAGTATATTGAGACGGAGTATAAGCCCTTGTGGCACAGCATGGGATGTACGATGTTAGAAGTACATTTAATTACCGGGCGATCTCATCAGATCCGGGCGCATCTGTCGTCTATAGGCAATCCCATTATCGGTGACCCGAAATATGGAGATACGAATATCAATCAGAAATACCGCAGAACGATCGGCATAAAGCACCAGCTCTTACATGCGTACCGGGTCGTTTTTGCGGATGGCAGGCAGGTCATCGCCCCTGTGCCGGAATATTTTTCATATTTTAAGGAATGAGGAAAAAAGATGGCAACATGGAATTCCCGCGGGCTGCGCGGCTCGACACTGGAGGAATATATCAACCGGACAAACGAAAAGTATCTGGAAAACGGCCTTGCGCTGATTCAGAAAATACCGACGCCGATTACGCCGATCACGATCGATAAGCAGACACGCCATATTACGCTTGCTTATTTTGAGCAGAAAAGTACGGTGGACTATATCGGCGCAGTCCAGGGGATTCCGGTATGCTTTGATGCAAAGGAATGCCATACCGATACGTTTCCGCTCCAAAATATCCATGAACACCAGGTTTCTTTTATGGAACAGTTTGAAAAGCAGGGCGGCATTGCTTTTTTTCTGATCTCGTATTCTGCAAGGGATGAGTTTTATTACCTGCGTTTTTGTAAATTGCTGGAATTTTGGAATAGGATGCAGGCAGGAGGCAGAAAGAGCTTTCGTCACGAAGAATTAGAACAGGATTTTATTTTTAAGCCTTCTGGCGGCATTTTAGTGCCGTATTTGAATGAGCTGCAAAAAGATTTGTGGTTAAGAGATTGACAAAAAAAGCAGATTCTTTTATAATAGATACAATTTGCGTAATTTGCTGCGTTACTTCGGTAAAGCGCATAAAAAAGACTATACAAATACATCCCAAACCCGTATACTGTTATGTGTCAGGATATGCGGAAAAAGGAAAACAAGGAGAAGCTTATGAAACAGCATTTGCTGCATACGCCAGAAGGTGTCCGGGACATCTACAACGGCGAGTGTGAGAAAAAATTATATTTGGAAGAAAAACTGCACAATATTTTGAAATCGTACGGCTACCATCCAATACAGACGCCGTCTTTTGAATTTTTTGATATTTTTGGAAAAGAAGTAGGGACGACTGGCTCCAGGGATTTGTATAAATTTTTTGACCGGGAAGGCAATACGCTTGTGCTGCGCCCGGATATTACGCCGTCCATTGCCCGTGTCGCAGCAAATTATTTTATGGAAGAAACGATGCCGATTCGTTTTTGCTACAAGGGGAATACGTTTATCAATACGGGGAGCCTCCAGGGAAGGCTAAAGGAAAGCACGCAGCTTGGCGCAGAGCTGATCGGGGACGATACAGCGGACGCCGATGCGGAGATTTTGTCGATGGTTACGGAATGCCTGCTCCATGCAGGCTTAAAGGAATTTCAGTTGAGTGTCGGGCATGTAGGCGTCTTGCAGGGGATGATGGAAGCCGCAGGCTTTGACGAAGAGGAAGAAGAGGAGCTTCGTGCGCTGATTATGAATAACAACTTTTTCGGCGTGGAAAGCTTTATCGAATCCAGGCATTTGGATGATGGATTAAAGCAGCTTTTTGCTATGCTGGGCAGGATCTATCCGTCTGCTGAAGCATTCCAGGCAGCGAAAAAGACGGCGGAACAATATCCGCGGATTTATGCGGCAATCCAGCATCTGGAACAACTGCATTCGCTGTTTTTGCTGTATGGCATCGATAAATATATCAGCTTTGAACTTGGCGTGATGAGCAGCTATCAATATTATTCCGGTATTATTTTCCATGGCTATACGTTTGGCAGCGGGGAGCCGATTGTAAAGGGCGGGCGTTATGACCGCCTGCTAAAGCATTTTGGCAAGGATGCGCCTGCGGTCGGGTTTGTAATAGTGGCAGACCAGTTATTGGCGGCGCTTTCCAGGCAGAAGATCGAAATGCCGGTGGAGCGCGTATGCCAGCTTGTCGTGTATGATGAAGCGCACAGGGAAGACGCCGTCGTCTATGCAAGAAAGCAGCGCGCCGCAGGATGCAGCGTGGAGCTGATGCTCAAAAGCAGGGAAAAGACAAGGGCTGACTATGAAGCATATGCGGCGCGCAACCAGGCGGCAAGGGTACAGTTTATGGATGGAGAATAGGAGTATGGAAGAAAACAGATATCTGACGTTTGCTTTGGGAAAAGGCAGGCTTGCAAAGCAGGCTTTGGCGTTGTTTGAAAAAATCGGGATTACATGTGAAGAAATGAAGGACAAGGATACAAGAAAGCTGATCTTTGTCAATGAAGAAGCAAAAATGAGGTTTTTCTTGTCCAAGGGGCCGGATGTGCCGACATATGTAGAGTATGGCGCTGCGGATATCGGGATCGTCGGGGAAGATACGATACTCGAAGAAAACCGGAATATATTCGAAGTGCTGGATTTGGGATTTGGCAGGTGCCGGATGTGTGTCTGCGGCCCGCGGGAAGCGCAGGAGCTTTTGCAGAAACGCGAATGGATCCGGGCAGCCTCGAAGTATCCAAGAATTGCAAGGGATTACTTTTATAATAAGAAGCATCAGACCGTGGAGATTATCAAGCTGAACGGATCGATTGAGCTGGCGCCGATTGTGGGGCTGTCAGAAGTCATTGTGGATATTGTGGAAACCGGTTCCACACTGCGCGAAAACGGGCTGGAAGTATTGGAAGAGGTATGCCCGCTGTCCGCTAGGATGGTCGTAAATCCGGTCAGTATGAAGATGGAAAACGAACGTATTACAAAGCTGATTAGATTGTTAAAAGAGGAGTTAAGTAAAAGTTAGCAGAAAAGAAACAGGGAGTGCATACTATGAGAATCGTAAAACTTACGAAAGAAACGACAGGAAAGCTTCTGGAAGATTTATTGGAACGAAGCCCGAACAGCTACAGCGAATACGAAGGCAGAGTGAACGAGATCATCGAGCAGGTTCGCAGGAAACGGGATGAAGCATTGTTTGCCTATACAAAGCAGTTTGACGGCGCGGATATTTGTGCCGGCAATATTTTGGTGACAGATGCAGAAATCGAGGACGCCTATGCCAAGGTCGACCAGTCATTGTTAAAGGTCATACGCAGATCCCTCGTCAATATCAGGAGCTTTCATGAAAAACAGCGCCAGCAGTCTTGGTTTACGACGGAAGAAAACGGCATTTTGCTTGGGCAAAAAATCACGCCGCTGAAAACAGCCGGGGTTTATGTGCCTGGCGGAAAGGCAGTCTACCCGTCGTCTGTGCTGATGAACATTGTCCCTGCAAAAGTAGCAGGCGTTGACCGGATTATTATGACAACCCCGCCTGACAGGGAGGGAAAGGTCTGCCCGTCTACCCTTGTGGCAGCAAAAGAGGCTGGCGCGGATGAGATCTATAAAGTCGGAGGCGCACAGGCGGTTGCTGCGATGGCATTCGGCACACAGAGCATTCCAAAGGTAGATAAGATCGTAGGGCCTGGCAATATTTATGTCGCACTTGCAAAAAAAGCAGTTTTTGGCTATGTCAGCATCGACTCCATCGCAGGGCCAAGCGAGATTTTAGTGTTGGCAGATGAGTCTGCAAACCCGGCCTATGCGGCGGCTGACCTGCTGTCACAGGCGGAGCATGACGAGATGGCTTCTGCAATTTTGATTACGACTTCGATGGAGCTGGCGCAAAAAGTATCGGAGGAACTAAGCCGTTTTCTGGAAACGCTTTCGCGCAGGGAGATCATTGAAAAATCACTGGAGCGTTACGGATATATCCTCGTGGCGGATACGATGGACGATGCGGTCGCGGCGGCAAACGAGATTGCATCCGAGCATCTGGAAATATTGACAAAGGATCCTTTTGAAACGATGACCAAAATACGGAATGCGGGCGCAATTTTTGTCGGCGCATACAGCAGCGAGCCATTGGGAGATTATTTTGCAGGCCCAAACCATGTGCTTCCGACAAATGGCACAGCGCGGTTTTTCTCCGCGCTCAGCGTAGATGATTTTATTAAAAAATCCAGCATTATTTCGTATTCGAAAGAGGCTTTGGAGCCGGTTTATCAGGATATTGCAGCATTTGCAGAATCGGAACAGCTCACAGCACACGCAAATTCGATCCGGGTACGGTTTGAAAGCTCCGATATGGCTGCGGCAAAAGAAAATTAAATATTATTTATACAATAGAAAGGTTACAAATCATGGAAAAGAAAATACTTGCGGCAACGCTGTGCATCAAAGACGGCGTACCCGTGAAAAGCCCTGTGGACTTAAGCCCCGCGGGGGAGTTAAAATTTCTGGCAAAAATATACAACGACAGCGGGATCGATAAAATATTTGTATTTGACTTATCAGACGGGGATGCGGAACATGAAAAAAACATACATACCATCCGGGAATTAAACCGCCTGACGGAAATCCCGACCTGCGGCGGCGGTAATGTCAGACGGCTGGAGGATATTAAAAAGCTGTTGTACGCCGGCTGCAAGCAGATCTTAATCAACGGCTCCAAGCCATACTGCTTTGCATTAGTCGATGAGGCAAGCTCCCGGTTTGGCCACGAAAAAATACTGGTATCGGTAAAAAATATAGATTTTGTATTTAAACACAAGGAAGTGATCAAAGAAAAAATCCATGAAATGCTTGTGATGGATCCCAAACTGATTGATTCGGTGGAAAACCTGACCGATACGCAGTATGTCGCGTTATGTGAGGAAAACGATCTGGAACGTATGCTCGCTATCCTGCAAAGGGAGCATTCCCGCGGCATTTATGGGCCGTTTTTAAATGAAATAGAAGTCAATGCGATGGAATTAAAGTCCATGCTTTCTTCACGCGGCATTAAAATGGATAATTTTGACCCGGCGCTCAAATGGAGCGATTTTAAATTAAACAATGAAGGAATGGTTCCGGTGATTGCACAGGATTACCGTACAGGCGAAGTGCTGATGCTTGCGTATATGAATGAAGAAGCTTTTTACAAAACGATTACGACCGGGAAAATGACCTATTACAGCAGGAGCAGAAGAAAGCTCTGGGTCAAAGGTGAAACCTCCGGCAATATCCAATATGTAAAGGTGCTGACGGCGGACTGTGACCATGATACGATCCTTGCAAAAGTATCCCAGGTCGGCGTCGCCTGCCATACAGGGCAGTATAGCTGCTTTTTCAATGAGATCGTGCACAAGGAATATATGGAACGCAATCCGCTCAAGGTGTTTGAAGACGAATACGCTGTCATCAAGGAACGCAAAATCCATCCGAAGGAAGGCTCTTATACAAACTATTTGTTTGACAAGGGGCTGGATAAGATCTTAAAGAAAGTCGGCGAAGAAGCGACCGAAATTGTAATTGCAGCAAAAAACCCGGATGCAGAGGAGATCAAATACGAGGCTGCCGACTTGTTGTATCATCTGATGGTGCTGATGGTGGAAAAAGGGCTGACCTGGGAAGATATTACAAGCGAGCTGTCACAGCGCTAGCTATGGCTTAGTGCCTAGGCCAATCAGGCCAATCAGATCAGTCGGGTCTGTACCAAAAAAATTGGCATAACGGATGCCTGTCTGCATAAAATATAAAAAACTGGAATGTATATAAGGGATGGCGCCTCCCTTAACGCAGGAGTCTACGATGCTTGGAAACGATTATGCGCGGGCAAGGAAACAATATGTGGAGGAAGTCAGGCAGTCCTTCAACCATGTACAGCCGGATGAATACGAGGAGGAAGCAGGGGCTGGCACAGCGTCTTTTTTCAAAGTACGCCTTTTGATTGCAGTATGTATTTTTGCTGCATTTGTACTGTGCGACCGGACAGGAAGCCGTTTTTACAATTATACGACAAAGGAAATCGTATCAATGCTGGAAAAGGAACAGTTCCAGTCACAGCTTGATTCGATCCGGGAGGCATGGCATTCGCTTACGAATGAAAAACAGTCAGAAGAAACGAAAAATGAGTGAAATGAAAGAGCGATGCTTGCTGTAAAGAAGGTTCAAATAAAAACGAATGCAGATGAAACATAGACGGAGGTTTTCTAACGATATGGAAATGCAAATGGATTTTTTGCGGAAGCTGCCCGCACCGGACGAATTAAAACAGCAGTTTCCGGTAAGCGCACATGCCGCAGAACAAAAAGAAAAACGGGACGAAGTGATTTGCCGGATCTTTGAGGGGACAGACGACAGACTACTGCTCGTAATCGGGCCGTGCTCGGCAGACAATGAAGACGCAGTGATCGACTATATTACAAAGCTGCGCAAAGTGCAGGATGCCGTATCTGACAAGATCTTTATTGTGCCGCGCATTTATACGAACAAGCCGCGGACAGTCGGCGTCGGATATAAAGGGATGCTCCATCAGCCAGACCCGGAAAAAAAATCGGATATGCTAAAGGGGATCATTGCGATCCGCCAGCTTCATATGCGGGCTGTCAATGAAACAGGCTTTACCTGTGCAGATGAGATGCTCTATCCAGAAAATCACAGGTATCTATCCGACCTGCTGTCCTATGTGGCTGTCGGAGCCCGTTCTGTGGAAAACCAGCAGCACAGGCTGACAGCCAGCGGCGTCGGCATTCCGGTAGGCATGAAAAATCCGACTGGGGGCGACCTTACGGTCATGATGAATTCCATTATCGCCGCGCAATGCAGCCATACGTTTTTGTATCGCGGATGGGAGGTAAAAACGGGCGGCAACCCTTACACCCATGCCATCCTGCGCGGATATGTGGACAAGTTCGGCCGCAATATCCCGAATTACCATTATGAAGATTTGCAGCATGTGCTGGAACTGTACGGTGAAAAGGAACTGTCCAACCCGGCAGTGATCATTGATACAAACCACTCCAATTCCGGCAAAAATTTCCTGGAACAAATCCGTATCAGCAAAGATATTTTACATAGCTGTAAAGTATCTGCGGATATCCACAGGCTTGTGCGCGGGCTTATGATCGAAAGCTATCTCGAAGACGGGGCACAGGCAGTCAACGGGCACTGCTACGGAAAATCCATTACCGATCCATGCCTTGGATGGGAAAAGACAGAAACGCTGATTTATGAGTTGGCGGAGCTTTGGTAAATTGCCGATACGATAGCTTACCTCTATCCGTTTCCGGCGTAATATAGGTTTATAAAAATAGCACCTTTACTTTGCTAGAGCGGGGGTGCTATTTTTTGAATATTTTTTTATTTGCTCTTGACATAAAAAGTCTAATGCGTTAAACTAAACTCAAGTTTAATGCATTAGACTCTAAAACTACAGTCTGTTACAGGATAGAAAGGAGGGTACCTGATTTGGAAACACCCAAGATTTTTGAGAGTGAATACCGTTTTTGTGAGATTGTATGGGAGCATGAGCCAGTATCCAGCGGGGAGCTTGTAAAACTGTGTATGGAACAGTTGGAATGGAAAAAATCAACGACTTATACAGTAATCAGGCGGCTGTCGGAGCGCGGAGTGCTAAAGTCGGAACATGCTGTTGTGACGTCGCTTGTCTCAAAAGAAGAAGCGCAGTCCAGTGAAAGCGCTCAGATCGTAGACCGTACGTTTTCCGGCTCCCTGCCGAGGTTTATTACTGCGTTTACGAGAAAAAAACCATTGACGCCGCAGGAGGCGGACGAGATACAAAAAATCATTGATACGTATAAAGGCTAACGCGTTGCAGGCCATGCAGAGCTGTGAACGGCTTAGGGGCCTGGATAACCGGGAGTTGGATTCAGAAAGGATCGCGGAATGGAACGATTATTTTTATCAGTTTTGCATACAGGCATCACCGCAGGTTACCTGATCCTTGCTGTGGCTGCGGCACGGCTATTGCTGAAAAAAGCGCCAAAAAACATGGTGTGTATGCTCTGGATGGTGGTAGGGCTGCGTCTGCTTTGCCCGTTTCGGATCGAAACGCCGTTTGGGCTGCTGCCAAAGCAGACGGATACGTTTCTGGGGCAGGTATATGACGAAAAACTGCCATCAGGAGGCGTCACAGCTTCGGACGTGCCTCAGGTGCAGGGAAAGGATGCCATGCTTGCGGAAGCCGGAAAAACGGATGGAAAAAAAGAAGAGGACAAATTGGAGCCGGAAAATAAACCTGCCGCAGGGCTTGCCGCGGCTGCTGCGTGGGTCTGGCTTGCAGGGCTTGCACTGCTGCTTTTGTATTTGCTGTTTAGCTGGCGGCGTATGAAGAAGCGTGTGGAGATGGCAGTTCCGGCTGAATCGGAAGGAATACGGTTTTACCAATGTGGCCATATTGTATCGCCGTTTCTGTTTGGGCTTGCTGCGCCGAAAATCTATGTGCCGTTTTCAGTTTCCGGGCAGGAGCTTTTGTATGTGTTAAAGCATGAGGAGGCGCATAAGCGCCGTTATGACTATTTGACCAAGCTGATCGGATATGTATTGCTTTCGGTGTACTGGTTCCAGCCGCTTGTATGGGCGGCATACCTGCTGTTTTGCAGGGATATGGAGCTGGCGTGTGACGAAAGGGTTGTAAAGGAAATCGGAGAGGACTGCAAAAAGGCGTATTCACAGGCGCTTTTGTCCTGTTCGAAAGCCCATGCATCCGTAACGGCATGTCCAGTGGCATTTGGAGAGATTGGAGTGAAGGACAGAGTGAAAAATGTATTAAACTATAAAAAACCAGGAATATTTATTTTGATTGCTGCGGCTGCGGTGTGCGTGATAGTTACCGCATGTTTTACAACAGAAGCAAAAGACACAGGGACTGCTGCAAATACAGAAACGATGCAGGATAGAAAAGCAGAAAGCGCCGCAGGCATACAGGCAGGAAAAGCAGAAAGCGGCAAAACCATGCAGCCGGAAGATACAGCACCTGCTGCAAGTACACAACCAGAAGATACAGCACCCGCTGCAAGTACACAATCAGAAAATACAGCACCCGCTGCAAGCACACAGCCGGAAAATACAGCACC
>CAMWXD010000033.1 GCA_947178105.1 uncultured Eubacterium sp. | reverse complement strand
CAAGGCGCGAAGGGCGCGCAGAAGGGCGTGCAGAGGGACGCGCAGAAGGGCGTGCGGAAGGAATTATAAAGAGCGGGCGGCGGCATAAGTTCAGTGATGAAGTAATTATAGAGGATATTATGGCGGAAACAGGATGCGGGGCCGCGGAAGCGAGAAAAATGCTGCAAAGGTATGAACAGGCAAAGGAAAAGGCACTGATGTAGGCGGTAAAGGCGCGTACTTTAAAGGGGAGTCTTGTTCACGCGAAAAGAGCAGCATTCTGATAAAATCAAAATGCTGCTTTCGTTAGGGCTTCAAAAGATTCTGTCTGGCAAAGGGATATATAAAAACAGCTCAAACATTCCGCCTACAGACTGTAATTCAAGCTCGCCGTCATATTTTGATACAATCTCGTGGATGCTTTTCAGCCCAAATCCATGGTTGTTTTTGTCGGGCTTGGAGGTGGGCGGAAGGTTTTTCAGGGTTTGTACTGCGGAATGTGCCGGCGTGATAGCAAAATCAGAAACCGGATTTTGAACCTTTAGGCAGAACAGCCCTTTTTGTGTTTTGCTTTGTATCAGGATTGTTCGGTCTGATTCCTTCAGCTTTCTGCACGCTTCGATCGCATTATCGATGGCGTTTGCATACAGGGCGCAGATATCTGTCTTGCCAAACGGCAGCTCCGCCGGAATCTTAATCGATATCTCGCTGCGGATGCGGTATCGATCCATTGCTGCTTTTTTCACGGACAGGACGGCATTGACGGTAGCGTCGCCGCAGTAGGAAAGCGGCTGCATTCCTGCCGTTATGTGCTCAAGAGTCTGGATATATTCTGCCTGCTGGCTGGCAGGAAGTGCGGACAATACCTGCAAATGGTTAGCGAGGTCGTGTTTTAAGCGCCGGATCTCAAAATGCTGCTGCTCCATTGCTTCATAGTATTTGCGGTTTATTTCCATCAAGCTGTTTTGACGTTCCAGTGCCTGCTGCCTGGCAAGGACACGGATGCACCAGAGCAGGCTGGTAAAAGACAGCAGGGTAATAATAAACACGCACATGTACAGGCTGCTGTGTTCCAGCGTGTATACGGAAATAGCCGTATTGCCGTCAAAAAACAGGAAGATGCTCAGTATCGTGCCAAAAGGGGTTGCTGTAAGCAGTAAAAGTAGCTTCCAAAGACTGTCAGAAAGGGTATAGCTTTTTTCCGGTGCAAATTTTTTTATGCCCGCATATAAAAGCAGGGCAAACAGAAGGCTGATGGTATTTGTAAATAGCTGAATCTGCAAGAGAGAAACAATATCAGCAGGGAACGTTACTACAAAATACATTTTTGGAAAAAAATAAGGTTTCAAATAATTGTCGCGCAGGGCATTAAATGAAAAAAAGGTGCTGGCATAAAGTGTGCTGACCGCAAGCCTTTTCCATAAACTGCCTTCGCACGCATAAAGGACGGACACAAGAAAACAGGAAGTGAGTACCAGCAGGTTTACAATGTCACCAAGCAGGATAGGGGTGATGCTTAGCAGCCAGCAGTTCACATACAGCAGGCATCGTTTTTTACGCTGTGTACTGACAGTGATCAGAGCTTCCAATGCGTGCATAATGGGCAATACGCTTATGACAGACGTACACGCCCAAATACAATCAGATACAAACGCAGTCATGATAAAGTGCCTCCCATCATTGCTCTGGCAATTTTGCTAACAGCCGTTTCACGGTATTTCCTGCTGCATGGCAGCTTCGTTGTGCCGATGGTGACAGATTCTTTTCCGATTTGGTCAACGTTTGCCGGATTGACAAGATAGCGCTGGTGGATGCGGATAAAATACGGGGCAAGCTGCGCTTCTACGACGTCTAATTTTGCATAAAATGGGTATTCTCCGCTTCTGGCAGCCAAAATTACACGCCGCCTGTCTGAATAAAAATACAAAATATCGCGAAAACGGAAACGCCAGGTGCCGTCCATGTTTTTTAAGAGAAAAGACTGCTCATCTTCTGTATGCAGTTTGGCACGCACCCGCTTTAACAGCCCGGCAAGCTTTGGAACGGAAACAGGCTTTAAAAGATAATCCAGCGCGTTTACCTGATAGCCGTCGAATACATAATCAGAATATCCGGTTACAAAAACAAGGATCAGGTTTTGGTCGAACTGGCGGATTTTTGCCGCTGTTTCCATACCGCTTAAGCCGCGCATTTCAATGTCCAGAAAAAGCAGGTCAATTTCACCTGGATGCTTCTGGAACCAGGAAACGGCATTGGTGCCGGATGAAAATTCGTATACAATGTCTTCGACATCTTCGATTAACAGTTTTTCTAATTGGATCCGCAGCGCGTCTCTTGCATACGATTCATCGTCACACAGTGCAATTCTGAGCATAGGCTGTTCTTCCTTTCTGAAATTTATTTTTGAAATGTTTCGCTCTTTTGAAAATAAGTTTACCATATTTTCTATAAAATTTCTCATATTATTTTACAGTTTTTATGCCAAACTTTACGAAAAAAAGGGCAAACATTACAAAGCCCGCATGTATCCTGCAAAAATGACATCTATCCATCCATCTGTTACATCCCGTAAATCGCCGCAATTTTTTTGTGCTAAGATATTAGACAGGAACCGTACAGTTTTTGTACCTCCCCTTATTACAAAGAAAGGCGGAAACAATATGTTATATGTGAAAAATCTTTACAAATCTTATGAAGTTGGCAAAAACAAATACCAAGTATTAAACGGCATCGACCTCCATGTTGCACAGGGGGAATTTACAGCTGTGATGGGCCCGTCAGGATCCGGCAAGACGACGCTTTTAAACTGTATCTCCTGCTATATCCCTTTTGACAAAGGGAGCATCACAGTAGGAGGCACAAAGCTTGCGGGGCAGAAAGAGGAGCGCCTGGCACAAATACGCAATACAAAGCTGGGATTTGTGTTTCAGGATTTTATGCTGCTGGATGGGCTTACGATCCGTGAAAATATACTGGTGCCGCGTGTGATTCAAGGAAAGGTCGGCAAGGATGCGGTGCAGCTTGCGGAAAAACTGGCAAAGCTTTTTGGGATCGCGCATATTTTGGAAAAATATCCGGCGGAAATATCTGGCGGAGAAAAACAAAGGGCGGCAGTTGCACGCAGCATGATCAACAATCCAATGGTGATTCTTGCCGACGAACCGACTGGAAATCTGGACTCCAAATCTTCTCGTACAGTGATCGACACATTTTTGGAAGCAAAGGAACAGATGCAGGCGACGATTTTTATGGTCACGCATGACAGCTTTGCGGCGTCCTTTTGTGACCGGGTGATTTTGCTCAAGGACGGGATGCTGTACCGGCAGCTTGAAAAGAAAGGAAGCCGGGAACAGATGCAGGAAAGCCTGCTGGGAGTCATCCGGGAGATGAGTGAGTAAAACAGGGAGGGATGGCAGTGGAACAGTTATTTACAATGAAAGGGATCGAGCAGAAATTGCAAAAGGCGGGCAGAAAGCAGGCGTACCTGTATCTGTTCAGTAATTTTGTCGCGCTTATGATTATTACTGCTTATGCGGTGCTGATGCTGTCACAGACGGTGCAGGCCGCATTTCCAAAAGGCGGGGACAGCAGAAAGCAGATGTATATGATTTTTGTATTGACACTGGCAGGATGTGTGGTGTTTACAGTCTATGCGGCAGGGCTTTTCTTTCGGCACAAATCCAAGCAGATTGGTGTCCTGATGGCGCTTGGGGCTTCCAAAAAACGGCTGATGCCTGGGATGATGCGGGAAGTCCTGCTGTTAAGCAGCCTGTCTGCCGTTTCTGGCATCCTGGCAGGATTTCCGTTTGTGTGGCTGCTATGGGGACTGTTTCGCCTGGTGCTGGTGGACAGCTCGGAGATGGTACTGTCGCTGGATTATCGGTGCCTGTTTATCTCGGCAGCATTTTTTGTCCTGGTTGTTGGAGTTGCATGCCTGTGTGCGTGGCGGTATTTGCAGAGGACAAATATTATAGAAGTGATCCGGGAGGAGCACCTGAACGAGCCAGTGAAGGAACTGGGGCGCTGGTGTGGGCCTGTGGGAGCGGCACTGGTGCTTGCCGGAGCGGTTCTGGGCTACAGTGCCCCGTCTCTGTGGGAAACCTTGTTCAGCATGTACAGCCCGTCCTGGGTCAGCTTGTTATATTTGCCGGTATTTCCAGGGCTGTACATGATGATGCTCCATACGGTAGTGTATGGCTGGGGGATCAGAAAAAAAGACCCGTATCAAAATGTCATTACCCGTGGGATGATGAAGCTGCAAGCAAAGCAGACGGTGAACAACATGCTGGTTATTACGCTTTTGATTGCAGGGGCTTCCTTTGCCATGTTTTATATTCCTGCGAGCAGTATTTCCAGTATACTTAAAATTGCAGCTTACCCATATGATTATTTTTATCATTATCGTCTTGACCAGGATGTTTTTGGTGAGGAGGACGTGAGAAAGCTCGCACAGGAATACGGGCTGTCCATAAAAGACTGGAGTGAAGGGGAATACCTGAACCTGGCATCCGGGGGTACAGATGAGGTTGAGGACGAGGGCAGCCATTTTCATGTGGAATATGAGACGATGAATCAGGAAGTCAGAGTTCTTTCCGAAGATGCGTATTGCGCGCTGACCGGACAGAACGAGGATGTGTCGCCAGGAACGTATAAGTATGTTACAGATGAAGAGGAAGCAAATATTTTTGTAAACACGGCATCGAAGGATTTGACAAACATCGTGACAGGCGCACATATAGAGACAGCCTTTGCCGGATATGTACATTTTGGACTGTTTACAGGCAGAATGGGCTGGTTTGTACTGGACAATGCGGATTATGAGGTGATGAAGCAGGGGCTTACAGCAGAATGGATGGGGCATATTGTGCTGTTTAACGCAGATGGGCAGGATTCCTATGCATTTGCGGGCAGGCTCTACGATCTGTTTGTAGACTGCTTTGATGAAAGCTGCGAACAGATCGAGGACTATGACAGGGTCAGAAAACTGCGTGCCAGCCAGCAGGGTGAGGAATATTGGCTGGATACATCCGATCTGAATTCGATGATCCGCTATGAGCAAAGGGACGTCATGGCATTTAAGACGGGCTGGATGTTCCATCCAAGCTTCCGTATTTTGCTGATGAACGACCATCTGCGTATGATGGGCGTATTGTATATGATGTTTTTGTTTATTTTTATCGTATGCCTTACGACAGCGCTGATTATCTGCTATACGCGCTGCCAGACGATTGTTTTGCATAACCGCTATTTATTTGAAGACTTAAAAAAGCTTGGCGCATCCTCCGCGTTTTTAACAAAAGAAGTGAAACGCCAGTGCAGCCGGGTATTTCGGGTACCAGCATGGGTTGGCATGGGAACGATGTATCTGCTGTTTGTCGGAATTTTATACGCTAATGACGGAAAGGTGACGTCCTATGAGGGAATTGCAATGCTTGTCTGCCTGGGGATTCTTTTGCTGATTGGAGGGCTGATTTACGGCGTGTACCGACGGACAGTAAGGACGGTCAAAAGGCAGTTGGAGGTATAGAGGCTGCCTGCCGTCCATCCGGCGGATTGCCAACTGTTACAGAATAGTCACACCTTTATCGTTATTTTTGTGGTATACTTTACCTGATGATGATAAAGGAGAGAAAGTACAATGGAACAAATATTTCTGGTCGAAGACGACAGGGAGATCGCCAAAAACCTTGCGAGGCTGCTTCAGTCCGAGGGATTTACCGTTACCCACGCAGCGGGGCAAAAAGAAGCTGCTTCGAAGTTTGTCACTGGAAAGTATGGCCTGGCTCTGATTGATATTTCACTGCCTGACGGAAACGGATTTGCAGTCTGTACGCAGCTTCGGCAGATGCAGGAGATTCCCGTCATTTTTTTAACGGCATCCGGTGATGAAGCAAGCGTTGTGACCGGTTTGAATATGGGCGCGGATGATTATGTGACAAAGCCGTTTCGTCCGCGCGAGCTGGTCGCCAGGATCAAAGCGGCGCTGCGCAAATCCATGCCGGCATCCCAAACGATCACTGTTTTAGGATTGTGTGTGGATATGGCAAACGGCATCGTGAAAAAAGACGGAAGGGAAATCCTGCTTTCTGCGCTGGAATATCGGCTACTGCTTATTTTTGTAAACAATCCGAAGATGGTACTGACAAGGGACCGGCTTCTGAATGAATTGTGGGATGCGTCTGGGGAATTTGTCACAGATAATACGCTGACGGTATACATTAAACGGCTGCGGGAAAAGATTGAGGATGATTCTGCTGCGCCGCGGATTATCTTGACTGTCCGGGGCATGGGATACCGGCTGGGGGAAGAGGATGTTTCGTAACAGGGAGATCCGGCAGTTTGCTGCATGTTTTTTAACGATTGCAGGAGTGAGCGCGGCGCTGGGGTTTGCAGTTGACTGGAAGGCAGGATGTCTTTGCATCGGCATTGCTGCTGCTTTTGGGATTTTATGCTTTGCCTTTACAAAGGCAAGATATGCAAGGCTTGCACGCCTGTCGGAGCAGATTGATCTTGTGCTGCACAATGCAGACTGCCTGTACATCCAAGAAGAGGAAGAAGGGGAGCTTTCGATTTTGCAGAGCGAGATTACGAAGATGACGCTGCGTATCCGGGAGCAGAATGAAGCGCTCAGACGGGAAAAAGAGCACTTAGCGGATGCGCTTGCGGATATCGCGCATCAGATTCGCACGCCGCTGACCTCGGCGAACCTGATTTTGTCGCTGCTGCAAAAAAATCCAGATGAAAAAGAACGCAGGATGCTGCTGTACGAGGCAGCGGAGCTGTCTGCGCAGATGGAATGGCTGGTAAATTCGCTGTTGAAATTATCCAGGCTGGATGCAGGCATCGCAGTGTTTCAAAGCCTTCCGGTCGATGTAGAAAGCCTGCTTGCAGCAGCGTCACGTCCGTTTCTGATTGCGATGGAGCTGCATCAGATCGCTTTGCACATACAGGTGCCGCACAGCATGACAATCCAGGGGGATTTTCACTGGCTGTCTGAGGCAGTGCAGAATATTTTTAAAAACTGTATACAGAGTGTGGGAGACGACGGCTTTATTGCAGTTACATGCAGGCAGACGCTGCTTTTTGATGAAATCAGGATTCATGACAGCGGAGACGGATTTGCAAACGAAGACCTGGCACATGTATTTGAACGGTTTTACCGCGGCAAAAAAGAACATGCATCTGGATACGGGATCGGGCTTGCGCTTAGCCGGACAGTCATTGTCCGCCACGGCGGCACGATTACAGCGAAAAACCACCCGCAGGGAGGCGCCGTCTTTACGATCCGCTTTTTGAAAGATCCTGAAAGAATGCCCCAAAATGACAAATCTCTCACGAAAAAGTCATAGGAATGTAAGCTGGCTGTATTATGATTACGATGTAACATAAAAAGTGCTTCTGTATCATAAGGAGGTTTTTCATAGTATGGAGTTTTTAAAAGTGGATCAGCTTTGCAAAGTCTATGGGAAAGGAGAAAACAAAGTGACGGCGCTCGACCATGTTTCCCTCACGGTCGATCAGGGAGAATTTGCTGCGATTATCGGTTCGTCCGGTTCCGGGAAATCGACGCTGCTCCATGCGATTGCAGGCGTGGATGTGCCGACGGGCGGAAAGATTTTTTTAAATGGGCAGGACGTCTATGCAGGCAGCAGTGAGAGGCTTGCGATTTTCCGCAGGCGGCAGGTCGGGCTGATTTATCAGTTTCACAATCTGATTCCAACCCTGAATGTCGTGGAAAACATAACGCTGCCGATTTTGATGGATAAGCGAAAGGTCAACCAGCAGCGCCTGAACGCCTTGTTAAAGCTGCTTGGCCTGGAGGGGCGCGCGAACCATCTGCCGAACCAGCTATCCGGCGGACAGCAGCAGCGTGTTGCGATCGGGCGCGCCCTGATGAACGCGCCGGCAGTAATGCTTGCCGACGAGCCGACCGGAAGCCTGGACAGCCGCAATGGGCAGGAGATTGTCCGGCTGTTAAAGGAAAGCAATCGGATATATGGGCAGACGCTGCTGCTGGTTACCCATGATAAAAATATTGCCTTGCAGGCAGACCGTATTATTACGATCGCGGACGGGACGGTTGTGCGGGACGAAAGGCAGGTGAAGCGGGTATGAACATCTTTCACAAAGTATCGCTGCAAGGCTTGAAAAAGAATAAGGCGCGCACGTTTGTAACGGTCGTTGGGGTGATACTGTCAACGGCGCTGATTACAGCAGTTACTTCGTTTGGGATCTCACTGCTCAGTTATATGGTGCAGGGCTCCATTTTAAAAAAAGGCGGCTGGCACGCCGCGTTTACAAGCGTCGACGCATCTTTTTTGCAGGAACAGATGGAAGACAGCAGCGTTTCTGATGTGGCGTCGTACGTAAATATTGGCTACGCAACGCTGGAAGGAGGGCAGAACCCGGATAAGCCGTATTTGTTTCTTGCCGGGTTTTCGAGCAAAAGTTTTGACGCGCTGCCGATTGAAATGATCGCAGGCAGGCTGCCGCAAAACAGCGGAGAGGTGATTGTGCCGATGAGCGTTTCTGCGAACGGCGGGGTCAAGCTGTCGATCGGGGATCTGCTGGATTTGCAGGTGGGAATCCGCCAGGAAGGCGGGAGGACGCTCAGCCAGCACGATCCGTACTGCGGCGCAAACGAAACGCTGCTGCCTATAGCAAAACAAAGCTATACCATTGTCGGCACATATCAAAGGCCGTTTTTTGAGGAAATGACAGCGCCTGGATACACACTGATTACGGCAGCGGACAGCAGCCTGATACAGCCAGACGGCGCAGGGGAAGTATGTTTTACAGCGTTTGTTACATTAAAAAACCCTTTTCGGGTACACTCATATGCAAAAGAGCATCAGGCAGAGTTTCTGAATAACGATGTCCTACGCTTTATGGGACTGTCTGATGACAGGCTGTTTACGATGCTCCTGCTGGTAGTCGGCGTTATCGTGATCCTGATTATTATGGTTGGCTCTGTCTTCCTTATATATAATGCGTTCCATATTTCTTTAAACGAACGTACCCACCAGCTCGGCATCCTGATGTCGGTAGGAGCTACGGCGAAACAGCTACAAAACGCTGTGCTGTTTGAAGGGCTGTGTATTGGCGCGGCAGGCATACCAGCAGGGATACTGGCAGGGCTTGCCGGGATGGGCGCCGTATTAAAGGTCGTCAATACGAGCTTTGCAAATGTGCTGTATGAGAATGCTTCGCTTACCCTTGTAATATCGATTCCGGCGATCGGAGCAGCCGCGGCTATCAGTATGCTGACAATCCTGATTTCCGCCTGGCTGCCGGCGCATAAGGCTGTACGGACGCCTGTTATGGAATGCATCCGCCAGACAAACGAGGTAAAGACAGAGGCAAAAAAGGTAAAGACCTCCGCTCTCGCGGCGCATATATATGGGCTGGAGGGGATACTTGCATTAAAAAATTTCAAACGGAACAAAAGCCGGTACCGCAGTATTGTGCTGTCGCTTGTTTTAAGCGTCGTACTGTTTGTCTCCGTGAATGCGTTTGTCATTGACTTAAAGCAGGCGTCCGAGATGGCGGTTGTATTTACGACATTTGATATTTCACTGGATGCCAGAAGCATGGAGGATGCGGTTATGCTGCCGCTTTATGAAAATCTGAAAAAAATTGACGGCGTATATGAAAGTGGTTATCAGGAAGTGCTGACGTATTCCCTTATTGCAAAAGGAAGTGATTTTTCAAAAGAAGGCCGGCAGATCATAGATGTCGGGGCGCCAGAGGAGGAAACGAGTCTTTTCATGAACCTGCATTTTCTGGATGATGATACGTATTTGGGAATGGTGGAACAAGCGGGGCTTCGTCTGGAAGAATACACCGGCGAACATGCAAAGCTGCTTGCGCTTGCAAAAATCGACGATCATATCGAGCGTTTGCGGCAGGTAGATGAGTTTGCCGATCTGTTCAGGGGAGACAGACTGGAGGCAAGTATCGTTCCGGTCAGGGAACATAAGCCTGCTTTGGAGCAGGCACAGCCAGTAAGCCTTACATTTGTAGACCTTGTATTTCCAGATATTGTGCCAAGTATGGATCAAAAGCAAAAGCAGGCGGATACGCCCTATATCCTTTCCGTAGCCGCTCCCTATTCCATAAAAGAAAAGTTTCAGACACAGGCAGCTTCGGTTTACAGCAGAGGGCTGACGTTTCGGTCGGATCACCCTGCGGATGCCGTGAAAAAAATAGAACGTGAGATTTTGGAAGAAAAGATTACAGAGGATTATTTTTTGCTGAATGTTTCCAATATGTTAGATTCAAACAATAATATGATCTTTATTGCCAACGTATTTGCTTATACGTTTGTCGTCATGATCTCGCTGATTGCCGTTGCCAATGTATTTAATACGATCTCCACAAATATACGGATGCGCAAAAGAGAGCTGGCGATGCTGCGCTCAGTCGGCATGTCGGAGCGGGATTTTCAGAAGATGATGAATTTTGAATGCGTATTTTACGGTGCGCGCGCCCTGGCTGTTGGGATCCCGGTATCCCTTTTGTTTTCCTGGCTGATTTATCTGGGCATCGCCGCAGGCGGGGCGGATGCGATCACTTTTGTACTTCCATGGGCGAGTATGGGCATCAGCGCCGCAGGCGTGCTTTTGATCGTATTTGTAACGATGCTGTATGCGACAAGCAAAATCAAAAAAGAAAATATCATCGATGCGCTGCGGGATGAAATGACTTAAAATGCAGTTGCCTCGCCAGAAGAAAGCTTTTCCAGCTCCAGCCCGCAGATTCCGCGCCGCAGGATGCTTTCGGCAACAGACAGATGCACGAGGAAAAAGACGGTTCCCTTCGGGCTGCGGATGCGCAGGACTCCAGGCGCTTTTCTGGCAAAATCCTGTTCGCTGATGAAGATGGCGGCGGGCATCCCATTGGATGCAGTCACGACTCGTCTGGGGAGGTAGGGCAGAGCAGGCAAAAACCAAAACGTCTGCTGCTCCTTCCTTGGCGGGTCTATAAACACACAGGGGCGCCATGCAAATCCTGGCAGGTACAGCTCCAGCAACTGCTTGAGCCGGTCACTTACCAGATGTTCCCGTGCGATATAGTCGAATTTACCCAAAACGCCGACATGCTCCATCACACGGACAGATGGCTCCTGTGCGCCAGATGTATCCGCGGATGTGGAAGCTTCTGTTTTTGGAGCCTTTGGGATAGTGACGGTTCCGGATTGTTTTAACAGAAAATAATCCATAATCTTTTGCTGTCCTTTCTTAATATTTCTATAGCAGTTTCTATATTAGTTTCTATAATTAGTTCCTATATCATATCTGAACTGTTATGATCCGTTATTTCTGATCTGTTATTTTCAGCGAGCGGCGCTGGCTGTCGGACAGTGCAAACCGCTCCGCTGTCTTTCGTTCCATCATAGTACCGTCCATGATTGCTCCGGTAAAATCTGCGTCGCGGATTTTTGTACGCTGAAAATCCGCATGGGAAAGATTGGCATTGCGAAAGCTGATGCTGCGGTATCCGGGAAAGAGCCAGCCTGCATTGTCCGGCACACCCCGATAGCCTTCTGCTGCGCGGAAGCGGGCGTTTGTTAAATCTGCTCCGGTAAAATCTGCTTCATACAACTGGCAGTAGCGAAAATCCGCATCCCGCAGGACGGCGTTGCAAAACCTTGTCCCATACAGCAGGGCATCCTGGAAATCTGTCCCTTGCAGCAGTGTATGGCACATGCCTGCATAACGCAGGTCGATTTCTGAGAGGTCAGCATTCGAAAAATCAAGCCCGCAAAAATCTTCATAAGCGTATGCGAACTCCAGCCGCAGAGAAAACCAGTCCAGCGTTTTTTGGGAAGAGCGCGTACGGTTTTCTTTGTAGACAGCTTCTGTAAAAG
Source organism: uncultured Eubacterium sp. (assembly GCA_947178105.1). GTDB lineage: Bacteria > Bacillota > Clostridia > Lachnospirales > Lachnospiraceae > Eubacterium_J. The sequence goes on along the minus strand of CAMWXD010000033.1, from coordinate 33,861 downwards.
CCATATATTCCCCGACATTGATTTCAAAAGTGTTTGCCCGCTGAATCGAAAGAAACGGCTCCGACTCTACGCATGGCAGGATCGAAAAGCGAAAGGCGGCGGCAATATACTGATAAAACGCCGCAGCACAAGAGAGCAGAAAAGCGATCGTTTCCTGTGCGGTTACTGCCCCGGCAAACCGCTTGCGCTGTGACAGCAGCTCTGTCCAGAGCTCTCTGTATTTCACAAAGAAAAACGACAGGCCAAAGCTGCCGATGGCACGCTGCTTTGGGTCAAAGTACCAGTTTTTATCGTAGACGCGTACCTGTGCAGTATCATTTCCATGAACCAGGCTTGTAAACAAAAGGGTATATTCCAGGTAAGACAGTTCGCCAAGCTCCTTATTTTTCTGCATCGTACGGATTACTTCGCACATGTTTAGAAAGTGCGCCTGGATCATCGGTATATAGTCGTCAAGATGGTTTTGGTACAGCTCTTCCAGTTCAAACAGTTTTTTGTTTTTCAGTTCTTTTGCATAATGCATGTATTCGTCTGTCATACAAGGCTTCTCCTTACGATGCTGTATTTGCTTACAGACAGTATAACGCAGCCTGGACAAAAAAGAAACATAGTGAGCGAAAATTGTAATTTGTTTGTAAAAAATTACTAAAACAGTTCAAAAATGAATGAAGTTTGTAGAAAATTGTAGACAATTTTAGTTTTTTGTTGTATGATAGAAATAGTAGGATTTAACAGAGACGTGATGCACAATGGAGGATATTGCATGGAAATTATAGAACAGACAAACCGGACGATCCTTTTTGACGTCGTGAATCCGGAAGTGTTTAATATGTTCAATATTATGTCGGATGTGGACGAGAATTCGAGAAGCCTTACGGATGAGAAGGTGGCGGAGATTAACGACGCCCTGCTGGTCAGGAATTTTGATGATTTTTTAAAGAAGTTCCAGCCTACGATTTACAGTTATTTCGACCAGGAGCGCGGCATGGTATACGAGCTTACAAAGCCCGCCGGCATTCCTGACCCGCTTGTAAAGAAAATCGTGATCGATCGAAGCAACACGTTTTTAAAGATGTTTATATCGATTATGGATAACAAAAAGGCGTCTGGAGCGACAAATGCGTCGTTTAACTATGAAAAAGTGACGGAAATGCTTGCACCTCACAGGACACTGAAAGAGATTAAAAAACTGAAAAAGGATATTTCCTATCTGGAAAATAAAAATGCAGAGTTTGAAAGCGATTCCCCGGCAAAGCAGGACGCGGTGATAAAATTAAAGTCCAAGCTGGATCGGACGAAAAAATATTATAACGAGACAGCTTCCCAGTTGACGCTGATGCTCGGCATGATTAAAGACAACCTGGATACGGCTGTGCGGGCATCGCAAAAAGGGATTACGGAATTTAACCCGGCGCTTCCGGTATTTAATGAAAATGCAGAAATCATTGCATTGCAGGTATCAGACAATCCTGCAGGGCTTTTGACAGATAAGGGCAAAAAGGAAGAAAGCACAGAGCTTGCAGCCGCAGGCAAGGCGGAGCTTGCAGCGGCTTCGGATGCGCCGAAAAAGAAAAAGATCAGCTATAAAGAGCTGTCGATTTCTGTGATCGAAGAGCAGTATAACGAAACGATGCAGGAGCTTTATGCATCGGTCGGGCAGGAATACGATGAAGCGACCGCCGCATCCTCGCTGTCCAAGGAGCTGATTGTCGCAGCGTTTACCGATAAAATGCCGGATAAGCTGATTGCGATGGATATCAATGATAAGGTGGAGCTTTACAATAAATATTCCGCGATCAATACAAGCTGGCAGAAAGCGTTTATCCGTACGGCGAAGCTTCTGATTGAGAAAATCTTAAGCGTAAAGGCATTTTTTGACCAGTACCAGCCGAAGTCGCCGATGATGCGGCCGACACTGCTGATTGTCAATGCCAGCATGGATGAGATACTGGAAGAGAAAAATCTGGAAAACCTGAAAAAATATTTGGAGACAGTCAACAACAAGTCTGATTACAGCAATACGGTCTGGTTTGGGATTGTGCCGAATATTGAGTATTCAGAAGAGCGGGAGATCGACCTGGATGAAGATACGATGCGCCAGTTTGGCTACACCGGCGATCTGGATACCGGTGTGACGCTTGTGCCTACGCCGGTTTCGGATTTGCAGTTTTTGCTGGACGCAGTGAAGGATTACCGGATACAGATCTTTTTCTCATTTGAAGCAAGTGAAGATACGACGTTTTTAAAGCTTGCGACACACGGCATGGACCAGTATATGGAAAATACGGAGGATCTGGAAAACAACGATTACAGCCGCTATGCGATTCCGTGCCTGCCGAATTTTACGGTGATCCCAAGCAACAAGTCCCGCGTTGTGTTAGGCTCTAAGGCGATCCGCCATCCGGACGGTACGCTGGAGTTTTCCAAGGACAGGGACGATTTTATGAAATTCTGGATCTATGGCGTCTATATCGGGGCTGCCTATGTGGCGGCAGGAATTGTAGCGGCATACCAGTGCCCGAACTTTTTGTCGTCCAGATTTGCAGGAAAGGTGAAAAAAGAATATCCGGGCGTCCGGTTTGATATTGAAGCAGGCGATAACGCTCTTACAGTGACGACAACGATGCCGAAAGAAATCGCAGGTTATACTGCGGAGACGAAGAGCGTGATCAATGAGCATAAGTACGGGTTTGTATTTTCGTCAGATAAAAACCAGATCAACGGAAATTCGATCAATTTAATCACCGTATACAAATCCCGCTGTATGAATGAGAGCAAAAACGGAGGATTTGAAAGTATCTTCCGTGAGACAACGAGGACATACCTGTACCGGATGATCGGCGCTATGACGAGCGACTATAAAAAGGACAGGATTGACAGGATCTTTGAATCCGGCGGAAAAGTAAAGGAGTGGCAGCTATCGCCGAACTATGCCAACTCGATCTTAAGGGAGGGCGATGGCATTGAAAAAGGAGACTGCAATGACACTACCTATAATATAGAGATCAACTTTGCGGGAGTTTCTGAAAATATGGAACTCCAGATCAATACGGATTAATGGGCAATCTTGCCTGTTAATAAAAAAATGGATTGCGAAAGAAAGGAGGTAAATGCATGGCATACAAAATTGTAATTGCCGATGTCACAGAGCTGAGCGAGGAGATTATCGATGTTTCGTTCAACTCCAAAATCCCGGAGGACTCGTTTGCAAGGTCTTCAGATATTGAAGCGGAGCTTGTCATTCATGGAAAGGTTTCTTTTGATGCGGACAAACTGTTTATGCGTGATGCTGCAAAGAGCATGGCAACCTGGGCTTTGGTAAAACCGGAAAGTGCAGATGCATACAAAAAGGTAACAGTAGAGTACCAACATGCGACAGCACCGAGAAAGTACGAGTTTTCCCATGCGTTCGTAGTATCGTATAACGAAAAATTCACAAAGACAGACGGTGAATTTGAGCTGGTACTCAAGCAGAAGAAGGACAGGATCGACGGTGTAGTGATCGAATAATCAGAAATGGAAAGGCGTGCAGTTGCTGTACGCCTTTCTGAAAATACATGGGAGTGCATATGAAAATAAACCAGACTGCGGGCAGATGCATATTGGTATGTCTTTTCGTTTTCCTGCTGGTTCAGATTTATTATGTATCCTGCTATCTCATACCCGCAAAGCCACAGGGCCCGGACAAGGAGTTAGCCGTGCTGTACCTGGTGCAGTCGGTTTTTGCAGCGGCATGTATCGGTGCGGTATTTCTCGTACAGGTGTGGGAACAGATGCGGCGTGATGCGGCATCGCCTTTTGCATCGCTGCTGCTAGTAAATGGCGATGGAAAGGTCAAAAAAGAAGTGCTGCTGGAGGGCAGGCGTTCTTTTGCGATTACAGGAAAGAAACAGGGCAGGGAAGTATTTGTGGAAACTTCACAAATACTGGAGCCGGACAGGTATTTGTACGGGGTCTGCAACCTGGTGCATGGGCGCTGGTATTTGGAGGCAGCAGCTTCTGGCAGGCCGCTGGGATTAAAAAGAGAATGTGAAAATGTGATTTACAGGCTGAAAAAAGAGATGCCTTATCCGCTGCTTGAATCTGACGTCATATATGCGGATACGTATAAAATAGTCATGATGAAAAATGTAACAGGATCTGGAGGGAAAAGCAATGGGTCTGATCCGTTGTGAAAACGGCCATTTATTCAGTGAAAAAAGATATGGGAACGTATGCCCGTACTGCAACTCTGCTGTAAATAAAAACAGTAATAAAGAAGAAGATCCTCTTGGCAAATACAGCGATGTCGTATATTTAAACGACCTGGAAGTATTAAAGCCGGTCACAGGGTGGCTTGTCTGCCTGGAAGGGCCGTCGCGCGGCAGGGATTACCGGATCATTTCAGAAAAAAATTTTATGGGGCGCGCCGGGGATATGGAGATCCGCATACTCGGCGATGATATGGTATGCCAGAGAAACCATGCGATCATTGTCTATGACCCGGAAAAAAACAGGACGATGCTTTTGCCGGGAGATTCGCAGGGGCTTGTATATATACTTGACGACGAAGATAACTGGGACGCGGTGTATGAGCCGCGGATGCTGGAAGCGGGAGACAGGATCAAGGTAGGACAGAGTGTCTTTATTTTTGTACCGTTATGCGGGGAAAACGACGGGTTTGTATTTAACTGGAAAGAGAATGAATAGGCGTGCAGGAGACGTACAGAATCGGAAACGCGCAGTCCATTGGCAGCCGCCATATACAAAGCAATTATTTTGCATCAAAAATAATAACGGAAACCGAATGCCTGGCAGTACTTTCCGATGGGGCCATTGACCATATAAACGGCAGGCGCTGCGCCATTCTGGCGGTAGAGGCGTGTGTGCAGGAATTTATGCATATCCCCCGGGAAGCAAAGCCGCCGCTGTTTTTTGATTTTGTAGCCGCCAGGATTTTAAGGGATATGCGGGAGCTTCTCTATTTGGGGAAAACGCCTTATTTGTCGCTTAGCATACAGTATTTTAGGGACGGGCAGCTTTTTTATTATACCGTAGGCAGCAACCGGCTGTTTTTGTTTGACGGTATGGACTATCATATCCTGTCAGGAGGGAGCGGCGCAGGCATTGTGCAGGGGAAGGCGCCGGGAAGCGCCAGGACAGATATGGGGCAGGGAAGGCTGCCGGTAGCTGCCGGCGCACAGTGCGGCTGTGTGGCATATAAAAAAGGCATGACGGCAGGGATGCTTTCACTGGGAGCATGGGAAGCACTGCGGGAAAAGGAACTGGTTTCGATCCTGAGAAGAAAAGGACATCCTTATGAGAAAGCGCAGCGGATGCTTTTGCGGATAAAAGAAAAGAATCAAAAAGCGGCAGGAAATGCTACCGTTCTATTAGTCGAGGGGTGTTTATGAGAAATTTGAACAGTAAGCTCGTGATGGATTTTATATCGGAGCAAGGATACGATTCGGTAGAAAAAACGTATGTTGCCTACACCCCATTGGAAAATTATATGTGTATTGCCGTAGCAGAAAGCTATGATAATGAAACAGAGGAAAACAGCGCCAGGATCGCGGTAGAAGCCGTACTGACGGCATTTGAGAAAAAACCTTCGCTAAAGCGGCTGCGCGAATATATGCAGTATGCAAATGAGCAGATGATACTGCACAGTACGAGAAACGAACTGAAAGTAAGCCTGACGGTGCTTGTGTCGGACTATACGAGGATGCGTTATGCATCTTGCGGAAATACACGTATTTATATACTTTATGAAAATCTATTTACCCATATAAGCAAAACACAGACAAATTACCAGCAAATGCTGGAGCAGGATGCGCAGGAGCCGCCGGACGGGGAACAGGTTCACAATTTAACGGAATTCCTGGGCAAGGAGAAACACGCCAGGGTATTTTTGTCAAAAATAATGGAATTGACGGAAGGCTCTACGATTTTATTTGCGACGAGCAATTTATGGGGACGCCTGTCAGAGATTGAAATTTTAGACGCCTATGAATATACAAAAACAGGCAGGGAATTTCTGGAAATCCTGCAAGAACTCTTATTAAGCCTTCAGGAAGAATATGATCAGAGGATGGGCAGTTTTACAGCGGCATTCCTCTATATTGAAAAGACTTTTAAAGAAGATATACAAAAAAAGAAAAAGAGAAAGCGCCTGCTGATTTTGATAGCGGCAGCAATCGTTGTTGTTGCGCTGCTTGTATGCCTGATCCTGTTGTGTATGCGTGCGCTTGACCGAAACCAGATGCGGGAGATCGAAAAGCACGACCAGAGGGGCAAAAGATATATGGAGTATGAAAATTATGTCAAGGCTCTGGAGGAATATGAACAGGCGGTATCTCTTGCGGAAGGGATCAATTATAAAAACTGGCAGTATCTGGAGCGCAAACGGGAGCTGTCCGAGACGGTAACTGACCGGGAAGCGCTGTTAATTTTACATCAGGAAGCAGAAGCAGCTTTTCTAAGCGGCGAGTATGAGAAAGCAGAAAAACTGTATACACAAGTGCAAAAGGAAGCGGCTTACCAGCAGTTTTCATCCCTTGCACAAAACGCCGGGAAAAAGCTGGAAGAAATTGTGGCGCGTATACAGGTCTTGCAGCAGATTTCGCTGGGGGATATGTATGATTCCACGCAGGATTATGAGGAAGCGCTGCTGCATTATCAGCGTGCGCTGAATGAACTGACGAAAATCATCGATCTGGAGCTTCAGGGCGATGTGCAGGCAAAGATTTTCGGTATCCGTCAGAAGCAAAAGGAAGCCGTTCAGGCGGAGGAGGAAGCCAAGAAAGCCGAAGAAGAAGCGAAACAAGCCGAAGAAGAGGCGAAGCAGGAAGCCGCCAAGCAGAAGGCGGAGGAGGAAGCGGAGCAGAAGGCTGCCGCTGCTGACCGTGCGGTGATTAAGATCAACACGCTGCTTGTCAATGCAAACAGCGCCCTGGATGAAGGGCGTACAGCAAGGGCAAGAGAACTGTATCAGCAGGCGCTTTCCAGATACAATAAATTTACCGGCTCCAGCGAAGATGCGGATAAGCTGTTCCAGGAACTGACGGCATTGGGACAGGCAATTACCGAAGCGGAAGTCAAGGCAAAGGAAGAAGCGAGGGAAACACGTATCGCACAGGCAGCCCAGTACGCGATTCAGGCAAAGGAAGCCGCCAGGGGAGGAGACAGCAACACAGCTCTGGCACTTTATCAAAAAGCGCTTGCTATTTATCAGGAGCTGAATATCTGGGATGAAAAGACCGAAGCAGTCTACGACGCGATCGACGAATTGGAGAATGGAACCCGCCAAAATCCAGACGATGCACAGGCTGACGGGCAGAGCAAGGCGCAGGGGCAAAGCGAAGAGCAGAACGAGCCGCAGGAATAACTTTTTAAGGAGAGACCGATGGAATATAAACGGGAATTATTACAGTCCAGAATCGCCGAGATCAAGGATCCGATACAAAAGCGGCTTCTTCAGGATGTATTGATCGATGTATTTTCAGAGCTGCTTGACTACAGCGAGCAATGCTTTTTGGATCTCGAACACAAGATTGACCAGGAATACTGCGATCCTGATTCCCATTATTACCTTTATACGGGCATCTGTAAAAAAGACGGCATTGACAGTGCCAGCCGCAGCCTGTTTGAAGTCCCGATGCAAAAAGAACGGGACGAAATGGAAAAAGGGTATCTTGGGACGATGTTTTTAGCCTGTGATTATCCGTCTGTCTTACAGTGTATGTCTAAGGCGTATCCGGTACATGTCCAGACGGACAAGGGAGAATATGAGACTACGGCAGCTCTTTTTTACTGCAAGGGCTATCTGAAAACATTCCGGCGGCTGTATGAGCAGTTTGGAGCCAATCAGAGGCAGTGGCATACGATACATTGCCCTTATTTATATAAGTTTTTGGATATTGTGGATCAGGAAGGGAAGGTTCCTTATGATGCCGTGATACAGAAAGTGTCGATAGAGCTTGGGGAGTTTTCCGGCTTTGTAATGGACGACATGGTGCTTGTCTGGAATGTGTCAGAGATTGTCTGCAAGCCGAAGGTGGACGTTGCTGCGGCAGGGATTGCTTCCTATTATATACATCAGATTCCGCTGGATGATCTGGATGCAGGCTACTTAGCCGCGCCAGAAGGAGAAGAGCAGTTTTCCGTTGTATTCTCGGATTCCAAGCGCCAGTTGCTTGTACGGACAGAAAAAGAGGCGCATCCTGAGTTAAAGCTTTTAAAAATCGAGCCGATTTGTCTGGAAAAAGACCATACGGCGCTGCTTTATCCATTGCAGTCCAATCAAAGGATTTTGCGCCATGCAGACCGCCAGGCACTCAAACAGCCCCGCTTTTTGTGGACAAAGGGAGAGGTTGTGCGCATGTTAAGCTCTTATGAGGTGTTTCGTGATTTTGAGTTGTTGGATATCCGCCCGGATATGCAGGGCAATCGGGCGATTGACATGAATCCGTTTATCCACGTGCATTCTTTTTTAAAGCAGAAACGGAAAATTGCGCTGATCCTTCATGCAAAGGATGCGACAGATATTTTCCGGTATGAAAAGATGTTTTTTTTACTGGCAGAGCTTCAGCTATGCACGCAGGAATACGAGTGGACGGGGATTTTACAATAGCGTTTTTTGCGGGTGTTCTGCTGCCTGAGCGATAAAGGAGCGTGGGTTTTATGGCAGAAAGCAACCAGATCTGGGCGCCGTATCTGGCGGTGGTGCAGCAGGGCGGTGACCTGTTGGCACTGCATTATACAGTAAAGAATACAAGAGTCTCTCCTTATCTGGAGATGCAGACAGACAGCCTGCATGGAAACGGGAATTATGCACAGGGGCAGGCGAGGCTGGAAGTGAATCCGTATGTCCGCTTTTTTTCTATTTTTGATCCGCTGCTGGCTTCCGAGGATCTTGGATATGAAGCGTTTGAGCAGGCACTTTCAGATATTATGCTGCATGAACTGGCGGATCTGGATATTAAAATGGGAATGTGCAGGCATGATTTTTATATCCGGCTGCTGATCCGTGATATCGAGCAGGGCACGTTCGGAGGAGAACAAGAGCTTGCTGTATTTTCCGTTATGGAAAAACGGCAGGCTGCTGAATGGCTGCTTTCCTTTTATCATACAGCGGATGCTTCGGCAAGCTTAGCGGGAGCGGTACATGCCATACTGCCTGACTGTGAGATTTATATGCGGGAAGGGGAAGAGTTTGTTTTTTACATGCGTCAGCCGTGGGAGGAGACGGAGGAAAAGAAGCTGCGGTTTCTGATCCGGTTATTTTTGCCGCTTGCCTGTTCGTATACGATACATTGGACGAAGACGTATGGGGTAATCGGATATGAGGATACCATGCAGATGGAAGATTTTGTCCTGGCATAATGGAAACGGGAAAGGGTATCTTATGCAGTATGAGACATATAAACTGGGAAAACTGAAAAAGAATCCAATCCGGCGCCTTTATACACGCGAAGAACTGGAGTCGTTTGAGCTGCCAAGGCTGAGGGAAATCTGCCGTATGGAAAATATCAAGCCGCCGACGATGGAGATCCTTCATCATAAAGAAGAGCTTGCCCGCTTGCTGTACCGCTATCTGGGAGCAATAAAAAATCCCGGCATTGCGATGTATCTGGCGGAAGGCTGCCAGCGGCTGGAAGAAGCGTTTGAGAAGAAAGAAGCGCAGTCATGCGGCGGGATTGAAGTGCCGGCGCGGATGGAGCTGTATCAGGGACAGGCGTCTTTGTATGAAAAGGAGTCTCCTTATATTGTAACAGCCAGACAGGAGCTGGGCAGCTATGCTTTTTTGGCCGATGAAGCACAAAAAGTGCAGGCAATTCTTTTGCTGGATGAGGTGCGTGCGGGAAAATACCGTCTCCGGCTGGACAGGGAAAGAATGTCGCCGGATCTTCCTGCCGGGCGCTTCCATCAGTGGGAACTGTTATTTTTGGAACAGGCGCAGTCTGAGGAAGCCGTGCGCTGCTACCAGGGCAGGGAGCGGAGAAGAAGTATCCTCTCCTGTATCCGTGTCCCTGTCCCGGAAGTGTGGGTAAAGGAAGTACCGCAGTCTGAGGAGCCGCTGATTATCGACTATGGGACTTCTTATACGACCGCGGGCACTTGTTTTCAGCCTGGAAATGGCGTATCCGGGGAAACGGTTTTGTTTCCGGCGGCTGCGGATTGTGAAGAAAGGCAGGCTGGGGGATGCCAAAACTGTGCGCTGTGCCCGAGCGTGCTGGCAGTAAAGGATTGCAGTGACGGGATTGCAGAGCATATGACATTTCTATACGGGGAAGAAGCGGTCCAGGAAGAAAAAAACAGGGGATATTTGGCGCGCAACAGTATTTTTTATGATATGAAGCGCTGGGTCGGGCGTTACAGAGAGCGTATCCAGGTGACAGACCTGGAAGGGAATACATGTGAAGTAGAGCGACTGTTTCTTGTCCGCAGTTTTTTGCTCTATGTGATAGATCGTGCGCAGCAGCAGAATAGGGTCAGGTATCCAAAGCTTTGTTTTACTTGTCCGGTCAAACAAAAAACACTCTCCCTGCGGATGTACCAGGAAGCGCTGCCGGAATATGAGGTAATGACGAAATATGTCACCGATGAGGCGGTCGCGGTAGCATACCATTTTTTAGAACAGAGCGTGCGAAACCTGGACTATCAGGACGGTGCAGTGAAAAAAATGCTTATTTTAGACTGCGGCGGCGGAACGAGCGATATGGTAAGCTGCAATTACAGAATCACAAATGAAGGCATTACAAGCCGTCTGGAGATGCATGTGACTTATGCGCACGGCGATACGAATTTTGGCGGCAACCATCTCACATGGCGTGTGATGCAGTATTTAAAAATCCGGCTTGCCGAGGTGCTCAGGCGCCGGGAGCCTGCCTCGATGGACAGGCTGTTTCCAGGGGTACTGTCGCAGCTTTATGATAAGGTGGATGAAGAAGGGGTAGAAAAAGCATACAGCACGTTTTCCGGCATCTATGAAGAAGCGGAAACATGGATCCCCACCTGCTTCGCCAATTATCAGAACCAGCCGGAACATTTGTATTTAAAAGTGCGCGGCAATTATTTTTTTCTGTGGAACCTTGCGGAAACCGTTAAAAAAAAGCTGTATGGAAGACAGGGGATCTGCAAGGTGGCGCTGCGGCAGCTTTTTTCCGAAGTTACGCCATCCGGCTGCTTTGAAGATTTTCATTTGTTTGTGCGAAAAGAAAAGGGCGGTTTCGAGACAAGGACGCTTTGTCCGGAGCTGGTCGTTGAAAAGGAAGAGGCAAACCTGCTGTTAAAGCCGGATATCTATGGATTTTTGAAAAATTTTATAGAACCGTGGTATGAGAGCGGGCGGCTTATGGATATCGACCGAATTATTTTATCTGGACAGAGCAGCAAGATCGGATTGTTTCGAGAAGTTATGAAGGAATATGTAGCAGGCAGGAAGGCAAAGGCAGGCGGGGAAAGCGGATGCGAGCGCAAGCTTTTGTGTATGGGCGGCGCAGTGGCATACCAGCAGGACCGGCGCACAGGCAGGATCCGCACAGCAGTCAGTTATGAACCGGCGCGGGCGCCTTATTCTGTGACAGCGGAAGATTATGAGACGCCGGGGCGCCAGAAGACACTGCTTGCAAAAGGCACGCCAATGGGCGAGGTGTACGGTTACCTTTCCAGGCCTACAGGCACAGAGGAAATCTGGTTTCATTTAAAGGACGGCATGGAAAAAGAAGTTTTACGAATCCCCTATGCAGTACAGGAACAAGGGCGCACGGAAACCGGATACGGGGAGCTGCTTTCACAGTATCCTCTGATCCGCCAGGAAGATTTGGACAGTATGCAAAATGGAGAGCTGCGGTTGTTTTTATTTGCAGACGATGAAAACTGGGGCTTTTGTGTCCTGGAGACGGCGCGGGAAGCGAACAGGCTGTATTTGAAATCTCCTGGTTTTGTACCGTTTGAGCCAGGGGCATGGGAGACAGATTTTTTTGACGGGAGGCATTAATTACATGCAGAACTTTGCAGAACCGCTCTTTAGCAAAGGCAGGGTGCTGAAAAAAGAAAGCCTGGAAGCGCTCAGGGATTTTCCGGGCAGGCTGGCAAAGCTTGGGCTGGCTGACTGGCGGGATGGGATTCTCTATGGATTTGGGATCTCCTATGAACGCGGAATGATTGAGGTCTGCGCAGGCGCGGTATGGTATCAGGGGCAGGTCGTACTTACAGAAACACAGCGCATTCCGTTTCGGGCATATGAACAGCAGATCACCGTCTGTCTGCGGCTGCATCCCGTTGCTGCTACAGAGGATTTTTCCATCCGCCCGCTGGAGCTGCGGTTGAAAAACGGGGAGCCTGGAAGCGGAGAACTGGAGCTTGGAAGGTTCCGCCTGTCCGAAGGGGCACGCCTGCGCAAAGACTACAAGGATCTGCGCGACTGCCGGACAGCTTATAATACGCTCGATATTACGCAGATACCATATGCGGGCGCAGGCGGGATCACCGTCTCTCCAGAGCTGCTGCGGATCTTTGCGCGGCTTGTGTTAGAGCATACGGATGCTTTGGAGCTGGACGTCCAGTTTGCATTTTTATGCCTGAACCATCCTCCGGTTTCCAGGGAATGCCTGCTTCGGTACTTGAGCCGCCGCATGGGCGAGCCGTACCGGGAGCTTACCCACAGTGAGATCTATGAAAGGCTTGTGCGCATTGCCGAAGCAGGAAACCGCGGGATGCAGCACAATAAACGAAGAGAAGGGCCGGCGGTATTTTAAAAAAGGAGGACATGCGGCAATCGCATGAAAAAAGTATATGGGACAGACTTATGTAGTAAACGGGGCAAAGCTTAAGTGCACGATGGGGACGGTAGACGCCCCGCTTCGCACAACGCCAGGCAGGCGCGTCAAGCTGCGCGGCAAAGACCGGGCAAATATCGGAGACTGTAAGCCGATCATTAATATCGGGCCGTTTGGCGTATGTAAAATGACACATGTGCCGTGTGTGCCTGTCTGCATTCCCTGGCTGAACGGCAAGATGAATGTGCTTGTCCAGGGCCTTCCGGCACTGGTAAACAATTCGATAACCATTTGCCCGGTCGGCGGGGGCGTGATCAAAATCAAAAACGACGGACAGTAGCCCGCCGCAGCCAGATGACGGAGGTGGAAAGCGACGCAGGATAAAATGTATGGCGATGAAGGATGGATCAGCCTTTTGCAGGACAGAATGGAAAAAGCAAGAAATCGAAAAATCCAAAAGGGCAGTGTGCTTGTAGGCGGTGAGGAGCTTGTATTTGCAGAACGGGAGATTATAAAAGACAGGCTCTGGATGTGGCTGCCAAACACATTTGCGCTGCTGGCGGAGGAAGCGGTAAAGTGCAAGTATCCGGATGCAAACCGTCCCCAGCAGGTCTATACGGATCAGGAGACCGATGTCAATATCTGCTTTACGCTGCTGGAAGGCGAAATAGAAAAGGACGGCGAGACAGCATTTGAGTATTGCGACGATATCGTACAGTATGTACAGCAGTACAAGCCCGAATGCAGTATTTTGAAACAGGCAGTTGTAAAGGCGAAGGAGAAAAAGGTGCCGTGGCTTGCATTTGTGTCGCAGGCAGAGGATACGCAGATGTATAACCTGATGTTTTTTACTGTCCTGGATTTAAAAAAGGATGCAGACAGTGACAGAGATAGAATAGGAGCCGGGAGAGCGGATACAGCCGGAAATCTGCTGCTTGGGACGTGTAACTGTCTGGCGCAGGATGAGGATGTCTGGAAAGGGATTTTTGTACAGATGCTTGTATCAATGCGTATAAAATAAATGCGTATGGAATCAATACAGAAACCGTAGGCGCGCGTAAGGAGCTGTCAGCAGGCCGCAGGCGCAGTTTGCTGGCAGTTCGGGAAACGGTGCTGCTGGATCAAAAAAGAAAGGAAGTGTACCGATATGGAACTACAGGAAGTGGGGAAGTACAGTGTAGAGCCGTTTGCCCTGGAAAGGATCCTGGAGCTGGAGATGACCAAAAAGGTAAATGAACATGCAAGGCTCCATGTCCGGGGCGTATTGCAGGAAGGCGAGGAAGCAAGCCTGATCGGACAGCAGTGGGATGCGCAGCCGATCAAACTGACGCAAGCCGGGAAAACCCTGTTCTGTGGTGTGGCAACAGACCTGGGCGTGATATGTGAAAGCGGTGTTTACTATCTGGAAGCAGAAGCGGTCTCCTGGACGATAGAGCTGGATCGGAAGGAAAAGAAGCGTTCGTTCCAGGAAAAAGGGCGCAGCTACCAAAGCATCGTAAATGAACTTGCGGCAGAAGCCCAAGGGACGGCGGAATATACAGCGCCGGACAAGCAGATAAAAAATCTGCTGCTTCAATACCGGGAGACAGATTGGGAATTTTTAAAGCGGCTTGCGTCCCACAGCAACAGTGTGCTCGTTGCAGACCCGGCTGCGGAGACGCCGTCTTTTTCCTTTGGGCTTGCAGGCGGCAGCTCCTATGAAGAGGAGACAAGCAAGGCGGATTTTTGCGTACATAAAAAAGTAGCGCGTTACCGGAAGCTGTCACAGTGTGAGGATGTCTCCTATCAGGAAGAAGATGCGGTAGAATATACGATTCGTACGGAACACGCTGCGCTGGAAATCGGAGACCAGGTCAGCATCCAGGGAAATTCCCTGTATGTCAGGGAAGTCTGCCTAAGGCTGAAAGGCTCTGTCTTTCTCTGCTTTTGTACAGCGACGACAAAATCAGGCATTTGTGCGTCCAAGGCTTGCCATCCGCATATCAGCGGTGTTACGCTGGACGCAAAAGTGTTAAAGGCGCAAAACGATACGGTAAAAGTCCATCTGTCCATAGACCAGGCGCAGGAAGAAGGAAAGGCATATCCGTTTCCTTATGCAACCGGCTATTCTGCCGAGGGACATACCGGATGGTATGTGATGCCGGAAATCGGGGATACGGTACAGGTTATATTTCCGACCGAAGATGAAAACGAGGCATATGCGGTACAGTCGGCGCGCCAGCAGGATACCGAAAAGACCGCAGACCCAAAGGTGAAATATCTGCGCACACCGGACGGAAAAGAGATCAAGCTGGATGGAGAAGAGATCCTGATCACAGCAAACGACGGGGTTACCTATGTAAGGATCAATGAAAAAACAGGCGTTGATATTTATACGGACAAGGAAGTAAAGGTGATCAGCGAAGGCAGCATTGCTGTGGACAGCAAAGACAGTATTTCCATGGCATGTAAAAATAACTTCAGTATCCAGGCAGGGAAAAATCTGGTTATTACAGCCGAGGATTCGATTTCCATGACCAATATCGGAAATAACCTGACTATGGTGCCAATGGCCGGAACCAGCCTGGCAGCAGCAAAACCGATTCTCGTAACGAGCGGAGATAAGATTCAGATTGCAAGCAAAGGCAAATTCAGCGCAAGCTCTAACAATGCCATGAAGCTGTCAGCGGCAAAAGACTTATCGGCGCAGGCAGGCAAGAAACTGGCACTGTCCGCATCCAGCGCACTGCAACAATCGTGCCGGGGAAGCTCGATTCAGATGAATGGAACGATTCAGATGAAAGCATCGCTGATTAAGGAAAATTAGTGCTGCATCCGTATAGAACATTCAGATAGAAGATCCGGATAGAAATGAGAGGCGGAGGATATGGGAAAAGCAGAACACAGGCTGAAGAAAGCAAAAGAAGCCGAAAGGCAAGCTGCTAGGCAAGCCGCGCAGGCGGCGATCCCAGCCACAACCCAGACAGTGATTATTCCAGGCAAGGCGAAAGACGGGGCGAACGGCGCAGGCGGTTCATCGGAACAAGAGCAGTATATAAGCAGCAAAAAGCGCAAGCTGCAGGGAAAATGCTTTACCGGGGATACGCTTGTCTGTACCAGGCAGGGATACCAGCCTATTCAGGAACTCAGAAAAGGGGACGATATCTATTCCAGGGATGCAAAAACAGGCGAGACCGGGCTTCGGAAGGTCGAAGATGTCTTTTGCACACAGGCGCATACGATCCGCCAGGTCTGGATGGACGGTATGGAGAAGATCAAAGCGACGGCATATCATCCGTTTTATATAAAAGAAAAAGGCTGGGTCAATGCGATCAATTTGCAGGAAGGCGATCTGGCGGAGACGATGGACGGTACGGCTCGTATTACAAAGATTGTGAAGATCAGGTATGAAGTGCCTGTTCCTGTGTATAATTTCTGCGTGGAAGGATGGGAGTCGTATTTTGTCTCGAAGTGCCGGGTGTATGTGCATAACGGCAAGGGGAAGTATAAAGGGAGCGCTCCTGGGGAGAAGCGGGGGCATGTAGATGGGGAAAATGGAACGCAGACGAACAGTAATACAATCTGGCAAATTGGGAAAACGGAAAGAATTGATGTGGAAAACCCTAAACCAGGAGCAAGAAGAGGAAATGTCCATTATCATGAGCCTGACAACTCAAAGCATTATTATGATATAGAAGGCAAATATTTCAAAGATGCAAATACAGGCGAAAGATCTTCAGATAGCATACAGGAACTGTTAAATAACAAGCAATTTCAAGAAAAAATGAATCGTGCGCTAACATATTTAGGAGAACCACATGCATTTTAATATGAATCAAATGATGGAAACAATTATAAGCGGCCAGGAACAAGAATGCAGTGCAAACACAACGGAACTGTTACATGCGATTGTTGATAAAACAAAGCTGGTTCGAAACTGTATTGTGTATGACAAAGCAGGCGATCTGGAAGAGGACGATATTGATTTTGACAGTATCCTGCAAATGGTTGGAGACTGGACTGGCTATGAAGCAGGCTGTAACGAACTGCGGATACCAAAACAAAGTATCCCGCCGGATCAGTATTTGGCTCTGACAGAAGGATTAGGGCGTATGCTGTCCGATAAGTATGGCGGGAGAGACTGCGCGGTGTATCTCTCCTTAATGGAGGAAGAAATAGATCTGCGGTTTCATACGATCCGTGAGAACGAGGTATTATGGCTGGATGAAAACCTGGACAATTACGATTGCCCGATCTTATGCTGGATCCAGGAGTAGCAAGTGTAAAAAGAATAGGCGAATGTGAAAAATCGGCTGTCAGGAAAGCATTTCTGACAGCTTTTTTGGGTGGTTTTGATGGAACTATATGAAATCGCCGAACTTTACTGGATTTTTGTATGTAAATGGTATATAATATCTGGAGTGCTTTACAATATTGATGAGAGGATGCATATTATGACGAAAAAAAAATCAACCATGTTTTTAGTTCCACTGATTTTGTTATTGACGGTCGTGCCGCAGATCGTGTACATCTACGAATATGACTCCGGCCTGACGCAGTTTGACTGGAGCGCGTCATTTGATACAAAATGGGATTTTTTTATGTATTACAAATCCATTGCGATCATTATGATTGCCGTTGTCATGTGTTTGCTGCTGGCGTACCGTTATAAGGCAAAACAGAGAGAGTTTAAGCTGTGTTATGAATTTATTCCGGTTGTTGTATATGCGGCTTTTACCTTTCTGTCTTCGATCTTTTCGCAGTACAGGTATTTCAGCTTTCACGGCGCTTCGGAGGTATTTGAGTCTCTGTGGGTATTGCTGAGCTATTGTGTCATTGCATTTTATGCGTATCAGTTTGTGGATACGTTTGAAGAGCTGGATTATGTAATGAAATGGCTGACTGTCGGGCTTGCTGTGATGCTGGTGGTAGGAATTGCACAGGCCACAGGCCACGATTTATATACATCGAAGATCGGCCAGAAAATCATTACCGGAGGGATTGGAGACATCGACCTGACGTTTGAAAAAGGCAGGGTATTTTTAAGCGTGTATAATCCCAACTATGTAGCATCTTATTTTGCGTTAATGATCCCGGTGGAAATTGCGCTGTTTATTCAAAATAAAAAGTGGCAGTACCGCGTGCTTTATGCGGTGATGTTTATTGCGTCGTTAGTCTGTCTGCTGGCATCCGGCAACCGAAGCGGGATTGTTGCATTTGCAGTGACTGCCGTACTCGTTATCCTGCTGTTTTTCAAAAAGATTTTGAAAGCATGGAAATTTGTCGTGCCGGGCATTGCGGTGGCAGCAGTGGTGTTTGCCGTATTTTTGTCGAAGAATGATTTTATTATTGAAAAATTTGTAAGGCTGTTTAGTGCCGAAGATATGCCGGAAGACCCGATTTCAAAAATTGTGACGGAAGAGGATGTTGCGATTACTTATTATGGGGAAGTGTTTCATGTCAATTATCTGTTTACCGAGGAAGGCTATGTGAACGTTGAGATCTACGATGATGCAGGCGAGCCGGTGAACAGTACGCTGGATGAGACGACGTATACGTATACGATACAGGATGAACGTTTTCCGGGATTTACGGTGCAGGCGGTCAATCTGAATGAAGAGGTGGCAATAGGCGTCAATGCGGACAACAAGCTATGGTATTTCAAAAAAGGAGAGGACGGCACGTTTTACTATTATAATGTGTTCGGGCGCTGGGATAAGATCAACAATGCGCCACGGGTAGCGACACAGTTTTTGGAGAAAAAGTTTGAAGAGCGCGGCACGATCTGGTCAAAGACGATCCCGATGTTAAAGCATTGTATTTTATTTGGCACAGGTGCTGATACGTATACGGTTACTTATCCGCAGGATGATTATGTAAACAAGGTGTATGACAACTCTACAGCGGCGCTGGATGTAAAACCGCACTGCTTTTATTTGCAGGTAGCGACACAGAGCGGGATACCAGCCATGATCGCAGTCGTTGTCTTTTATGTCTGGTATTTTGTTACAAGCGTACGGCTGTATAAAAAAGTGTCTTATGAAGATGGGGCAGAGGTGATCGGCGCCGGGCTTATGTGCGCTACGTTTACTTATATGGTCATTTCATTTTTGAACGATTCGACGGTAGCGGTGGCACCGATTTTCTGGATCATGATGGGACTTGGCATTTCCGTTAATGAGATGGTGAAAAGAAAACAGGAGCCGCAGCCGGAAGCGGTCGAAGGAAAAAAAGCGCAAAATGCCGGAAAAAGCGCAGCGAATGCAAAGAAGGCAAAGGTTGCAGGAAAATAACGGAATTTTGTGCAGAGAATGAAAAAGGGCAGGGGAACAGGATATGGACACAGGAAAAAAAGGAATTTTGATTGCATTGGAAGGCATTGACGGGAGCGGAAAAAGTACGCAGGCGCGGCTGCTTTCAGACAGGATGCGGGAAATGGGGATTCCTTTTTATATGACGATGGAGCCGACCGATTCTCCGATCGGTTCCATGATCCGCCAGGTCATGACAGGGCGGATGCAGGCAGACCCAAAGGTAATTGCCGCTTTGTTTGTGGCGGACAGGCTGGATCACCTGCTGAACGAAGGTAATGGAATCGCAGGCAAGATTGAAGAAGGGATATCTGTAATTATGGACAGATATTATTTTTCCTCTTATGCCTATCAGAGCGTGGATGTGCCGTTGGACTGGCTGATCCAGGCAAATGCATTAAGCAGCAGTATCCTGCGCCCGACGGTCAATGTTTTTATCGATACTGACCCGGACACGGCAATGGAGCGGATTGTAAAAAACCGCTTTGCAACGGAACTGTTTGAAGAGCGCGACAGGCTGGTGCAGGTACGCCGCAACTATCTGGAAGCATTCGAAAGGCTGGGAGATAAGGAACGGGTTACGGTGATCGACGGAAACCGCAGCCAGGAGACAGTGGCGCAGGAGGTGTGGGACGCGGTAGCGGGATATTTCATAGAATAAGGAGTATTGCGATGAAATACGTAACAACAAACGAATGGAAGCATTTTGGCTTTTTGGAAGCGTATATTTCCGATATCCAAAAAGTGGGCGGCTGCTTTCAGCTCATCCTGGACAATGTGAAGATCGCACCGGAAAATTCAAAAAACCGGGATATCCGCGAAATGCGGGCGAATGCGCTGTGCTTTCGCATCCAGGATGCAGAGCTTTTGTCACTGACAGAGGAAGGCTATAAGGTGTACAATGCCGACGGACAGCTCAAAAACCAGTATGAGGACAGAGAAATACCGCAGGAATGCTGGAATGACAAGCTCAAGTCATTTACAGATGGGGAGTGCTGCCTGTATGCGCTGGAAAAAACAGAGGAGGTATATACCTTGATCATCGATGCCAGCGACGGCCATACGTATATACTGCGAGTTAGCGGAACAAGGGATACCGAAGAATGGGATCGGTTTTTGCAGCCGTAAGAATGTAATTTGGAAGAAAACCGGACAGAAGGGAACACGCATACATATGATCCAGAATATTGCACCCAAAAAGTTATATAATGAATATAGGCAAAAACGTGTGTCTGCAAATGATTATATCGTTGTCGTTTGTAAAAATAAGATACTGATAAGAGAAGCAGGCGGGCGGATTCGTTTTCCGCGGCTGTCAGAGCTGCTTGCAGAACAGCCTTTTTCGATGGAACAGCCCTTTGCTATGGAAGGGATTTCTGGCAGGATATCAGACAGCCTGTATTTGTTTCGGATAGACGAAGATCTGTATTTTTTATATCCAGCATTTACATACCCAGACGATATGGAAGGATATCATCTGCATTTGCAGGATAACGCACTGCACTGGATGAAGTTTGCGGATATCCGCAGCCAGGCAGATCATGAGGTTTGCTTTGCAGCCTATACGGCGTACCATTTATATCAATGGTACCGCAGCAACCAGTTTTGCGGATGCTGCGGTGCACATACTGTGCCTGATCAAAACGAGCGGATGCTGTACTGTACAAAATGCGGGAACCAGATTTATCCCAGGATTGCTCCGGCAGTCATTGCCGCAGTGACCAATGGGGATAAAATCCTGCTGACGAAATATGCGAACCGGGAATACAAGCGCTATGCCCTGATTGCAGGATTTACAGAGATCGGCGAGACGGCGGAAGAGACGGTGCGCAGAGAGGTTATGGAGGAGGCAGGGCTTTCGGTGAAAAATATCCGTTATTACAAGTCTCAGCCATGGGGGATTGACGGCAATCTGCTGTTTGGATATTTTGCGGAGTTAAGCGGAAGCGATGAGATCCGTATGGATCAGAATGAGCTTTCAGCCGCAGAATGGGTCAGCCGCGAACAACTTAAGGATATGGACGATTCCTTTAGCCTGACAAGAGAGATGATGCGGGTTTTTTATGAAAATGAAAAGGAAAGCAGTCAAAATAAAAATCGGAGGTATAAAAATGGTGAATCCGGCTATGATTTTTAAGATTAAAAGTATGTGGGATGAGTTTTCGAATAATCATCCGAAGCTTCCGCGCTTTTTTCAGGCGGTCGCAAGCCAGCCTATGGAGGAAGGGACTGTGATAGAATTGACAATCAGCCGTCCGGGCGGGGATACGCTGACTTCTAATGTCAAGCTGACAGCTTCGGATTTGGCATTGCTCGACCAGCTCAAGGAGATGGGGACGGGCGGGATGCAGTAAAAATGCAGAGGATAAGGAAACTGTTCCAAGTATCCGACATACTGTATAGATAGAGAATGGCTGCGGTTTGCCATAGGCAGGCTGCGGCAGAAAATGCAGGCGGTAGGAATGATTATGGAAAAGACAGCACAATTTAATGTGGAATCAGTAGACAGTCTGATCGAGCGGTTTCGCGCCAATGGATTGGAAACGATTAACCTGGGGCTTTTATGCTTTCGGTTCGCTCCGGCGTTAAAAGAGATGAATCTGATTTCCGTACTGACAAAGATTTCAAAAATGCTCCAGACAAAAAAGGTAGCGCAGGTTGAGGACAGCCATATTACAAGCTGGTATTTTAATTTTTATGCAGGCTTTATTCAATATCTGGTAAATCGAAATATTAAGTTTGAATTATATTATTCAAAGAAAGGAAAAAGCTGGAAAGAACGGTTAGACCTTGCGCTTTTGTGCAGGCAGCTCGGCAATTACCGTAGGGCGTATGAGAAAAAGCTAAAGTCAGCCTGAGGGATTTCTGATTTTTCCCTGATTTTTCCAGAATAAAAAAATCCTCCTGGGTCATACTATCATTACAATGTTCGAGCAGAACATTGCAGCGATAGATTAAAGACTTTAAATTAGGAGGCTATGAAAAATGGCAAAGAACAAGACTTCAAATGCAACAAATGCAAACAATGCAACAAATGCAAGCAACGCGAGCAATGCAAGCAATAGCACAAACAGCACAAATAGCACAAACAGCACAAATAGCACGAACAGCTCAAACAGAGCTAGCAACGCCAGCAATGCTTCAAATGCTAAAAACCAGGCTTCTAACAAAGCTACAGACTGCCACACAAAATAAGAATGGCAATCGCTCCTCAACTGAATAAACTGTAATAAACGAAGCAGCTCTGCACAAAAGAAACGATTCGTTTCTCTTGTACAGGGCTGTTTTGTATGACAATGCCGGTACAATGCCGGGAATGGAGGAGCTATGGAATTTGAATTAATTAAGTGCAAGGATGCGCCGGCATACTTAAATCGGCGCGATGTATTTTTTGCAGACTTAAGAGACCCGGAGCAATATGCGAAGTATCATCTGCCGGGAGCCTACAATTTTCCTTATGAATATCTGGAGGAGTGGGAAAACAGGCTGCCGAGGGGAAGAAAAATTATTTTTTATTGCGAACACGGCAATTTAAGCCTGATGGCAGCAAAACGACTGAGCAGGCGCGGATATCAGGTCGCTGCGCTGATCGGCGGGGTAACCTGTTTTTTGGATAAGAATACGCAGATTCAAAAAAATTTGATTGACACAGTAAATTAGACAAGATAAGATAATAGAAATGAGGAATTCGTTCCGAAAATCTAAAAAGAAAGACAATGGAGAAATGATGCATACATTTGAACTGACTGCGCCATGCCACTTTGGGCTGGAAGCGGTACTGAAAAAAGAAATTTATGATTTGGGTTATGAGATCACGAAAGTGGAAGATGGAAAAGTGACGTTTCTAGGAGATGCGCAGGCGATCTGCCGTGCCAACCTGTTTTTGCGTACGGCGGAGCGCGTGCTGCTAAAGGCGGGAAGCTTCCATGCAGTTACCTATGATGAGCTGTTTGAAGGCATCCGCGCGCTTCCGTGGGAAATTTATCTTCCAAAGGATGCAAAATTCTGGGTTACAAAGGCATCTTCTATCAAGAGTAAATTATTCAGCCCTTCCGACATCCAGCGTATTGCAAAAAAAGCAGTAGTGGAAAAAATGAAGGAATACTACGACATCGAATGGTTTGCAGAGACGGGAGCGGCGTACCCGATCCGTATTTTTTTGATGAAAGACGAGGTGACGGTAACGATCGATACGACCGGCGAATCGCTGCATAAACGCGGATACCGGACGATGAGCGGGCTGGCGCCGATCTCGGAGACTTTGGCGGCAGCGCTGATACGCCTGACCCCTTGGCATGGAGACCGAATTTTGGTAGACCCGTTTTGCGGGAGCGGTACCTTTCCGATCGAGGCTGCTATGATGGCAGCCAATATAGCGCCGGGTATGGATCGGGAATTTACGGCACAGGAGTGGACGAACCTGATTCAGAAAAAAGATTGGTATGAGGCATTGGATGAAGCGCAGGATCTTGTGAAGAGGGATGTAAAGGCGGATATCCAGGGCTATGATATAGATGGGGAGGTGCTGCGCTGTGCGCGGGAAAACGCGAAGCGTGCCGGGGTAGACGGCATGATCCATTTTCAGAAAAGGGATATCTGCGATCTGCGGCATCCGAAAAAATACGGCTTTGTTATTACAAATCCGCCTTATGGGGAACGGATGGAGGACAAAGACGCCCTGCCGAAGCTGTATGAAAAGATCGGTGATGCATTCCAGAATCTGGATGCATGGTCTTTTTACATAATTTCCGGATATGAGGAGGCGGAGCGTTTTATCGGACGAAAAGCGGAAAAAAAGCGCAAAATCTATAACGGGATGCTGAAAACGAATTTTTATCAGTTTCTTGGGCCAAAGCCGCCAAAGAGGAAAAAAGAAACATGCACAGGCTAAAATGCAGATTTTATAAAAGGTATGTTTTATTTGCAGGGATACTGATGGTGCTGCTGTTTTTCAAGTTTCTGTATGCCGGTCAGGGATTTGCACAGGTGACGCGCGCGCAGGGCGCGAATCTGCGCGCACAGGACTGGGATCATGCCGTTACCTCGGATGTGAACGGGACGCGCCTGGCTGTATTGGCTGACGGGCGTGAGTATACGAATCTGGATGATGGGATCTATATGGATGAGCACCGCAGGATTATGATTCCCGCAGAGATCGTGCGGGATGCGTTTGATTGCAGCGCACATCTTTATGATAACAAACGCCTGGTCATTGAAAAAAGAGACGATATACTGGAATTAGAATTAGGCAAGGATTATTATATCAAAAATAAACAAAAACGAACACAGCGTTCTGCGATAGTAAAAAAAGACGGAAGGTTTTTTGTGCCGTTTGAGATTCCGGCAAAGGAGCTGGGATATACGTATGAGTGGGATATAGAGAACAATACGCTGACGGCACAGAGCATTCCCGCAGACGGCAGTATGGAGCTGCCGTACAGATATGACCTGAGGGAGAAAGGACGTACTCCGAAAGTCAGAGACCAGGGGCCTTATGGAACCTGCTGGGCATTTGCATCCCTGGCCGCATTGGAGTCTGCGCTGCTGCCGGAGACAGAGCTGGAGCTGTCTGTCGACCATATGAACCAGAATAACAGTTTTACAAAATCCAAGGACGGCGGCCAGTATACCATGGCGATGGCGTACCTTGCGGCATGGCAGGGGCCGGTCAGGGAAGCAGACGACCCCTATGGCGACGGGGCCACAGACCGTACGTTGTCTGCGGTCAGGCATGTGCAGGAAATGCAGATTATAGATGCGAAAAACCTGGACGGAATCAAAAAAGCGGTGTTTCAATACGGCGGCGTCGAAAGCTGTATTTATACAACGCTGCAAAGCGCAGACGGAGAGTCTCCCAGCTACAACCACAAAACATATGCCTATTGTTATCTGGGTGAGGAAAAGCCAAATCATGATGTCGTCATTATCGGATGGGATGATAATTACCCGCGGGAGAATTTTCGGACAGAGGTGGCAGACGATGGGGCGTTTATCTGCCAAAATAGCTGGGGGAAAGATTTTGGAGACAACGGCGTTTTTTATGTATCTTATTATGATACAAATATCGGGATGCATAATCTAGTATATACCAAAATCGAGGACAGTACCAATTATGATGAGATCTACCAGGCAGACCTTTGCGGATGGGTCGGGCAGATGGGCTACAATCAGGAAAGCATGTTCGGGGCAAATGTCTATACCGCACGTTCGAAAGAGGATGTTGCGGCAGCAGGGTTTTATACGACAGACAGGAATACAAGCTATCAGGTCTATCTGGTGCCGGAATTTACAGACACGGAATCGCTAAACAACCGTATGCTTGTGGCGGAAGGGCAGTTTGCTTATGCCGGATACCATACTGTCCGGTTTGAACAGTCGATCCGTATTGCGGCGGGCAGGAAGTTTGCGGTTGCAGTCTGGCTGTCTACGCCGAACGCATTGCGCCCGATGGCGATTGAATATGCGGCGGACGAGCTGACGAGGGAAGTAGACCTGGATGATGGCGAGGGTTATATCAGTGCGCAGGGAAAAAAATGGGTTGACGCGAAAGAAAAATTTAATTGCAATTTGTGTATCAAGGCTTATACGCGCAAGGCAAGGTGAACAAAGGTACAGAGGAGGAAAACATTATGGAAAGGAGACTAGCACGCTTTACGGCATTTTTTACCTGTGCGTGTTCTCTTTTTGCATACGTGGCAGTATGGTTTTTGCCGGTGCTGGAACAGCGAATTGAAGCGTTCAGCGCGAGCATCCGCCAGGACCAGTTGGCAAGGGAAGAGCGGTATGCGATCTTGCAAAAGATGTCCGGACTGGAGATCATGGACTACAATACCCAACAAGTGCAGGAGCAGGCGGAAAAAGAACTGGAAGAACAAAACAAAGCAGAAGAAAAAGGCGCTGAGCCAAAGCCGAAAAAGGAAGAAGTCATCGTGATTACCCATCAGGTGCAGTTGGAGCTTCCTTCCGGTGCAGACGCATCGAATGTGGAAATTATACAAAACCATGCACTTCGCCAGATTAACATTCAGATTCCGGGCGCAGATGAAAATTATATTTACGATTATATGGTGCTTGGTGAAAGTGAGGATATGGAAAGCCTGAATTATTCAAGCGCGGATGGAAGCGGTACCGTCGCACTGACGATGGATAAAGTGGTTGAGGCGGAATACAGCTTTGACAAGGATTATTTATATCTGGATTTTCATTCTCCAAGGGATATCCATGACAGGATTATCGTCGTAGATGCAGGACATGGCGGAGGTGCTCCGGGCGCGGTATCCGGCAGTTATTATGAGAAAAACATTACGCTTGCCATCGTGCAGCAGGTGAAAGCATTATTTGACGAAGCCGACGATGCGGATATCGGTGTCTACTATACAAGAATGGATGACTCGAATCCCTCTCTTTCCGAGAGGGTCAGCCTTGCGAACCAGTTGGAAGCAGATTTGTTTGTAAGCGTGCATATCAATTCTCTGAAAGGAAACACACAGGTAGAAGGCGTTGAAGTCATGTATGATGAGCTGGCGCCGGATACGGCATTTGATACAAGGGATTTTGCCCAGATCTGCCTGGATGAAGAGGTAGCGGCGTTAGGGGCAAAGAAAAGAAGGCTAATAGACGGAAATAAAATCTATATTATACGAAACTCGAATGCGCCGGCTGCACTGATTGAGGTTGGTTTTATGAATAATCCGACAGAGCTTGCGAGGCTGACAGATCCCTCGTACCAGCGTAAGGCAGCGCAGGGTATTTACAACGCGCTTTTAAAGTCGCTTGACAGGCTGGAGCAGATAGAAAAAGAGTAACAGGAGGAAAGCAACATGGCAAACAGAATTATTTTTGCAACCGGGAACCAGGGCAAAATGGAAGAAATCAGACAGATCTTAGACGGGTGCGGCATGGAAATCCTGTCGATGAAAGAAGCGGGGATTGAGGCAGATGTCATAGAGGACGGAGCGACGTTTGAAGAAAATGCATGTATCAAAGCGGCGGAAATCGCAAAGCTGGCGCCGCAGGATTTGATACTGGCAGATGATTCGGGACTGGAGATCGATTATCTGAATAAAGAGCCAGGCATCTATTCCGCACGTTATCTGGGCGAGGATACTTCTTATGATATAAAAAACCAGGCGCTCTTATATCGGCTTGCCGGTGTGGAAAAAGAACGCAGGAGCGCGCGGTTTGTATGCGCAGTGGCAGCCGCTGTGCCAGGCAGCCGCGTTTTTACAACGCGGGGGACGATAGAAGGATATATCGGCTGGAGCATGTCGGGAGCAAATGGGTTTGGCTATGATCCGATCTTTTATCTGGATGCTTATGGCTGTTCGACAGCAGAGCTTTCGATGGAGCAGAAAAATGCATTGAGCCACAGGGGAAATGCACTGCGTGCAATGAAGGAGGAATTGCTGAAAAGAGGAATTTTAAAATGATGGATTTTAAGATGATGGAGCAGAGCGTGAAATCAGAGTTATAAACGGACAAGGAAATGAAGCAAGGTGCGGTAAGCAGTCACAGGCGCCGGATACGTAAACAGGGGAGATCGAAGATATGAGAGTGCTGATTATAAGCGATACACATGGAATACAAAAAAATCTGGATCGGGTGCTGGAACAGGAACGCCCTTATGGGCAGGTGATCCATCTGGGGGACATCGAAGGCGACGAAGATTATCTGGAAGCTGCTGCCGGCTGTCCGGTTGCAGCCGTGCGGGGGAACAACGACTATTTTTCCGACCTGCCGCAGGAGCAGATCATAGAAGTGGCAGGAAAGCGGATCTTCCTTACACATGGGCATTATTATTATGTAGCAGCCGGAGTGGAGCATCTGATCAAAGAGGCACAGGGAAGAGGCGCAGACCTGGTTATGTTCGGGCATACGCACCGTCCTTTGATCCGTCAGGAAGGAAATCTGTATGTGATCAATCCTGGCAGCCTGTCTTATCCCAGACAGGAAGGCAGAAAACCGTCTTATATCGTGATGGAAACAGGGTTTGCAAACGACTTAAAATTTTTTTTGAAATTTCTTTAAAAAAGTGTTGACATTCTGGAGATAGATATTAACAAAAATGGGTATGCCTGTATCAGTGATACATTGCCGTCTGGGACATAATCGCATTGCAGCAGAGTTGTTTAATAGGTGCGATTATGGTTTTTACCATTTGTTTTTTGGGGCGGGTATTTTGAGTATAAAATTTCAAAAGAGGAGTTGAATAATTACTTATTATGGAATATAATATGTTTAGTAAGGTTAGGAGGTTACTAAACATGGCAACTATGGTTACATTGACTGAGGCGGCTACTTTTTTGGGTGTAAGTAAAGCAACACTCAGAAATTGGGATAATGATGGCAAACTTGTGGCTGTTAGAAATCCGATTAACGGATATAGACAATATGATATGGAAAGTCTCATTAATTTGAAAAATGAAATTATTGGCGAAGAGGTTCAGGTGGAAAAGCAAGATGCTGATTCGAAACATGAGGAAGCAAAAGCTATCAAAAGAGTAGTAAATAAGTTACATTGCATTATTAGAGATAGCGATGCAAACAGTAATATTGTTACTCGTTTTGATGAGATATCTAAATTGCTGTTTGTACGTTTGATGTCTGGAAGAGATATCTTTGAATCATATGACCAAAAGGATATATTGTATGGTGAAAAGATTCAAAAAGAATATGTTAGATTGTTGAATGAAACAGGGAAAATAATACCAGAAGGTTATTTAAAAATTAATTTGAGCAATGAGGCTCTTAGACTTTGTGGGAAAGAGTTATATACGCTTTTACTTGATGATTGCAAGTGTGACATCAAAGGACTAGCATATGAAGATACAATTCGAGGAACATTTGACAAAAGCGACAATCAGCAATATTTTACACCATACCAGATAGTTGAATTTATGGTAAAAGCATTAAAGCCTTTTCTTAAAGGAACAATATGCGATCCGGCATGTGGTACGGCTGGATTTTTAACCAAAGTTAATGATTTTGTAGATGCGAAATTGCTGGGGTTTGAAGTAGATGAGCGTTTAGCATGGGTTTCGACATTAAATCTTCTTATTCATGGAGCAGATACTTTTGAAACATATTGTATGAGCAATGGAGGGAGCTTAGGTGTAGAGGCAGATGTTTATTATGGGACAATTGATGTCATTCTGACGAATCCTCCTTTTGGAAGTGATTATACGGATAGTAAAATACTGGATAAATATGTTTTGGGTAAAGGAAAGAGTTCGCGTAGAAGAGGGATTTTATTCATAGAGCAAGCATGGAACTTACTTAAGGAAGATGGAATTCTTGCGATAATCATTGATCAGGGTGTTTTGAATTCAAAAACTAATGTTGATGTTCGAGAATATATCTTCTCGCATTTTATAATAAAAGGAATTATAGATTTGCCGGAAAGTGCATTTTTACCATATGCAAACGTCAGCTCATCAATAATGATTTTACAAAAGAAAAGCGGCAAGATAAAGCAAGGTCAGACATTTTTTGCAAAGGCAGAAAAGGTAGGTAGAAAATCAAACGGCGATGATGATATCATATATTATCCGAATGGTGATTTTGAACTTGATAGCGATTTGGACAGTATTCTATCATCTTGGTATATGTTCATTTCGGGGAATTATCAACTTCAAAATGCAAATTGCTTTGTGGCAAATGTGGATGAATATTTAGAGGAAGATAAGAGTATGAGACTGGATTATATATTTCATCATCCTTATAGAAATGAAAGTAAGGAATTGTTAAATAACTCGAAATCGCCTCTTATTTCTTTGTCAGAAATATGTACGGAAAGAAACCATTCGTATGTGCCTGCAGCAGATTCTGATGCTACAAGTATACCATTTACGGGGTTGGCTCATATTGAGCCTTTTACGGGAGTTGCAACACAAGAATTAACTCCGGCTGCCTCAATAAAAAGTTCTGTTAAGCGATATGAACCGAAAGATATTGTTTTTTCGAAAATGAGACCCGCATTACGAAAAGTTGCGGTGATGAATATGAATGAGGGGGGATATGTGTCATCTGAATGTACAGTTTTTACAGTGCGAAATGATGCTAATGGAGAACCGTTGGTTGAACCTGAAATATTATCAACCATTCTTAGGTCAGACTTTGTATATGGACAAATAATGTCATGTGTGACGGGGATTGGACGTCCTAGAATAAGCGGTAAGGATTTGAGAAAGATTATGATTCCATTACCAGATAAACAATTACAAATAAAAGTTATGCAAAATTTAAGAGCAAATGAGGCTTCTGTAAAGCAATTGAAGGATAGGGCAGAAGCACTTAGAGAAGAAGCAAAAAGACTAGAAATAAAAATGATAAACGAAGTTGCGTTTACCATGGCAGGAGGTAACTAATGGATAGAGACGAACTTACTAGGATACTACATGCAACAGAAACTCCAGATAAAATAGCAAAGTGGCTCAGAGAACAGTACTTTCCAGAGATTATGAATCGCTATAATTTGGAATCCTCTAGAAAGAGATTCGGTTTGTACAGGAATGAACAAATTCCTTCAAATGAACGAAATTTGACAGATGTTCGAACTAGAATGGGAGTTCTTATAGAGTTTGAACTTGCTAGAATATCTAATGAAATATTACCGGAACTTGGAATAGAGGATGTATTTTGGAGTTATGTTGTAGCAAATAGATTTCCAGATCTTGAGATAAGAGAAAATAATGGAAATAGATTGTTAAGGTTAGAGATAAAATGTCTTCAATGTGTTGCAGAAGAAAAATCTGCGAATTTTGACACTTTGATAAAAGATATTAATCCTAATACTGATTTTGTAATTGTATGTTTGTGGGATTGGGACAGTGAAGGTAATGATAATTGTCAGTGGGATTCAGCGCCAAAATTATTTAAAATATATGTATTCCATGCATATTCCCTTGCACAATTAAGAGACACATATTGGTTAAATAAACCACCAGCAAATCTTGGTACGGGGTATCAAGGATTTGACGTTCGATATGCAGTTACATGCGCTGATAGTACATTTTCAAAGGAGCAGGGTAATTATGGAAAACTAACAAGAATCTGGAAAGAAGGTTTTGAATACAGACCAGTTGAAACACCTGCATTACTTGATACTGAAATAGAATATATAAAATTCCAAAAAGAAATAATAAAAGCAGGGTTTGAAATATTAGCTAAAAAGCAATTATCAGAACTTCGCGGTGAAGAAATATTATATGTTATTTATGGAGGACATAATATCGGATATGCCGCTGGGGATGTTGGATATGTTATGGAAACGATGCGAAAAGCGAAAGCCCAAGAAATAGCTTTACAGAATAGGCTTTCCATTTTAGTATCGATGACAGAAAAGTACAGAAGTACAATTTACAAATTACAGGCGGATGGCATTGATGAATTAGCAAAAAATGAAAAGCCTAAAAATGTCGTGGATATAATCAATCAGTCCTAAAGTTTATACTATTTTGACAGTAATCAAGTAACTCTGAATCAAACCTTTTTCCTGATGCATGATTAATGAAGTTGACAAGTGTATCAAGGTTAAAGGTATCCACATAGACGCCTTCTATAGTTTCGAGTTGGAATGAGCTATTATCTGTTTTGTGTATACAGAAAAAGTAACCGCCTCTATTAGGATGACCTGAGTCAGAGCGCACACACAGAGTAATACTGTCATTAGTAGAAAATAGTGAATTTACTTGGTCGTTGGTTAATGCTACATCGGTATCTTTCGTAACAATTGGGTATTGTGGTTGCTGCGATAAATCAAAATTAGGCATAAGCTATTTTTCCTCCTTGTTTTCATCGGGGATATGTTTTATTACAGATTCGACATTGCAATTTAAGGCATTACATATATCGTTTAGTGTTTTCATTGTAATGTTTTTGTTCTGACGCAAGGAATCGAGCGTTCCAGTGCTAAAACCATAATCTTTAATTAAACTGTACTGACTTATATTAAGTTGTTGTAGCGTTTGCCAGAGTGGCTCGTATGTTATCAAATTAATCACCTCACTAAAATTCTACATCATAACCGAAATATCGACAATTGCCGAGATATAGGCTATGCAAAAAGTGGAAATAAGATTGTATTGAAATAATGGATTGGTAAAGATGAGATTTTTGGACTAGGGGGAGAAGAAATCTCTACAACTATTTCGCCTAAAGACCGGTGCCCACTCACACGCAAATTTCCGCGAATTGCGATAGGGGGATGCTTACACTGGCGACGGCAGTGATACCACACATAATCTTATAAAATACGCCGCAATGGCTGCCGGGTTTACATCAATATCTGGTCTGTCGTGAATGCATTTAAAACGCTCAAAGAAAGGAAGTCCTTCAAAATATTTCCCTTCTTTATATAAATCGTAGGCAGCGTCATCGTCAGCTACGCACACACCTTCCAATGCTTCATAAAACAGGGCGGTGGTGTACAGCTTTTCCAGATCTTCCATAAAGTCTTTGATTGAAAATATGCCATCGCGGGCTGCCAGTTCTGCATCATACCCTGTAATATCAAACCCTTCTTCAGTAAGTTCCTGATACACAAAATCAATGCTGTAAGGATGCATATTTTCTTTGCACCACTGGATGATCAGTTGGTCATATGGAATTTTGTTGTCCCAATCGTCTATCTGTCTGGCAAGATTACACAGGCTGACAAGGAGCCCCCTTGCCGGACACGGAATCATCGGCAGGGAAGGTAGGTTCATATCCGGGTTTACATTACTAGAAAACAGATTTTTCAGCCCGTCCAGTTTATGTACAGCGTGAAGACCGGATCAAGGCCCATTTCCTCACATGCTTTCTCGCGTTACTTGTATACCGGATGCTGGATAAAAAATATACTTGTGAAGAAATATTGAAAACTTTGAAAGGGATGACTTTCGCAAATGTGGAAGGCCAGGGATTCATGCCCCTTTACAAAAGAGAGGCCATAACAGACGACCTGCATGTAGCCAGCGGATTCCGAACAGACTATCAATTCATCACAAAAAGGCAAATGAAAACGATTCAAAAGACAAGCAAATGCAGGGCGTAGATTACTATATTCTATAAATTTCAAAAAATCGCTGTAAATCCTTTAAAACAGGCAGCTACAGCGATTTTTCTATCCTTGTAACTGTCAAAGACGGGAACATATCAATCCCGGCAGCCTGTCTTATCCCAGACAGGAAGGCAGAAAACCGTCTTATATCGTGATGGAAACAGGGTTTGCAAACGACTTAAAATTTTTTTGAAATTTCTTTAAAAAAGTGTTGACATTCTGGAGATATTAGGGTATACTTTATCTTGCGTTCGGGAAAACAGAAAAGTAAACACAGCGGGGTGTGGCTCAGCTTGGCTAGAGCGCCTGGTTTGGGACCAGGAGGCCGCAGGTTCGAATCCTGTCACCCCGATCCATACAAAACATGCGGGTGTAGTTCAATGGTAGAACACCAGCCTTCCAAGCTGGATACGTGGGTTCGATTCCCATCACCCGCTTTTTTCATGCCCGTTTGCGGATTCACTTTCGATGAGGAAGTGGCTCCGGGAGCGGGTTTTTGTTTCAGCGGGTTTCATATGGAAATATTCAGATTGTTAACAGGTGCATGACAAGAGCGTTCCTTTAGAGGGACGCTTTTGTTGTATAAAACTCTGCGCTGCTTTTTCTGGCTTTGTCATAATTATTCGAGCTCCTTAAGTTCTCTTTTTCTATTTTAAAAATTTTGTTGTAATATCTTGACAAACATAAATCAATCAATTAAAATACAAAACATAGACACGTTTACAAAACATAGACACGTTTACAAAACATAGACACGTTTACAAAACAT
>CAMWXD010000032.1 GCA_947178105.1 uncultured Eubacterium sp. | reverse complement strand
AAAATGATAAAAATGGATGAACAACAAAGGGTTTTCGGACGGTCTGGGGGGGTATAATGGGAAAAGCTGGAAGATCCGGCAAATAAAAACAAAGGGGAGAATAACAAAATGGCAAAAG
The DNA here is from genome assembly GCA_947178105.1 of uncultured Eubacterium sp. Taxonomy (GTDB): domain Bacteria; phylum Bacillota; class Clostridia; order Lachnospirales; family Lachnospiraceae; genus Eubacterium_J. Next base: position 46,956 of record CAMWXD010000032.1, on the reverse strand, counting down.
GTTTCAGGAAAAGGCTGGCAGCGGCGGCGCTGTCGGCTGTGATGGCGTTTACGGCAGGAGCGGTAAGCGGAGTGCCTGCGTATGCAGCAGCAAAGAACATGCCGTATGTAAGCCTTAGAACTGCCTTCAAGACATTGAAGGTGAACGAAACAAACAAAATGACGCTGAAAAACAACACGGTCGGCTGGAAGATTACAAAGGTGGCAACCGAAGACAGGACGGTTGCGATGGTTTACAAAAAAACGGCTTCCAGTTTTATGGTAAAGGGCAAAGCTGCCGGCAGGACGACGGTAAAGGCAAGGCTTAAGACAGACCAGAGAAAGAAGTATAACAGCAAGCTTGTGAAATGTACGGTGAATGTCATTGCGCAGGAGCAGACGACGCCGTCTGTGCCGGATGTGCCGCAGGTTCCGTCCGCAGAGACAAAGAGAAGCGTCGCGACGCAGGCGGAGCTGGATGCAGCGTTAGCAGACAGCAATCTGACGGAAATTACAATCAATACGAATGAAAAGACAAGCCTTGTAATCCCGCAGGGCGACCATTCCGCTACAGCGCTGATTGTAAAAGCACCGCAGGCGGATATTGAAAACAATGCGAAATTCAAATCGATCGATGTCCAGCAGATTGCAGGGGATACCTGGCATGAGAATGCGAGCGGCAATACGCTTCGGATTTCCGCGGCTTCCGCACGGATTATTGTAGGCCCGCGCGGGCAGATCCGCGATATTATTTTTACGGGCGCGCAGGCAGCGGCAAAGCTTGTAGTAAACGGCACAGTGGAGAATGTAACGGTCAGTGCAAAGATGTCTCTGAGCATTTCCAGCGACCTGGACAAGAAGCCGACGGTTCCGGTAACGATCGATGCCTCGGCACAGGGAGCTGATGTGACAGCACAGACGCCGCTGGATGTGACTGTAAAGGCAGTAGACGCAGTGCTGAATTTCCAGAAAGGCGCTGAAGGAAGCAAGGTAAAGGCAGAGGTAAGGACAACCGTAAAGAATCAGAGCAGCGGAAGCATTTCTGTCACGGACGCAAAAAATAATACGCGCCAGGTTCAGGCAGGCGGAAGCAGCGTTTTCAATGAAACGGTAAATACCTACACACCTTCAACCTCTTCGGGTTCAGGCAGCGGATCAACATCGTCGACGCCGTCAGTTACTTATTATACGGTAAGCTTTGACGGCAAGGAAGTGCGTGTGCGTGCAGGCGATACACTGCGGGAGAGCGATATTCCGTCTGTAAACCCAAGGAACGGAGACGGACATAAGTTCAGCGGCTGGTATTATGTTGATGGAAAAGATGAGAACGGAGAAGCAAAGCTTACGAAATTTGATTTAACTTCTGCGATTAACCGCAATATACAGCTTGTAGCAAGGTGGGGTATGACAGAGCAAGACCGGGTTTTGGATGTCGTAGGAAGCATTTTTGTTACATCTGGGTCAGCGATTACCGTGGATTTATCGCGTTCCAATGCAGTTATCAGGATTTTTGACGGTGATTCCATGACAGATTTTATCAAATTCAATGATACGGCAGTAACCGCAGCCGAGGGCGTTGTAGAAGCGAATGCAAAGGATGGGAAACTGGAGATCGTGATTCAGGCATTGGTAAATAACAGGCGGTTCTGCACAGAGATTGCTATGCCGGAAGGAGCGGAAAACGGCATACAGATCGATCTGGCGGAGTGTGTATGGAGTCATTATGCAGGAACGAATATAAATGTATCCAGCCAGGAGGAATTAAATGCGGCATTAGCTGACAGAAGCTATAGTGTCATTTCTGTCAATACGCAAGGCGCGCTTCAGCTTAAGATTGACAGTATCGATCGGTCTGATGCCGAGATATATTTTAATACGCCAAATGCAGTGATTGAAAATCACGCAGTTTTTGGCAGGGCGTTTATCTGTGATGAAAACTGTACATGGACAGAATATGCAAAAGGCAGCACGCTGCATGTGTTAAATCATACATCAAATGTAACAGTAGCAGAAGGCGCTGAAGTAAAAGAAGTTGTTTTTGACTGGGGCGGAGAAGGAAACCTGACAGTGAATGGAACCGTCAATCAGATTGGCCTGTGGAGTGATCGGAAGGCGGAAGATACAAAGAAAATAAATGTAACTGTTTCCGGTACATCAACAGCGAAGATTCCGCTTTTTGTCAATCGGTATGAATCTACAGTCACAACCAAAATACCGCTGGATTTATATATCTATGAGAAAGCGCCGCGCTGCGTAATCAATTTTGAGCCGGGTTCAGGCAGCAGTACAGTATCTGCTTTTGTGGAAGCAGAAGTCAACAACAACAGCGGGCAGGAAATTATTTTTAAAGATACAAGCAAATAAGAAGCATGGTTATAAATAAAAAAGATATCTGGATTATGAAATTCAGATATCTTTTTTTTCAGCAATTCAGTCAGTCAATCCCGGCCACACTGTATTTTTCATACTGTTCCACAGCCATCCGCAGCGCTTCATCCGCTACCGCAGCGTCTTTTACAAACACTTCCGCCCAGCCTTTTTCCAGCCTTACGTTTACATCTTCTACGCCGTCCACGCGGCTTAACGATTTTTGGATCTGTGCGGCACAGTGCTCGCATACCATTCCGTCGATTTTCACAACCTTGTAGTCCAGACGCTCGATTTTAAAGATCACCGGCCTTGTGCCGTCGTTGCAGCAGGCGATCATCATTCGGTCGTCCTTTGTCCAGCCGCGCATAATGCTGCCGCCCTGGAGCGCGGTATAAATATAGCGGCTGATGCAGTCCCATGCCTCCCCGCACTGCGTCCCGTCTCCGGCAAGCCAGAACGTATCCTCTCCTCCGTAGCGCTCAAAGATAAAGGTATCGCCTATCTCGTAAAAAGGGCAGGCGCCCGACTGCGGATCGGCAAGGTATTCCTTTTGATAGTCTGTAAAGCATTTTTTGTCGATTACGGTTACTTTGCACTTGTATTGCATAAATTATTCCTCCAGTTTGTATTTTTTGTAAATATTCTACCATAAGTACACAAAAATAGCGATACAAATGTGGAAGTATTGCTTTAGGTTGATTTCATATGCAAAAGAGGGTATAATGTACGCGTAGGCTCTGGTACGCCGGTTTCTGTCTGGGCGTAGTACTGGCAGCCAATTTAATCAAACAGGGGGAACATCTACTGTGTTCGGAAAAAAACAGGAATTGACAAGAGAATTAGAGGAAAAACTAAATATGGCACAGTTCCAACTGGAGCATGTACAGATGCAGTTGAACAGCGTACAGAACTATACGCAGCAAATGCTGCCTCATTTTGAATCGCAGATTAACGCTCAGAGTGAAATGGACAAAGAGCTGACAAAAGTCGTGAACCGGGCATATGAGACGCTGGAGGAGACAGGCGAAAATACGAAGGCGCTTGAGCAGTTAGCGATGGAGCTTACCAGTATGCGCGGGCAGATGGAAGATGAGGAGCAGGACAAGAGAAAGCTTCAGGAGGTGGCAGGCAGGCAGATTGAGCAGATGGCAGCTATTGTAGAGGAAAATAAAAACAGCATGGAACCGGTTGCGGTTTTGCAGGAGACAAAGACTGCGTTAAAAAACCATGCGGAATCGATGCAGATGGAGATTGCCCATATGCTGGAGTATGCCAAGCAGATGACCGTATCCTCGTTAAACTGTGCGATCGAGGCGGGGCGCATGGGTGACAGCGGCAAAGGCTTTGTAGAAGCGTCGGAGGATGTGCGTATGCTGTCCAGTGCATATGAGCGTGCCGCACAGGTGGTAGGGCGCCAGTTGGATGATATGGAAAAAAGGCTCCGTCAGTTGGACGAGCAGGTGGCAGCATTGATGAAGGCAAACAAAGACACAAATGCATCCATATCGCGTCTTTCCAAAAATATTACGCAGCAGGATGAGATCTGCACCAGGGCAGCGGAACGGCATTATCTGGAAAAAGCGGCGGTATTATCGGAGTATATCAAAAAGATCTCACAAAGCACGCAGCAGATCGATACCTTGCAGCATCAGACACTGTCGGATATTGAAAATATCGGGACAAGCTTTATGAATGAGCAGGAAGCGCGCAAGGGACTGGAGTCGATCGTGGACCAGTTGATCGGAAATATGCGGTGAGGTGCTTGGAAAGGAAGGGTGCAAAGCCTGATGGACAAAGAAAAGGAAAAGAAGAGCGATAAAAAATTTACTGGAGAAACGTTTCAGTTTTTATCCAAGGATGGCAAGACGAAAATACATGGGGTAAAGTGGTTTCCGAAAGACGGCAAAGTACGTGCGGTTATGCAGCTTACACATGGGATGATCGAGTATATTGAACGATATGAGGAGTTTGCCGGCTATCTTACCGACCGGGGATTTCTTGTAGTTGGGCATGACCATCTTGGGCATGGGGCGTCGGTCAGCGAGCAGTCCAACTGGGGATATTTTGCGGAAAAAAAGCCGTCGGAAACGGTTGTTGCGGATATTTATCAGGTGACCCGGATTCTGCGCAGCCAGTATCCAGATTGTCCGTACTTTATTCTCGGCCACAGCATGGGCTCCTTTTTGCTGCGCAGGTATCTGACGCTGCACAGTGAGGATGTGACCGGCGCAGTCATCTGCGGAACCGGGAGCCATACGGATATCGAGACGGTTTTCGGGATGCTTGTCTGCCGTTTGATCCGTCTGTTCCGCGGCGGGCATTACCGGAGCCGGTTTCTTACAAACGCTGCTTTTGGCAAGCCGTATGCAGAGTTTGACAAGGACGGCACGGATCTGTCGAATAGCTGGCTTTCGAAAAATGAAGACAGTGTACGGGCGTATTCTCATGATCCGCGCTGTACGTTTTTGTTTACGGTCAATGGATATTATGGGCTGTTTTCTACGATCCGGTATGTGAATCAGATGAAGCATATCCGTAAGGTCCGAAAAAATCTGCCAGTCTTTTTTATTTCCGGGCAGGATGACCCGGTCGGCAATTTTGGCGAAGGCGTCAGAAAAGCGTATGCACAGTACCGTCAGGCGGGCATCCGGGACGTCAAGATGAAGCTGTACCCAAACGACCGTCATGAGATCCTACAGGAAACGGACAGGGAACAGGTATTTGAGGATGTGTACCAGTGGTGCAAAAAACGGATGTAGGCGGGTTTTGCTGATAATTCTCTGGGACAGAAAGGAAATAAATAACATTGGATAGCAGGATGAAAAAAAGATGGAAAAAATATGCGGTGCTGCTGCTTGCGGGGATGGTCAGCCTGTCAGCAGGCGCTAGTACCCATAGGCTGCGTGCAGCAGGAAGTGCACAGGATGCGGCAGGCAGCCTGCAGGATGAAAACGGGGCTGACGGGCAGAGCCAGCCTGAGAATCGGTCAGGCGCGAATGAACAGCCGGGAACCGCTTCCGACGGGAACGGGCAGCAGCCAGGCAGCGGCACAGACGGAACGCAGCAGCCAAGCAGCGGTACAGACGGAGCACAGCAGCCGGGCACAGGCGGCACAGACGGAGCACAGCAGCCAGGCAGCGGCACAGACGGAACGCAGCAGCCAGAAAACGGTGCAGGCACAGGCGGCAGCGGGGATATACAGCCGGATAACGGTGCCGGAGAGGGACAGGCGGACGGCACAGGTACGGATGCGGACGGCGGGAACGCTGACGGGGAGCGTCCAGAGATCAGTGCGAATATCAGCGAGGAAGAAAAGCCAAAGGTCGAGGCGCAGATTACGCCGATAGATGAGGACGACGACCAGGTAGTGATTACGGCGAAGGATAAGCCGTATTTGGCGCTTGGAGCAAATTTAAGTGACGAACAGAGAAATACGGTGCTTGGGCTGATGGGCATTGCCCCGGCAAGCCTGGATGATTACCAGGTTGCCACTGTGACAAACGAGGAAGAGCACCAGTATCTGGATGCATATTTGGATGCCTCGATTATCGGCACGAGGGCGTTGTCTTCGGTCGTAATTGTCAAACGGGACAAAGGCGAGGGCATTCATATATCAACCAAAAATATTTCTTACTGTACGGTTGGGATGTATAAAAATGCCCTTGCGACAGCAGGGCTGGAAGATGCGGACGTCATTATTGCCGCGCCGTTTCCGATATCCGGGACAGCAGCGCTGATCGGGGCGATGAAGGCTTATGCCGATATGGAAGATGAAAAGATCGATACCGAAAGCCTGGACGCGGCGATGAATGAGATCGTGGTTACCGGCGAACTGAACGAGAGCCTGGGCAAGGAGGTGCAGACTGAAGAATTTATCGCATATGTCAAGCAGAAGGTCGTGGAAGGCGGACTGCAAAGCAAGGATAAGATTGAGGAAGTGCTTGCCGAAGCCTGTGATAAATTTGAAATCGTATTAAATGACAGTGAAAAGGCGCAGATTACTTCGCTGATGGAAAAGATCGGCGCTTTGGATATCGATGTCGACAGCCTGCTGAAGCAGGCAGGCTCCATTTATGAATCCTTGAAGGAAATGGAAAAAAGCAGCGGTATTTTAAGCAGGATCGCAGAATTTTTCAAAAGCCTGATCGAGGCGATTATCAACTTTTTTAAAGAATTGTTTTAGCGTTTTAAGCCTGTGCAGGGTTTGTTAGGATGCACAGGCTTATTTTAAAACAACATTTTGTTTGCTTTAGTGCGGCGGCGCTTTTTGACAGCCTGTCCCAGCTCAGGAAACAGGAGGCAGGCTGCGCAGGCAAGAAGATGTGCCAGTGCGTAAGCGCCGCTTAAAAAATAACAGCCAAGCAGCAGGAGCGAGAGCAGCTTATGAAAGCCTGGCTCGCTCAGCAGATAATCGGGGATCTGGCTGCGGATGCCGGCAGTCGTCCAGTTCAGGTCTTCTGCAAGCTGCTGTGTGAGCGTATCGTATTGGTCAAAATGGCGGATCAGGCGTACGCGTACTTGCAGCTTTGGGATATCTGGCTTTCCGTTTTCGCAGGTATCAGGTGCCAGCAGGACGAAAAGATATTGGTTGTCTTGCAGGGTATAGTAATAGTATCCGTTTGTATAGCCAAAGACAGTCTGTGTATAGCCGGTAAAATGAAGGCTGGTAAGCGTCGTTGCGATATGGGTGTATTTGCCGGAGCTGAGTTCACGGAAATGCACCGGGGACGATACCTGGTGCGGGAGTACGAGCTCTGAAAGCGGGGTTGCTGCCCAAAGTACAGCAAGGAACAGCAGGTAAATGGCAGGCGCAAGCAGCCGTTTTTTATAGAATTGTCTGACAGGTTGTGCAGTATCTGCGGAATGATTTGTATGCAACGGGGTCCTCCTGCTTTTTGTAGTAGCACATGACAAACGTCTTATGGTTTTCGTTTGTTTTTCGCATTTTATTGATATTTTATAGTATAAAAGCGGATGAAAGAATAATCAAGCAGAGAATGAAAAAAATATGGAAGGAAAATACTTGGTACCGTCGATTTTGTATTGACGGATCAATACATTTTGGTAAAATTGAATCAAATACAGATTTATCATCAGGGTATGTAAGGAATTGATCCGGCGGCGGAAAATCAGAGTACAGGAGTATGGAAAATGGAAGCATATACAGGTTTTGCGGAAGTTTATGATCTGTTTATGGAGGATGTGCCGTATGAAGCATGGCGGGACTTTTTGTCAGGCGTTTTGCGGCGGGAAGGGATTGCAGACGGGCTTGTCTGCGAGCTTGGCTGTGGTACGGGCAGGATGACGAGGCTGCTTGCTGGATGCGGCTATGATATGATCGGGATTGACCTGTCGCAGGAAATGCTTAGTATTGCGAGAGAGAAAGAAAGCGAAGGGATATTATACCTGGAGCAGGATATGCGGGAATTTGAATTGTACGGGACGGTGAGGGCAGTTGTCAGTGTCTGTGATTCTATGAATTATGTGCTGGAAGAGGAAGACATGCTGAAGGTGTTTTGTCTTGTGAACAATTATCTGGATCCGGGCGGCATTTTTTTGTTTGACCTGAATACGGAGTATAAGTTTCGGGAGCTGATGGGGACGCAGGTATTTTGTGAACACCATGAGCGGGGAACTTTGGTCTGGGAAAACTATTATGATGAGGAAACAAAGGTAAATGAATATGCGCTGACGATTTTTTCCCGCCAGGAACAGGGATTATACCGCAAATATGAAGAGCTGCATTACGAACGCAGTTACGGGCTGGAACGTGTCATCTGCCTGTTGGAGCAGGCGGGGCTTGAGTTTGTCTGTGCCTGTGATGGCGAAGATCACGGCGCTGTGCGAAAAGACAGCGAGCGTATTTATATCCTGGCAAAGGAGTGCCAAAAGGGTGCAGGCAGCCTGGTAAAATGATTTTGGCAAAAGAGCATAAAAGGCAAAAGAAAAACAGCCAGGATGAATACAAGCAGTGCAAATGAAAGTCTATCAGAAAGGAACAAGAAGGAACAATGGAAGATTATATTGTAAGGGCGTCGGCGGCGGACGGTGCAGTCCGCGCGTTTGCGGTTACGGCAAGGGAGCTGGCGGAGCAGGCAAGAAGCTGCCACCAGACAAGCCCGGTCATCTCAGCGGCGTTGGGCAGGCTGTTGGCAGCGGGCGCTATGATGGGTGTGATGATGAAGGGAGAGGAGGATCTTTTGACGCTGCAGGTCATGGGCGACGGGCCGGCAAAGGGGCTTGTCGTTACGGCGGATTCCGTCGGGCATGTTAAGGGATATCCGAAAGTGGCTGATGTGGAGCTTGCGGCAAATGCACAGGGCAAGCTGGATGTCGGCGGTGCAGTCGGCGGCGGGATTTTGCGTGTGATCCGGGATCTGGGGCTGAAAGAGCCTTACATCGGTACGACACAGCTCCAGACGGGGGAGATCGCCGAGGATCTGACGTATTACTTTGCATCGTCAGAACAGGTGCCGTCTTCGGTCGGCCTTGGCGTTTTGGTCGATACGGACTGTTCGGTGCGCAGGGCAGGAGGATTTATTATTCAGCTTATGCCGCAGGCGGGCGAGGATGTGATTGCGCATCTGGAGCGCAAGATCCCGCAGCTTGCGCCTGTGACGGAAATGCTGGAGCAGGGCTTTTTGCCGGAGCAGATTTTGGAAGAGCTGCTTGGAGGGCTGGGGCTTGAGGTTATGGAGCGGATACCGGCGCAGTTTGTGTGCAACTGCTCGAAGGAGCGGGTGCGCAAGGCGTTGGCGAGCATACCGAAAAAGGACCTGTGCAGTATGGCGGACGATGGGGAGCCGATTGAAGTAAAATGTCAGTTCTGCAATACGGCATACGAGTTTACAGTGGATGAGCTGCGGGAAATGGCGGGCAGCATTTGAAAATTTTGAATAAAAGGAGCAAAATCATTTATGGAACATGGATATATCAAGGTGGCTGCGTTATCTCCAAAGATTAAGGTGGCAGATCCAAAGTATAATGGGGAGGTTATCATACAGCAGGCAAAGGAAGCAGCTTTGCAGGGCGCCTGTGTGATGGTGTTTCCAGAGCTGTGCATTACTGGCTATAGCTGCGGGGATTTGTTTTGGCAGGAGCTTTTGCTACAAGAGGCAAAAGACGAGCTGTATGTGATTGCCGATCAGACGGCGCTGCTGCAGGCGCTTATCTTTGTCGGGCTGCCGTTGGAATACATGGGAAAATTGTATAATACGGCTGCGGTGCTGCACAGGGGGAAGGTGCTTGGGATCGTGCCAAAGACGTTTTTGCCTAATTATGCGGAGTTTTACGAGGCAAGGCATTTTTCCAGGGGGATGGCGCAGACGGTGCCTGTCACCCTGCGGGAAGGAGTGGAAGTCCCGATGGGGACGAACCAGCTTTTTGTCTGCGAAAATATGCCTGCCCTGCGGATTGCTGCGGAAATCTGCGAGGATTTATGGTCGCCGAATCCGCCCAGCATCGGACATGCGCTGGCGGGTGCGAATCTGATTGTAAACCTGTCTGCTTCAGATGAGGTGACCGGCAAGGACAGGTACCGGAGAGGGCTGGTCACAGGACAGTCGGCGAGGCTTGTCTGCGGATATATTTATGCGAATGCGTCTGACGGGGAATCTACGCAGGATGTTGTGTATTCCGGGCACAGCCTGATTGCGGAAAACGGGGTATTGCTGGAGGAATCACAGCGTTTTACAAATGGGGTGATTTATTCCGAAATCGATGTGGACAAGCTGACGGGGGAACGGCGCAGGATGTCGACGTTTGAAGCAGCGGATGCAGCAAATTATACGACAGCCGCTTTTTCACTGGAGCGAGTACGCACAACGCTGTCTCGTTTTGTAGACCCGGCGCCGTTTGTACCGGGACAAAAGGCAGACCGGGACAGGCGGTGTGAGGAGATCCTGGCGATCCAGGCAATGGGGCTGAAAAAACGGCTGGAGCATACAGGATGCCGCTGTGCGGTCGTAGGCATTTCCGGCGGGCTGGATTCCACGCTGGCGCTGCTTGTGACGGTGCGTGCCTTTGATATGCTGCACATCGCGCGTGAGCAGATCCTGGCGGTGACGATGCCGGGGTTTGGCACGACAGACCGCACCTATGAAAACGCGGTGCACCTGATCCAAAAGCTGGGCGCGGATTTACGGGAGATCAGCATTTGCGATGCTGTCCATGTGCATTTTCAGGATATCCGCCAGGATCCGCATATGCATGATGTGACATACGAAAACAGCCAGGCGAGGGAGCGGACGCAGATATTGATGGATATTGCAAATATGCATGACGGCATGGTGATCGGCACCGGGGATATGTCGGAGCTGGCGCTTGGATGGGCGACTTACAACGGTGACCACATGTCGATGTATGGGGTCAATGCGTCTGTGCCGAAAACGCTGGTCAGGCATCTGGTTCGCTATTTTGCGGATACGTGCGGTGACCAGGGGCTTTCAGAAGTGCTTTTGGACGTGCTGGATACGCCGGTCAGCCCAGAGCTGCTGCCGCCGAAGGAGGGCAGGATATCACAAAAGACGGAGGATATCGTAGGGCCTTATGAACTGCATGATTTCTTTTTGTATTATATTTTGCGGTTCGGGTTTGCGCCGGGCAAGGTTTTTAGGCTTGCGGAGATAGCCTTTGGCGATATTTATGAGAATGAGACAATTTTAAAATGGCTGCAAGTATTTTACCGCAGGTTTTTCTCCCAGCAGTTTAAGCGTTCCTGCCTGCCGGACGGGCCAAAGGTAGGGTCAGTCGCAGTATCGCCGAGAGGCGACCTTCGGATGCCGAGCGATGCCAGCGCACGTATTTGGATGGATGAGATCAAAAAGCTGATGGATGCGTAAATACACAAACCCTGGCACAGCATAGAACGGTTTGGATCTATGCTGTGCCAGGGTTTTGTCCATGTAGGATATGGCGGCAAAAGCCGGCAGTATTTTTGCTTAAAGCCGCAGCCCATGCAGTACGGGGCTTTTTTCCGGTTTGCCCAGGCGCAGCAGCACAAGTACTTTTTTATAAGCTTCGCGGTATACGACACAGTACATTACGGCAGCCAGGCCAAACGCAGTCAATACGTCAAAGACGGAATGCTGTTTTAAAAACATCGTGGATAGGATGATTAAAACACATAAAATAAAGGAAACCAGGCGGCTTGCCTTTTTATGTTGGAAGCATTCGCTGTGTGTCAGGGCGATGTGTACGCCGAGCGAATTGTATACATGGATACTTGGAAACAGGTTGGTCGGGGTATCGGTGCGATACAGCCAGCGTACCAGTTCTGTACACAGGTTTTCATGCTCAAATTCATAAGGGCGCAGGTAATGCCCGTTTGGATAGACCGTTGATACGATTAAAAACAGGGTCATTCCGGTAAACAGGAATGCGCAGATTTTGTAGTAATCTTCTTTTTGGCGGAAGAAAAAATACATGACCCCGAACGCGATGTATACAAACCATAACAGGTAGGGGATAATAAAATACTCGCAAAACGGGATCTTAAGGTCTACCGGCATTGTAATAATATGAAATTTTTTCGTTACCGCCTGTTCCAAGTAAGCGAACCATGCAAGGTACAGGATCCCATAAGAAAGCACCCATGCATGGCGGTATTTGTAAAACAGGGCTTTTAAGTTTGGTTTTGTTTTTTTTGTTTCAAGGAGCTGCATTTTTACTTTTCACCCTTCTTTATTTCTGGAACTGTTACCACATGTATCCTTTCTGTTTACAAAAGTTCTGTATAATGCGGATTATAGCACAGGAATTTTCGGCGTACAAGTAGGTATTTTTAAATTAAGAGAGTTTTAATAAAGTTTATGGAAAAAATAAAAAAACATTCATGGTAAGCATTTTCTTTTGTGCAGATTTTAATAAGGAACTGTAAATAATAGGAGAAACCTGCGACGGATTTTTCTTCGAGAGCGCTGCGCCTAACTGTGTTTTTGTTGTTTCTTTTCGGAATATTGTTGTAAATGCGGAAATGGAAATTGAAATCTTTGTATAGATTGTATATAATTAACCTAACAATAAGCCAACAAAAATTCTGAATTGGCAGTGTATTGGCGAAAATGTTGCATCAGAAGTGTCATTATGGCAGCAGTCCAAGGAAAAGGAATCTATCAAAAAAATGAGTGAAAAACCGAAAAGAAAGAGAGGGTAAAAAAATGCAGGCAAAATTGGTTGAGAAATTCAAGGAGATTTTTGGTGCGCAAGGGGATATTCGCGTTTATTTTGCACCAGGGCGTGTGAACCTGATCGGGGAACATACGGACTATAACGGCGGACATGTCTTTCCGTGTGCGCTGACGATCGGTACGTACGGGGTCGTAAGAAAACGGGAGGATAAGACGCTGCGGTTTTATTCGATGAATTTTGAGCATTTAGGCGTGATCGAGTCCTCGGTGGAAGGCTTAAAGGTAGAAAAGAAGGCAGACTGGACGAATTATCCAAAGGGTGTGATGTGGGCGTTTGGCGAGCGCGGAATGAAAGTGGAGCAGGGCATGGACCTTTTGCTGTTCGGCAATATTCCAAATGGCTCCGGGCTTTCTTCTTCGGCATCGGTAGAAGTGCTGACAGGATATATTTTAAAAGACCTGTTTGGATTTGACGTATCGAACCAGGATCTGGCGCTGATCGGGCAGTTTTCAGAGAATAATTTCAATGGAGTAAACTGTGGGATTATGGATCAGTTTGCGATCGCAATGGGTAAAAAAGACCATGCGATTTTCCTCGATACAGCGACCCTGCACTATGAATATGCGCCGATAAAGCTGGAAGGGGCAAAAATTGTAATCTCCTGTACAAATAAAAAACGCGGGCTTGGGGATTCCAAATACAATGAGCGCCGCAGCGAATGTGAGACGGCGCTTGCGGAGATCCAGGAGGTTGTCGGGATCCAAACGCTTGGCGACTTAAACGAAGAGCAGTTTGCGCAGTATCAGACCGCGATCAAGGATGAGGACCGCAAAAAACGCGCAAAACACGCTGTATCTGAAAACCAGAGGACACTAAAGGCAGTGGAAGCGCTGAAAAATAACGATGTTAAGCTGTTTGGCGAATTAATGAATGCCTCGCATGTGTCTTTGCGGGATGATTATGAGGTCACAGGCATAGAATTGGATACGATGGTGGAAGAAGCCTGGAAGATCGACGGCGTCATCGGTTCACGTATGACAGGCGCAGGATTTGGCGGATGTACAGTCAGCATCGTAAAGGATGAGGCTGTGGATGCGTTTATTGAAAAAGTCGGAAAAGCTTATCAGGAAAAAATCGGCTATGCAGGAGACTTTTATGTCGTAGAGATCGGCGACGGCCCGGCACGCCTTTCCTAAAACGGCATCCTGTAGGAAACTGTATCATCAACAAACTGCATAATAAGAAAGGCGGATGAAATCGATATGATTCAGGAAAATATGATTCAGGAAAATATTTTGAAACTGGCGGATTATGGCTTGGCAACAGGGCTGATTGAGCCGGAAGATAAGCAGTATACGATCAACCGGCTGCTGGAGCTGCTTCGGCTGGATGAGCTGGAGGACACAGTCGTGGAAGCATATGCAAAACAGCCGGCATTGACACAGGAGGCAGCAGAGGAGGCGCTGGAGGGAATTTTACAAACGATGCTCGACTATGCGCATGAACAGGGCATTCTGGAAGAGGACGGCATCGTATACCGGGATTTGTTTGACACAAAGATTATGAGTATGCTTGTGCCAAGGCCGAGCGAGGTGATCCGCCGTTTCCGGGAGCTGTATAAGGAGGATCCGCGCAGGGCAACCGATTATTTTTACAAATTAAGCCGGGATACAGATTATATCCGCAGATACCGGATCAAAAAGGATTTGAAATGGACGACGGATACGGAGTTTGGCGAACTGGACATTACGATCAACCTGTCCAAGCCGGAAAAAGACCCGAAAGCGATCGCGGCGGCGAAACTGGCAAAGCAAAGCGGCTATCCGAAATGCCTGTTGTGCAAAGAAAACGAAGGGTATGCAGGCCGTGTGAACCATCCGGCGAGACAGAACCACCGGATCATTCCGATTACGATTAACAAGAGCGACTGGTATTTCCAGTATTCTCCGTATGTATATTATAATGAGCACTGCATCGTATTTAATTCGCTGCATACGCCGATGAAAATTGAGCGCGCGGCGTTTGGCAAGCTGCTCGATTTTGTAGAGCAGTTCCCGCATTATTTTGTAGGGTCAAATGCAGACCTGCCGATTGTGGGCGGCTCTATTTTAAGCCACGACCATTTCCAGGGCGGGCATTATGAGTTTGCGATGGCAAAGGCGCCTGTAGAAAAGGAAATCCAGTTTGACGGCTTTGCAGATGTATCCGCAGGCATTGTCAAATGGCCGATGTCAGTCATTCGAATCAGTGCAAACGACAAAGAACGCCTTGTAGAACTGGCGGATAAAATTCTGCTGAAATGGCGCGGATATACCGATGAAGCTGCGTTTATTTTTGCTGAGACAGACGGGGAGCCGCATAATACAATTACGCCGATTGCCAGAAAACGGGACGGAAAATACGAGCTGGATCTTGTGCTGCGCAACAACATCACGACAAAAGAGCATCCGCTCGGCGTATACCATCCACATGCGAACCTGCACCATATTAAAAAAGAAAATATCGGGCTGATCGAAGTGATGGGGCTTGCCGTGCTGCCAGCCAGGTTAAAGGATGAGATGGCGCAGTTAAAAGAAGCGATTTTAGCGGGCCAAGACCTCAGGGCAGATGAGACGCTGGAAAAACATGCAGACTGGGCAGAACAGTTCCAGGCAAAATATGAGAAGATGGATGCTTCGAATATTGACGACATCATTCATACAGAGATCGGGCTGGTATTCCAGCAGGTATTGGAAGATGCCGGCGTGTATAAGTGTACGCAGGAGGGCAGGAGTGCTTTTGCGAAATTTGTGGAAGCGGTGAACGGCTGAAAAGGGAAATAGTTTTCATTTGAAAGCCACCCAAATACTTTGCATGGTGTTTGGGTGGCTTTTATAGGCCTGCAAGCTTTTTATCTGGCAGGGCAGAGCAACTGTGTGATAGGGTGTGTTGGCCTCATTCTAGCAAGAATGGGGGTGATGCTTATGAAAAAGAGAAAACAAAAGAAAAATATTTCTCTTATGGAATTGCTGACATTTGGCATATTCCTTTTAGCATTGCTTACATTCGTTTTTACGTTTTGTAAGTAAAGTTACATAGCAAAAGCCACCCTGATATTTTGAACGATGTTTTGGTGGCTTTTGCTATCTTAAACAGGTCAACCCCTTGTACCCCATGGGATACTATGGGCGGTTGCTCTTTTTGTATATCAGTACTATAGCATATTTGAAATAGGTTTGCAAGCTTTTTATCATACATGTCATTGCAGTTGTAACAGTTCAGCCTGCGGCTTCTCTGTTACGGAATCTGCCCATTCCAAATCGCCTGCGGCGAGGGGCAGATTCCACTGGCAGAATTTACATATTTTCACGGACTTTGCAGCAAGTGCAAAGTCCTGGGCTGAACTGTTACTTGCAGTTCAATTATTGTCACTTATATTTTCTTATTAAGATTTTGTCTGTTTTATAAAAACTTCTGATTTCTATGATTTTTCAATATCGGCAAAAAAGAAATTTGGCAAATATTATCTTTTTCTCACTTGTGGTTGTTATACCTATCAGATCGATCGTTTACAGAAGATATCTTGACAACTATTTACATTCAACCAGGAAGGGAGCAGGACGATTGGCTTGTTTAAAATTAGAACGTATCCGCAAATCCTACGGAAGGAAGAAGGTGCTAAAAGGCATCGATATGGAGCTTTCATATGGGATTTATGGATTTTTGGGAGCAAACGGCGTAGGGAAGACGACGCTGTTTAAGATTATCAGCGGCTATACGCAGGACTACCAGGGAAGCGTATGGTATCCAAAGCTTGGGCAGAACGAAGTGCTGCTTGGGGTGCTGCCGCAAAATTTTATCGGGTATCCGACGATGACAGTGCGGGAATTTCTGACATATATGGCAAATATGAAGATCCAGGCGAACAGGCAGGATGTGCAAAGAGAGATTGAGGAAAAAATGGAGCTGTTTGCCGTGGCAGATTTGCACAAAAAGAAGCTGAAGGCGCTCTCTGGCGGGCAGCTTCGGCGTGTGGGGCTGGCGCAGGCGTTTTTGTTTCACCCGAAGCTGGTGCTGCTGGACGAGCCGACTGCCGGGCTTGACCCAACGGAGCGGATCCGATTTAAAAATTATATTTCAGATGCCGGAAACGAGCAGGCGATTTTGCTGTCCACGCATATCGTGTCGGATTTGGAATTTATTTGCAGAGAGATTTTTGTAATGAAGGACGGTATTGTGGCGGAGCAGGGGACAGAGGAAGCGTTGCTGCGCCGTCAGGAAGGGAACGTGTGGGAATGCGCGTTTGCAAATGAGCGCCAGATGCATGAAGCGCTTGCCGGACAGGCGGTTTCTATGACGTACAGCGACCACGGGATGATCAAAGCGCGTGTGGTCGGTACACAGCCGGTGCCGGATGCGTACCAGATCCAGCCAACGCTGAATGATGTGTATTTGAGTATTTTTCGTTTTCAGGAGGAAGTATGATATTTGAAATGAGAAAACTGGTGCGGCAGATGCATGTAAGGGGTGCGCTGCTGATCGTGCTGGCGCTTAGTGCGGCATGGGGAATTGTGGGCGTGGGTGCAAACCGTTCTCTGACAAAGACGGGCGAATATCTGAAAGGAAAGGCTGCTTTTGCAAATGACCGCAAAAAATATGAGTCGGTGCGCGGAGATATTACGGAGGAAAAATTAAATGAGGCGCTTTGGGATATCCAGTTGTGCCCGGACGAATCGTCGGCATATGTAAAGGCGCTTGACGAATATCCGGGAATCGGGAACCTGCTGGATCAGGCATATGCGGCGCAGGACGGGCATTTTACGCTGTTTGAGCTTGAAAGTGCGGATGATTTTTATGCGCGCCGAAAACCGCAGATCCGGCAGCGGATCAGCATAAACGGACAACATTTTTCAGATCGGGAGATGGAGGATATTTTTGCCTGGGCAGAGAAAGTGCAGACGCCTTTTCAAAATGAAATGTCGGATCCGTGGAGAAACTTTTATACCTCGTTTCAGTTTGCGGTGCTTATCAATCTGCTGACGGCAATCATCTATGGAGCAAGCCTGTTTTCCTATGAAAAGTCGGTGCGTATGCATTTGATTGCCGGGTCGATGGGGCGCGGGACGGTAGGCAGGATGATGGCGGGAAAGGCTCAAGCGCTTGCTGTTTTTACCGGCGTGCAGTATTTGGCGTCTATGGCAGTCCTTTGTGTGATTTATTTTGGAAGCTGTGCGCCGATTGCGTGGGACAGCCAGATACAGTCGCTTTATTTTACTTCGATTTTACCTCTTAGCTATCGGGATGTGTTTATCCTTGGCATGGTATCCGGCTTGTTAGCCGTCTTTGCAGCAGCGTTTTTTACGGCGCTTTTGGATGCATGGCTGCAAAAGCCGGTGCCGGCTCTGGCGCTTGGCGTGGCAGTGACGTTTGTGCCGCTGCTGCTGCGTAATTTTACAATGCTGCCAAACAGTGTGATGAGGCTGGTGCAGGTGCTGCCGGTCAATGCGGCGCTGCTGGAAGGGGCGGCCAATTCGCTGTTTCTGTATCCGTTTCCGGGAAATGGGATACCAGGGATCTATGCGGTGCCTGCCATGAGTGCAGTGCTTGCCGTGGGGCTGGCAGGCGCCGCTGTATATCTGGCGCAAAAGGGGATATGGAAAGACGAAGGAAAGAAGGTGCAGCGGCATACCAACAGGCGTGCACGCTACAGGAGGAATATCGTATGATACGGGAATTTCAAAAAATCTACAGCAGGCGGGCGTCCATTGGGCTGCTGCTTGCGGCAGTGTTTTGCAGCGTATTGCTGAGCGCGTTTTTTATTCATGATTATACGTATGAGGTGGCAGGGGACGACGGCGCGGTTTATATCCAGGGGCGAGAGGGCGTATGGATGGAACGGAAGGCTATGGAGGAGATATCAGCGGAGCTTTCTGTAGAAAACCTGAACGCGTCTTTGCAGTATTACCATAGCCTTGCAGATACAACGGGCAGCGGGGCAGGCGGCAAAATGGAGACAGAGGCTGACAGGGCGCAACATGCTTATGACAGGAAATATCCCGGCTGGAGGATCTTGCTTGAATACGCTTATGTCCCGGAACATGAATCTGGCGAGGCGCTTTTGCAAAAACTGTACAGTGCGGATGATTTTTATAAAAACATCCCCAAACAGCTCTATGAAAAAATGAGGGGATATGACGGATTTCAGTACAGCAAGGCGGAAAAAGGCCGTGCCAGCCGGATGCTGGCAAAGGTGCAACAGCCTTACCGATTTGAATTTTTGGGACAGTGGGCGATTTTATTAAAGGTTTCGTATCTGTTCTTTTATGTACTTTTGCTGTATGCAGTGGTTCTGTCAGGGCAGGTGTTTTCCTGCGAAAATGAATGCGGAATGGACTTGATTTTGCTGCCCTGCGGAAAGAAAACGATGTATCGGATGGCATACCGGAAAATGGGCGGGGTATTTCTTTATCTGACAATGGTGCTGTTTGCCTGCGTTGCGGTGCAGATGCTGCTGATTTTTGCCTGCTGCGGGATCAGCGGCGCGGACAGCTCGGTGCAGATGATGTGGCAGTTTTTCTTTTGCCTGTATCCGATGAAGGTATGGCAGTTTTTTTTATACAGTTATATTGTGGCATGGGCGGGGATTCTGTGCGTAACAGCAGTCGGGGCGTTTTTGAATGCGTGTACAAAGAACAAGTTTTTTTCGATGATACTGACAGTGCTGTTTCTTGCCGTGTCGTCTGCGGCGGACAGCCTGCCAGGTACGAGAGGCAGTGCAGTATTGCAGCGATTGGTTTTATTGCAGCCTGTGACAGCATTCAACCCGCTTTCTTACGGGAGGTCGCTGCGCACGTTTGCCATAGGGCGGGTTGTGCTGCGGAGTGGGGATGCGGTGCTGCTTGTATGTATTGTGCTGTTTGCGGCGGCGGTCTTGCTGGCGCCGAGGGTGTACTGGAAGCGGGCGCGGTGATTGTAAAAGTGCTTTCAAAAACACGACAAACGCATGAGTAAATAAATAGAAAGAAAAGGGGCACTGTTTATGGAGGAATTACTAAATCTGAATATTATCAGGAAATGGAGTTTAAGCATATTGAAGATGAGCGTTATTCTAAATTACACTATTGACATTTTTGTAAATATATAGTAATGTAAACATACAGTAAGGAACAAAATATACTTACATTTATAAAGGAAGAAAAGATAAGAATGACAAATAGAACTGTAATTTTTGTTTTGATTGTATTTATGTTTGTATACAGGATTTCTGCAAAAGACCTGGCATGGGCTGCTGCAAGCAATGGAAATGAAGCAGATTCCATTACATATATTCAGTTTTCTGATATGCAGGAAGCGCTTCCGGTTTCTTATATCTGGAAAGGACGGCAGGTTTTAAATGGAGACGGGGAGAACCATGTATACAGCAAATTGCACGATACACTTTTCAAGCAAGCGCTTCCGGCAGAAAAACTTTTTTATAATGTAAAAGCAGGTAAAGCCTTGTATGGGAAGGGAAAGCACCCGGATTATTCTTGCAGGGTTATGACCAGCGGCAGATGGGAGCTGTTTCCAGATGCAGTGAAATATCAGGCGTACAGTTTGCGAAAACAGCCGCAGAAATCTAACTGGAATCATTATTTTAAGAAATATTTAAAAAAGTATGCTGCTGACAGCCCTGTTGTTATCAAAGAGTCTTTTACATTTGACTGGAACGGCGAAAAAATGGAACTGGTTACCGCTTCCAACATGTCCTTCCGTACGGAGACTCATGTTCAGATGTCCGATGGCAGAAATCAGAAAGGCGCGCTGCCGCAAAACCGCAATGCAGCTTTGTATACCATATCTGCACTGTTTCAGAATGGAACAGCGGTACTGGATGTTTTTTCCAATATACAAAAGGTGTCCCGCAGCAGCAAGGCGTTCGGGCCATCCGGCAGCGGGATTTCTTTTGGCAAGCCGCCGGAAGGGGAAGCATATCAGGATTATGCAGAATGCGTGCAGCTTGGGGAAAACGGGAGACGGAAAAAATTCCGGTGTTATTTTGATATGGCGGGAGAGTTTGAAATGCGCGAGTACCGTTATTTTCCAGAGTTTCTGGCCTGTGATGTGGATGGCGACGGGAAATCTGAGATGGTGGCATATTGCGGCGGCAGCGGTTCTTTAAGGCAGAGGATAGTGGTATACAGACTGGTAAACGGAAAGCCGGAAAGGTCATTTTCCATCGCGCCATAACCAGAACAGTTTGTCGTTTCCTAAAATAAAGTGTGTTTACATTCCGAGAAAAATGTAGTAATCTATGTAAGATTACTACATTTTTATATTAGAAAAGAGGATAACAGAATAATGAAACCATGGGAAGCAAATATACGAAAGGTGGTTCCTTATGTGCCGGGGGAACAGCCGAACGAGCAGCGGATGATCAAGCTGAATACGAATGAAAATCCATACCCGCCCGCGCCAGGCGTGATGGAAAGCCTTTATGCCTTTGACGCGGACAAGCTGCGCCTGTACCCAGACCCAGATGCAAGGATGCTTGTGGATGCGCTGGCAAAACGGTATCGGTTAAAGCCGGAGCAGGTGTTTGTCGGAGTCGGTTCTGACGATGTGCTGGCGATGGCATTTTTGACATGTTTTAATTCCGAAAAGCCGATCCTGTTTCCGGATATTACGTATTCTTTTTATGATGTATGGGCGAGCCTTTTGCATATTCCTTATCAGAAAATCCCGCTGGACGCGGATTTTCGCATATGCAGCGCGGATTACGGAATACCAAACGGCGGCGTCGTATTTGCGAATCCAAACGCGCCGACTGGAGAGAAACAAAGCCTTGCGGAGATTGAGCATATTTTACAGCAAAACGAGGATGTGATTGTGATTGTAGACGAGGCGTATATCGATTTTGGAGGGGATTCTGCGCTGGCGCTGCTTGGCAGGTATGAAAACCTGCTCGTTGTACAGACGTTTTCCAAATCCAGGGCGCTTGCCGGGATGCGTATTGGATATGCGTTTGGCTCAGAAACGCTGATCCGGTATTTAAACGATGTCAAATTTTCATTTAATTCTTATACGATGAACCAGCTTACGCTTACGGCAGGCGTGGCGGCGCTGGAAGACGAGGCATATTTCCGAAAAATGGTTCATAAAATCATTACAACGAGAGAACGTGTGAAAGAGGAGTTTCGAAACCTGGGCTTTGCCTTTGGCGACAGCCAGAGCAATTTTTTGTTTGTGACGCATCCGAAGGTGCCGGCAAAGGAACTGTTTGAAGCGCTCAAAAGCGAGCATATTTATGTGCGCTACTTTGCAAAACCGCGGATCGACAACTATCTGCGGATTACGATCGGTACGGATGAGCAGATGGACGTCCTGCTGGATTTTCTGCGTGCATATATCAAAAAACGAGGATAGCCGCATTCGCATTCGCGTTGCAAGGCGAATAAAATAAGGAACAGAAAGAGGGAAAATATGTATATCATACAATTTATCAGAGGATTTTGCATGGCGCTTGCAGACAGCGTGCCGGGGGTGTCCGGCGGGACGATTGCGTTTCTGCTTGGGTTTTATGACCAGTTTATCGGGTCGATCGATGACCTGCTGCGCGGCAGCCTGGAGAAGAAAAAGAACGCGCTCTTATTTTTAATCAAGCTTGGAATCGGATGGGTTTGCGGGATGGTGCTGGCAATCCTTGTCCTGACGAGTGTGTTTGAATCGAATATTTATGCGATCAGCTCTATGTTTATCGGATTTATTTTACTGGCGATCCCGATCGTGGCAAAAGAAGAAAAAGAAGCGCTTGCCTCAAAGCCGGGAGCGGTTTTATTTACCGCAGCGGGTGCTGCGCTTGTATGTGCGATCACCTATTTTAACCCGGTGTCCGGCGGCAGCAGCATGAGCCTGGAGCATTTGGACGTAAAGCTCGGCGTTTATGTATTTTTAGCCGGGGCGATTGCGATTTCTGCGATGGTGCTGCCTGGCATTTCCGGCTCTACGCTGCTGTTGATTATGGGGCTGTATCTGCCGGTGATTACGGCGATTAAAGATATCCTGCACTTTGACCTGGCAGCGTTTCCGACCGTGTTCCTTTTCGGCTGCGGCGTGCTCGTCGGGATATTCAGCGTCGTAAAGCTGATCCGAAAGGCGCTGGAGCGGTTTCGCGCGCAGACGATCTATCTGATTATCGGGCTGATGCTTGGGTCTGTCTATGCGGTTATCAAAGGGCCGGAAACGCTGGATACGCCGCAGGCGGCGCTGTCTTTGGGCACCTTTAACGTGTTGTTTTTTGTGATTGGCGGCGCGGTGATCCTGTGCCTGCAAAAAATGAAGGATGTGCGGGAAGCGTAAAACAGCCTGCAAAACATACCCGAAAAAGTGCGAATGGTGCCAAAGCACTTTCCAAAATTTACCTTTCTGTTAAACTCATTGTATATCTTATAAGGATAACAGGTGTTTTTATGGGTTTTACGGTGCGATTCTCAGAAAATACTTCCTTATAAGAAAAATGATGAGAATTAAGAAGGAGGGTAATTATGCATTATGGAAAGCGTGTGAAAAAATCATGCGTGAAAAGGATTCTTGCGGCTTCGCTTGCTGTATTGATGGCGTGTCCGGCGCTTCCGGCAATCCGTACGGAAGCCGCGAAAGCTGCAAAACCTTATGTCAGCCTGCGGACAACGTTTAAGACGTTAAAAGTCGGGCAGACGAACAAGATGACACTGAAAAACAATACGATTGGGTGGAAGGTGAAAAAGGTAGCGACAGACGACCGTACGATTGCGATGGTGTATGGAAAGACGGAATCCGGGTTTATGATGAAAGGAAAGTCCGCAGGCAGGACGACAGTCCGGGCAAAGCTGAAAACGAATGCACGGAAGAAATCCAATAAAAATTCGGTCAAGACTGTCCGGTGCAGAGTCAATGTCGTACAGCCACAGGAAGAAAACACGGAGGCTGTGACAGAGGCACAAGTGTCCACGCAGGCAGAGCTTTTGAAAGCACTGTCAGATAGGAACCTGAAAAAGCTTACAATCCGTACGAATGATGCGGCAAAGCTCCAGATCCCTGCCGGATCCTATTCCGGTGTGGAGCTGATTGTGGATGCGCCGGCATGTGATATTGAAAACAGCGGCGTCTTTCAGTCTATTACCATCCAGGCAATCAAGTCGGATACGTGGGTGGAAAAAGCAGTCGGCAATGTGATGAATGTACTTGCCAGCGCGGCGCGTATTGTGGTCAATCAAGGCGCACGCCTGGGGCGTATTGCATTTTCCTGCAAAGACGCGAAGGTCAAGCTGGAAGTAAATGGCAAGGTCGATGAAGTATCGATCAGCGCCAAGATGGAAATTTCGATTTCAGGAAAACCGGAAGCGCCGATTAATACGACGATCGAATCGTCCGCAGCCGGAACGGTGCTTGTTTCAGAAGCGCCTGTTAATATTACCGCACATGCGTCAGTGGATATTACGCTGAATAAAGGCGCAGAAAACAGTACAGTAGATATTCGGTCCAAGGATGCGCAGGTAAATATCAATAACTATACAAATAGTACGATTACAGTGAAAAAAGCAGACGGGACGATCGAAAAAAAACCGATTCAGGTTAATACGTCATCTGGCTCATACTACAGGTCTCCTGTAAGTACGCCGAGTATACCGACAGGCCCGGCAGTGATACCGACAGGCCCGTCGATTGATGTGACAGATCCGCCAGTTACAGGCGGTGATTCAGGCGGAATTAGCGGCGGCCCAGGCGGAATTGGCGGCAGCTCTGACTATTATATATATCCAGATTTTCTCAGTTGCCGGACTGTTTTTCAGCCAGAAGTTCAGATTACAATTACACGCGGCGCAATTGAGGGAAATACGGTTACAACAATGTCCGCAGTGCTGGTTTGTGATGTGAAGCCGGAGAAGGCAAATATCGGGACTTATCCGGGCTATGCGCAATACTACTTCCCATCCATAGAGGATTATAAAGTAACCTCGCAGGCTGCGCTGGTAAAAATTGATGTGCCAATGGTAGTGTTTGAGGAGATCGAAGGAGATTTTTCGCATACGATTCCGGTTGGGCTGGATTTTGTTTATGACGGCACGGAATTTCAGAGAAAATTAGATTATTCTGCTCAGTTTGTTATTTATGACAAACTGATATTGCAGCAATTTATGAACAATGAGGATAAATGGGTAGGCGACCAAATGTATATCAAAGTACCTTTGGACATTTATCACATAGGTGAAGATGGAGGAGATCTTGGCGCTTATCAATATGACGTGTCCTGTATCCAAGATGTTCCTTTTACGGATGAAGGCTGAGATCCAAGAAATACTTTGCTGCATTATTGAAAAAATTGGCATGGCCGATTATTTGATTATTGGCTATTTTAATCAAGACAGATTTGTCATAAAGTAGGTTCTGACAATATCAATAAAAAGAAAAGAGGTCTTGATTATGAATTCCAATCTGAAAAAAATTGTGACAGCGGCTCTGTTTGCAGCGCTTGCCTGTGTCGCAACGATGTCGATCCGTATTCCTACGCCCGGCACGAACGGCTATATCCATCCAGGCGATGCCATTGTGATCCTTTCAGGCGTAATGCTTGGCCCGGCATGGGGGCTGCTTGCGGCAGGCATCGGTTCTGCGATGGCTGACCTGATCGGCGGATATTTTATCTATGTACCGATTACATTTGTGATCAAAGGCGCAGTGGCGTTTGCAGCAGGCGTGCTTTACAGAAAAATCGGGCGGACGTCAAAGAGCTGCTATGCAGCGGTGATTCTGGGCGGAATTGCAGATATCGTGCTTGTGGCAGGCGGATATTTTCTCTGTGAATCTGTCATTTACGGCGCGGGAGCAGCCGCAAGCATACCGGCGAATGTGATCCAGGGCGTCAGCGGGCTGGCGATCAGCATAGTGCTGTATCCGGTATTGCTAAAGGTGCCGGATCTCAGGCAGGCGGTGCAGGAGGCATAAGAGCGCCCTGTACATAAAAGGAATAAGGATAAAAACAGCAGGAAAGCCAATCATAGTGTTCCTGCTGTTTTTCATGTGGTTTAATATGTAAAGCAAGCGGCAAAGGCTTATGGCCGGCAGACAGAACATGCATCATATCCCAGGGACTGTGCAACGGATAAGTCTATGGCGTGCTTGGAGCGGCTCAGGTATCTGCATCCGTCACGGTGGTATTTACTGCCGGTGTCCGTGACATACACGGTAAGCTCTCTTGTGTCAGAAACACGCGCAGAACTGCCGGAGCCTTGGGACGACGTTTCTTTGACGCCTTTGATATTCAGTGACTTTAACAGTGATGCATTTACAGTGCCAGTCACTTTCAGGTCATGGTCTTTTTGATATTCCCTGATCGCGTCAGAGGTTTTGCTTCCGCGGATGCCGTCTGGAGTACCGCAGTCGTAGCCTTTGCGGTTCAGCTTTTTTTGTACCTTTTTGACAGTGGCTTTGTTGTAGCTGGTACTTGCGAAAACGGTAACCGCCGGCTGTGCAGCATCCGGTGCCAGAAGCGGTATGGACGGAACGAGGGAGCCAGACAGTACGATAGCAAGTAGCAGCCTTACAAAGAATAGCCTGTACTTTTGCATTGGCGTATTGCCTCCTTTCTGTAATTTATTACTATTGTAGCACAATATGACAGAAAGTGGTAGATAAAAAGGCATAAAAAAGGGATGAAAAAACATCCTAAAAGACTTTTAAGATGTTGACAGAACATATTGTTGAATAATGGCAAATATGGTATAATCCTTTTGTTGTCCTACCGATACCTGGCAACAGGAGGAGGTGTTCAGATGGAAATTATTACAGCTTTTTTTGTCGCTGTTGCGGCTGGTGTAGCCTGCCACTACATCATCAAATGGTTAGACGGTGACCATAAGGACAACAAATAACCTAGTGGGCGCTTTGCCACTATAAAAGTAAAGAAGAACCCTGAAACTGTGGTGCAACACGGTTTCAGGGTTCATTTTTGTCCAGATGGACTTATTACAGCTTTTTGCCTACTGGCATTATAACATATGTATTTCAAAGGTTCAATATGTATTTTAACGAAGCAAAAGTAACAAACCCAGCCCTTTTGAGATTCAATTTCCGCAAAAAGGGCTGGATATAGAACCATTATTTTGCTTTTTCGGCAAATTCCGTCGTTACGAGTGCATCGTATGGCGGCCGCTCTGTAATTACTTCTGAATCTTCCAAAATATCCAGCAGCAGGTCAAAGCTTTCCTGTGTAAAGACAAGATCGTTTTTCCAGGTATCCTGGGCATGGTAACGTTCTACGATAGCGGTGAGCGCATCCGGGTCTGTTTCGGAAAACTGCGGCTTTATTGTCTTGGCGATCTCCTCACTGGAGTGGGAGGAAACATAGTCCATGCCTTTTTGCAGCGCGTTGGTAAAGGACTGGATCACGTTTTTATGTTTATCCAGATAGCTTTGTTTGACACTGAAAGCGGTGTACGGCACATAGCCCGATTCTACGCCGATGGAGCTTACGACAAAGCCGGCGCCTTCCTGTTCCAGGGCGGTTGCAGAAGGCTCAAATTCTACCGTATAAGCGCCTTTGCCGCCAGAAAAAGCGGCAGCAGTCGAGCCGAAATCGATGCCCTGGTCGATCTTTACGTCCGATGGGTCGATGCCGTTTTTCTTTAAAACGTATTCAAATACCATCTGCGGCATACCGCCTGTTGACGTTATGATTATGTAAATTTTACGTATATAGCTGCTCAGTATGATATTCAGGTAGAAAGCTTTGCTTAAAATTTGCAATGATCTGTTCGATTTCTGCTTTGCTTTTTAAAATGGTATAAGGTTTTCGCTTGTTTTCACAAGGTTCTATCATCCCCATCTCAATCATCACTGCAATATATGGCAGCACAGATTTCGTGGATTTGGGATAGCCTATATCAGTAAGCTGTTTTGAAAGATATTTAGCGGAGGTAAATCCGCTGTTATCGTCTCTGATGAAATACATAGCTGCCAGGATAATTTCATTTTCGTGACGGTTTAGTTCTTCATTTGCACTGCAATGAACGAAACCGGATAAACTATATTTTAATTTCATTTCCGGCAGGCCATTTTCATCAACCTCGATCCGTTCTATTAAAATTTCGATATCTCTGCGGTTCAATGTTCCTCTTTGGATAACATCATCCACAACTTCAAGCGCTGTATGCAACTTGCCTTTTACATCAGGAGTTTTCAGCCTGGTGTGCTTCAACTTGTCATGCTGCGATTCAAGAGCACGGATTCGTGCTGTTAGATTTTGCTGTATGGAATCATAACTTTCCTTGATTAAATCTTCATTGTCCGGATTGGCGGCAATGTCTTTGATTTTCTGTGAAAATAAGGTTTGTAGCTGCTTTTTTACTTCGTCTATATCTTCACTGACAGCAATGCATGTTTCTTCTATGGTTTTCTGCTCTGCTTCGAAATCGTTCCTATCATAGGCAGCTATCACTTCACAAAGGGCATTTCGGCACATGCGAATATAATTAGCTATATCCGTCATAAGGTTCTGTTCTTCAATTAAATGTGCCTTAGGGCAATAGCGTTTCCCTTTTGTGTTGTATGTACTGCAAATGTAATATTTGCGCACTCTGGCTGATGTCCGCCGTTCAATAGGTGTTAGTTTACTGCCGCAGTCCTTACAGTAAAGGCAGCTTCCAAACGGATTGGGGATTTCAGAACCAGTCCATTGTCCCCGGCTGCCTTTATAGCGGGATTTTGTACGCTTCTCTTTTAATTCCTGTACCAGGTCATAGGTCATTTTGTCAATGACCGCCGGATGATGATTTTCAAAAATATACTGTTTATCTTTTGGGACACGCTTGTCCTTTCCATGGACGGTATTTCTGGCTCTTTTCCGTAAACGGAAAGTACCGATATAAAAATCATTATCCAAGATGTCTTTGACCATACCATCAGACCAGACAGCAGCGACATGGCGGTTCGTGTTTATGCCTTCTTCCAATTCTCGTTCTCTGCGGATCATGGAAGGAGTAGGGGCTCCCTGCCCTGTAAGATAAGCAGATATTTTTCGATAACCGCATCCTTGAATGTATAAATCGTAGATCAATTTGATAAATTTTGCTTCTTTTGGTACGATTTCAAGAGTTTCTCTCTTTTTTCCTGTTCTTCGATATCCAAATGGTGGCTGTGTCATCAGTGTGCCTTCTTTTTGCTTTGCACCTAACGCATGACGGATTTTCTTACTTGTATCTTTGACAGAACGTTCATTAAACCATGTTGTGATACCGATCGTGTCATCCTCGGACACCTCACTGTTGTAATGATCATCAATCACAATCAGGCGTTTGCCCCGCTCTTGAAATGCATCCAGCAGAAGCAGTATTTTTGCATTATGTCTGCCCAATCTGGAAAAATCTTTTACAATGACAGTATCAATATCTTTGTCTAAATCATCCATAAGCTGTTTAAAACCGGGGCGGTCAAAAAGATAGCCAGAAACACCGTCATCCTCATACCAGCGGTCAATGGCCAGGTTATGTTCAGAGGCATATTGGCGGATGATTAATTTTTGGTTTTCGATGGAAGAATAATTTCGTTTATTGTCATCTTTGGATAATCGGACGTATCCTGCGTTCATTGGCTCACATCCTTTCCCTGTTGAAATCGGCAATATGGTTTTTAATCACGGATCTTATTCCTTCTTGAATATCCTGATGATTCTCGCCATCCTTAAACGTGACAACCCGAAATCCCAATTTTGTGTATCGCTCTTTTGTATTTAGATATTCTTCTGGTGAAGAATCGTTGTTATACCAAAGATAATAGGTTGGTTTTCCCAAGTGATCACATTCCTGCTGTTTTTATTCAATATATGAGCCGTGATCGTCCGCTGTGCCTGTACATACTGAAAAATTTTTTCGAACAGTATTCGCCCATGAGCAGAGGAAGCTTCGCATTGATGATGGCAGTTTGCTTGCAGTTTATAAATGTTCCATAGTCATAACGTTCAATTCTTTAAATTGTCGTAGCTGCTTGTCATTTGTGAGAAAAATGCTGCATCCACTTTGCAACGCAGCCGCAAGCTGCAATGCGTCCATTGCTTTAAAATTTTTATAGTCTGCACGAATTTGAGCTGCTTTTTTTGCGATTGTTTTTGTGATATCGACAACTTTTGTTTCCATATCTTCTAGCAGCAGTTCAAAATCGTTCAGCAGTTTTGTGTTTTCTTCCCGATAGGGGACAATCGAATATTCTTCTATTGTAATAGCTGATGTCACAAATTCGCTGCCTGAATCATAATTACGCATTAGAAATTCTTTTACTTTATTTCCATACATTGAATTCTTTTCAAGATAGTAGATATAGGGTGATGTGTCTATAAAAATACGCCTAGATTCGATCATTTCCTCTTATTTCCTCCATATATTCTTCGACATACTTCCCACGCTCTGTCTCTATGCCGTACTGGTTCCAGTCAATTTTTTTTCTTGCCTTATGATATGGCTGATCTAAAATAGTCAGGATCACATCCTTGCCGTCATAATTGGTGATGCTGTCATTTTCAACAATAATTGTGTTTCCTTGTATGGTTCCTGCCAATGCTATCATAATATCCCTCCCGTGACCAAATAATTTTGTAATATGATTTGCTGATAGAGTTTAAGTATAACACGTTTTTTTGAATCTCACCATAGATATCTATTTTTGTTTTGCATATTTACATAATTCTATGCATACCGCCTGCCCTGCCGCCCAGCACTTCCTGCCCTTTTAAATCAGAAAGCTGGAAATCATCCTGTTTTTCACGCGCGACAAGAAAGTTTCCGGCGCGCTGTGTTAACTGGGCAAAATTAACTACCGCATCCTGGGCGCCTTCGTTATAAGTATATACGGTTGTTTCCGGCCCCATAAACCCAATATCGGCTTCACCGGATAATACGGCAGCCATTACCTTATCTGCGCCAAATCCGGTAACCAGCTCCAGGTCGATGCCTTCCTGCTTAAAATAACCGTTTTCAATGGCGGCATACATTGGCGCATAAAAAATCGAGTGGGCGACTTCGTTTAAGGTGATTTTTTCCAGTGCGCCTGTGTCTGTTGTATTTTTGTCTTTTGTTTCGTTTGTCATTTTCTGAACGCCGGATTCGGCGGCGTCTTTGTGCCCGCAGCCGGCAAGCATACAGACAGCCAGTACGGGAAGGATAAGGAGTGGGAGAAGATGTCTTTTCAGATTCATAAAAGACCCCTGCATGTGGATTTGTTATAGTATACTGGGAAAATGGGAAAGTGTGCATGGAGAGATGATGGTTCTTTGTAAATGCGATTCTGGCAGTTTTTATAACATTTTATTACGATTTTTATAAGAATGAAGGGGCGTTGTTTACACGTACAGGCAAATATGCTAAAGTGGTAACGCGGCAAAGAAAGCGATAAGGAGCAGTAAGGAACTGTAAATAAATTGTGGGGAAGGATGTTGTTTATGGATATGAAAAAAGTATATGAAAAAAAGTATATGCGGTGTTTTTTGATCGTGGGCATCTTTTTGGCTGCCGCAGCGGCGGTGTGCATCTATGTTGTGAACAGGAACCGTTATGACTTTGACAAATCTTTTTTTCAGATTATAGACCAGTATGATACGAGAAGCTATACGGCGGAAGAATTGCGGGAAATATATGCGCGGGATCATTTTTTAGAGGATTTGGTAAATTTTAATGAGGAATTAAACAGGCAGCAGGAAGGGTTTCAGTTTGTCGAAATAGACATTCAGCCGATCGAGCTGATTGGGCATTGGGATAAACCGGCAAGCCTGGTGAATGGGTATGGGCATAAGGATTTGAGAAATCAAAAGGTGCAGTACGAGGGAAAAGAAATCGAGATTACGCCTGTGGATTGCTTTCAGGTCGGAAAACAAAGCCAGTTTTCGCTGTTTGGCAAGGAAATATTTCAGGAAGATGCGTTTGTACAGCAAGGGGACGTTGTTTTACTGATGCTTGGGAGCGGTTTTCAAGGATATTATAAAACCGGCGATACGATCCGATTCATTTATCTGAACAAGACATGGACGGGGAAAGTCGCAGGCTTTTTGGAAAACGAAACGAAAATAGCGATGGATGATTTTTTTGTCTATGAGCTGGATCATGCTATGGTGATGCCGTTTTTCAGCCGGTTAGATATAAATACAGAAACAGAAACAGATACAGATGCAGGCGCGTATTTTGACAGGGATTTTCAGATAGACTATTTTTTTAGGAAAAACGCGGGATATTTAAAAATGCAGAATAAAGAAGCTTATAAGGAGGGCAGGCGATTGATCGAAAAGCTGGCTGAAAAGTACCGGCTGGATTATACGCTGTTAAGGGGATACTGACAGGAGCCGGTGCTATTTCAGGCTTTACATGCCGCCAGGCTATTGTTATAATGTAGGTAATGAAAGGATGCAGAGTCTTTTTCACAGGAAATGGCTTTGCATCCTTGAAATTTTTCCAAAGATGTGGCATTATGACAGGAGACACGCAAAAAGTAAATACCAAAGCAGGAGGAAAAATCATGGATTACAAAAATGCTGGAGTGGATATTGAAGCTGGTTACAGGTCAGTGGAGCTGATGAAAAAGCATGTGCAAAGCACGATGCGCCCAGAGGTGCTTACGAACCTGGGCGGGTTTTCCGGTGCTTTTTCAATGAAAGCGTTTCAAAAGATGGAAAACCCGACGCTTGTATCGGGGACGGATGGCGTCGGCACGAAGCTGAAGCTGGCTTTTTTGATGGACAAGCATGATACGGTCGGGATTGACTGTGTTGCGATGTGTGTAAACGATATTGCCTGCGCAGGCGGCGAGCCGTTATTTTTCCTGGATTATATTGCATGTGGGAAAAATTACCCGGAGAAAATCGAAGCGATTGTGAGCGGTGTTGCCGAGGGGTGCAGGCAGGCAGGCGCGGCGTTGATCGGCGGGGAGACTGCGGAGATGCCGGGTTTTTATCCGCAGGAGGAATATGACCTTGCAGGTTTTGCGGTAGGCGTGGTAGATGAAAAGGATATTATTACCGGAAAGGATCTAAAGAAGGGAGACGTGCTGGTCGGGCTGGCGTCTACCGGCGTGCATTCCAATGGATTCTCGCTGATTCGAAAGATCCTTGGCGTAGATAAACAGGTGCTGGATACGTATGAACAGCGGCTTGGGAAGACGGTTGGAGAGGAGTTGTTAACGCCGACAAGAATCTATGTGCGCGCGTTAAGGCAGATCCGGGAAGCGGGCGTTCGGATCAAAGCGTGCAGCCATATTACCGGCGGCGGTTTTTATGAAAATGTGCCGCGGATGCTGCCGGATGGCATTTGTGCAGTGATGAAAAAGGACAGCTATCAGGTGCCGGAGATTTTCAGGCTGCTTGCGGAAAAAGGAAACGTAGAAGAGGCGATGATGTACAATACATTCAATATGGGAATCGGCATGGTGCTTGCCGTAGGCCCTGCGGATGTGGACGCGGTGAAGAAGGCTGCGAAAGAAGCGGATGTGCCGGCGTATGTGATCGGAGAAGCGGCAGCAGGAGAAAAAGGAGTTACATTATGTTAAAGCTGGCGGTGATGGTATCCGGCGGAGGGACTAATTTGCAGGCGCTGATCGACGCAATAGAGGCAGGAAACATTACGAATGCAGAGATTGTGTCTGTCATCAGCAATAAAAAGGACGCCTATGCGCTGGAGCGGGCAAAAAATCATGGGATCAAAAGTGAATGCATCTCTCCGAAAGCGTATGAAAATAGAGAGGCGTTCGGCAGGGCGCTTGTGGAAGCGCTGGAGCACGACCAGGTGGATCTGGTCGTGCTTGCCGGCTATCTTGTAATCCTGCCGGAAGTTTTGATACAGGCATATAAAAACCGTATGATCAATATTCATCCGTCGTTGATCCCGTCTTTTTGCGGAGTCGGGTATTATGGGCTGAAGGTACATGAACATGTCCTTGCCAGAGGGGTGCGGGTGACCGGCGCGACGGTTCATTTTGTGGACGAGGGGACGGACACCGGGCCGATTATCCTGCAAAAAGCGGTGGAAGTCAAACAGGATGATACGCCGGAAATCTTGCAGCGGCGCGTGATGGAGGAAGCGGAATGGAACATCCTGCCGCAGGCAGTAGACCTGTTTGCAAACGGCAGGATATCCGTTATTGACGGGAAGGTTCGCATTTTGGATGGAGCGGGTGCGGATTAGGCTGTATTTTGGGCTGTATTTTAGATAAAGACGTATATATTTATATGTACTTATGTGTGCTAGATAAAGGAAGGGAGAAATGGAACCATGAAGGTATTGATCGTAGGCAGCGGCGGGCGCGAACATGCGATTGCAGTAAGCGCAGCGAAAAGCCCGGATGTAGAGAAGCTATACTGCGCGCCTGGAAACGCAGGGATCGGGCGGATCGCAGAGTGTGTCCCGATCGGGGCGATGGAGTTTGAAAAGCTTGCGGCATTTGCAAAGGAGCAGGCGGTCGATTTTACGATTATCGGTATGGACGACCCGTTAGTGGGCGGCATTGTAGACGTGTTTGAAGCGGCGGGGCTGAAAGTGTTCGGGCCGAGGAAAAACGCGGCGATCCTGGAAGGCTCCAAAGCGTTTTCCAAAGACCTGATGAAAAAATACAATATTCCGACTGCCGCTTATGAGACGTTTGACGATCCTGTAGATGCGCTTGCTTATCTGGAGACGGCAAAACTGCCGGTTGTCTTAAAAGCGGACGGGCTGGCGCTGGGCAAGGGCGTGCTGATCTGCAATACGCTGGAAGAGGCAAAAGAGGGCGTCAAATCCATTATGGAGGATAAAAAATTCGGCGCTGCCGGCAACCGGATGGTTGTGGAAGAGTTTATGACCGGGCGTGAGGTGTCCGTATTGTCGTTTACAGACGGAAAAACAATTCGGATTATGAGCTCGGCGCAGGACCATAAACGTGCAAAAGACGGCGACCAGGGGCTAAACACCGGGGGTATGGGCACTTTTTCGCCAAGCCCGTTTTATACAAAAGAAGTGGATGCTTTCTGCCAGAAATATATTTATCAGGCGACGGTGGATGCGATGGCGGCAGAGGGCAGGCAGTATGTCGGCGTGATTTTCTTTGGGCTGATGTTAACGGAGGATGGGCCGAAGGTGCTCGAATACAATGCGCGGTTTGGAGACCCAGAAGCACAGGTAGTGCTGCCGCGTATGAAAAACGATATGGTCGAGGTGATGCGCGCCTGTGTGGAAGGAAGGCTGGATGAGATACAGCTCGCGTTTGAGGACAATGCGGCAGTCTGTGTCGTGCTTGCTTCCGACGGGTATCCGGTCGCTTATGAGAAGGGATATCCGAT
The DNA here is from genome assembly GCA_947178105.1 of uncultured Eubacterium sp. Lineage (GTDB taxonomy): Bacteria > Bacillota > Clostridia > Lachnospirales > Lachnospiraceae > Eubacterium_J. Next base: position 12,198 of record CAMWXD010000032.1, on the reverse strand, counting down.
CGAAGGGTTGGAACGTTTTGAAAAGACAGAGGATTATTACTGCTTCCATGCAGGGACAGCGCTTAAAGACGGCAAAATCGTGACAAACGGCGGCAGGGTGCTTGGCGTCACAGCAAAAGGGGCGGATTTAAAAGATGCCCGCCGCAAAGCATATGAAGCCGCAGACTGGGTGCAGTTTGAAAATAAATATATGCGCCATGATATTGGGAAAGCGATTGACGACGTATGAAAATGATTGTTTCCGCAGATGAAAACTGGGGAATTGGCAGCAATAACCAGCTATTGGTACGTATTCCAGACGATATGCGTTTTTTTAGAGAAGCGACTATGGGCAAAGTCGTCGTTATGGGCAGAAAGACGAGGGAAAGCCTGCCAAGCGGCATTTTATCAGGCAGGGAGAATCTTGTGCTGACACATGACAGGCAGTATCAGGCTGGGGGCGCGGTTGTGCTGCATTCCCTGGAAGAGCTGCGCGACAGGCTAAAGCAGTATGATACCGATGCGGTATTTGTCATCGGCGGGGAGAGCATCTACAGGCAGTTGCTTTGCCTGTGTGATACGGTGTATGTGACAAAGATTGATTTTGCATACTGTGCGGATACGTATTTTCCAAACCTGGATGAGCTGCCGGAGTGGGAGCTTGTAGCGGAGAGCGAAGAACAGACATATTTTGACCTCATTTATTTTTTTCGAAAATATAAGAAAAAGCAGGGTTATAAAGCTGCCTGGGAAGCCATAATAAAATAAGCAAATGGGAGGAGACCATGGATATAACAGGAAGAAAATTATTTGTGAAAGCGCTTCGGGAAGAAGGCGTGGATACGATATTTGGATATCCGGGCGGGATGGTTACGGATATATTTGATGAATTATACAAACAGGAGGATATCCAGGTCGTCCTGCCAAGGCATGAACAGGGATTGATCTTCGAAGCGGAAGGCTATGCCAAAGCAAGCGGAAAAGTCGGCGTCTGTCTCGTGACGAGCGGGCCGGGTGCGACAAATATCATTACCGGGCTGGCGGATGCGCATTATGACAGTATACCGCTTGTGTGTATTACCGGACAGGTGCCGCTTGGGCTGATTGGAAACGATGCGTTCCAGGAGGTTGATATTGTCGGGATGACAAGCTCCATTACCAAGTATGGCGTGACTGTGCGCGACCGGAAGGATCTGGGAAGGATTTTAAAGATGGCGTTCCATATCGCAAGGACAGGAAAGCCAGGCCCGGTGCTGATTGATATACCAAAAGATATCCAGGTACAGGCAGGGGACAGCGAGTATCCGTCCCAGGTGCAGATCCGCGGGTATAAGCCGAACGAAAGCGTGCATATCGGGCAGTTGAAAAAAGCGTACCGCCTGTTAAAATCTGCAAAGCGGCCGCTGATCCTCGCGGGGGGCGGCATTCATATCGGCTGCGCAAATGAGCAGCTTCAAAAGTTTGCGGAGCGTACAAACATTCCAGTCGTTACGACTGTGATGGGCAAGGGGGCTGTGCCGACAAACCATCCGCTCTATCTGGGCAATTCTGGTATGCATGGAAAATATTCCTGCAATATTGCGGTCAGCAAATGCGATGTGCTGTTTTCGATCGGGACACGCTTTAACGACCGGATTACAGGGGATTTAAACGAGTTTGCGCCAAAGGCAAAGATTATCCATATCGATATCGATACGGCGGCTATTTCCAGAAATGTCGTGGTAGACGTGCCGATTGTGGCGGATGCAAAGCTGGCGCTTGAAAAGCTGTGCGAGTGGGCGGAAAAGCAGGAAACGGAAAAATGGATTAGCCAGATCAGGGAATGGGACGCGGAAAATCCTCTGGAAATGCGCAGAGACCGCGGCATGACTCCGCAGATGATCATGGAGGCGATCAATCAATCCTATAAAGACGCGATTATCGTGACAGACGTGGGACAGCACCAGATGTGGGCGACACAGTATCTGGACGTAGGAGGGCGCAAAAAGCTCATTACCTCCGGCGGGCTGGGGTCGATGGGCTTTGGGCTGCCGGCGGCGATCGGGGCAAAGATCGCAAAGCCGTACCAAAATGTCATCTGTATTTCCGGCGACGGCGGGTTTCAGATGAATATGCAGGAAATGGCGACGGCGATCACTCAGAAAGCACCGATTACAATCTGTCTTTTAAACAATTATTACCTTGGCATGGTACGCCAGATGCAGCAGTTGTTTTATGGAAAGCGGTATGCCGCTACCTGCCTGCGCAGGCGCAAGGGCTGTCCGAATACGTGTAAGGGGCCGAACGAGGCATGTCCGCCGTATGAACCGGATTTTGTAAAATTTGCAGAATGCTATGGGGCGCATGGCATCCGGGTGACCGAAGAATCCCAGATTGCCGAGGCTTTTGCACAGGCAAAGCGCAATGAGGACGCGCCGACTTTGATCGAATTTATGATTGCGACCGATGAGTTAGTGCTGCCGATGGTAAAAGGCGGCAATCCAATGAGTGAAATGATATTAAAGTAGGCGGGAGGGAGAACAGATGAAAAACAGATGGATCGCTTTGTATGTGGAAAACCAGGTGGGCGTGCTGGCGAAGGTATCAGGGCTTTTTTCCGGAAAATCCTATAATCTGCAAAGCCTGACGGTCGGCACGACGGAGGACGCGACCGTTTCCCGCATGACCATCTGCGTCATGAGCGACGATATTACGTTTGAGCAGATCAAAAAGCAGTTAAACCGTATGGTAGAAGTCATTAAGGTGATAGACCTGACCAACGTGCCGATCCATATGAAGGAGATTTTATTTGCAAAAGTAAAAGACCTTCGTTCCAGCCAGATCGAGGAAGTATTTCGTATTGCGGAAGTGTTCAGCGTAGAGGTGACGGATATTGGAAAAGACAGCGCCATGCTCGAATGCAAGCTGACAGAGCGCAGGAACAATGAGCTGATCGAGCTTTTGAAAGCAAAGTTCCGCAATATTGAGATCGTGCGGGGCGGCGCGGTTGCGATCGAGGCGATCAGCACGTCGTGCAGATAATGTAAAAACAAGGGAGAATTTTTATGATTGACTTTAATAGCCTGTCATTGCGCGACCGAGAGTGGGTAACCCACCGGCTGCTGGAAGATGACAGGCAGGCATGTGAATATTCCTTTGCAAATAATTTTTTGTGGAGCGATATTTACGGCGTGAAGATGGCAAAAGAGCAGGGCTGCCTGATTTTTCAGTTTCAGGAGCAGGAAAAAAATCAGAATCAGGAATACCGCTATACCATTCCGATCGGTGCTGGGAACCGCAAAGGCGCATTGGACGCGCTGCTTGCCATGGAGCAGGCACGCGGCAGCCAGCTTGTGCTCAGCACGTTGATGCAAAAAGACCTGGACTGGCTGGAGCGCAATTATCCGGGCAAATATACGGTGGAAACAAACCGGGACGATTATGATTATGTATACAGTACGGAAAAGCTGTCCACGCTTTCCGGCAGAAAGCTGCATGGCAAACGCAATCATATCGCACGGTTTAAGGACGACAATAACTGGATGTACCGCGACATGATGCCGGAGGACGCAGCGGAATGTATGCGCCTTTTGGATATCTGGAAGGAAGCCGAGTCGGAAAACTGGAATGACGAGATGGAAAATGAGCTCCATATCAACCGGATTGCGCTGCGCAACCTGGCTGACCTGGTACTGGACGGCGGGATGCTGTACAAGGGAGGCAGGCTGGTGGCGTTTTCCATCGGAGAGCCTTTAAATTCGGATACGTATGTCGTGCATATTGAAAAGGCGCTTGCCAGCGTGCAGGGCGCCTATCCGATGATTAACCAGCAGTTTGTCCTGCATCACTGCCAGGATTTTGCGTATGTGAACCGGGAAGAAGACACCGGTGACGAAGGGCTGCGCAAGGCAAAGCTGTCCTATCAGCCGGTGCTTTTAGTAGAAAAATATGAGGCGAGGTTTCAGCTATGATTCGATATGGAAAGCCGGCAGACCTTCCAGGGTTAAAAGCGCTCTGGAAGGAATGCTTTGCGGACGAGGATGCTTATATTGACGCATTTTTTCATGCACTGTATCAGGACGAGCATGTGCTGCTTGAGGAGGAACAGGGGATGCTGATGGGAGCATCCTTTTTTCTTCCGGGAAAAATAGATATGGAAGGCGCAGGCGCCGGGGAGCAGAGCTGGCAAAATATCCGCTACGTATATGCGCTCGCCGTTTACCCGCAGTACCGCGGCAGGGGCATTGCGGCAGCGCTGATGCACAGGGCGCATGAGCTTTACAAAGCGCCGTTAATCGCAGAGCCGGCGGAGGAAGGGCTTGTAGGAGGATTTTATGAGCCGCTCGGATTTTCCGGCAATTTTTATCTGAAAAAAACGCGGCTGCAAGTACGGGCAGCAAAGATGAATGCGCAGAAGCAGGCACAGGAATATGATATCCAGGCGGCAGAGCTGTTTCCTGTGCAGGAGCGGGAGGATTTTTACTTTCAGCCTGTGCAGGCGGAGCAATATTGCAGGATACGGGATGCACGTTTTAGGCGTCAGGGCTATATAAGCTGGCCGGCGCGCCATGTGGCGTTTGCGATCGAACAGCATACTAGCAGCGGCGGAGGAGCGTATGTGCTGCATATTGGCGGCAGAGAAGAGATTTTGCTGTATTATCAGGAGGGACAGGACATTTTTGTGACGGAAACGACACTGGCCAGGCAGGAACTGGAGGCGTATGTGCTGCCGCGGATATCCGGGCGGTGCAGCAGGATGGTACTGACTGGCGCAGCATTTGCAGACGACGTCCCTGGAAATCAAATTGCGGGGATGGATGTAATGGAGGCAAAGGACTGTCTGACAGGAATGAGCTATGGGCTCTCACAGGTGCAGGGATATCTGAACCTGACGCTTGATTGAAAAAGAAGGGGAAACCAAGGACGATCATTGGATCATAACATTTGCGCAAGATGCAGGAAAAGGATTAAATAAAACAATGTTAAATCAGTTTGCAAGAACCGAATTATTAATTGGCAAAAAAGGAAGCAGGCGCCTTGCCGAAGCCCATGTAGCAGTATTCGGCATCGGCGGGGTAGGCGGTTATGTAGTGGAAGCGCTGGCGCGCAGCGGGATTGGTACGCTGGATTTGATTGACCACGATAAGGTGAGTGTGACCAATCTGAACCGACAAATCTTTGCACTGCACAGTACGATCGGAAAATATAAAGTGGACGTGGCAAGGGAGCGGATTTTGGATATTAACCCAAACGCACAGGTGAATAGTTATAAAGTATTTTATATGCCGGATACTGCCGGACAGTTTGACTTTTCCGCATATGATTATATTGTCGACGCGATCGATACGATAACCGGAAAGATCGCACTTGCCGAACAAGCGCAGGCAGCGGGCACGCCGATTATCAGCTCTATGGGTGCCGGCAATAAAATGGATCCGTCGGCTTTCCAGGCGGCAGACCTGTATGAGACGTCGGTCTGTCCGCTGGCGAAGGCCATGCGCAGGGAACTGAAAAAGCGCGGGATCCTGAAATTAAAAGTGGTGTATTCCAAAGAACAGCCGCTGCAGCCTTTGGTTACAGATCGGTGCGAAGCCGGCGCGCAAAAAAAGCCTGTCCCTGGGAGCAATGCGTTTGTGCCTTCGGCGGCAGGGCTGGTGCTTGCGGGGGAGGTTGTGAAGGATTTGCTGAGGGAATGCGTTGATGGATTAGAGTAAAGATTTTACAGTATATTTTACAGCCTGTTGTTTATCCTAGAAGTAAGGAACTGCTGGCAGATCACAGGCAGCTTTGCAGCAGTTTCCGGCACAGATGTACATGCTGTGCAGTATTTTACATTCAAAAAAATAACAGGAGCTGATGATATGAAAGAGGAAGAAAAACAGCGGCAGCAGCAGGAGTATAATGAATATGTCAAGCAGGTAACGCCGACCAGGAATCTTGCGTGGGCGATGTGCCGGGCATTTATTGTAGGCGGGATCATTTGTTTGATCGGGCAGTTTATTTTAAATATTGCCATCAACAGCGGGCTTGACAAGGATACGGCAGGAAGCTGGTGCAGCCTGTCTCTGATTTGCCTGAGTATTGTTTTAACGGGGTTTAACATCTATCCTTCGTTTGCAAAATGGGGAGGTGCCGGAGCGCTTGTACCGATTACCGGATTTGCAAACAGCGTGGCGGCACCGGCGATTGAGTTTCAGAAAGAGGGGCAGGTATTCGGGATTGGCGCGAAGATCTTTACGATTGCGGGGCCTGTCATCCTGTTTGGGATATTTTCAAGCTGGGTGCTGGGGCTGGGATATTGGATTGGAGGCTTGCTGGGGATTTTTTAAAATGTATCCCTATCCTTCCGTGTGCATTGCCTGTCCGGGGAGGATCATAAATACAGGATGAAACAGGATAAGCAGGTGTTGATAAGCAGGGTGATGGATTTCGTGGATTCGTCGTTACTTTTCACACCCCAGCCAAAAAACGGCTGTGCTGTGAAAAGTAACGGCATCCAGTCCATTGAAAATTCGCCTTTGGCGAAGGACTGGATGCCTTCTAGGCTGAATTTACACGTTCTCACGACCTTTGCAGCGGAGTGCAAAGGTCTGGGTGTGAAAAGTAACGATTCGTCAGCCTGCTTTTTGTATTGGAGGAAGATAATTATGGGAATTTCTATCTAAATCTGATATAATAGCAACGGTATGAAATTTGACAAACGCAACTTTCTTCCGTGGATGATATGAGGCTATGGGAGGAAATAAAAAAGGTTGTTAACTTTTAGGGAGGTGAATCCATGAGCGAATATAAGCCGCCGTTTCATGTGACGGATAAAATGACATCTCTCATTGCGGAGATCAGCGAGCAGATTGGCAGGATTACGGTTCAGCAGGGAGGAACGATGAGTCCGCATTTAAGGCGGGAGAACCGCATACGGACAATTCACTCATCCCTTGCGATCGAACATAACTCGCTGTCGCTGGAACAAGTGACGGCTATTTTGGATGGTAAGCGAGTTCTTGGCAATCCGAATGAAATTAAAGAAGTGCAGAATGCCTATGAAGCCTATGAGATGATGTTACGGCTGGATCCTTTATCTGTAGATGATTTGTTGGCCGCACATAAGCGGATGATGAATGGACTGGTTACGGAGAACGGAAGGTTTCGATCTGGTGGCGTAGGAGTATTTGAGGGTAAGGCGTTGGTGCATATGGCTCCGCCAGCGAAATTTGTGCCAGAGCATATGCATAATTTGATTGCTTGGTATGGGCAGTCAGAACTGCATCCATTGATTAAGAGTGCGGTATTTCACTATGAATTTGAATTTATCCATCCTTTTGTTGATGGCAACGGCCGTTTGGGGCGAATGTGGCATAGTCTGCTGCTTGGCAGATGGAAGGAATTGTTTTTCTGGCTGCCAATGGAGGAATTGATTCAGTCAAGGCAGAAGGATTATTATGATGCGCTTGGAGCAGCAGATATACAGGCGGATAGTGCCGGATTTGTGGAACTGATGTTGGAAATTATCAGAGACAGTTTGCTGGAAATAACAGTTGTTGGACGCAGAAACGACCAAGATAGCGACCAAGTAATCGACCAAGATAAGGCGTCTGTGAACCAGCTTCTTTCCATACTCGGAGACGATACGTTATCGGCAGTGGAATTGATGAAACGTCTAGGGCTTTCTCACAGGCCGACCTTTAGAAAGAATTATCTGAATCCTGCATTGGAGAAACGGCTGATTGAACGGACAATCCCAGATAAGCCGAACAGTAAAAACCAGAAATACAGAAAGCGAAAGTGAAATGCAAGGGCAGCGAACATCCTATGAATAGGTACGAATCAAGCAGGGAGAAAACGAATATGTATCATATTTTAATTATAGAGGACGACAAAATCCTGCGTTATGGGCTTGCAAAATGCCTGGAGGAAGAGGGTTATGCGGTAAGCAGTGCGGAAAATGCAGCGCAGGCGGTTTGCATTTTGGAAAAAGAAGCGGCAGACCTGGCGGTTTTAGACGTGAATCTGCCTGGGCAGGATGGATTTGAGTTTTACAGGCGCCAGCTCAGTATACGGGGCATACCGACGGTCTTTTTGACAGCGCGGGATGAGGAAGCGGATATTGTAAAAGGATTTGACCTTGGTGCGGAGGATTATATTACAAAGCCGTTCAGCATCCAGGTATTTGTGAAAAAAACGGCTGCTGTCTTAAGACGGTGCTGCGGGAAGGAAGAAAACAGGATCGTACAGGGCGACCTGACTGTATTGGCAAGGGAACGCAAAGTGCTGCTGCGGGAAGAGCAGGTGAGCCTGTCGCCTGCGGAATACAGGCTGCTGGAGGTTTTCCTGCGGAATACAAAGCGCGTCCTGACCAAAGAGCTGCTGATGGAAAGCATCTGGGAACAGGGTGCAGAGTGGGTAGACTCCCATTCGCTTGCCGTACAGATCAGCCGCCTGCGCAATAAGCTCGGACATGCATGTATTAAGACAGTCTTTGGAGTCGGGTATATGTGGGTGGGGGTCGCTGATCCGGCTAAAGAAAGAGAGGAGAGCATATGAGACAGAAAAAACAAGTTCAGGCGGAACGCTGCATCACAGCAGGAAACGAGCTTATGCTGCTGCTGTTGGCCCTGGCTGTGGGAATGGTGTTTTTCTATATGCAAGCAGAGCCTGTACGCAGTGACATATTTGAAAAAAAGGAGCTTTTTTGGAAATGTCTGCCGTTTGTTCTGTTGGCTGCGATTGCAGTAGTATTTCATGTGACGGTGTCGCGCCTGTACAGTGTTCTTTTGGCGGTCTCAGCCACAGTTGACCAGATGGTAGACGGTCTTTTGAATGAACAGGAAATAACGGCAATGGGTGAGTCCGGTATGGATATGGAGGGAAGGCTGGATGAAACGGGCGTTTTGGATACGGATGATGGCATCTATTCGAAAATCTGTGATAAATTAAAAAAGCTATATGATGCAAAAGCGGTTTCCATACATAAGACAAGGAAGGAAATGCGTGCTGTACATACATTGGTCTCGGATATTTCCCATCAGGTAAAAACGCCGGCTGCAAATATTAAGATCTATACCGGGCTGCTGGAGAGGCATGTCGCGCAGGAGGAATGCGTCTCGTATGTGCATGTAATAAAGGAGCAGGCGGACAGGCTGGATTTTTTGATAAAAACACTTGTTCGGCTGTCCAGGCTGGAAACAAAGGTGATTGCGCCCAGAATACGCAGCTACAAGCTGCTGGACATTGTTGCGTCTGCGTTGGGCGAGGTTGTGCTTGCTGCGGAAGAAAAGCAGATCGGCATAGAGACGGACTGTGCACCAGAGCTGGTTGTTGACGCGGATGAGCAGTGGACTGCAGAGGCAGTGTTTAATATTTTGGACAATGCTGTAAAATATACGGACAGAGGCGGGCACATCCAGATTCGCGCACTGCCGCTGCAAAGCGTTGTATCACTGGAAATTTCAGATACGGGCAGAGGGATCCGGCGGGAAGAGCTGCCGCTGGTGTTTCAGCGGTTTTACCGCAGCCCGGATGCGTGGGATCAGCCGGGTACGGGGCTTGGGCTGGCGCTTGCCAGGGAAATTTTGTTTTTGGAAAAAGGGTCGCTTACAGCAGTCTCGAAGGCGGGAACAGGAAGCTGCTTTCAGATCATGCTGCCAAAGGGGAAGGAGACGCAGGCTCTGTAGAAGGAAGTGAGGGCAGGGATTATGGCAAGGACGATAGCGGTTGGTGTGCAGGATTTTAGTAAAATTATAGAAGACCATTGTTTTTATATCGATAAAACGGATTTTATAAAAGAGTGGTGGGAAAATAAAGATGATGTTACGTTGATTACCCGACCAAGAAGATTTGGAAAAACACTTACGATGAGTATGGTGGAATATTTCTTTTCTGTCAGACATGCCGGGAGAAGCGATTTATTTGAAAACCTGCATATTTGGAAAGAGGAAGCGTATCGAAAGCTGCAAGGAACCTATCCGGTGATATTCTTAAGCTTTGCTGGTGTGAAGGCAAAGTGTTACAGTGAGGCTTATTATGATATATGCCGGCTTATTTCCCGTGAGTACCGCAGACATGCTGATTTGCTGGAAAGTGGTACTTTTTTGCAGTCAGACAAGGGCCAGTTTGAGAAAATTTTAAATGTGGATGGAAATGCTGGAGATCTCTGTGCTTCCATCAATCAGCTTTCGGAATATTTATATAATTATTATGGAAAGAAAGCGGTTATTTTATTGGATGAATATGATACGCCTATGCAGGAAGCCTATGTTCATGGGTATTGGGAAGAGATGGCTGAGTTTATACGAAAGTTTATGAATTTTACTTTTAAAACTAATCCGTATTTAAAACGCGGCATGATGACAGGCATTACGAGAGTAAGTAAAGAATCGGTTTTTTCGGATTTGAACAACCTTGAAGTGATAACGGTGACTTCTAAGAAATATGCATCTGCATTTGGGTTTACAGAACAGGAGGTTCTGCGCGCACTGTATGAGTTTGGGCTTGCGGATCAGATGCAGGAGGTAAAACGATGGTACGATGGATTTCAGTTTGGAAATTACCGCCATATTTATAATCCATGGTCTGTGATCAAGTATCTGGAGGAACGAGAGTTTGCGCCGTATTGGGCAAATACTAGCTCGAACCAGTTGATAGGAAAGCTGATTCAAAAGAGTGATGTGGACATGAAGCTGATCGTGGAAGAGCTTTTGCAGGGGAGATCTTTTTCGGCGCAAATGGATGAAGAAATTATTTTCAGCCATCTTGGCCATAAAAAATCTGCGATATGGAGCCTGCTGCTGGCAAGCGGGTATCTTAAGATTTTAAATACAGCAAAGAACCGGAGGGGCAAAACGGAATATAGGTTAGTACTAACAAACAGAGAAATTTTTTTTATCTTTGATGAAATGGTAACAGGGTGGTTTTCAAATAATCGGCTGAGTTATGGTGATTTTTCAGATGCATTGCTCGCAGGAGATAAAGATTATATGAATGCGTATCTGAACGATATTGCAATGGATACGTTCAGTTTTTTTGATACGGGAGCAAAATCGTCCCGTTTTAAGCAGCCAGAAAATTTTTATCATGGCTTTGTGCTGGGGATGATTGCAGATTTGCGGGAATTATATCAGGTGACATCGAATCGGGAGAGCGGGAATGGCAGGTATGATGTGCTTTTGGAGCCATATCATCCACAGATAGATGATGGCATCATCCTGGAGTTTAAGGCAGCGGAGCCGGAGACAGAGAAAAACCTGGAAGATACTGTGCACTCGGCAATTCAGCAGATTATAGATAAAAAATATGCTGCTGCTTTACAGAAAAAATGCCGCCGGGAGAAGATCCGGATTTATGGATTTGCCTTTCGGGGAAAAGAAGTGCTGATTGACGGGGGATATTTGAGCAAAATGGAGGAAACAGTTTTTGATGATTCGGCAAAAAGAAAGGGGTTTTCTAAATGAACTGCATTTCATTTCGGCAGGTGTCCCGGATTTATCAAACTCCGGCGGAGCCGGTTGCGGCGGTTAAAAACCTAACGCTTGCCATTCCATACGGCGAATTTGTAGCTGTTACAGGTGCGTCCGGCAGCGGCAAGACGACTTTTTTAAATCTTGCAGCGGGGCTGGATACGCCGACGCAGGGGGAGATCTGGATACGTGGGCAAAATATCGGTAGGCTGAATGCGGATCAGATGGCTGTGTTCCGCAGGAGGAATATCGGGATTGTATTTCAGGACTGCCGGCTGTTGGATGTGCTGGATGTAAAAGATAATATTACGTTTTCGCTAAGGGCGGACGGGACGGTGCCGGATGAGGCATATATCGGCAGGATTTGCCGTATGTTGGGCATCAGCCGCAGTCTGAATAAGATGCCCTGGCAGCTTTCCGCCGGAGAGCGGCAGAGGACGGCGATTGCGCGTGCCCTGGCGGCAAAGCCGGCGATCATCCTTGCCGATGAGCCGACTGGAAGCCTTGACCGGAAAAATGGGCTGGATGTGCTGGCGATGCTTTTGGAAGTGAACCGGGAGCTTGGGCAGACCGTTGTGATGGTGACGCATAATATGCAGGCGGCGCAGATGGCGGGACGCATTATTTGGATTGAGGACGGGGAAGTGAAAGAAATAGAAAAGGGATGTTAGAAAATAGATCGGTATGTTTTCTGGCATCCCCTTTTTATGCCAGAGTGGAAAAGATATCTCAAAACCAATGTCATTTAGTTAAGTATTAGGTTAGATTCTGCTACGGAGGTCTAACC
>CAMWXD010000031.1 GCA_947178105.1 uncultured Eubacterium sp. | reverse complement strand
TTTTGCAGAGAATTGTTATGTATTTCATATATAGTTTGAAAGCCGAAACCCGCTGAAATCAATGCCTGACGGGATATGGAGACATTACAAAGATAGATCACAAGATAAATTTCGTTCGCCAATTACCAAATCCTGTCGTTTTTCCTGTTTTTTTGTGCTATTTATACAATAAACAACGTATTGCAAACTGATAATTTATGTGATATTACTGAATTTTGTAAATAGAGTTGCAAAAATTGAGAAAAGCATATAGAATACTCATAGTCTATATTTTTAATAATAATATACACTATTAGAATGTATTTTTCATAACAATTCTCTGCAAAAAGTTATCTGAGCCAAACATCCTTCTTCTTTCCAAACCGCCTGCCTTATAGAATGTATGAAATGATGAATTGTAATATTTTATTGATTCTGATAACATGATATAGAACCATTACAGGAGACCAATAAAAGAAAGAAGGTGCTCGTATGAATGCAAGGAACGAAGCAGCTAAAACATCTGAATTATTAAAAGAAACCATAAAAAAGAAAGTTTATACAACTGAGGATATAGATGCTTTGCCAGAAAAAAAACGCGCTGAAATCATCGATGGTGAATTATATATGATGGCAGCGCCCAGCTTGACGCATCAAAGATTGTTATTTTCCGTAAGCAGGAAAATAGCTGACTATATTGATCGTAATAACGGAAATTGTGAAGTGCTTCCAGCGCCATTTGCTGTATTTCTAAATGACGATCATAAAAATTATTTGGAACCAGGCATTACAATCGTTTGTGATCCTGATAAATTAGATGAGAAGGGATGTCATGGTGCACCAGATTGGATTATTGAGATTGTTTCCCAGGGAAATAAGCCTATGGATTATTTTACAAAGTTGTTTAAATACCGGTCTGCTGGGGTAAGGGAGTATTGGATTGTTGATCCTGCAAAAGAAAGGGTAATGGTTTATCGGTTTGAGGCGAAACTAATGGAAGAATATTCTTTTGGTGAGGACATCCCGGCAGGGATCTTTGAGGGCTTTTCCATCTATATAGATTAGTCGATATGGGAAATGCGTTACTTTTCACACCCCAGCCAAAAAACGGCTGTGCTGTGAAAAGTAACGGCATCCAGTCCATTGAAAATTCGCCTTTGGCGAAGGACTGGATGCCTTCTAGGCTGAATTTACACGTTCTCACGACCTTTGCAGCGGAGTGCAAAGGTCTGGGTGTGAAAAGTAACGGAAATACCCTTTGCGCCAGGCTAAAACGAAAAACAAGCTTGAAAACTGCCCTTATATATGGTATATTAAACACTAACAAGGGAAACCGCAAAAGCGGCTCTACCCCCAGATAAAAACTTTTTACCTCATATGAGGCAAGCCGTCACTATTGGTGGTAGTGGCGGCTATTTCTTTTTTCCCTTGTAAATCTGATAGAACAAATTTGCAAGAGCAACAACAAGTATACCTATCTGAATCAAATCCTGATATGTAACATACATTGTATCGCCCTCCTTTCTTTCGTACCCATATGGCATGATTTCCGGAGGGCTATCCGAACACTCCAAATGAAAAAGAGGGGTAAAGCCGCCTTTGGCTTTCCGATTTCCCATACTTTCAACCACATGTTTCTGCATCCGACAATATCCGCTTTTCATTTCAAAGAAAAATATAAAGTTCATGCAAGGATCTCCCCCTCTCAATCGTGTACGTATTGAACCATCAAAATGACAATAACGAAGAAGGGAGCATTTACTATGAAACGACTGAAACGTACCTTATTGGCGGCAGCTCTTGTTGGCGCAGTTTCCTTTACAACAGCAGGGCAGTCCGTAACGGTAGCCTATGCACATGGGCATCATGGCGGCGGGCATTGCAGTTCGTCAACAAACTATTACTATTGTGGAGGACACAGCGCGCATACGCACAGCGGCGGGGTTTGCCCTTATGCGGATGATTACTATTACTGCGGGGGACATAATGCACATACGCATCCTAACGGAGTCTGTCCTTACGCATCTTCCGTGAGCAAGACGACGATCCGTCAAGTGCAGAGAGCATTAACCCGCTGCGGCTACAACTGCGGGACAGCAGACGGCGTAATGGGAACGAAAACAAAACGGGCTTTAAAAAGATACCAAAGAGATAACGGCTTGACAGTGGATGGCACCATCGGACAGCAGACGTTAAGCGCGTTGGGTCTTGCAGGTTAATTGAACATCGTTTGCCATATGTATAAAAAGTGCAGAGTCAGGAGACTGGCTTTGCACTTTTTTATTTTTGTACAGTTTCATTCAGCCGAATACTATGATAAAATAAGGGCAGACATTTGAATCAAACATATTTTCCGATCAATACAATCAATATGGAGGATAAAAAATTGAGTGCATTTGTAGAATTTAAAAATGTAAGCAAGACTTATCATATGGGCGAGGTAGATATTGAAGCATTGAAGGATGTTAATTTTACGATTGAACGCGGGGAGTTCTGCGTCGTAGTCGGCGCATCTGGTGCAGGCAAGACAACGATTTTAAATATTTTAGGAGGCATGGACAGCCTTTCTGCGGGGAAAGTACTGCTGGACGGAGCGGAAATCTCTTCTTATAATAAGAAAAAACTGACATCGTACAGGCGGTATGATATTGGCTTTGTGTTTCAGTTTTATAACCTTGTGCAGAATCTGACAGCATTGGAAAATGTGGAGCTGGCTGCGCAGATCTGCAAAGACCCGCTGGATGCGATGTCCGTGTTAGAGATGGTCGGGTTAAAGGAACGGGCAGGAAACTTCCCGGCGCAGTTATCCGGCGGAGAACAGCAGCGGGTCGCGATTGCACGGGCGCTTGCAAAAAACCCAAAGCTGCTGCTTTGCGATGAGCCGACAGGCGCTTTGGATTACCATACGGGAAAAGCAGTGTTAAAACTATTGCAGGATGCGTGCAGAACTCATAAGATGACCGTCGTCGTCATTACACACAACCAGGCGCTGACAGCAATGGCAGACAGGATTATTACCGTAAAGAACGGCACCGTGCATAAGATGGAAATGAACGACAGCATCGTGCCAGTGGAAGACATTGAGTGGTAACAGAAAAAACAGTAACAGCACGAAACAGCAGCAACACAAAACGGCAATAACAGGGGTGGTATATGAACAAGGGAATGATAAAAACAACGATCAGGGAAATGAAAGGAAGCCTTGGGCGGTATTTGGCGATTCTTGCGATCGTAATGCTTGGCGTAGCACTGTTTACCGGATTAAAAGCTACGACACCGGCGATGATCGCTACGGAAAATGATTATCTTGCCGAGAAGAATTTTTACGATTACCGTCTGTTATCTACGATTGGATTTGAAGCATCCGATGTGGAGCAGATTGCAGAAATGGAACAGACAGCCAATGCAGAGGGCGCCGTTTCCGTCGATGCAGTCTGCTCGTTTGGAGACGGAAATGAATCGGTCTATAAGTTTCATACTGTGCCGGATACAATCAACCAAATCAGCCTGACAGCCGGAAGGATGCCGGAAAACCCGAATGAATGCCTGTTAGATTCTGCATTGTACGACGCAAGCCAGCTCGGGTCACAGCTTACTGTCACAGACAATAATACAGAGGAAACGCTGGACATGTTTGAAGAACGCACCTTTACGGCAGTCGGCATTGTGCGTTCTCCCTATTACATTAATTTTGAACGCGGCACCACTTCGATCGGGGAAGGGAAAATAACGGCTTTTTTATATGTGCCGAGCAAAGCATTTGCCTGTGATTATCTGACGGAAATCTATGTAAAGACAAAGCAGAAGTTCGATGTATATACGGATGCATATGAAGATTATATCGATGCTTTGCAGGATGAAATGGAAGGAAAAACAGAATCGCTCGTGCTGGAACGGTTTCGCGGAATTCAGCGCGATGCGCAGGCAGAAATTGACGATGCGCAGGCGGAATTAGACCAGGAGATGGCGGATGCGCAAAAGGAACTGGCGGACGCGCGTAAAAAGATTGCAGAAGGCGAACAGGAAATCATAGACGGCGAGCAGGATCTGCGCGACGGAAAACGCAAGGCAAAAGAAGGCGAGCAAGAGATTGCTGCCAATGAGCAAAAGCTCGCCGACAGTGAGCAGGAGCTTTCCGAAGGCGAGCAGGAGATTCGAAAAAACGAACAGGAAATCCAGGATGCGCAGGCAAAGCTTTTACAGGCAGAACGAGAAATCGTATCCAACGAGAAAAAGCTTGCCGACGGCAAGGCTGAGTTACAGCAGGCAAAAGCAGAGCTGAACACACAGGAAACAAAGCTGCGCACACAGGAAACGGAACTGCTCAAACAGGAAACGAAGCTTAACGCACAGGAAACGGAACTGCTTAAAAAAGAATCTGAATTGAAAACGCAGGAAGCAAGCCTTGCAAAACAGGAAGCGGAACTGGCTAAACAAGAGACAGAGTTAAGCAGCCAGGAAACGGAGCTGGCTAAACAGGAATCTGAACTTGTACGCCAGGAAACGGAACTGGCTGAAAAAGAAGCCCAACTAACCTCTCAGGAAGAAAGCCTGCAAAAACAGATGGCATCACTGGACAATGAAGAAAAAAAACAAGTACAGGACGCTCTGGCGCAGGTACAGTCCGCTCTGGCACAGCTACAGCCGGGACTTGCCGAGCTACAGCAAGGGCTGGTACAAGTGCGGGACGGCCTTGCCGAGCTGCGGGCGGGACTGACACAGGTGCGGGACGGCCTTGCGCAGGTACGCGATGGTTTGACGCAGGTACGGGACGGGCTGGTACAAGTGCGCAATGGCTTGACGCAGGTACGGGACGGGCAAAAACAGCTACAAGCCGGAAAAAAAGAAATCCAGTCTGGTAAAGTACAGCTACAAGCTGCAAAGCAGGAAATTGCCGACAACGAAAAAACACTTACCGCATCAGAAAAAGAGCTTACAGCAGGAAAACTACAGACAGAGGCTGCACGAAAAGAGCTGCAAGACGGCAAAGCGGCGCTCGCTCAAGGGAAAGCAAAACTGCAAAACGGGCGCGCAGAGCTTGCGGACGGCAAAAAGAAGCTGGAACAGGCAAAGGCAGAGCTTAAAGACGCACAGTCCGAATTAAAAAAAGGCAGGCAGGATCTGGAGAAAGGAAAGGCAGAGCTTGCAGATGCCAGGACAGAATATAAGACGGCAAAAGCTGATTTCGACAAAGAGACTGCCGACGCGCAGCGCAAGATCGACGACGCACGCACAGAGCTGGCGGAACTAAAGCAGCCGGATTACTATGTGCTGACCAGAAACACAAACATCGGCTATGCCTGTTATGAGAGCGATTCAAATATTGTAGCTGGCATTGCAAACGTATTCCCGGTGTTCTTTTTTCTCGTAGCTGCGCTGATTTGTATGACGACCATGAACCGCATGGTAGAAGAGCAGCGGACGCAGATCGGCGTGCTGAAAGCGCTTGGATACGGCAACGGCGCGATTATGTGGAAATACCTGTTTTATGCCGGCTCAGCGGCAGCAGCCGGCGCAGTGCTCGGCTGCATCATCGGCACCTGGCTGTTTCCAAAGGTGATCTGGATGGGATACAGCATTATGTACAGCATGGGCGAGATTACCTATTACTTTGACGGCTGGATGGCATTTTTGTCCCTGCTGGCAGCGCTATTATGCTCCATGGGCGCAGCCTACGCCTCCTGCCGGTATGAGCTGTACAGCGTGCCGGCAAGCCTGATCCGCCCGAAAGCGCCAAAAAGTGGAAAACGGATTTTCCTGGAAAATATTACTTTTATCTGGAGCAGGATGAAGTTTTTGCACAAAGTATCGGTTCGCAATATTTTCCGATATAAAAAGCGCTTTTTTATGATGGTCCTGGGGATCAGCGGATGTACCGCGCTGCTTGTGACCGGCTTCGGAATCAAAGATTCTGTGACCAACGTAGCAGATATGCAGTATGATGAAATACAGATCTACGATATTGGAATTACGTTTTCAGAAACCATCTCAAAAACACAGCTTGGCAGTCTGATGCAGGGAACCGGGGAAACACTCGCGCAGGCTGCCTGCCATTACGAAGAAAGCGCAGATTTGGAATTTGGCGGAAAGACAAAATCCGTCTACCTGGAAATCCCGGAGGATACCGCCCAAACCAGCCATTTTCTGAAACTGCATACAAAAGACGGCGCCGCAATCCCTTATCCTGCAAAAGACGAGGCTGTTTTATCGGCAAAAGTAGCGGAAACCCTTGGCATCCGCGTAGGAGACACTGTGACCCTGCGCGATATGGATATGAACAGCATATCCGTCAAAGTATCTGCACTATGTGAAAATTATGTCTACAATTATGCCTATATCTGTAACGAGACCTATGAAGCACAGCTTGGTACAGTGCCTGAATATAAAAGCGCCTATGTCACCGTAAAGGAAGGCGCAGATATTCACGAGGCTGCTGCCGTCATCGCAGACAGGGATGACGTGCTTTCCGTGTCTGTGACACAGGATATGCGCGACCGGATCGCATCCATGATGAAAAGCATGGACTACATCGTACTTCTCATTATCGTATGTGCCGGCAGCCTTGCCTTTATCGTCCTCTACAACCTGACCAACATCAACATCACCGAACGCCTGCGGGAGATCGCAACCATCAAAGTGCTTGGCTTTTATGCAAGAGAAACCGCAGATTATGTATTTCGGGAAAACCTGGCACTGACAGGGCTTGGCGCTCTTGCCGGGCTGGCGCTTGGGAAATGGCTGCACTGGTTTGTCATGGACCAGGTAAAGATCGACATGCTTTCGTTTAAGACGCTGATTACGCCGGGAAGCTACGTGCTGAGCCTGTTGTTTACGTTTGGGTTTGCAATGCTTGTGAACGGGCTGATGTATTTTAAGCTGGAAAATATTCATATGGCGGAGGCGCTTAAGTCGATTGAATAATCTTCTAAATGAACGCTTTAAAATAAGTAAGCTATCCCTCTACTGTCAATAGTGGGATAGCTTTTTTGTGTCAAAAGAAAAATGCAACATTTTCTGTAAAATGTTGCATTTTTCTTTTGACACTATTAATATCGGCACTTTCAGATAATACTTAACCCTAAATTTCAAAAAAATTTTTTTCTATTTTCTGTAAAAGCAGTTCAGGGATTCCCGTATTTTTAAGCAATTTTAGCAATTACAAACAAAATGCAACAGTTTACAGAGAAAGTTGCATCCTATATCGTTCATTTGGATATGAACGGGGAAACAGGGAGGTTATTATGCTGAAACTGACCGTAAAGCCAGGGGAATATTTGCTGATTGGAAATGAGATCAAGCTGGTATTTGCCGGAGGAAGCTCCAATAATCTGCGAATCCTGGTAGATGCGCCAAGGAGCATGAATATTGCAAGGAGTTCCACATTTGAAAAACAAAAGATGGCGGAAGAGCCTGGAAACGTAGTGACCCATTATAAGGACAGAGAGCTTTCCAGGGAAGCACAGGAGAAAATCCGTGCCATTTTAGCGGAAGAGCGAAAAAAGGCAAGAATGGCAAAACGGGTACAGGAATAGGCAGGAACCGACAGTGATAATAGTGCCGGATTAGCCTAGGGATCCGGTATTGTTATAGATGACATGCACGCAAACGGAATTGCGGCGTTTTTAAAACAAGGAGGAAAATATTATGGCAATGGTAGTACAGCACAATCTTACAGCAATGAACGCAAACCGTCAGTTGGGAATCACAACTGGCCAGCAGTCCAAATCTTCTGAAAAATTATCTTCTGGCTACAAGATCAACCGTGCAGCAGACGATGCGGCAGGCCTCAAGATTTCTGAAAAAATGAGAAGCCAGGTGCGCGGCTTAAACAAAGCGTCATCCAATGCACAGGACGGTATTTCTTTAATCCAGACAGCAGAAGGTGCGTTAAATGAAGCTCATTCGATCTTACAGCGTATGAACGAGCTGTCTGTACAGGGCGCGAATGATACAAACCAGAGCATTGACCGTGACGCGATCAATCAGGAGCTGGAAGCTTTGACAGAAGAATTAGACAGAATTTCTGAGACAACGCAGTTTAATAAGCAGGAATTATTAGACGGCACGTTCCAGGATAAAAAGCTTCAGGTCGGAGCAAACGCAAATCAGAGCATCAGCATCAGCATTGGAAAAATGGATGCGAAATCCATCGGCTTGAAAGATTTTAAATATTTTCAGGGAACCGAAACAAAATCTTACAATACAATCTCTTATATGGGTGCAGAATATACGTATAATACTTCCGAAAGTGCTAATGGCAATTTGAGCGCATTCAAGTCTGCTGTTGGTATTGTAGCGAAAAAAGCGTTTGAAGATGATATGATCGCAATGACCTCAGACGGGAAATTCACTCTTACATCCGGCGGTACGCAGTATAATACAAAAGATTCTGCAATGGAAGCCGGTCCAAGTGCATTAGCTTCTATATATATGGAGGCAGCATCTGGCTCATGGGATGAATTGTTAAGCAATGCTAAAACAACCGGAACAACAGCAGGCGGCTTTGGCGACAGTGTAGCCCTTACCATGCCTACCGTAGCAGACTATGACAAGGCAAACGCTACCTTAAAAGCGGTACAGAACGCAATCAATATTGTATCTACACAGCGTTCCGCACTTGGTGCATTGCAGAACCGGTTAGAGCATACCGTTGCAAACCTGGATAACGTATCCGAAAATACACAGTCAGCAGAATCCCGTATCCGTGATACAGATATGGCATCTCAGATGGTTGATTACAGCAAGAACAATATTCTTGCACAGGCAGGACAGTCGATGCTTGCACAGGCTAACCAGTCAACACAGGGAGTGTTATCCTTACTCCAGTAATCGAACATATCTTTTTAGAGAAAAAAACCAGCTTTTGCTGGTTTTTTTCTCCAAACCAAAAGGAGCGCGGATGGAAGAAACGATACAGGCACTATATGAAGAAATTAATTTCCTGGGATTTCATGCTACCTATCACCGGGATAACAACTATGTGGAGAACAGCAAAAGCATGATTCCCAAAGTGCAGGAATTTGTTTTATGGTTTCTGAAAGAACAGCAGGCTCTGTTTGAGCCGGAAGTCACTGAAAATTTGATCGATGTATTAAAGGATATCGAAACAGCGCTAAAGCAATATGACAACGTGCTTATGATGGATGCCCTGGAGCAGGGAATCTCGGGATATCTGGAGCTGTTTCTTTCAGAAGAATATTTTAAGGAAAAGGAGAACGCTTATGTCGGACAGGCTGAAAGACAAAAACCTTAAACAACTGGAAAAACGTTTTCCTGGTATCCTTACGATCATAGAAAAGAAAAAGGATGAATTGTTAAAAAAAGAAGGGCTCACCATAGCAGAAGAAACCGCGTTTACAGGAGAACAGATCCTGGCCGCAGAAAAATGCGGCAGAAAGCTGTATCTTGCCGGAAGGCGCGACCCGTCGGCACATCCAAAAAACCAAATTTCCATATTAGGCAGGATCTTTTCCAATGCGCCTGTATTTATATTAGGAATGGGGAACATCCATTATTTGGAGGAATTGGCAAAAGCGGCGGACAACAGTGCGATCCTTTTACTGTATGAGCCACTATTTTCAGTGTTCTATAAGCAACTGGAAAGAATAGATTTTGAAACGTTATTTGCAGGCCGCACGGTCGCCCTGATTGTTGAAGGAATCAATGAAGACGGCATGGAAGCAATCGCCGCCTCAATGCTGCAAGGCGACAAGGTTCCGCTTATGAAATATTTTGTGCTTCCGAATTATGTAGAACTGTGCAAAGAACAGGTAAGCAGGTTTCTTGATATTCTGGTGAAAAATGCCGACCGGTATTATGTCAATGTGGGTACTAAGATGTTTTTCAGCTCCTATCAGGCTGAAAATTTTTATCATAATGTAAAATACATCCCCACCGGATACAAGGCGTTTCAGCTATTCCGCCTGATTCCATCCGATATTCCTGCGTTTGTTGTATCTGCCGGTCCTTCGCTTAACAAAAATATCAAAGAGCTGAAACGAGCGAAAAACAAATCGTTTATCATTGCAGTCGATACCGCGGTGAAGCCTCTTTTGCGGGAAGGGATTGAGCCGGACTTGTTTGCTACGCTCGACGGGATTAAGCCGCTGGAAATTGTGGAAACAGAGCAGGCGAAGCATCTGCCGATGCTGACAAAAGTGACCGCTGCACGTTCCATTATGGACTATCACTGCGGAAAAAAATTCTTTTATGATGAAGGCTATCAATATGTCCATAAACTATTTCAGCTTAATGGAAAAACCATCGAAGGGTTTCCAACCGGAGGCTCTGTAGCGACACTTGCCTTTTCTCTGGCTTGTCATCTTGGGTTTCGTAAAATTATTTTTGTCGGCCAGGATCTTGCATATACCGATCATAAATCCCATGCGGACGGTACGTTTCAGGAGGTTATGCCGCAGGAAAATACCGAAAGTTTTCTAAAAGTTCCTGGAAATTATGTGGAAGAAGTTCCTACCTTAAAAAACCTGGACGGATACCGCAAATGGTTCGGTGAATATATTACATGGTGGCAGGAACGGCACGATGCGGAATTTATCAATGCCACAGAAGGCGGCGCCAGAATCGAGGGGACAAAGCTGATGACGCTTGCCGAAGTCATCGATCAGGAATGCACCAAAGAAGTGGATATCAAAGCCTGTATCGACAGCCTGGAGCCGGTATTTAGCGAGCAGGAACAGGAAAAAATAATGGATTTTTTGCAGGATACACCTGCTCAGGTTCATGCAATCGTATCATTGGCGCAGGAGGGCAGAAAGCTGTACGGGCAACTGGACAAGCTATGCCAAAAAGGAAACCTGGATAAACGTGCCTATGTGAAAATTTTAAAGAAGGTGAAACGCAACCGGAAAAAGATCGAAGAAAACCCCAACTTTGAACTGCTGAGCGAATCCATGACAAGAGCGGAGCAAATTATTCGATCCGGGCAGTATTTAAGAAAAAATACGATTCAAGACGGAGGAATCGAGCTGGCGCGGCAGGGAAAAATGTATATGGAACTGCTGGAAGAATATGCGCAGATTATGGAACGGCTTACAAAAGAAACAGTTGGTAGAACAGGATTGTCCGCTGGGAAGGCTGGACTGATAACAGAATGATGCAGGAGGCAGAAAAATCTATGTTAAATCATAAAACAATTCTTGTAACAGGCGGTACCGGTTCTTTTGGAAATGCATTTACAGATTATGTACTGACACATTACGAACCGAAAAAAATCATTATTTATTCCAGAGATGAATTCAAACAATTTCAAATGGCTGATCGGTTCAGAAAACAAAAAGAAAAGCTGCGTTTTTTTATCGGAGACGTCAGGGACAGGGAGCGTATGTACCGCGCCCTGGACGGTGTAGATTATGCAGTCCACGCGGCAGCCTTAAAACAGGTACCGGCTTGCGAGTACAATCCAATGGAAGCGGTAAAGACCAATATTAACGGAGCTATGAACCTCGTGGATGCCGCGCTGGACTGCGGCGTAAAGCGGGTCGTAGCGCTTTCTACAGACAAGGCGGTCAATCCGATCAATCTGTACGGCGGGACAAAATTAGTTTCTGACAAGCTGTTTATTGCAGCAAATGCATATGCCGGCAATAAGGACGTGCGGTTTTCCATTGTACGCTATGGAAATGTCGCCGGAAGCCGCGGCTCCGTCATCCCGTTTTTTAAAAATATTATCGATCAGGGCGGTACTGTGCTTCCGATTACAGACTATCGTATGACAAGGTTTTGGATCAGCCTGGATGAAGGCGTACAGCTTGTCATAAAGGCATTAAGCGAAGCAAAAGGCGGAGAGACTTTTATATCCAAAATCCCTTCTTTTAAAATTACAGACCTGGCAAAAGCAATGGCTCCGCAATGCGCTACAAAAGAGGTCGGTATCCGGGAAGGCGAAAAGCTGCATGAAGTTATGGTTACAAAAGAAGATTCTGCCATGACTTATGAATATGAAAAGCATTATATCGTATATCCGCATTATAGCTGGTGGGAAGAAGACCGGATACTGCCGGGCGGAACCAAAGTTGAGGATGGTTTTGCATACAGCTCCGGGACCAATACGCAATGGCTGAGTGTCGAACAGCTTGAAGAGATGCTCTCACAAATGGATTTTGGGCATTAACATAACAGGAAAAGAAACATAAGGAGACAGGACATGGGCGATCGAACAGAACAGGAAACATTCTGGAGAGGAACATTTGGAGACCAATACATAGAGCGAAATGCCTGCACACAGGAATTTTTGGCGCCTGCGATCGGGCTGTATGCCAAGATTTTAAGCAAAACAGCAGGAATCGACAGTGTAATTGAATTTGGCTCCAATGTAGGAATCAACTTGAAAGCAATCAAAACACTGCTGCCTGGCGTGCGCACAGCAGCAATTGAGATTAACCATAAGGCAGTAGAAGCTTTAAAAAACGACAGCTTTTTCAATAATGGCATAGAAAATGGCATAAATACTGGCCTAGAAACTGGTATCGAAATATTTGAAACTTCCATATTGGAATATGAACCATTAAAAACATATGGGCTTGTAGTAATATCCGGCGTTTTGATCCATACAAATCCAAACGAGCTGCAGCATGTATATCAAAAGCTGTACCAGTCCAGCAGCAAGTACATTTGTATTTGTGAATATTATAATCCAACACCTGTTGAAGTCCCATACCGTGGATACAGCGGAAAGCTGTTTAAGCGGGATTTTGCCGGAGAATTTTTGGACAAGTATCCAGATTGCAGGCTGGTGGATTATGGATTTTCGTATCACAGAGATCCCATATTTCCAAGAGATGACGAAACCTGGTTTTTATTAGAAAAGACATGCTAAGCGGAGGAAGCAATATGGAAGATCCAGGAAAGCAGATCTATCGCCTTGCAGGCGAACTGTTTCCAATCTGCCGCAGCATTACCGGAAACGGAGTCAGGCAGACTTTAAAGATTTTACAAAACCGGATTCCTCAAATCCAGATCGAGGAAGTACCCAGCGGCACAAAAGTATTTGACTGGGAAATACCAAAGGAATGGAACATATCAGAAGGGTATATTGCAGACAGCCAGGGCAGAAAAATCATTGACCTTAAGGAAAGCAACCTGCATATTATGGGCTATTCTGTCCCGACAGATCAGTATGTGTCTCTGGATGAACTAAAGAAGCATATTTTTACCGAGCCTTCACAGCCGGATGTCATCCCTTATGTCACCTCTTATTACCACGAAAGCTTTGGATTTTGTATGAGTGAGCATCAAAAAAACAGCCTGCCGCAGGACACCTATCATATGGTCATAAAAAGTACGCTGACGCAGGGAAGCTTGTCTTACGGAGAGCTTATCATACCGGGTGAGTGCAGCGAAGAAATCTTTTTTTCCACATATATCTGTCATCCTTCTATGGCAAATAATGAGTGTTCCGGCCCGGCGCTTGCCGTTTATCTGGCACAATGGCTGATGCAGAAAAAAGCAAGAAGATATACATACCGTTTTGTATTTGTTCCGGAAACAATCGGCTCGATCTGCTATCTGAGCAGGCATAAGGATGAACTGAAAGCACGCGTGATTGCAGGATTTAACCTTTCCTGCGTGGGTGATAACTTTGATTATTCGATGGTGGAATCCAGATATGGCAATACACTGGCAGACCGTGTACTGAAAAATGTACTGCGGGGCCACTGTCAGAAGTTTACCATTTATCCGTTTTTGAAAAGAGGATCCGATGAACGGCAATATAATGCTCCTGGCATTGACCTGCCGGTTGTCAGCTTTTGCCGCTCTAAGTATGGAGAATACCCGCAATATCATACTTCGGCGGATAATATGGATTATATTTCACCAGAAGGCTTCCAGGGAAGTTTCGATGCCATGGCACAGGTGATAGAGCTTTTGGAATATAACAGAAACTACCAGATTCAGGTATTGTGCGAGCCGCAGCTTGGCAGGCGCGGGCTGTATCCTTCTGTCAGCAGAAAAGGCCAGTATGACGCGGTATATGCGATCACAACCTTGATTGCTTATGCTGACGGTACAAACGATTTAATTGCTATCAGCGACCGGATCGGATGCCCGGCGCAAATATTGATTCCTATTGTAAAGCAGTTGTTAAAGGCGGGATTGCTTGCAGCCACGGAGGAGAATAAAGATGAACGATCAGAACCGTCCGGTACGTAACGTACTGGAATATATAGAAAGAGCAGCCAGGCAATATCCAAACCAGCCTGCATTTATGGATGAGCATACAACGATTACCTATCAGGAATTATTGGCACAGTCACAAAAGCTTGGATATGAAATCGCAGTGAAGGTCGCGCAAATCAGGCGCCCGATCGTCGTTTTTATGGATAAATGTGTGGAATGCCTGACTGCTTTTTTTGGCATAGCCGCAAGCGGAAATTTTTATGTATGTATAGATACGGGCATGGCATCCGAACGTATCCGTAAGATCTTAGACAGCCTAAAGCCTGCTGCTGTCATCGGAAAGCCCACAGAGCAGGAATGGATGTTTACCGAATATCCCCTGTTTTCCTTTGATACATTGCTGCATAGCGATGCGCAGCCATCAGAAGTATTAAAGCGGCTGCATTCCATTCGGGCCAAAATGATTGATACCGACCCGCTTTATGTGTTATATACTTCTGGTTCTACAGGCATACCAAAAGGCAGTGTCATTTGCCACAGATCTGTGATTGATTATGCAGAATGGGCAGGCAGCACCTTTCATTTTGATCATACAACAATATTTGGAAGCCAGACGCCATTTTATTTCAGCATGTCTGTACTGGATATTTATTCAGCGGTGCGAAATGCGGCTGCATTGCAGATCATTCCAAAAAAATTATTTTCCTTTCCAATCAGGCTGCTGGAATACCTGAATGAAAAAAAAGTTACCGTGATCTATTGGGTACCTTCTGCACTTTCCATTGCAGCAGACTGGAAAGCCCTGGATTACGTAAAGCTGCCATGGCTTCGCACGATTTTATTTGCCGGTGAAGTCATGCCTACCAGACAGTTGAATTATTGGCGCAGACATGTACCTCATGCTGTTTATGCCAACTTATTTGGGCCTACAGAAATTACAGATATTGGCTTGTACTATATTGTGGACAGGGAATTGAAAGATGAAGAGCCGATTCCCATTGGATCAGCCTGTGAAAATATGGATGCGTTTGCCGTTACGAGCCAGGGAACACAAGCAGGCATAGGGGAACAGGGCGAGTTGTATTTCAGAGGCTCGTTTATCGGCTGCGGATATTATCACGATGCTGCGCGTACAAAAGAAGCATTTGTACAAAATCCCCTGCATTCTTTTTACCCCGAAACCGTATACCGCACCGGAGACCTGGTCAGTCTGAATGAACATGGAGAATATATTTATCTGGGGCGTAAGGATTTTCAGGTCAAGCATATGGGATACCGCATCGAGCTGGGAGAGATTGAAACCATTGCGGGCGCTTTTGAAAAGCTGCTACGCGCAGTCTGCATTTATGACCCGAAAAAAGACCATATCCTTTTACTGTATCAGGGAAACGCAGAAAAAAAAGAGATCTTATTCTTTTTGCAAAAGTATCTGCCGTCCTATATGCTGCCGGATGAAATGATCCGCTTACGCTCGCTCCCTTTAAATGCCAACGGAAAAATTGACCGTAAGCTGTTACAGGAACAATATTTGGAGGAAACAAAATGATGCAGATTCAGTTAGACACTATTTTACATATGTTAAACGAAATACAGCCATTGGGCATATGGTCGGAGGATACGCCATTATTCGAAAGCGGCTATATGGACTCCATGATGATTTTTGACAAGCTTTTACCGGCATTAGAGGAACGCTTCGAAATACAAATTGCCCCTTTTGAGCTGATTCCTGAGCATTTCGATACACCGTCCGCGATTTTTGCGTATGTGAAAGGAAAAAAGGAACGATGAACGGAAACAGGAAGGAGGAATATGTACCATATACCGATATTGCCGGCACTGTCGGGATCTCACGCGGCGACAGGATTTATCTGTCCTCAGATGTATTGGCGCTTGCCTGGACGGCAAAGTACCACGGAGAATGTTTTTCCGTGGACAAGCTGATTGACAGTTTTCAAAAACAAATTACCGAAGACGGCACTCTGCTCATTCCGACATTTCATTTCGACTTCAGTAATAAAGGAGTTTATGATTACACGAATACGCCTTGCACAACAGGCGCTCTGGGCAATGCCGCACTAAAGCGGCAAGACTTTAAGCGAACCGCTCATCCGATGCATTCTTTTTGCGTATGGGGCAAAGACCAGGCGTTATTGTGCGCTATGTGCAACAACAATTCGTTTGGAAGCGATTCTCCATTTGCCTATATGCATCAGCATAACGTCGTCCAGATCATGCTTGGCACCGATTATCAGCGCAGTATGACATTCGTGCATTATGCAGAAGCGATGGCAAAAGTACCATACCGGTTTTCCAAACAGTTTACAGGCACTTATATTGCACAGGACGGTACAGAATCTGTCCGTACCTATGAATATCCGGCAAGGTATTTAGAGCTTGGAAGTACCGAACAGTTTAACCGGATCGGACAAATTCTGGAAGAAAAAGGCATTGCGCAGAGCTTCCAAATAAACGGAATTTCCGTAAAAAAAGTATCTTTATCTGCAAGTTATCCTGTGATCTATGAAGACGCGGCATATCATATGTGTAAAAACCTGTATGATTTCGCAGTCGAGCGTAAGCTGATCTGGAAGTAAAGGGAGGAATCCAACATGGAAAACGGAACAAGACAAAATGCAAAAGCATGGACAGAGGTTTACAAAACAACTTCTTTCGGAAATAACTACCCGACAGACTGCCTTGTGAGCCTTTACCATCATTTTATAAAACAGGAACTGGCACAGAAAAAGCACCCGGTAAAAGTGCTGGACTTTGGATGCAGCCATGGGGCAAACGCCAAGTTTTTTCTGGATCAGGGATTTGACGTATATGGAATCGATATATCAAAGGATGCCGTAGACTATTGTATCCGCCAGCAAAGATTTGACAAGCACCGGTTCGCTGCCTGCGACCTGCTGGGCGACCATGTATCGATTCAAGAATTGTTTGGAACCTTTGACCTGGTCATCGCATCCGAATGCCTTTATTATTTTTCACAATCAGACTTTGACGCACTGCTGCAAAACTTTTATGAATGTATGAACGAACATGCTGTGATTTATGCAAATATGCATACATGGAACCATCCTTTATACAAAAACTATCGGGACATGGGCCGCAATGCAGAAGGGCTTACGCAGATTCCTGCATCCGGGAAAGCAGATCTGCCTTTGCACGTGCGTATTGTAGAAAATAAACAGGAAATGAGACAATTATTCCGCAGATTTCAGGAAACGGCAACTGTACGGTCTGTACTGGAACTGGAATCAGAAATGGAAACACTGCATTATATTGGGAAAAAGATAAGATGAACGAATTTTTAAGATATGTAACAAAAGACGACATCGATTTACTGTATGAATGGGCAAATGACAAGGAGACTCGGAAAAATTCTTTTTCAATGAACAAAATTTCTTACCAGCAGCACAAAAAATGGTTTTCCGAAATGCTTTTGAATGATTCCTGTTTTCAATATATCTATATGGCAGGGGATATTCCAGTTGGGCAGATCCGGCTTTTGATACAGGAAGATACCGCAGAAGTAAGTTATAGTGTGGACAGCGCATGGCGTGGAAAAGGCTATGGAAAAAGAATGCTTCACTCTCTTTTGCAGCAAATAAAAAATGAAAATCTGAAACTGCGTACATTAACTGCAAAAGTGAAGCCTTCGAATGAAGCATCCAAAAAAGTATTTACAGCTTCTGGATTTTGTAGAAAATATGAATTTTATGAAATAGCTTTCGATCAATTTGAGGATATATCCGCTATATTTAGAGAAGGGAAATAGCAGCATGTATATACCATATGGAAGACAATGTATTGACGAAGATGATATCCGTGCCGTAACCGACGTATTAAAAAGCGACTTCCTGACAACCGGGCCAAAAAGCAGCGAATTCGAAGAAGCGGTATGCAACTGCACTGGAGCAAAATACGCGGTTGCCGTGTCGAATGGAACGGCAGCACTTCATGCAGCATGTTATGCGGCTGGCATCGGCGCTGGAGATGAAGTAATTACCACGCCGCTCACGTTTGCGGCATCAGCAAACTGCGTGCTTTACTTTGGAGGAACTCCTGTCTTTGCTGATGTAGACCCAAAAACATATAATATAGATCCTGCCGATATCGAGAAAAAGATCACAAGCAGGACAAAAGCAATCATTCCCGTACATTTGGCAGGACAGCCGTGTGATCTGGACGCTATTTATAAAATAGCAGAAAAACATCATTTCATAGTCATTGAAGATGCAGCACACGCATTAGGCGCAAAATATCATGGAAAAATGATTGGCACAAGCTCTGGGATGACAACGCTCAGCTTTCATCCGGTAAAGCCCGTCACAACCGGAGAAGGCGGGATGATCCTGACGGATCAAAAAGAGCTGTATCAAAAGCTTTTGCTGTTCCGCAGCCACTGTATTACAAGAGATGCTTCTGCTATGAAAAAAACGGAAGGCGCATGGTATTATGAGCAGTCAGGGCTTGGTTTTAATTATCGTCTGACCGACTTACAATGTGCGCTTGGAATCAGCCAGTTAAAAAAACTGGAGCATTTTCTGGAGAGAAGAAAAAAGCTTGCCTTACAGTATCAAGAAGCGTTTGCCCACTGCCCATATATCATTACACCTTATCAACTGCCAGGTACAGAAAGCGGCTGGCACCTGTATCTGATACAGATACCTTATCATAACAGAAAACAGGTATTCGAACGCTTAAGAGAAGCAGGTATTGGCGTAAATGTCCATTACATTCCTGTGTATCATCATCCTTACTATCAGGAGCATGGCTACGCGGATACTTTTTGCCGCAACGCAGAGCAGATCTATAAAAATATCATTACGCTGCCATTATATCCTAGCCTAACCGATCATGAGCAGCAATATGTCATTCAAAAAGTACTGGAAGTGCTGCAAATGGAGGATCAATCACTTGGACTTGAATACAATACAAACAAAAAACACGATAAATAATCACATTCAAATAGGCAAACACATCATCTCTGCCGACAGCCCTGTTTATATTGTTGCAGAGCTGTCAGCAAACCATAATGGGAGCATACACAGGGCAAAGTCCATTATCGATGCCGCGGCAGATGCAGGCGCAGATGCCATAAAGCTGCAAACCTATACCCCGGACACCATTACGATGGAAAGCGACGCAGAATGTTTTAAAGCACATGGGTTATGGGAAGGCAAGACATTATACACGCTGTATCAGCAGGCGTATACCCCCTGGGAATGGCAGAAAGAGCTGGTGGAGTATGCAGTAAATCAGGGGCTTGACTGTTTCTCGTCTCCATTTGATGTTACCGCCGTTGATTTTCTGGAATCACTTCATATCCCCGCTTACAAGGTAGCATCCTTTGAAATAACAGACATCCCCCTGATTCAGAAAATAG
Source organism: uncultured Eubacterium sp. (assembly GCA_947178105.1). Classification (GTDB taxonomy): domain Bacteria; phylum Bacillota; class Clostridia; order Lachnospirales; family Lachnospiraceae; genus Eubacterium_J. The sequence continues at coordinate 28,313 of CAMWXD010000031.1, read as the reverse complement.
CAGCGACCGGGAAACCCGTAATTTTTTCAACAGGCATTGCATATCTGGAGGACATAGGCCTGGCTGTCAGGACATGCCTAAACGAAGCAAATCGACAGATTGCGCTGTTGAAATGCATTTCTGCCTATCCGGCGCCCTTTAACAATATGAATCTAAACAATATCCCCTCGATCCAGCAGATGTTTGGCTGTATTGTGGGACTATCGGATCATACCTGCGGAGACGAGGCAGCCATTGCAGCCGTTGCACTTGGCGCTAAAATCATAGAAAAGCATCTGACATTAAAACGCAGTGACGGCGGCGCTGACGCTGCATTTTCCATGGAGCCAAAAGAGTTTGCCCAGATGGCCAGGAAAATCCGCAACGTAGAAGCTGCGCTTGGCAAAACAGCTTATGAGCTGAATGCAGAACAAAGAAAAAGCCGCAAAGATTCCCGTTCCCTGTTTGTTACGGAAAATATGAAAAAGGGAGATTTTTTTACAAAAGCAAATCTGAAGTCTATCCGTCCAGGCGCCGGACTTCATACAAAATATTATGCACAACTGCTAGGACATCCTGCCGTATGCGATATTCCAAAGGGCACGCCGATGGACTGGAGTTATATAGACTGGCAGAACGGTCTGCCTGATGAAGGAGTACAGCAATGAAAACGAACCGTATTGCAATTATCACAGCAAGAGGCGGAAGCAAACGCATCCCCGGAAAAAACATCAAAGCATTCTGCGGAAAACCGATTCTTGCATATTCCATAGAAGCAGCTTTAAACAGCGGGCTTTTTTCAGAAGTAATGGTATCTACAGACAGCATCGAGATTGCTGAAGCTGCAAAAAGCTATGGCGCGCAGGTCCCCTTTTTCAGAAGCAAGCAAAACGCAGATGATTATGCCGCAACGTCAGATGTGATTTTAGAAGTGCTGCATGAATACCTGAAAATGAATCGGAAATTTCATTACATATGCTGTATCTATCCAACCGCGCCGTTTGTTACGCCAGAGAAGCTAAAGGCAGCCATGCAGATGATGGAAGAACATCATCCGGCAGCGGTCTGCCCGGTTGTCGCTTTTTCCTATCCGCCGCAAAGATGCTTTATCCTGAATCAAAAGCAGCATCTGGAATATAAATATCCGGAATATATACGGACACGGTCACAAGATCTGGAAAAACAGTATCATGATGCGGGCCAGTTTTATATTTATGAAACCTCCGTTTATTTAAAAAATCAAGGCGTTATATCAAAGGATATCATGCCAATGATCTTACCGGAATTGGAAGTACAGGATATCGATCATGAAACCGATTGGAAACTTGCAGAATTAAAATATCAACTGATGCTGACAGCTCAAAAAACTGATGTACTAAAACTTTAAATACATCAGAATTCTCAGCCTCTTCAAAAAATATACTTGAAAAACAACGCTACTGTCTGTAGAATAGAATACAAATACAAAAAAGGAAAGAGGATGAACAAGGTTGAATAAAATAGCAATCCGTGCCGATGCAAATGAACAAATAGCAATGGGACATCTGATGCGCTGTATGTCTGTTGCGTTCCAGTTAAAAAAATCCGTGCCGGACGTGATCTTTATACTTGCAGAAGACTATGCAAAACACCTTGTACAGCAAAACGGCTTTACGTGTATTTGTTTGAAACATATTTATGCACAAATGGAACAGGAGTTGGATGAATTGGAAGGAATTCTCAGACAGCACGGCGTTTCCTGCCTGTTGGTGGATTCCTATGACATTTCATATGCCTATATGAAACGGCTGCAAAAGATCTGCAAAACCGTATATATCGACGACCTGAAACACTTTGCATATCCGGCAGACCTGACTGTGCACTATACCTACGGCGCAGAACAGTTGCTGAAAACACTGGAAGGCAGCGGGAAGAAACCATCTACAAGATACTTGCTTGGCATTCGTTATGCCCCGCTTCGAGAAGAATTTTCCGGAGAAGCGATACGGATTCGGGAGCATGTGGAGCAAATACTGATTACAACCGGAGGAACAGATCCTTATGATATAACGATCGGCATACTGGAAAAAATACAGGATTTTCCAGATATTAAAAAACAGGTTGTGGCAGGAAAATTCTACCACAACCTTCCTCTTTTGCGGGAAATGGCACAAAAAGACGCTTCCATACAGATTTCGCATGATATCCCGGACATTTGCCGCGTAATGAAGCAATGCGATGTGGCAGTATCCGCGGGCGGCGGCACACTGGCAGAACTTTGCGCCTGCGGCGTGCCGACGGTCTGCTTTACGCTGGCGGACAACCAGTTGGATGGAGCGAAGGCATATGCAGACGCCGGCATGATGCTATATGCCGGAGATGTGCGCAAAGACAGAGCCAGCGTACTTAACAGAATGACAAAACTGCTGGAAATGCTGCAAGGAGATTTGGCACAAAGAAAACGGATGGGTGCAAAAGCAAAGGAAATCGTAGACGGCAGGGGCGCCAGCCGGATTGCGGAGGAAATGTTGCAGCTTATAAAGTAAGCTTTTTCTGCAAAATAGTCTGCAATTTGCAGACTATTTTGTATCCATCATTTTGCCACTTCAGCTTCCAATGCAGCTTCCCGCAGCAAACGCACGCCTCTTGGCTCCAGCAGTACTTCTTCATGCTGCGCATACGTCCGTCCTTCCAGCAGGTCTTCATATGCGCTTTCCAGCACCACTGTCTTCTGCCCTGCCGTATGGTTCAGCAAAAATAAATATCTGCCGCCCGCATTTTCACGCACAGACGCTTCTACGCCGCACGGCGTCTGCTGTACGGGTTTGATTCCTTCCTGCGCAAACAGGTTCTTTAAGAAGGCATGGTAAAACGCTTCCTCTGAATGCGTCCCAACATAATAAGCCTTGCCTGCGCCGTATTGGTTGCGCGTAATCACCGGCATCCCTGCATAAAAATCTTCTTCGTATTTTGTGAGCGCTTCCGCCCCCTCCAGATGCATCAAATCACACAGGATATCCGCCGGATAGCGCGTTCCGCCGTAAGAAAATGCATTCTGCTCTCCCAGCGGCAGCGCGTCGCTTTCTTCGACCCAGATCCCCAGCAGTTCGCGCAGCCTGCCTGGATATCCGCCGCTGTCCACCAGGTCATGCTCGTCCACAATACCGCTGAAATAAGACGTAACAAACGTCCCTCCCTGCCGTACGTACGCTTTTAATTTTTCCTCATAGCCACGCTTTACCATATACAGCAGCGGGGCAATAACCACCTGATACGGCTCCAGTGAATGCTCTGTACTGATTATATCCACCGGGACATTCAGCGCAAACGCCGCCTTGTAAAAATCCAGCACCGTATCCACATACTTCATGAGTACACTTGGCCCCGACGAATACTCTATCGCCCACCAGTTGTCCCAGTCAAATAAAATCGCCGTCTTCGCCGGCGTCTTTCCATCCAAAAACAGCCCGCCGATTTTTTCAAGCTCTTCACCAAGCTGCGTAACTTCCCGAAATACTCTTGTATCCGCCCTGCCCGCATGGTCAATCACTGCACCGTGGTATTTTTCGCTCGCCCCGATACTTCTGCGGATCTGGAAAAACTGTATGGCATCCGCCCCATGCGCTGCTGCCTGATAGCTCATAAGCCGCATTTCTCCCGGACGCTTCAGGCGGCTGTACAACTGCCAGTTTGTCACGCTTGGCGTCTGCTCCATCAGCACAAACGGCTTTTGCCCATCCAGCCCGCGCATCAGGTCATGGTAAAATGCGATTCTTGCCGGGCTGTCCGTAGACGCCGGATAGTTGTCCCATGATACAAAATCCATCGATCTTGCCCACTTCTGATAATCCAGCCCCTTATAAGCAACCATCAGATTCGTCGTTACCGGAAGATTTGGCGTAAATTTTTTAATCGCATCGTACTCCAGGCGGAAACAATCCAGGATACTGTCCGAATTAAAACGCATATAATCAAGAGAAATGCCCTGAAACATCGTCCGCTCCATCCCCGTGACTTCATCCATAAAATGCTCGCTCAGCAAATCCGGCAGTACAATCTCATCCCAGTCATAAAAGGTATGCCCCCAGAAAGCTGTGTTAAAACTCCTGTTTACCTCTTCCATCGTTTTGTATTTCTTTTTCAGCCATACCTGAAATGCTTTCTGGCAATTTTCGCAGTAACATGCTCCTCCGTATTCGTTTGACACATGCCACGCCACAATATTGTCATAGTCCCGGTACCGCTCCGCCAGCTTCCCGGCAAGCCTTGGCGCATACTTGCGATAGGCCTTGCTGTTCGGGCAGGAATTATGCCGTCCGCCAAACTTGCGCTTCATCCCGTTTTTTTCTGTCCGCAGGATATCTGGATGCCGCTTTGCCATCCACGCCGGATGCGCCCCTGTAGAAGTCGCCAGGCACACTTTCATCCCATTTGCCCGCACCAGCTCCATAATCTCATCCAGCTTTGCAAAATCATACGTATCCTCATCCGGCTGCAAAGCCGCCCAGCTAAACACGTTCAGCGTCACAATATTGATATGCGCCTGCGCCATCAGCCGCATATCCTCCTCCCATACCTCTCTTTGCCACTGCTCCGGGTTATAATCCCCGCCATACAGCATATTCGTTTCCTTATAATAGCAGCTCATTCCGCTTCTCCTTTCTGGAATGCACTGGAAAGCGGCCCATTGTTTCCGCCGTCCGCATTCTTTCCTTCCTGCACCTGCGGGTGCCTTTGTCTGATTATAACAAAAGAAACAGCGATTGCCAATCTTTTTTCTAAAGGGATGGATCTTATCACTGATTTCTCCATGTAAAAATCAGTGTTGTTTTTAAAGTTTGCCATATTTCCTTGATTTTACAACCGGATTTTTATAAGATTTTGTCAAATCATACGATTCTGGTGAAGGACGCACACCATTTCAAACAATCACAACGCCGCGCCTGCGTCAGCGGCAGAATGGAGACACTTATGCAATATGGTTATTTTGATGACTCTGCAAAGGAGTACGTGATTACAGATCCAAAAACACCGCTTCCATGGATCAATTATCTTGGAACCGACGGATTTTTTTCGCTGGTGTCCAATACATGCGGAGGCTACAGCTTTTATAAAGATGCAAAGCTGCTGCGGCTGACGCGTTACCGCTATAATGACTGCCCGCTGGACAGCAATGGACATTATTTTTACATCAAAGACGGCGATACCGTCTGGAATCCTGGCTGGAAGCCGGTTCAGGCGAGCCTGGATGCATACTGCTGCCGCCATGGGCTTGGCTATAGTATATTTTCCTCTGAAAAAAACGGGGTTCTGGCAAAGCAGGAGGTCTTTGTTCCTGTCTCGGATACATGCGAGGTGACGCGCATTACGTTAAAGAACCATGCTGCTATAGAAAAAAAACTGCATCTGTACAGCCTGGTAGAATTCTGTCTCTGGAACGCAATGGATGATATGTCGAATTTTCAGCGGAACTTTTCTACCGGAGAAATCGAGGTGGAATCTGGCGGAAGCATCCTTTATCACAAAACAGAATACCGGGAGCGCCGAAATCATTTTGCAGTATTTGCTGTAAACAGCACGGTAGAGGGCTTTGACACAAGCCGGGACGCTTTCTGTGGTGCCTATCATGGTTTTTCTGACCCGCAGGCTGTCTTTTTGGGCAGGAGCACGGACAGCATTGCCCATGGATGGTCGCCGGTCGGCAGCCACCATCTGTGCGCCTCGCTTGCACCCGGAGAAAGCCGTTCTTTTATTTTCGTGCTTGGCTACTGTGAAAACCCGCAGGATCAAAAGTTCATTGCTCCTGGCATCATCAACAAGCAGCCTGCCGAACAGCTTCTTTCCAAATACCAGACAGATGCGCAGTTTGACGCTGCGTTAACCGAGCTGCACCAATATTGGGATTCCCTGCTTGGCAAATTTACGATTCGAAGCGCGGATGAAAAGCTAAACCGGATGGTCAATATCTGGAACCAGTACCAGTGCATGGTGACCTTTAATATGAGCCGTTCCGCCAGCTATTATGAAAGCGGGCTTGGACGCGGCATGGGCTTCCGCGATAGCTGCCAGGATCTGCTTGGATTTGTTCATTTAATCCCGGAGCGTGCCAGAGAACGTATTTTGGATATTGCCAGCACGCAGTTTGCAGACGGCAGCGCTTACCATCAATATCAGCCGCTGACCAAAAAAGGCAACGCTGATATCGGAAGCGGCTTTAACGACGACCCGCTGTGGCTGATTGCCTGTGTTGCCGCCTACCTGCGTGAAACTGGAGATACTTCGATTTTGAAAGAACGCTGTGCTTTTGATAACGACGAAAGCACAGCCGCTCCGTTACTCGACCATCTGCGGTGCAGCTTCCGTTTTATCACAGAGCATAAAGGACCGCATGGGCTTCCATTAATTGGACGTGCAGACTGGAACGACTGCCTGAACCTGAACTGCTTTTCCGATACGCCGGGCGAAAGCTTCCAGACGTTTGGGCCGAGCGAAGGGCCAGTGGCAGAATCCGTATTTATCGCAGGGATGTATGTCAAATACGGGCGTGAGTTTGCGGAGATCTTAGAACACATCGGATGCCAGAAAGAAGCAGAGAGCGTCCGAAACGAAGCGGATACGGTATACCATGCCGTATTAGAAAGCGGCTGGGACGGCGCATGGTTCAGACGTGCGTACGATGCGCACAGCAATCCGGTCGGCAGCAAAGCATGTACCGAAGGCAAAATCTATATCGAGCCACAGGGCATGTGCGTAATGGCAGGCATCGGCATCACCGAAGGCTATGCTGCGCAGGCACTGGAAAGCGTAGAAAAGCATCTGGAATCCAAATATGGCATTACACTGTTGCAGCCAGCTTATACAAGCTATCAGCTTTCCCTTGGAGAAATCTCCTCGTATCCGCCAGGATACAAGGAAAATGCAGGGATTTTCTGCCATAACAACCCATGGATCAGCATTGCAGAGACTATACTGGGCAATGGCACCCGTGCCTTTGAGATATACAAAAAGACCTGTCCTGCCTATCTGGAAGAAATCAGCGACATTCACCGGACAGAGCCTTATGTCTACTGCCAGATGGTAGCGGGAAAAGATGCCCCGTCCTTTGGAGAAGGCAAAAACAGTTGGCTGACTGGTACTGCGGCATGGACTTTTACAAATATCAGCCAGCATATCCTCGGCATCCGCCCGACACTGGACGGGCTGTGCATCGATCCGTGCATCCCGGATACGCTGGACGGATTTGACTGCGACCGGTATTTTCGCGGGGCTTTATACCATATTCATGTGGATAATACTGCGCATGTGCAAAAAGGCGTTGCATCTTTCATTGTAGACGGACAGCGCTTGGATGGTACGGTGATTCCGGTGCAGGATGGAAAGGCGGAGTATCAGGTAATGGTAACGCTTGGGTGACAAAATGATAGAATGATAGGGGTGCCAAAACACCCCTATTTCCTGCTCCATTTTCCAGTTTTTCACATCTATTTTCTTCCCTTGGAATATGATTCCAATTTCAGCGACTTTTTTCGAAACAAATTCCAACTTTAATGTCACACCTGATTAATCCCAGTCCTTTCAGCCAGCTCCTTCTGTGTAAGATTTTGTGAAATCCAAGCATCAACCATTGCTCGAATCACATTCAAACGGCTTACAAGACATCCTCTATTACAGGAGAAGATAGCCTTTTCCGTTACTGCGGTTATGTTTCTTATCTATCTGGAATGATCATCAGCCTAATATCCCGCGAAGAGCTTCCAATGCAGTAAGCCACGTCCGCATCCTCCCTTTGCATCTCTTCCAGTGATACCGACACCTCTGCTTTCTCTTGGGCTTTCACGAATACCTTCGCAAAACCTTTCAGCTCCTGAAACAGTTTTGCACCCTTTTTTCGCACATATACCTGCACAACCTCGCTGCCGTCGTAGTCTCCGGTATTTTCCAGCGTACAAAGCACCTGTTTTTTCTCAAAATCCAGCCGTGCATCTGAATAGGCAAAATCCGTATAAGATAAGCCGTGCCCAAAGCAAAACTCCGGCTCGATCTGATGGTTGTCCAGATAGCGGTAGCCTACCTCGCAGCCTTCCCGATAGGAGACGGTTTTTTCATCTGCAAATGTGCCGACTGCATGTGCAGAACAGTCCGTATGCGTCTTATAAAAGCTTTCCGGCAGCTTCCCAGACGGGTTTACTTTGCCAAGCAGCACATCTGCCAACGCATTGCCGCCTTCCATCCCCGCATACCAGCTCCATACAACCGTATCTGCCTTGTCGATCCAGGCCTGCATCTGTACCGGGCTGCCTGCCAGCATAACAATAATCAGGTCGCTTCTTACTGCCAAAAGCTGCTGAATCAGCAAATCCTGCTCATACGGCAGCACCATATCTGCGCGGTCGTTCCCTTCGCAGTCATACGTATGATCCAATCCGCCCACAAAAATAACTGTATCGTAGGATGTCGCAAGCCGCACGGCTTGTTCCCGCAGCTTTCTGCGCTTTTCTGTTGATTCCTGCTCCTGGCTTTCCGGCTCCTGTGCTGCTGCATCGGCATGGACTGTCCCTGCTTGTGTACTTTTTTGCTGGGTGCCGCCGCCGTTCTCCAGGCTCTTTTCCTGCCAGTTTGTCTTCTGCTGTTCCTGCGGGTTTTCTGCTTTGCCGCAATAGCCCTGTGCAAATGCGATTTCTGCATTCCCGCCCAGGCGGCTTTTCAGCCCCATCAGCGGAGAGATCTCATACAACGCTTTGATCTCTGCGCTGCCTCCGCCATTGGCATGTTGCTGCTGCGCATTTTCGCCGATCAGCAGGATGCGGCGCTGCTGTTTAGGCTTTAATGGAAGCTGCCGTTTCTTATTTTTTAACAGCACGATCGATTCCCGTGCCGCTTCGAGTGCCTTATGGCGGTGCTCCGGCGTATTGTAAGAGCCCGATTTGCGCTGCCGTCCTGCTGGTATGCCTGCACGGCTGCCTGTTTTGCCGCTATCCATAGTTTCGGCATCTTCCAGCATATGAAGCCGCAGCATCAGCAGCAATATCCTTTTTACCTTCTGATTTACCGTATCTTCGCTGACCTCCCCGGATTTTATTTTTTCCAGCAGCGGGCGCGCCATAAAATAATCGTCAAAATCGTCCGTGACAGACATTTCGATATCGAGCTGCGAATTTGCTGCCGCTTCGGTATCATGCACTCCGCCCCAGTCAGAGACGATCACGCCGTCAAATCCCCACTCCTTGCGAAGTACCTGGTTCAGTAAAAATTCACTCTGGCAGCAATGCTCACCGTATACTCTATTATAAGCGCCCATGACTGCGTACACGCCGCCTTTTTTCACAGCGTCATAAAATGCCGGAAAATATATTTGGCGCAGCGCTTCCTCATCAATGTCCACGTCTACCCATAACCGTTCGGTCTCCTGGTTGTTTGCTGCAAAATGCTTGACACACGCCGCCACATCCCAGAGCTGTACCCCGTGGATATAAGCTGCTGCAAGCTCTCCGGCAAGATACGGGTCTTCGCTGAAATATTCAAAGCTGCGCCCGCACAGCGGGCTGCGTTTGATATTAATGCCTGGCGCAAGAATGATATCCTTGCCGCGGCCTCTCGCTTCTTCCCCAAGTACGCTTCCGATATCGTATGCGATTTTCCGGTTCCAGGTGGATGCGATTGCACTATTGCATGGCAGATATGTTACATAATCGTCGCTGTACCCGACCGATTTCCATGAAGCAGCCTCAAACTCCTGGCGGACACCCATCGGCCCGTCTGACATTTTAAGCGGCGGGATGCCAAGCCGTTCCACTCCTGCCGTCTGAAAAAGCTGCGCGCCGTGAATCATCCCGATCTTTTCTTCAAGCGTCATCTTTTGCAGCAGCTCATCTGCACGCCGGCACCATATTTTATGATTCATATACTGTTTCTCCATTTCCTTATTTTTCGTACGTACGCAATTACTCCAATGTAATCACAATCTCCTGCGCCGCTCCTGGAACTGACAGCGTACTTCCCGCTTCCTCCTGTATGAGCTCTGCCTGCGCGCCGCTTACGCTGTCTGCTCTGCTGTTTACAAATTGAAGCCGATACGGATGCTCTGCCTGCGAATGAATCGTAACGGTATTTCCATTTTTGGCAAGCGTAAGCTCCAGCACTTTTCCGCTGCCCTGAAACACCTGCGTATGTGCCTTCTCTTTCAGCCCGTATACTTTGACAAGCAGGCGCCCGGCATACGGCTCGTCTGCGGAAGCTGTGCCTGACGCAGTTGCAAGGATTGTATTTTCACGTACCAGAAGCGGTATAGACAGATATCCGTGGTGCTCTCTGCGCCATACGCCGCCTTGTACTTCTTCTCCTGTCAGATAGTTCGTCCATCTGCCTGTTGGAAGATAATACTCTGCCATTCCCTCGGCATGAAAGACCGGAGCTGCAAGCAGGCTGTCTCCCAGCATATACTGCCTGTCCAGATACGCGCAGGCAGGGTCGTCCTGATATTCGAGCACCATGCTGCGCATCACCGGGATGCCTGTCCGCGATGTCTGTACAGCGGTGCTATATATATAAGGAAGCAATTCTATTTTTAGTTTTGTAAAGTAACGCACGACATCAACAGCGCCTTCGTCATATGCCCACGGTACCCGATAGGAATGGCTGCCATGCAGCCGGCTATGCGAAGATAACAGCCCAAAGGCTGCCCAACGTTTGTATACGTCTGCCGTAGAGGTGCTCTCAAAACCGCCAATATCGTGGCTCCAGTAGCCAAAACCGGACATTGTCAGAGACAGCCCGCCGCGCAGGCTTTCCGCCATCGCCTCATACGTAGACCAGCAGTCGCCGCCCCAGTGTACCGGAAACTTCTGTCCTCCTGCCGTAGCGGAGCGTGCAAACAGGACAGCTTCGCCCTTGCCTTTTTTCCGCTCCAGCAGTTCAAACACACACTGGTTGTATAAATATGTGTAAAAATTGTGCATTTTTACCGGATCTGCACCGTCTGCATAGACGATATCCACTGTCGGAATCCGCTCGCCGAAATCTGTCTTAAAGCAGTCGACGCCCATATCCAACAGCGCTTCCAGTTTTTCCTGATACCAGCGCCACGCCTGCTTATTCGTAAAATCCACAAGCGCCATGCCAGGCTGCCACATATCCCACTGCCAGACATCTCCGTTTGTACGCTTTACAAAATACCCATGCTCCATGCCCTCTGCAAACAGGCAGGATTCCTGCCCGATATACGGATTGATCCAGACGCAGATTTTCAGGCCTTTTTCATGGATGCGGCGCAGCATTCCCGCCGGATCTGGGAATACCCGCTCATCCCATACAAAATCGCTCCAATGAAACTCCTTCATCCAGAAGCAGTCAAAATGAAAGACTTGCAGCGGAATGCCCCTTGCGGACATGCCGTTGATAAAGCTCATAACCGTATCTTCGTTGTAGTTTGTCGTAAACGAAGTCGACAGCCACAGCCCAAACGTCCACTGCGGCGGCAGCGCCGGCTTTCCGGTCAGATCGGTATACCGCATCAGCACCTCTTTCATCGAGCTCCCGCTGATCAAAAAATAATCCAGGCTTTCCCCAGGCACACTGAACTGCACCTTGGACACCTGCTCTGTCCCGACTTCAAAGGATACCTGTTCCGGGTGGTTTACAAAGACTCCGTACCCTTTGTTTGTCAGATAAAACGGTATGTTTTTATAGGACTGATATGTACTCGTGCCGCCGTCCTCATTCCAGATATCCACGCTCTGGCCGTTTTTGACAAACGATGTAAAACGCTCGCCCATGCCATACACCAGCTCCCCGACAGAAATGCCAAGCTGCTGGCGCATATACGCATCCTGCGGCCCTTTATCATAAGCAAAGCCTTTCCAGTCTGTTTTCATATAAGCAAGCCCACGCCCGGTGCTGGAGGTGAGCTCCTGCCCGTCACGCTCATAGGCCATGCTCCATGTCTGTTTTGTAATCACAAGCGCAAGGCTACCGGAAGCAATGCGGATTTTTTCCGCGTCCTCTTCCACAGCAAGCGGCTGGTTTTCCGCAGCCTTAAGCTCAAACTCCGGCGCGCTCTTTTTAACGCCTAGGTGGTGGCTTGTCCTGACACGGAGCACCTCCGGCATCGGCGAAGTAATCTCGACCGTTAAGTTAATCCCGCCCAGCGTGTCTCCGCGCTCCCGGATCTTTGCAGTCGGCGCGCAGATCGTTACCTTGCCTTCTGTCTTTTTTACAAAATATACTTCCTGTGGCGCAAAACATCCGCAGCCTTCCTTTTGCAGCCAGCATCCATTCCCAAATAACATTGTATCGTCCTCCATTTATCCTAATATTGTTATTTGCATTATAGCCGCTCCGGCAAAAACATGCTACTGTAAAAATTCCATCATTGTCCCCATTTTGTTCGGTATCTTATCTGCTGTTTTTACAGCATCACTAATTGTTACTATATTTTTGCTCGAATAACTACCAGCTTTTTTTCTACGCTTTTGCTTCCTTTTTGATCTGCCTGCCGATATAATAGAAATATACGTACAGCTTGCAGCAGCCCGAATGATCCTGATGTACACAAAGGAGACACAGATGCCAGGAAAGAAGCATATTTTTAATAAAATAAAAGTACAAAAACAGCTCTACCTGATCTATCTTATCGCCATCTTTGTCCCTGTGACGATCATTGGCGGCTACCTTGTCTACAGCTCACGCTCCCTGCTGTTGGACCACTATAAAGAACTGGCGTACGCAGACAACCTGCGCGTAAAATCCCTGCTGTTAGATATTACCTCCGACATTTACAACCGTTCCCAAACACTGGCAAACAGCGGCGCACTGGTCAAATTTTTATCCACAGACTATCGTATGGAGCCTGAACGATCCACAAATATTCTAACCGAAACCAACCTGGCGGAGCTTTTGTCACAGGATGTATCCATCCACCAAATCGTTATCTACACCTTCAACGATACGATTCCTGAAAGCGCTCATATTCGTCACATCACAGACGACATCCGAAAACAAGGCTGGTTTGCGCGTGCTTCCGGCTCTGTCGCACCGTTTTGGAGCAAAACGGTGGTGTCTGATGATTTTGGAAATGAGATGGAATCGCTGTGCCTGTATTCGCATATCTTTTTGCCCAGGCAAAACAGCTACGCCATCTTAAATATGACGCTGAGCAATAACCATATCAAAAACCGGATCGAGGGAAACAGCCTTTACACCGTCATCTGGCTGAAAGACGACGGTATTTTTTACCGCAGCAGCCGGAACGCCCCACAGTACGACCTTATCACCTCCTATGCGCCTGGTGCAAACGCTTCCTATACAGGCACGGTAGATCTGGAAGAAAAAATGATCGGCTCTGTCTCCCCGCTGCTTGCTTCCTATTCCCGTGACCTGTTTTATATCGCCTCGGTCAATGACAGCGGTTATGCCTATATCCGCAAAATCACCCGCACATACCTGGCGATCCTCCTGCTGATCCTGATTGCCACAAGCATCTTTATTTCCCTGTTTTCCAACTATTTCAGCAGCAGGGTCATCGCACTGCGAGAAGCGATGCACAACGCAAGCCTAGGCAATTATCATGTGATTGACGCTTATTCCGGAGAGGATGAAATATCAGACGCATTTGCCGACTTAAATATTATGATCCAGGATATTCTGCACAAGGAAGCGTCGATTTATGAAGCCCAGATCCGTGCCCAGCTTCTGGAAAACCAGCAGCAGCGCATGGAATTTAAAATGCTGGCAAGCCAGATCAATCCGCACTTTTTGTACAATACACTCGAAACCATCCGAATGCGCTCGATCAAAGCAGGCTGTCTGGAAGTGGCGAACGGCATCAAGCTTTTGGGCAAATCGATGCGCTATGTGCTGCAAAATACAGCAACTTCCTTTACAACATTGGAAAAAGAACTGGATTATATCCAGACTTACCTCGCAATCCAAAAGCTCCGCTTCCATGACCGGGTAAATTATTCCCTGAAAATACGCACGCAAATCGAGCTGGACGAGTATTCGATCTTTCCGCTTCTGCTACAGCCCGTCGTGGAAAATGCCATTCTGCATGGGCTGGAAGACGTGGAGGAAAACGGGCGCATTATTATCCACATCCTGACACGCGGGGACAAGCTGCATATTGTGATTTTTGACAATGGCTGCGGCATGACTCTGGAACAAATTGACCGTATGCAGCAGAATATGCGGCATCATCCGGAGGAATCCTCAAAAAGCATCGGGCTTTACAATATTTACCACCGTATCCAGCTCTATTATGGCAGTGCTTACGGCATCCATATCCAAAGCCGTATGCGGCTCGGTACCGCAGTCACGCTGGTTCTGCCTGCGCCGGGTACAGATCCGTGATACATCAGATATCATATTTTAGAGGAGATTATGTATGAAACTGTTCATTGCTGATGATGAAATCGATGTCCGCGAAGGCATCCGCTATTTACTGGACTGGCAGGCTCTCGGCTTTGTGATCTGCGGCGAAGGGAAAAACGGGCCGGATACCCTGGCTCAGATTCTAAAGCACCAGCCTGATGTCGTACTTATGGATATCCGTATGCCGAAGCTGAGCGGCCTGGAAGTCGTAAAGGCTTCGCTGGAACAGGGTTTTTCTGGGAAATTTATTATTATAAGCGGCTACTCTGATTTTGCCTATGCCAAGGAAGCGATCCGCTACGGCGTCACCTGCTATCTGACCAAGCCGATCGATGAGGACGAGCTGATGCACGCTGTCCTGGAAGCAAAGGAGACACTGGAACGGGAACAGGAACAGCAGAAAAAACTGAACGTATACCGCGACAAAGCAAGGGAATCCATTCTCTCAGAGATTATACGCAACCAGGCAGACTACCTTTACCTGGACTATCACGACCTGATTTTGGAATCTCCGGTGTATCAGATCGTGCTCTATACGAACTATAATCAGGAATCTTTTCGAACAGCATGGGACTTTGCGGATATCCTGCGCCTGGCAAATAAAAACCACAATTCGCTGGATCATATAGTGCTCAACCGCCAGGATATTATTTTGCTGAAAGGCGACTTTGCCTTAAAACGTTTTCAGGAGCTGGTCGCGACCCATATCAGCCAGCCGCAGAAAGGTTCTCCGCTGGATTCCCTGTTTTTAACCTATGGGCGGCCGGTATACTCCGTCGAGCATATCCATCATTCCTATGAAGATGCCAGCCTGCTGATGAAACGCCGTTTTTTCTGTGGCTACAATCAGCATGTGCTCGGCTACCAGGACATCCCGCAGGACTATGAGAAAAATGTAAGCAGCTCCGACATGGAGACTCGCTATGCACAGCGCATCGCCGACTATATCCAGACCGGCAATCGGCGGATGATACAGGAACAGCTTCAAAAGATCCGTACCGACCTGTATTATTCCAACGACGAGGTGTCGATCTTAAAGCATTACCTGGCGGATATTATGATCCAGGTCAAAGCAGTGATCAGCCGCACCTATGGCAGCATGGAGATTCCGCTGCCAAGCAATGCCGCCATTATCAGCACCGTAGAGGAAAAATATTACCTGTATGAAATTCTGCGGTTTTTTATGGTGCAGTTTGAGATGTGCGCAAATACGATCGGTTCTCCAACCAGGGAAAGCGTTATGGACGGAATCGTAGACTATATCGCCCATCATTACCAGGAAAACCTAAAGCTCGGTACGATTGCGGAGCTGTTTGGATACAACAGCTCCTACCTCGGAAAGATCTTCTGCAAGACGACCGGAAAGAATTTTAACGCCTATATCGACGAGCTTCGCATCGAACAGTCCAAAGAGCTTTTAGCCAGCGGACAGTATAAGGTATATGAAGTAGCGCAGCTTGTAGGATATTCCAATGTCGATTATTTCCATAAAAAGTTTAAAAAGTATGTAGGCGTCAGTCCGGCGGAGTATCGGAAAAGCATCTGAGAAAATGTGGCCTGTTTTACCCGCAATTTCAAAAAAACACAGGAATCACAAATTTCTGTGTTATACTTGGTTTGGAGGTGTTATCCATGAAGCAAACGCAACAATCCCATAAAATCATGGTCGTCGAAGACGAACCAGATATCCAGGAACTGCTGGTAAATTTTTTACAGGAAGCAGGCTATATGGTTACCGCGGCAAACGACGGGATGGAAGCCATGGCTCTGTTTGCACAAACCCAGTTTGACCTGATTCTTTTAGACATTATGCTCCCAAAGATCAACGGCTTTTCTGTCTGTGAATGGATGCGCAGGCAGTCGCAGGTCCCGATTATCATGCTGACTGCGCTGAGCGGCGAGGAAGAACAGATCCGCGGGCTTGACCTGCTTGTTGACGATTATATTACCAAACCCTTTTCCATGCCCGTGCTGATCCGCAAAATCGCCGCCGTTCTGCGGCGCAGCACCCACCCTGCATCCGAGGCGCCGCAGGTAATTTCCTACCAAAACCTGGTGTTAGACCTGGACGGCTTTACTGCTACCGTAGACGGCACGGCTTATGAGCTGACGCAGCGGGAATTTGAGATCCTGCGGGAGCTGCTTACCCATCAGGGCCGCGTGCTGACAAGGCAGAACCTGCTGGACAAGCTATGGAAATACGATTTTTACGGGGATGAGCGGGTGGTGGATACACATATTAAAAACCTGCGCAAAAAGCTGGGCATTGATTTTATCCATACAATCAGAGGGGTGGGATATAAAATTGATAAAAGATAAAAAAAGGCTGGCAGACAGCCTGTTTGCAAAAGTATTTCTGCTGACTGTAGCTCTGCTGTTTGGCATCAGTATGTTTGTATATGGCATTCTTGCCTGCCTGATGCCGCAAACGTATTCCAACCGCCTGAGCGAGGCTTTGGACGAACAGGCGCACAGCCTGATCGCTGAGCTGGAACAGGTGCCTATGGCAGACAGCGACGGATTATTTTCGCAATTTCTCCAAAACCCAGCCATCAGCTACGCAGAACTGTATACCAGCAGCGGCACATGGATTCCTCTGCCAAATACTGCGGAGTACATCACCAATCATACCTATGAAGCTAATCTGGTACAGGAACAGCCCGGCACGGCAATATCCTCAGAAGATGCTTCTGAGGCTGACAGCAGCCCGGTTTTATCCGGCAGTTATTTCTTTTCCTTCGCGGATGACAGCACCCGGTACCTGCTGGTCGTCTATGGCTCTGCCGAACAGACTGCGCAGCTAAAACAGGCTTTCCTGCGCATCCTGCCAGCACTGCTTTTGCTCTGTATCGCTGCTGCGCTTACGGCATCGCTGCTCTATGCGCACATTATTACAAAGCCTGTGTTAAAGCTTTGCCGCATTTCCAAAAAAATGTCCCGTTTGCAGTTTGACTGGCAGCCTGCAAACGCCCGCTCCGACGAGCTGGGGATTCTGGAGCATAACCTGCATGAACTGTCTTGCCGTCTTGCCGACGCATTGGCTTGCCTGCAAAACGCCAATGAAAAGCTTGCCGCAGATATCGCCCATGAAAAAGCGCTCGAACAGGCACGCACAGACTTTTTTTCCGCCGTATCGCACGAATTAAAAACGCCTGTTACGGTCATCAAAGGACAGTTGGAAGGAATGCTGCTCGGCATTGGCGCGTACAAAAACCACAAAAAGTATCTGGCAAAGTCTTTGGAAACCGCAGAAACACTGGAGCATATGGTACAGGAAATCGTAACCATATCGCGGCTGGAAGCAGCAAACGCCAGCTTTCCGATGCAGCCTTTTGACTGCGTGCCTCTCATTCGCAGCTATTTAAACACGACCGAAGACCTGATGATCAGCAAACATCTGCACCTGTACTGCGAGCTGCCGCCAACCGCATACATCCGCGGAAACAAACTGCTGCTTGAAAAAGTGTTCTCAAACCTGATCGGCAATGCGGTCAAATATGCGCCGCCGAATGCAGACATAAAGATCCTGCTTGCCGCAGGCCAGGGACAGGTACAGTTCAGCGTTGAAAACAGCGGCAGCCACATTCCTGACGACTGTCTGCCAAAGCTGTTCGACGCCTTTTACCGCGTTGAACAGTCCAGAAGCAGAAAAACCGGCGGCAGCGGGCTTGGGCTCTATCTCGTTCAAAAAATACTGACGCAGCATGAAAGCTGCTGTACCGTCTGCAATACGCCGACCGGGGTGATGTTTTCTTTTTGCATCCAGCAAAATTAACATTCCACTGCCTGCCGTCACCTTGTCATATTTTACAAGATACTGGTGCCAAGGCGCTCCTGCGCTCGATTGCTTTTGAGCAATTCCCAGATTCGCACTGTATACCCATTCACTGTAATAATGGACGGTAGCAATCATGGCAACAATTACACAACCTGCACCCGCAGCACAACCGGAAATCTCCTGTCCGCAATCAGCAGCTTTACATGCAGCCCTTCTGCATCCACTGTCCACACCGGCATGCGTTCTTCTCCAAGCACTTTCACATCCGCAATCAGCCCGTGAAACTTCGGTGTATTCTGATCGGTGCTTTTTGCAAGCGAGCGCACTGTAATAGTTCCATGCTTCGGGTAATGCATCGCAAATACATAAATGCTGCCGCCCTTTGACGTAAACCGAAAATCCTTCTCCTGATACTGCGGCGCGCACGCATCCGTAAACTGACCTTCGGATGCCTGCGTAGGCCCTTCGTGAGATACGCGCCACACACGGCTCCCATACACCGCCTCGCCGTTTTTGTTCAGCCAATCTCCAATCTGCATCAAAATCTGCCTGTCCGTATCCGGGATGCTGCCGTCCCCTTTCGGCCCAATATTCAGCAACAGGTTTCCGTTTTTGCTGACCACATCCGCAAGCAGCCGAATCAGCTCTCCCGCATCCTTATATTCCAGCGAATCTGTATAACACCAGGAATTGTTTGCAATCGCGGTATCCGTCTGCCAGACATAAGGCTTCGCTTCCCGGAAGCTGCCGCGTTCTACCTCTGGAATCCCACTGCCCCACATCATCGCATCATGCTTATAACAAACTGCCGTCTGTATGCCTTTTCGTACGCTCAGGTTATAATAATATGCCGCTGCCTTTTTCAGATACGGTTTCCATGCTTCATGCTGAACCCACCAGTCGAAATACAAAAGTGCTGGTTCATATTTTTCCGCCAGCTCGCACGTACGCACAAGCCAGTCCTGCAAAAATTCTTCCGACGGATATGGCGTGCTCTTAAGATCCTGATGATCCGGCTCTGGCATTGCAGGCCAGTAAAAATCACCCCGTACAAGCGGCTCCTTGACATCGCTGGCAAACTCCCTGCCATGCGACATAAAAAACCAGTGCTCCGCCCGATGAGAAGAAGTACAAAACCGCAGCCCCTGCTTTTCGCACGCTGCCTTTACCTCTCCTAAAACATCCCTGTGCGCGCCCATCGCTGCCATATTCCATTTTGAAACCGCACTGTCATACATCTGAAAGCCGTCATGGTGCTCCGCCACCTGCATCACATATTTCGCACCTGCCTGCGCAAACAGCTCTGCCCACTCCTGCGGGTCAAACTGCTCTGCAAGAAACAGCGGAATAAAATCCTTGTACCCAAATTCCGTATGTGCACCAAACGTTTTCCTGTGGAAATCCCATTCTTCCTTTTCCCTGATATACATATTTCTGGAATACCATTCATTCTTATGCGCCGCAATGCTGTATAATCCCCAGTGAATAAAAATACCGAATTTTGCATCTGCAAACCATGCCGGTACCTTAGCGCTGCTCAGCGAATCCCAGGTATCCAAAAAAGGGCCCTGCTGAATCGCCCTGTCAATGTTCTGTAAGTAATCCTTCATAACCAATTCCTTCATCCTAGACAACTCCTCCTGTAATCTTTAGCCTGAAATCCTTCTTCCTTTATAAAAACCCCGGAAAAATCAAATTTCTCATTGTTTCTGTTTCCAAAATACCAGAAAATCTTCCTTTCTGCAACGTCAAAAAATGAACGTAAAACCACTGCAATTCATACCGTATCACAAAAATTTCATTTTCTTTATAATATTTTCAGAAAAGGAGGTTAAGAAAATGAAGAAGAAACAAGGAAGTACAGGTAAAACAAAGTTTTCCTTAAGTCTCATGTGGAAGCAAAGATACCTTCTGGCAATGTCTTTGCCATTTGTCGTCTGGCTGATTATCTTCAAGTACATCCCGTTATGGGGATGGACGATGGCATTCCAGGAAGTCAAGCCAGGCACCTTTGCACTGCCGGTATGGGAGAGGGAATTCGTCGGCTTTGACAATTTTGTAAAAGCTTTTACCGACCGTCTGTTTGGGCAGACAATGATCAACACGATCGGCCTGAGCCTGCTTGGCATCGCCATCAGCACCATAACATCGATCTTCTTTGCACTTGTGTTAAATGAACTGTGCTTTACACGGTTTAAGAAGATCACGCAGACCGTATCTTATCTTCCGCACTTTGTATCATGGGTTATCATCGCCAGCATCGCAAAAATGCTTTTAAACGACGGCGGCGCGGTGGATACTTTGCTGAATACAAAGCTGCACCTGATGTCTACAAATTCCCCTGTCTTTTGGATCGTCGTCTGCTTTATCAACGTCTGGAAGGAGATGGGCTGGGATGCGATTATCTATCTCTCCGCAATGGCAGGCATTGACCAGGGCCTGTATGAAGCAGCAAAGGTAGACGGAGCCGGACGCCTCAAAAGGATCTGGCATGTAACGCTTCCGAGCATCAAGCCGACGATTATCGTCCTGCTGATTATGAATGTCGGCGGCGCACTCAATGTAGGCATGGAGCGCCAGATGCTGTTAAGCAACAGTATTGTACAGGATCATGCCATGGTTCTTTCCTGGTTTGCATATGTCCGCGGTATCGGCAGCAACAACTATGGGCTTGGTACGGCGATCGGTATGTTCCAGTCCGTTGTCGGCATTATCCTGTTGTTTATCGCAAATAAAGTCGCCGGCATGATCGGCGAAAGCAAACTTGTATAGGAGGCGGCATCATGGCAAAAAATGATTTTCAGAAAAAAAGCAGCGGCGGCGAAAAAACACTCGACTATATCCTGCTCGTATTCTGCCTGCTTCTGATCGTAATTACGGTCTATCCATTCCTGAACGTACTTGCAATTTCACTCAATGATTCGATGGATACGATGCGGGATGTAAACTTTATTATTCCAAGAAAATTCACGCTCAGTAACTATACTTACATCTTTAAAGAAAACAACCTTGGCAGCGCGTTTGCTATGTCCGTGGCAAGGACGCTGATCGGAACCGGCATCGGCGTCATCTGTACAGCTATGCTTGCCTACGTGCTCAGCCGAAAGGATTTTTATTTTCACAAATCCTTTACGATCCTGTTTATCATTACGATGTATGTCAGCGGCGGCATGATCCCGGAATACCTGTTGCTGACAAGGACGCTAAAGCTGAGCAACAGCTTCCTCGTATATATTATTCCCGGACTGATCTGGGTATATAACGTGATCTTAATGCGTTCCTTTATCGAGGGCCTGCCGGACGCTTTACAGGAAGCGGCAAGGCTGGACGGCGCAAATGATTTTGTCATATTCAGCAGGGTGATCCTGCCGCTTTGTACACCTTCGATGGCAACTGTCGCTTTGTTTTATGCGGTAGGGCAATGGAATTCCTTTATGGATACATACCTGTACGCCAGAGACCTGCCGACGCTGCAATACGTATTGTATGAGATTATGGAACAGGCATCCATCCGTGTTGACCCTCATGCAGCGTCTTCACAGCTTAAAAACGCAGTTTCACCGATGTCTGTACGTATGGCAATCACAATCGTAGCAACCGTACCAATTCTGATCGTATACCCATTCCTGCAAAAATATTTTGTAGGCGGCATGACGCTGGGCGCGGTCAAAGACTGATACAGCCAAGGCTCCTGTCATCAAAGAAAACCTGCTGACACCAATCGTTACACAAACAATTCTATCAAATAAAAAGGGAGAGAAAAATATGAAAGCTAAAAAACTAGGCGTTTTCATCTTAGCAGCCGCATTAACGGCTGGAGCACTCGCCGGATGCGGCGGCAAAGAAAGCAGCAATAATACTCCAAACACAAACGCAGGAACCGGAACTGACGATTCCGGCGACGGCGGCAGCGGCGAAGTAACCGAACTGACTTTCTACAATGCAGACCTTACTGAGGACGATCCATGGACTGACCCGGTGGCACAGGTATTAACCGAAAAGACAGGCGTAAAGCTAAACGTAGACCATCCTGTAGGCGAAGACAAGCAACGAATTTCTTTGATGATTGCAGAACAGAATTTCCCTGACCTCATCTACGCAAAGGGCGATGCGGGCAGCCTGATCGATGCGGGTGTGATGCTCGATTTGACAGGCCTGATCGAAGAGCATGGCCCGAATATTAAAAAAATGTACGGAGACGAATTTGATAAGCTGAAATATTCCGCAGACGACCCGGCTATTTATCAGCTATCCTCTTATGCGATGGGCGGCACCAAATTTGAAGATTCCGGCACTGCACAGGTACAGTGGGCAGTGATGAAAGAAAATGATTATAAAATCCCGGAAACACTCGAAGAGTTTGAACAGATGCTCAAGTCTTATAAAGAAGCGCATCCAAAGACAGAAGACGGTGCGGATACGATCGGCATTACGCTTTCCGCATCAGACTGGCACTGGATGATTACCCTCGGCAATCCGGCAGGCTATATTGCAGAAGGCGCACCAGACAACGGGCAGTGGCTGATCGATGACAGCTATCATGCGACATACAAGTTTACCTCCGATAAAATCCGTGACTACTTTAAATGGCTGAACAGGCTGTATAACGAAGGCCTTTTAGACCCGGAATTTGCAACCCAGACCCACGACGACTATATCGCAAAGATTGCCAGCGGGCGCGTCCTTGCCCTGTTGGATACCCAGTGGGATTATATAGACGCTGAAAAGATACTCAAGTCCGACGGCAAGCTGGAACAAACCTACTGCGGGCTTCCTCTGACAGCAGACAAAGATACAAAGGCTCCTTCCCTTATGTATCAGGGGCTTGCAACCGGACAGGGCGTCGGCATCACAACCGCCTGCGAAGATCCAGTCGCAGCAATCAAATTTTTAGATTATATCTGCTCCGATGAAGGCCAGGTACTTGTAAACTGGGGCATTGAAGGAACGAACTACCAGATTGACGAAAACGGCCACCGCTACCGCACAGAAGAAGAGATCAAAGAAGAAGCAGAAAATAAAGACTACAAGAAAACAACCGGCGTAGGATTCCATAACTATCCATTCCCATGCTATGGCACCGGCGTCACAGATTCCACAGGCAGCACTTATACAACAGACAGCAAAGAATCGATTATCGCAGAGTACAATGAAGAACAGCAGGCAGCATGTAAAGCATGGAATGTAGAACTGCTGGTAGACATCTTCCCGCAGCCTTCCGAATTTGAAACGCCTGCATTCCCTCCGACCTGGGCGTATTCCATGCCGACAGACTTTGTCGAGATCAGCAACAAGCTGGACGAAGTTGCTCAAGCTTCCCTGGTAGGCTGTGTGATTGGAAGCGAAGCTGATTTTGACAGTGCTTATGACAAGATGGTTTCTGAGCTGGAAAGCTCTGGAATGAATGATGCGGCAGAGATATTGACAGATATGGTCAAAGGCAAGGCAGCGCTTACACAGTAAAATTAAAGAAGCACATTTCCAAAGGAAAAGGATACAACGAAATAACAAGCCAACAATAACGGGCAACCTGTTCAAGGCTGCCCGTTCTGTGTGGCTTCATATGGAGCAAATACGCGAAGCAGCACTTTTGCCCGCCAGCAGGCAGGCAATACAAATCCAGCCAGCGGCACGGCAAGCAGCACGATCTTTAATGGAAAGAACAGGTAAAATCCGGCAAGCACTATATCGATCACCAGCAGCAGCAGCGTCTGCTTCCAGTTTACAAGCGCCAGTCCCCATGCATTTTTGATCGACTGCAACGGCGTATTGACAAACCTACCAATCAGTGGGTACGTATAATGCGATACTGTCCGCCAGATCACCGTAAGTATGGCAAGCACTCCGGTGATCACTGCTGAAAACGGATTCCCCTGTGCCGGCCAGAACAACAGGTTAAACAGCAATGCTGCCCCGGTGCCAGAAAAGATCAAAAACGCAGCCGTCCCGTTTTTCATATTGTGTTTCAGTTCCCTCAGATACGGGCGTACCAGATACCCTGCCTCCCCGTCTGCTTCCTTTAGCACTACATAATATAGCGACGAAAGGGCTGTCCCGATTGTAATAACTGGAAGGCATGTAATTAAGCATACGAGGTTGAGCATGGCATAATTAAATAGCGTATTTATCGCTTGTATGATAGGGTTGATAGGATTGACAGAATTAAACTTTCCTGTGTTCATAGTTTCACTCGTTCCTTTCCTTGTTAAATGTTTCATACGCTGCCACTGCCTGCTTTCGGGACGCCGCCTCGTCCCTGGCATTGTGCAGATCTACCGCAAGCACCTGTGCATATCCAATGCCGTTTACCGTCTCCCGCATATCCTGCAAAAGCTGATCGAATGCTTCCTCGTTTTCTGCAAATACCATCTTCCATGACTGGCTGACAATGACCGACTGGCACCTGTTGCGCAAAACCGTAACATCTGGATCTTCCTGCGGTGCAATATACGAAGTCCCTGGTGCAACAGCAAGCGCCCCTTTGGATTCCAGAAATTCCATGCATGTTTTCGCGCCGCCTGCATAATCCTGCCAGTCCAGGTCAATCTGCGTATTGTTTTTTTCCAGAACCGAAGACCACATTGCCGTCATATACGGTTCGTTTGTCTTTGGGTTGATATCCACTGGTGAAAGCGCCTTAAAATTAAGCGCTGGTGCGCCGTCTCTCCAGGATCCTGCCTCTGCCCCTCCCCACGCTTGCGGGACAGGGACATCGTTGCTCGGCAGCGCCCGCATACCAAACGGCGTATATACCGGCCTGCCATCCTCCATCTCCCATGCAAGCCCTTCCGGCCCGCCGGCACCGGCTGCCTGTCCAGCAATCTCCATCCCTTCAGGAGAATAGAGCCAGTCTATAAAATCCGCCATGCGCTGTGGATCCTTCGCATTGCTTCCGATCGCAATAACCAGTTTTGCATTGCCCTGCGAATAGCAGCCGTTCGAATAGCATTGTGCATCTTCAATCAAAACCGGATAAAAACCCTTGCCCATCTCCTTATGTGTCAGCCCTTCCGTTGGATCTGTCTCGCGATTGTACAGATCCCGCCCCTGCCAAGACCAGATCGAGGTTAAAATCTGCCCGTCCCGGTATTTATCTGCCAGCGTCTCATAATTTTGCATTGCTGACTCTGGATCAACCAGCCCCTCCTGATTTGCTGCAAATAAAAAACGCAGTGCCCTCAGATACTGCCCGTCTTCATCCAGTATATCTTGTATATCGCTTCCATCGGCTTTGCTTAATACAAAACCAAGCTCATTATATCCATAAAAGGAAGCATAATTTTTTGCACACATCATCATGCTGCTGTCCCAGTCTCTAAACAGTGAAATCGCATACGTCTTTTTTCCGCTGTCGCTTTTTGGGACAAGCTCCTGTAGCTGCTTCATCACCGGAATCCAGTCTTCCAGCGTACGGATTTTCGGATAACCGGCTGCCTCATACGCATCCCAGCGGACATAGGCTGCAACAAGCGGATCCGTCCCTTCTGTAGGCACTTTTGGCGACTGCGCTGATATCTCACTCGGAACCGCATAAATCCCCTCCTGCCCTGCATCCTCATTTGCCTTTTGGATCGCTGTTTCATAATGCTTCAGCACATCTTTCTCTTCCAGTAACTCGGTCATATCCATGAGCAATCCTGCCTCTACCATATTCCTGAAACGTCCGCCTTCTGTGCCGGTAATCACCAGGTCACCCAAATTTCCCGCTGCTGCACGCGTCTGAAACAATGCTTCGCCGCCTGACACATTCGGAGCAATAATGTTTAGCTCCATGTGAAATTTTTCCTTCACAATCTTTGCAAACCAGCCGGACTGTATGCCCTGCTCGTTTGCCACTGGGTCAAATATGTCTACTGTTAAAAACTCCTGATAGTTGTCTTTGGCGCCGCATCCTGTCAGGACGCTGCCCGCCGCCAGTACCGCACACAAAAATACGCTCGTCATTTTCTTTTTCATAAGAATCCTCAAAATAAGTTTGTTAGGTTCGTCTCATTTATTTTACCATACTCTCCGCCTTAGAAATACCCTGAAAATACGAGCAAAAGCAGGCTGCAAATTGTCTTTTCTGCAAACCTGCTTCCAAAAGTCAGATTTTTCATGTATCAATGCACGGATTTTTACATACTGGCGTGTTGTTTATCATCCTTCCAGCTCCGAACACAGCACCCCTGCAAATTCCTCTCTTGCATATTTTCTCTCCACGGAGCGCCGCGGGGTGTGGGTTAGCCGCTCCCTGAATCAGTACCACCGGGCAGGTTATTTTCCCAAACCTTTCTTCGTCCCACAACTCCTCTTCCTGGTATCCGTCCACGCGGCCGCAGATTGCGCCTAACCGCCGCTAATATGCATCGTTTTCTGCCCCATCCGTCCATCGTATCTTTTGACTGCATTGGTTCCACACCCCATGCGCCTCTGCGATCAGCCTTGCGAGCCCCAATGCCGATCCCGCTGCACCTGGCCCGCCATGAATGGCAACTGCGAAGGAGTTTAGCTATGAAAATGCAAAACAGGAAATCCCTTTGTATTGGCAGGAACATTATGCTTCGGGAAAGGGGAAATATGTCTGCGGAATGTACGGCAAAATATTGACCCGCAGATGGGAAACGCTGCAGGATTATAAATTTGCGGCAGGATATTGCGTTGAAATGTATGCCTCGCCAGACAAGTATCCAAATGGCACGAATGACGACAACTATTATGCACAGATATGGATTCCTGTTAAAAGGTGTGGAAGAAAGCAAACCCATCCGTCGGCATAACAGTCAGAATTGACCTGAACCCGAGGATATTTCTTTTTGCCGCTGTCTTTGCTAATTTGAAATTTCAAAGTTTTTATATCCATCAAAATAAATGACAAGCAGGAATCCAATATCCTGATACACTATTTAATGGCAACAATCACAGAAAACTTTTGATAAGAATAGACGCACTTAACCATTTTAAATCCACTGTCCTTCAACATATCCACTTCCTGCCCGACAGTACATTCTCTGTCTAATTTCCTGCGTTCTTTCCATAACTCTATGTCTTGATCCGTTAATCCACTGTTTGCTAACTGACTTTCCCAAAAAGAATGAAACCAATGATCCATTTCTGGCTGCCCGGCACAAAACTGGTCATAGTTTACGAATAACCCGCCATCCGGCAGGCTGTCATATATTCTTGCAAACAGCTTCTTCTTATCCTTATCTTCTAAATGGTGAATGGATAAGGCTGAAATAACCGTATCAAAAAGAATATCGGGGAGCTTGCGGATATAATTTTCGCTTTGATAGGATATGTTTTCAATACCCTCAAATCTTTTTCGGGCAACATTCAGCATTTCACCGGCAATATCCACAAGCACATATTTAGAATCAGGCCATTGCTGATACCAGAAATATGTTAATAAACCTGTTCCGGCGCCTAAATCAACAATTTGTTTTGGCTTCTTTATATTTGAAACAATAAATTCTGTTGTATTCTTGTAGAATTCATCAAAGCAGGGAATAAACTTTCTTCGGTTATGGTCATATTCTTCTGCGATCAGATTAAATTGTTTTTCTATATTCATTTTTTCACCAGTCAGATTACTGTTCAATGATACCACTTCCTTTCGACAGGTCACTCCAATATTGCACCTTTGCAGCCTGATGTAACCAGTTTTGAATACCTTGCTAAATAGCCTTTTTTTACTTTGATTTCAAAAGGAACCAAATTTTTTCTCCTATTTTCCAGCTCCTCATCTGAAACCAGGACGTTAATTGTATTTGCAGGTATATTTATCTCTATCATATCGCCATCCTGAATGAAAGCGATATTTCCCTGGGCTGCTGCCTCTGGCGATACATGGCCAATCGCCGCTCCACGGGTAGCCCCGGAAAATCTGCCATCTGTTATGAGCGCTACGCTGTCTCCTAAACCACTGCCCATAATAGCCGATGTAGGATTTAACATTTCACGCATACCCGGCCCGCCTTTTGGGCCCTCATATCTAATTACAACAACATCCCCTGCCTGTATTTCTCCTGCGTAAATTGCATTTAACGCAGGTTCTTCCCCATCAAATACCCTTGCCCTGCCTGTATGTTTCATCATATTCTCCGCAACCGCAGCCCTCTTTACTACACATCCGTCCGGAGCCAGGTTTCCTTTGAGAACAGCAATACCGCCCTCTTTACTATAAGGATGATCGATATCCCTGATAACCGTATGGTCTTTTATCTCTTTTCCG